>JAZKBL010000042.1:0-73137 GCA_040388665.1 Chlamydiota bacterium
GTGAAGCCGCGTACTCGCGGCGAACCGGCGGGGGAACCCGGAGACACAATCATCGGCAATCAATCGGACGAATAGTGCCGTTTTTGATCCCCATTAGGGTAGAAAACGGCTCTTTTACCTCGAGAATGAGGCTTTTCTTATCGTCCATTTTTAAGTTCTGAAATACCAAATTTAAGATTTGGCGTTTTTCAGCCACTTCAGAACTCTGAAAAATTTCTCTAGAGCGTGCAGCAAGATGCATGACCAGATTAGCTGTTACGTAAAAATTCTCATCTGCATCGTGATGACGTCCCATCCCTTCTAAAATCTCTGCTTGATGCGCCTTATAAGTACGGACTTTATCCAGGTACATCGTTTCATCGATTAACCCATCAAGCTTATCATCATACATTTGACTCATCCGATTTTGAATCTTCTCCTGTTCCCTTCTAAGATGATCCATACACTCTTTATGAAACCTGCTCTCAGAATCGTGAATCTCTTTTAGGTAGCCTGTTACCCCATTAATTTGCTCTTGACTCAAGGCGATTTGATCAAAATACGTCGATAAAGTATTGACTAGAGGCTCTTCCCTTACATAGATACGCTTGCAACTCCCCTTTGCATTTGTGCAGCTATAGTAGACATATCGTTTCTTCTTGATTTCAGGGGTAATCAAGCATCCACAATGCGAGCATGTAATTAATCCCCGCAGAACAAATGGCTCGCTCAGTGCTTTAAACGGTTTTTTATGAAAGCCGGCTGAAATATTTTGAACCTGATAAATTAGAGGGATTTAGCGTAGCTACCTGGGTTAAGGGGCAACGCCAGGCGTACCTTGAAGAATCTCTTTCAAAGGACAAAGTTGAAAGATTATCGAAATTGCCAGGTTGGTCCTGGCGGGTTTTTGATGATAGGAATAATCAAGGATTTGAAGCACTTGATTCATTTGTCAAGCGAGAGGGACATGCTCTTGTACCTACGGGACATATTGAAAATGGTTTCAATTTGGGCAGATGGGTTTCTCAAAAACGATTAGCTTATCAAAATCCAAACTCAAAGAATAAGCTTACCAAAGAAAATATCGAAAAATTTGAATCATCCCCTTGGTGGTTTTGGAATGGGGATGAAGGACGCTGGGAGTGGGGCAAGCATTTTTTGCTAAAATTTATTGATAGAGAGGGTCATAGCCGAGTCAAGCACTCACATATTGAAGATGGATTTGAACTTGGGCGATGGATTGGAATATGGAAATCTCTGTATAACAAAAAAAACCTTCCTCAGTGGAAAATCGATTTTTTTAGAGCTCTACCTCAGTGGTCTTGGGATGTGAAAGCTGATCGCTGGTATGAAGGCTTTAATATTTTGAAAGGGTATGTGCAAAGAGAAGGGCATGCCTCCGTCCCAGCTAAACATGTAGAAGGTAGTTTTAAACTAGGAGTCTGGATGCGCACCCAAAAATATTCATACATTAAACAATCCTATGGTAAAAAACTTTCCCAAGAAAAAATTAATCTATTGGAGTCTTTAGCTGAATGGTCATGGGATAACCAGATTGAGGAATCTTGGAATGAAGGCTATGAAGCTTTGATGAAATTCGTAAAAATCAATGGGCATGGAGATGTCCCTGCGAGGCATGTTATGGAAGGATTTGAATTAGGTACTTGGGTTTCAGGACAAAGATACAGCTTTAAGGAAAAACGACTTCCGCCTGAAAGAATTGCCCTCCTCGAAAAAATACATGGATGGGTTTGGAAAGGATCTCGCCAGAAGCCTACCTCAACTTCGACTATTTTAGAATCACCGTTTGGATGATGCAGTAAAATTAATAAATAGAAATGAATCAATACAATTATTAAGTGGAACTTATATGAGAGTAAAAATATTGAAGGGCGAATCAACCAAAGAAGTTGAACGAGAAATTAATGATTTTTTAGCTGACAGAAATGACATAGAAGTAATCGACATTAAGGAAGTTTCATCTCAAAGAATGTATATTTTCATAGTTATCTACAAAAAAAACCGCCAAGATGAATTAAATGAAGCCTCATAATTTTCTTTAAAAAAATCTGTATTCATTTTTCGGAATCAGTATAGCATTTAAAGAGAGTGAACAAAAAAGGAAAGTTTTCAATGAATAATTCTTTGCTTCTAATTAGTATCCTTGTTATGGGAATTGGAATCGGCTTGCGAATAGGCAAGGCTCTTTATTTGAGGCGAACTCATAGAAACGCCAATGACCGGATTTAATAAACAGTTATGGATCTTGTTGCCCTTCCGTTGAATCCAAATGATTAGCGATGCCTAATGAGTCTTTAGGATCAAGGGTTAGACGAGTGGGCGCAGCCTTTAGTCGCTTCTGAACCATTTTAATGGACTCTGCAGGGGGGATATTTTCAGGAAGGGTCCCATCGATTCTAGAAATTGCAGCTCGCACTTCTTTACCAACTTCCTCATGCGCATCAATAGCATCTCTTTGGTTGAAGATCTTTTTCTTCTTCAGCTTTTCCTTTGTTTGAGTCATCCGAAAAAGATTAGCGGCAAGTTCAGTTGTGTTCATTCGATCCATGAGTTGCTCTTTAGGAGCAATCCCTTTCCTTGCTTTAATCGCATCTGTTCCTAAACCACCATAAAGTCCTTTGTAGCCTGCATCGTGGAAAATGCCAAACATCGAATTTTGAACGCCTGCTTCGCGAGCCGCACCAGACAAAGCCTTGAATTCGACTTTTGCCTGTTCCCGTGTTTCCAGTCGTTGCATATCTGCGGCCATTTGATCTGAAATTTCTTGCCGTCTGGCCTGAATTGCGAAATATTTTTGTGCGTGCGCAATTTCAGGTTTCCTAGGATCTCCATTTTGGGCAATAAGATAGCAGGCAAAGCGCGAAAGATGATAGTCCTCCAAGTTTCTGTCTGTTTTGCTCCCAATGCTGACCATTTTGCGCGCGTCCGCAAAATGGTTTTGCGGGTCATTACCAGATTGCTCACAAGACTTTATAGCTTTTTTAATTGCATTTTTGAAGTCGCGCCAGTTGGAATATCCCAAGCAAGGTTGTAGATTTCGAGCGCTCCAGTACTCCACACCATACTGGTTGAGTTTTTTTAAGGATTCAAAGGACAGGTCAGTGGTTATAGAAAGCGAATCGTTAGATTGATCCATAAGGCATATCTCCGAAAATTTTATGAGGATGCTAAGTCAAGATTTTAATGCGTTCATGAAATTTTTTCCAATTAGAAGTTCTGATTTAAGGTGATCTCTCTTCAGATATCCGACATACAAAAATCAGTTGCATAAAAAATCTCAATTTAACACTCTGGTCATTAAATTTTTTTCTGGAGGTGAATCTTGCGTTTTAAAATGCTGTGTTTATCCGTTGCGTACTGTTTTAGCTGCAACATCTCCTATGCAAAAGAAAATGAACATACAACAACTAACCGAATCGCACACACTGTTATAAAAATATTAGTCGAACAACCAAATACAATAGAACATTGGACGCAAAATCGTGTTTATCTAAATCCGTCTAGAATTGCGATCACACGCCAAGGCGTTTTTACATGTACCTCTGATTCCATTGTCGAAATTCCAAGCTTTGCTGTTGATAACAATGGTTTGTATCTTCTTTGTAGCACTTCTGAAGTCAATGCGGCTGCACAAGAACATTATGACAACGCCACTCAATCTTTAATAGAATTCTTTGGACATGCCTGCGGAGCAGGAGCTACTATAGAAATTCCTCCTGTATCAATTTTTGAAGGATATAAAGCCGTTCAAGCCCTTAAAGATGCTGCTAGTGAATATATCAGAGGATTGCAAGAAGAAGGAAAAATCCTTCCAGGAGTACCACCCGCAAATTTACCAGCTCCTCGATCTACAGCCCAACCGAATTTCGATACTCCTCCAATAAACTTACCACCCATCAGAGGTATTCAATGAATGAAGATCAATTCGGAGCCCTTATCATCGGGATTGGGATTATATGGTTACTTTGTAAATATTGGAAAACCCGCATACCACGCACCTTGTCCTGCGCAGTTATTCTAATATGTCTACAACTCTCTAGGTGGCCACTTCTCTTGCCGATTAAGTTTTCTTTTGCTTTAGCTGCTTTTTATGCTGCAGGACTCATTATTTATAATAGAAAGCGCAAAAAAGACCCCAACGCTTACATATATGGTCTGCTTTTCATCTGTTTTGGGGGTGTTTTTTTAGTAGAAGCTTATTTCAAATACTTCCACGGCGTTGGAAATTAACCTGCTCTACTAGCTCTAAATTTTTGAGTCCCATAAAGCTTTGGAGATGCGTTCGTAGTTTTTCCCAGTCAAAAGCTCTGAACACACTCCTCTATCCCCAGGCAATTATTCTGAACAACCACCCCTAGACTCAAATTGAGTATGTCCACTATACTCTCATAAAAGTTTGATAACGCAAAGAATCGATGACAGATCATAAAACTTGGGTTAAAAATATTTATGACAAAGTTTCTCCCGATTATGGAGGAAAAAATTACCCCTTTTTTAACTATTTTGGAGAGAGATTAGTATTACTCGGCTCCCCTTCCATTGGTGATAAGATATTAGATGTTGCCACAGGAAGAGGGGCTGTTTTGTTCCCTGCAGCAAAGCTCGTTGGGCCTAAAGGGACTGCCATAGGAATTGACCTGAGTCCTAGGATGATCGAGGAAACTACAAGAAAAGCCACTTCCCCTTGGATTGAACTTCACCAAATGGATGCAGAACACCTCCTATTTCCTGATTACTCTTTTGATCTGGTATTTTGTGCTTTTGCTTTATTTTTCTTTCCCAATATTGCCCAAGCCTTATCTGAATGCAAACGAGTGCTAAAACCTCATGGCCGTTTTACAGCATCCACTTTTGGCAAAAAAGATTCTCTCAATGCATGGATTTTCGAAAAAATAAAAAACTGTGGCGTTATCTTAACACTCACCATAACCGCATTAGATGATGCCGCTGCTTTACGTAAAGTGCTTGCTAACGCCGGCTTTACCCAAATCGAAATTCACGAAGAGTCGAAAATATTCTGGCATGAAAATGCAGAAGATTGGTGGAACTCGCTTTGGACTCATGGTGTTAGAGCCCGATTAGAGCAACTTTCACCTGACGATTTAGAAAAACTAAAGGAAGAAGCTTTATCATATGCAGGTAAGGGCAGAATAAGTGAAGAACGTTATGTCCTTTACGCTATTGCTAAACCCTAATTTAAACTCATTATTCTTACAGCAAGAAAGTTCATGTCTCAAAAAAATCAAACTTGCCAGTGATAATTAAGCTCCGGTCTTTTATTTTTTTTAAAGATCTCTTTGTGTGATAGCGTACATTTTTCTATCTGAGGGCTTACCTTGTTGGATTTTGTAACTGCGCAATAATCCCTCGTATTGCATACCACATTTTTCCATGACTCTGGAACTCTGATTGTTGTCAGGATGGCAAGATCCTTGAATTCTCACAAGTTTCAAAGTTTCAAACCCGAATCTAATTAATTCTTGGGCAGTTTCTGTTGCATATCCCTTATTCCAGGCGCTACGAGCAAAAACAAAGCTAATTTCTCCACGTTTTTGTCCGATAGACAAATCAAAAAAAGTACACAACCCAACGATTACGTTTGTAGTTTTTTCTAGGACAATCCATGGAAGCGTTGTATGTTGATTCAGAGAGCTTTCTATGTATCTTTCAGCTTCTTCCAATGTGCTCTGTAAATTGATCGCAGTCAATTTTACGACTTCTTTATCAGATGTAATTGCAAATAAATCCTGTGCATCTTCGATTGTAAGTTTACGCAAGATTAATCTCTTTGTTTCTAGTGCGGGTGTCTCAATAGCATAGGGACTGCTGATGAACAAGGTGACAAAACAGAAAAAACCAACCACAAAACTTTTCATATTCCCTCGATTGTTTCGATTATCTAATTTTTCTCAAGCTGAATGAAAATTCTAATGCATCCATGAAGTTTTTTCCAATCAAAAGTTCTGATTACGTCCGATTGCCTGCAAAGTAAAACTTCTCCCCAATGGGGAGAAGTTTTTTTTTGCCGATGAAGGAAGCCAATAGTTTGGCTTCCGTTCGGAACTCGAAGTGAAGCGACATGCTTGTCGCGAACCGGCTTTCGGGACGAGACAAAAAAATATCGCCATAAGCGATATTTTTTCGCCCGCCAGAAAGGAGTCCGATCCCCTTACTCTTCAGTCTGTAACTCTTTCAATCTTTTCCTTCATCCTCTTTATTTTGTTATCAATAAAAAAAACAAATATAGTACAATAGCGCCTTCAAAAAACAAATCCATACGTCTTAAGGTTTTATATATGAGTACAATTCAAGCTGTTTTCTGGGATTATGACAATACTATTCTTGCAACTGCTGATGCACACTGGAAAAAACACCAAACAGTTCTAGCTCAACATGGAATTGAATTAAGTGAAGTATTCAGAAAAAAAATCTACGAAAATAATGGCAACCAGAATTGGGCATGGATGAAAAACGAACTGGGTTTAGATGTCCCCGAAAAAGAATATCTTGAAGCAGTTGATTTTGAATTTCAGAAACATATAACCAACCTAGCAATTCGTCCAGGGGTTACCGAACTCTTTGAACTAATAGAAAAGTTAGGCATACCACAAGCTATTATAACAAATGCTCGCAGAGACTCAGCCAAGCCTGTACTGGACGAAAAAAAAATCACATCTTTTATGCAATTTATTCTTTTTAAAGAAGATTACGAAGGTAGAAAGCCTGAACCCACTCCATATCTCCGTGGTTTTGAAAAAATGCAAATCATCCTAGAAAAACCCATCGAACCTAAAAAATGCATTGCTATTGAAGATGATCCTAATGGAGTTGCGTCTGCTCATGCAGCTGGTGCTACTGTCATTCAACGCAAGCTCACTGAAAACGAAGTAGATAGTCCTTATGCAGACTACTGCTGCTTTCACAAGGATGCTTTTATAAAAATCGTAACAAGTTTACTAAAAACATAAAAAGTTTCACGTCCATGATTGACTCTGATGTGGGACCAATCCCATTTCTAGACTCAAATTGAGTATATCTGCTACCCCTTCATAAAAACACGGCACAGTTTTTTGCTAATTTTCAGAAAGCTTATCTCTCAAAACATAAGGGTCCAAATCAATCTCTTCTCCCCAAGCCAAAGTATCTGTCTTAGGGTCAACATATACCCGATTGAAAAACTCGATCGATTCCCATGCCTCAAAGACACCTTTGCCGACAAGATCACTTAAGTCAACTTCACCTTCTAAGCCGTCATCAAAACGTATCCACACACAATAATTTGGAAGCGCTTTGCAAGCGACAATTTTTGTTCTTTTGAAATCCATATCTCCATATTTATTGGAGAGGCGGTATTTTTTGTAGCTTTTTGTGATTAGCAGCATTATCCCACTCCTTCAGTAAGAGCCCTTGATTCATCTGCGCCCATTCCATTACTAGACTCAAAGCTCGCGGCATTAACTTTCCCTTTAAAATCCCAAGCGGCGCAATCTGTATTAATACCTCATCATCTCCATATCTTGCATGAAAATGAGGCGGAGCATGATCACTATAATACATCAGAATTAGAATACCAAAAAACTCTGAAATTGTCGGCATGAGTCACTCCTTAAATGCCACTATCAAATTTAGACCGTAATCCTATGCCAACTATTTAATTTTTCTAAAGAAAATTCCGGAAAACCCGAGCTTTCCCTCAAGCCCCTTCCAATCAAAAGTTCTGATTACGTCCGATTGCCTGCAAAACAAAAAGAAGACCCCCTAACGGGTCTTCTTTTTTTTTGACGATGAAGCGACATACTTGTCGCGAACCGGCTTTCAGGACGGGACGGCTTGCCGTATACTAGAAAGGAGTCCGATCCCTTCGTCACCTTCAGCATAAAAACCTAAACTATTAACCTTCAAATAAATGCGACAAATAACATGTAAAATACGCATAAAAAACACATCTTGTGCTACCATTGTAACTACGAAGCCAATAGGAAAACATATGATAAAACGCCTAATCAAGCACGGAAATAGCCGTGCAATTGTCGTCGATAAGGCTTTGCTTGAAGCTGCAGGGATCGCCGAGGATGCTCTTTTCCAAGTCTCAATCAACCCTAACGGAGGGCTCGTCATCCAATCCATCGAAAACAACAAAAAAGATGTAGTAAAAGAAAGCTTTGAAAAACTGAATAAAAAATATAAAAATCTCATGCAACGTCTAGCAGATCTATGATCCACTATATTTCCTTGGAAAACGCGTTAGAAATGCATGATCGACTCATTACCGATTATGGAGGTCTAAAAGGCGTTCTTAATTTAGGGCTTTTACAGTCAGCTTTAGAAACACCTAAAGCGTCATTTAACAGACGTCATTTATATAGAACAATTTTCGACAAAGCTGCTGCATATCTTTTTCACATCACACAAAATCACGCCTTTGTTGATGGAAACAAAAGAACAGCCGGAATGATCAGCATCACCTTTCTTGCTTCAAATGATGTAGCATTTACTATCGCTGAAGCAGATTATGAAGAACTCATTCTTAAAACCGCTCAAGGTAAAGCAACTAAAAAAGAAATTGCCAAATTTTTCAGAAATGCACATAAAGAAGCGGTCAATATATCTTACAAGCACTAAAATTCACTCATACACACTCAAGACTTCTCGAGTAGCCTCAACAATAACCTCTGGCTGATGCAGCAAAAAACCTCGCTTTTATTTTTTTTAAAGATCTCTTTGTATGATAGCGTACATTTTTCTATCCGAGGGCTTACCTTGTTGAATTTTGTAACTGCGCAATAATCCTTCATATTGCATACCACATTTTTCTAGGACTCTGGAACTCTGATTGTTGTCAGGATGGCAAGATCCTTGAATTCTCACAAGTTTCAAAGTTTCAAACCCGAATCTAATTAATTCTTGGGCAGTTTCTGTTGCATATCCCTTATTCCAGGCGCTACGAGCAAAAACAAAGCTAATTTCTCCACGTTTTTGTCCGATAGACAAATCAAAAAAAGTACACAACCCAACGATTACGTTTGTAGTTTTTTCTAGGACAATCCATGGAAGCGTTGTATGTTGATTCAGAGAGCTTTCTATGTATCTTTCAGCTTCTTCCAATGTGCTCTGTAAATTGATCGCAGTCAATTTTACGACTTCTTTATCAGATGTAATTGCAAATAAATCCTGTGCATCTTCGATTGTAAGTTTACGCAAGATTAATCTCTTTGTTTCTAGTGCGGGTGTCTCAATAGCATAGGGACTGCTGATGAACAAGGTGACAAAACAGAAAAAACCAACCACAAAACTTTTCATATTCCCTCGATTGTTTCGATTATCTAATTTTTCTCAACCTGAATGAAAATGCTAATGCATTCATGAAGTTTTTTCCAATCAAAAGTTCTGATTACGTCCAATTGCCTACAAAACACCCCCCTGCGGGGAAGCTTTTTGTTTCGCCTGATTTAAAGAGCCCCGCGAAAATGCTGCGGCGACAAAACCTTTCTGCTCTAAAAGACTTGATATTAATATTTTACAATGAGTACCTTTTTATTGAGTGAATTTCACTCCACAAAAAAAAGGACTCATTATGAAAAAAATTTTTGAAAAAATATTCATAAGCGGAGCAATTTTAGCAAGCGCATCTTCATATGCAGATATCCCCCAGCCTTACGCTTCTATCCACAACTTGCCTCAGACACCTTACTTTGTTCAGGATGGATATATTTATTACAGCTTAGTCAGCACACACAACGCTGCAGTAGTTATCGATGTAGGATCTCAAGACGGAGGCGTCGCAAGATATCTCGCACAACAAGCAAACAATCTGCCTTCTCTAACGCAAATCTATTCAGTAAATATGTGGCAAAGTTGTGATCGTTCTCAAAAACAGCTTTTTAGACGTTTCTTATCTAATGTTATACAAGAAAACACAGCTGAATTGATTACTCCAATCCGGATGTCTTCTCGTGATGCTGCAGAAGCGTTGAATGTCCAAGCAGATTTAATTAATCTAGGAGCAAACGACGAAGATGTGATCTACAACGACATTTTGCGTTGGTATCCTCATTTATCAAATACAGGCGTCATGTGCGGAAATAACTGGTATGAACATTCCGTTCAAATTGGAGTTACAAAAGCCGCTTCAACACTTGATGTACCCGTCCAAGTAAATGGTCATGTATGGTACCTTGTAAAAGGTTCTTAAAGAATACGTTCGCTAAACATATAAGGAGGAGATGACAGTCTCCTCCTTTTTAACAAAAAGATCCTCACCTCTTTACTCAAAATTCACGTTGAATCAAGATGGGCAGCATTTCTTTAATGAGATTGACAAACACTTAAAAAGTTGTTAGTATCATCAAACTCTTTTAACAACGGAGAGTTAGATGACGACAATCCTATTAGAAATGACTTCGCCAGCATTGCCTATTGAATCAAAACAGATTCTTTCCTCAGAGTTTCATACATTATCTGCTGGTTATTTACCGTTCGAAGAATTTGCAACAGAAAATGCGCCATACACTTTTTGTATCGACGGAGGCGGATCAAAGACGTTGCTCCAAGTTATCGATGCTCGGGGCCGTATTGTTCCTCTTATCAAAAATGAGAAAGTCTTTGAATCAGTAAAATCTGGTACCTCCAACATCAATGTGGTCAAAAAAGAAGGAGTAAAAACTGCTTTGCAAGAACTTTTCAGCGGTCTTAAAGTTGGTGCGGAGCAGATAGATGTTCAAGAGATTTTGCCGACTTCCAGAGTTATTGCAGGTATGGCAGGCGTCGGACTCCCGGAAAACCAAGCTACTGTAATATCCCTTTTCGAAGACTTGGGGGTTTCCAAGGAGAATCTTCAAGTTCTAACAGATGCTGAAATTGCGTTGCGCCTTCTCAAAGGGAATGGCATAGTTCTAATTTCAGGAACTGGGTCCATTTGTTTTGCTGAAAAAGACGGAAATCGTCATCGCGTAGGAGGACTTGGTCCAATTTTAGGAGATGAAGGGAGTGGATATCAGATCGGGCTTCAAGCAATTAAAGCGGCTATAGAAGAAGAGTTTGGGTCTGGACAGCCAACAAGTTTAACGTCTGCGCTGAAAACTTTTTTCGAAGTTGACGAGATAAAAAGTCTTCTCCCTCTTATTACCTCCCGAGAAATATCACCCGCAACAATTGCCAGTGCTTCTTCTTTGGTTTTTGAAAAAGCTGCTGTAGAAAAAGACCCTGTAGCGATGGGTATCATCTCTCGTGCTGCAAACGAATTGCGCCAGCTCGTATCTACGGCTTTGAGGATTTCTCAATTAACAAATTGCGAATTACATTTATGGGGCGGAGTCTTTAAAGATCGCTTTGCTACCCAAATCATCGAAGAACTTAGGGAAGAAACGACTCAGAGAGGAATCAAAATCGTTAACCAATCTTCAGAAAATGCCGGTGTAATATTTGCCAGAACTTTCAGAGAATAAAGAGATTTAAAATAGTGGGATAGGTTCATGTAAGATAGCATTTAATATTTCTTCAGGAAGATATTCTTGCATTTCTTCAATTTGCTTAAGGTGAAATTTTTGAAAAAAATCTATGCATTCTTCTAAGTTTTCAAATTCATTAAAATAAAACCAGTTATCAACTCTTTGGTATACACACATGATGCCCACCTGCTTATTTTCAATAAGCGAAGCGACATTCAAGGCTCGAATTTGATAGCCAAAAAGCCAACCACACCATTCATTGTCATATGTGCTGAAATATTTCTGTATTACGGGAATGTGAGAAGGACGCAATGCCTGAATAAACCGTTTTGTAATAATCTCCGAAGGTATCTCCTTATCTGTTTTACTCATATCAAGTACTTCAATTAAAGGAGGATCTAAATCAGGCCATAGGATTGGGTCAACTTTGTGTTGTATGATCTTAAATTGTTCCGGAATACAATTATTCAATAAGCTTGTAGATTCGCAAATTTGATCTGTTAAACTCCATTTAGATAGATCAGCAGATTTTGGATCTCTCTCTAAAAGCTGCTTCATATCTAAGGCTTGGAATTGAGGTTTACTCAATGGTTTTAAATCGTCAGTATCAAAAAAACGCTGCAATCCCGGTATTTGCTTCGGAAGAAGATATTCTACCTTCAGATCTTTATACCAAAATTTTGCTCCATCAATTTTTGCAGTATCAAGAGCCTGGGTTTGTTCCTTATCAAGAAAAGCAAAGGCTGTTTCTGTAAATCTATGTTGTACAAGAGGAATCCATTTAGACGGTATATCTTCTGCATCCACAATCTCATCTTCTGTAAATATCACTAATGCGTCTTTTACAGATTTCATAATATCGGCTTTTATCAAAGAAGATTGTTCCCGATGACTTCCCAAAGCAAGTAACTTTCGCTCTACATTAACAGGCTTAGCATTTTGCCAAGAGCTTTCTATAAAATTGCTGTTTTCATTGCTTGAAATCAAATTATTATTGACTGCCATAGGACGCCTTTGTATTTTTGCGTAAAGTATATCTTCTAAAAATGAAGATGTCTAGACCTTCAATGAAGTATGGAATGATCTACTTCAAACACTTCAACGATTTTTTTATCTATATCTACTTTGAGGATTGCTATGACAACAAGGCTCATCGCTTCTGCTTTATCAATCGTTCCAACAGTATATATAACTGTGACATAAGAAAAGCCATCAGCTGACGTGATTAAAGGATAGACATCCGGCTTAATTTTCCACCTACCTAAATTTTCTCGAAATTCCCAGAGATAAGACCCTATTTTATCTCTTCCTTCGCAAGCTATTTGATTATTAACAACCTTTCTAAAATTCGATGCAAATAACGAAAATGTTTCTGCTTCAATTGACGCGCAATCAAGCGCATCGTTGCCCGCAAAATTTAAAAAATCTTGATAATTCCTACCAACGCTCTCTAAACTACTTTCCCGTGTCTGATCTCCATCAAAAGCATGCGCTATGACATTACTCACTATAAAAAAACCAAACAATGCATAACCAATAAATTTTTTTAACATGTTTTAATCCGGTAATGAACAAGAGTCAAACCTTCTTTCTTCTCTATGGGTAAGATAGAAATGTGACCCACTTCTGAGGTGGTATGCACTTGAGTTCCTCCATCTGCAACACTACCCACTCCTTGTAAAGTTAAAAGTCTTAAGGGCTTGTTTTTTGGTAATCCTGGTTGGAGATAGATTGCCTCACGTTCAAGTTCATCATGATCCGCAAAACGGAATGAAAAAGACAAGTTCTCTGCAACCAAATCATTAGCTTTTTTCTCAAGAGCTTCGCGGAAATCTTCTTCTACAGTTCCTTGATAGTAAATAACGGGTTTTTTATCATGATCACCTTTGAATGGCATAAGAGGCCTTGGAGAATAGCCTAAAAGATATAAAGCAAAATCTACAACATGACCCGCAGAATGAAGGCGCATATTGAGATAGCGTCGATTCCAATCGAGAGTGCTCTTCAACGGAGCGCCAACAGGCGGAGGCTCATCTGCTTCAACATAGTGAATAGTTTTGTCATTTTTTAATAAAACCTGACAAACTTTACCCTTCCAGTTGTCTGTAAAAAGTATTCCTTGATCAGTTGATTGCCCGCCACCCCTCGGATAAAAAATGGTCTTGTCCAGAACGATCATCCAACGCTGTTGTTGATCATTTTCTTTGGAAAATTCGGTAATCACTGCATCCATCTCTTTAAGATAAGCGTCATTCAAATAAAGTGGGATCGTCATAAAATCCTTCAGATTGAATTTTTAGATACTTCAGTAAGCACTACTTTTATGTCTTTTACATCTTGCTCAGAGGTGTTCCAAGAAGCTATGAATCGAATCTCATTTTTTTCCTTATCCCAGGTGTGGCAAAAGATTTTCTCTTGGATTAACGGAATCCAGGAAGCGGGTGCAGTAAAAAAGATCTGATTTGTCTCAACTGGATAACTCAAAGAAAGATGGGGAATTGTTTTAATTATAGACTCAATTTCCTCTGCTTTTTGATTTGCTTGGGCAGCAAGAGTACGCCACAAATCATTTTTGAAAAAAGGAATATATTGTGCGGAAAGATAGCGCATCTTTGAAAGCAATTGCAATGTTTGCTTCTGTAAATGGTCGCTTCCCTCTTGTAAATTAGGATTCAAGATAAGAAGAGATTCAGCACCAATTAATCCATTTTTAGTTCCTCCTAATGAAAGAATATCTACAAAGGAAGCATTGACCATTTCATACAAATTAACATTTAGACTAACTGCTGCGTTATATAAGCGGCTTCCATCTACATGAAGAAGCAAACCTTCTTCCTTACATAATTTCGACAAGGATTTTAACTCTTCAAGACTATAAACCGTTCCTACTTCAGTTGGCTGAGTGATCGATAAGACTCGAGGAGACGTAGAATGTTTTCCAAAAGCTCTTTCATTTTTTAACTTCTTTAACACGTCATCAGGAGTCATTTTCCCTCCTCGATGCGGAACACTTAAGAGCTTACATCCAACAATAGCCTCAATAGCCCCAGATTCTTGATAATTGATATGGGCAATATCTGTGCAAATAATAGACTCATAAGCACGACAGGAAAGTCTGAGAGCAAAAACATTCGCCCCTGTTCCCGTTGGAACCATGAAAACTTTACACTTACTTTTAAAAACTTCCTGAATAAGTCTCTGAGCCTCTTCAGTCCATGGGTCAGAACCATAGGAAGCTGTATAACCTTCATTAGCATCAACTACGGCTTTGACAATTAAGGGATGAGCAGGAGTCCAATTATCACTAGCAAGACAAATTTTCGTTTGAGACATACAACAGCCTATCTAAAAATGAACGTAAATAATAAGCGATCAAGCATGGAAAATCAAGACGGTTCTATTAGGCTACAAGCAGATCTATTATTTTGAAAATGACCCTTAGTGTCCACGATGCTTTTCTTTTTTCTTCTCTTGCTTGATAGAGAATTGCTCTTCTTTGCGCGCTTGTTTTGCAGCGCTGCTGGTGCTTTTTTTCTCTTTCTTTTTCCTCTCAATTTCTTCTCTCATGTAATCTTGAGCAAGCGTTGAGGGCTTCGTTGTCTCTTTCATTTTTTCCATTTCACGGCGAATCTCTCGCTGCACTCTTTTGGGATTCATCCGCTGAATTTGAATGCTAACTTCCTTTAGCTCTCCAAATTTTAGCTCGTGGTAATGATTAAGGACAAATTCATAGACCTCTGGATCAGATGGCTCGGAGCCAAAAATATGCCGTGCAACAGCATATCCTTCTTTATCTGTGCGCTCAAAGGTGCCGACCCAAAACCGCTTTTCAAAAAAAATTGTCGCCTTAATTATGACCATATGAACCTTTCAGTACTTCATAGATTAAAAAAACCGATGATAGATCCATCTTGGGGCTAATTTTAAAAGCCAGGCATATAAACGCCATCTGCGCGTGATGTAAGCATGTGCTCGCTTGCTTTTAATTGCAGAGTAGATTTGTTCAGCAGCTTTTTCTGAAGAGGCCATCCAAAAAACATCCTCCCCCTTTGCCATATCTGTGTCTACCCATCCAGGCTGTACATCAGTAGACTCGTAACCTTCTATAGCCGCCTCTAATTCCACTTCGTCAAAATAATTTAAGAGATTCTGATGTTGCAATGGATCCTTCAATTTTTTGATAATCTCTTGATTGTGTCTGAGTATAACAAGAGTATCATTGCGCACAGAAAGAAGATTAAATCCATTTTTCTTCAAAAGCTCAATATATCCGCTTTCACTTTCCGCAAAGATAGGCAACTTCTCCAGTTCGACCAAACGTGCAATATTCTTCCCCCATCTCTTCTCTTGCGAACTCAGACAATCGCTAATCACAAGCAACCCTTCATTTTTAAGAAGACGATGGCATTCTTGTAACATTCCATTTTTCGTTTCAATATGAGTGAACACGCCTTTGCTATAGATCATGTCGAAGGACTCTCCAAGAATAGGCCAACTACTATTGCTAGAACTCTGTAAAAAATCGACCCTACTTTTAAGATGAATCGGCATACGCGTCTTCGACTCCGCTACCATCCAAGAATTAACCTCAAGCCCTACTACCTGCATGGCATGCTTGTCAGCAAGATGAAAAGCAGCCCCACCCAACCCCGAACCGATATCAAGAGCTACCTTTCCATCTAGAGCAATTCCATCAAACAAATATTCAATCCCTTCAGCACCTCCCTCCGACATCATCCCCTCTCCGTAAGCAGCCTCAAGCTGCAGACAATATTTAGGCGTGTATATCTCCTCCAATGAAGAAAATGCCACCTCTTCATTACCACTACACAAAAAAAATGGAAACATGCTAATAACTCCATAAAAATAAGATTTTAGATTGGCCATAACGATAAGTTTAAATATACCAGGCATAAATCTCTATTCTCTAGAAGTTGGGAATGGCAAGTTGACAGCTGTGATTCGGAGTTGTTCCAGAAGGGATAGGTCCTCAGCATCAGCTACCAGCCGCTCTACTTCATGTCGCTGAGCATCGAAAGCCTTATAGTGATTGAGAGCAAGCTGCTCAGCAACGCACGCTGAAACCTTACCTGCATGCGTAAGAATGTCTCGCTCATTGAAGGCGAGAAAAGCATCAAGCTTCCCCTCCCATTCCTGCATAGTCATCGTCTTGCGACGTCCTGCTTGATCTTCAGCATAATCTAGGTACATCACAACAACCCTATTGAGTTCATCAATCTCGGACTGGTTGAGGTAGTTTTTTGCGATGGTTACATCTTGTCTCCGCACGCGATTTCCCTGCCAGCTTTTCAAACCCATATTGGGTTGTACTGAGTCAGCTCTTTCAGAAATGAGCTCGGCTGCTGTCTGATGGGTTGCCGCCCATAGCATTTTATTCTGCACCTTCTTAAAAAAAAGTTGCGCTTGATAGCTCTTAGAATCATAGTCAACAGCCGTTGCGTAAATATCTCGAACTTTCTGATAGAAACGCTTTTCCGATGAACGAATATCGCGAATTCTCTCGAGCAGCTCATCAAAATAATCTGAGCCATGCCCTTCTTTTAAGCGTACATCATCCATCAGAAAGCCTTTAACTAAATATTCTTGCAGGTGAATCGTTGCCCATTGACGAAACTGTGTCCCTCGATGAGAAGAAACCCTATAGCCCACAGCCAAAATCATGTTGAGATTATAAAACTTGGTTTTATATTTTTTCCCATCAGCGGCAGTTGTCAAGTGTTCCTTGACTACTGATAGATTTTGCTCTCCCTCTGCTAATATGTTTTTGATGTGCAGGCTAATATTCTGCTTACTTGTTTGAAAGAGTTCTGTCATTTCTAACTGCGTTAGCCAGACAGTTCCTTCTTTTGCGCGCAGCTGAAAAGAGGCCTTTCCGTCCTCAGTGGTATAAAGTACTAGCTCTCCTTTTTCCATAATCTAACCTTTCTAAAATGAAGATTTTGCGCTCATCCTAACGAGAACGTGCATTTTTTGCACACCAAAAATCCTAAACGCATCTTTCTAACTTCAAACGAAAAGACTCGGAAAATCTTCTGGTTTTTTTATCCTTCGACGCATGAAAACCCAGTCGTTTAGGACTGGGATGAAATGCGCTTCTTGTTTTTAATCTTCCATTCCTGCTATATTAGTCTCACTTTCGTGCAGGCTGAGACTCGCTCTCTAAAAGCACTATGTTTTCGGCTCTCGGTATAGATAGCCTGGGTACCCAGTCCCTAAAGGCCCTCGTCATATAATGTGTATGACTAAGAGCAGAAGGCCCCTTCACCGGGAGAAGCCCTCTGCTTTAGCTGAGGGAGTATTCACCAGAGCGGTAGCTGATGATTAACTCAGCACCCTCTTTAGCAAACAGTAGGGCTATTGCTTTTCCAATGCTGCGGTTAGCCCCCGTTACAATTACTTTTTTACCTTGTAATCTCATGGATATCCTTATTTGAAGGGAACTGATCCTCTCTTAATATTTGCATTGATCCGCTCTTCGTATTTTTCTCCTAAATCAATGTCAAAAGCGTTGGCAAACTGCAAAGTGTGCATCAATAAATCGGGTAACACCTCATCGATTAACTGGGTAGGATCAGGCTCTTTTCCGTGCTCTTTGGTCTCACAATATTTTGCAATTTTCCCCACGCTATCAACGAGATGAAGGAACACGTGTCTAAATTTTTCAAAGTCACGGTTAAACCAAAATTCTTCGTCATATTCCCTTTGAAATTTTTGCATTTCTAACATGCTTACGCGCTCTTCTACAGATAGTTTTTTTGACGGGTCGAGTTGAACATGTTCTATTGCATGAAGCACGCAATTAGCAGAAAAAATCAAAAAAAGAAAAAAATAACGAAATTTCATAAAAACCTCTTTATAAGTAACAACAAAACGCTAGAAAATCTAACGTATAATATCCATCTCATTTTCGTTTGAGTAAACTAAGAAACTGATGGTTAATAAAAAATTTTTCTCTTCCTCTTTTAACCTCTTCTAAAAATCCAATATCGCAAAGAATTTTGAGATATTTAGAAGCCGTATCTCGTCCTATAAAACCTGTTTCCACCAGATTATGAATGCGCACATATGGTTGAGTAAAAAGCAATTCAACAAGCTCTTTGCTGTAAATAGAAGAAGCTCTAGCTTTGATCAAAATCCGAGATTCTTCCATTAAGGCTTGAATTGCAAAAATTTTCGATGTCGTCCACTTTGACGTTTCACGAACAGCTGCTAAAAAATAAAGAACCCAATCCACCCACGCTCCCTCTGAAGACACTCTCAGCAATTTCTCATAATACTGCACTTTGTGTTCGATGATATAACCACTTAAATAAAGAATAGGTGTATTTAGAAGACCTTGTTCGATCAGATACAATAAATTAATAATTCTTCCTGTCCGACCATTTCCATCAGGAAAAGGATGTATAGCCTCAAATTGATAATGTTGAACAGCAAGTTTAATAAGCGGATCAACACCGTCTTTTTGATGAAGGTAGTCCTGCCAATTCGTTAGAAGCTGCCGTAATCGTTCTTCTCCTTCCGGGGAAGTATAGATTTTTTTATGTGATAGTTCATTCAACAACGCCGTACCAGGCAGCTTTCTCACTTCAGTATGGACTTGACGAATGGCCGTGCAAATATCGCAAACCGTTGCAATACTCAAAGGACGCTTCTTTAGCGATTGATAACCTTGAGAAAGAGCTTGCCGATATTGAAGCGTTTCTTTAGTTGCTGAATTCATTGAAGATGAATCGCCCTGCGCATGCTCAAAGAGTTCATCTGTTGTCGTTACAATATTTTCAATTGCAGAACTTGCCTGTGATTCCAAAAGAGGAATGCTATTGATTAATACCGTCTGATTGGGGATAAGCTTCTCCGCTATTTTCAGCTGAGCAAGTTCTTTGTTCGCTTCAATACAAGCCTTGAGAATACGCGGCGTCTCAAGGTCCATGCCTGGAGGAAGAAAAGGAAGCTCATTGAAGGGCTTTTCAGGATTCATTATAGTCATATGTTGAAAATTTCTTATAATATCGACATATCTCTATCATACACCGACCGCGTCGGCATATCAAGCTGATATGTTGAAAAAATGAAAAAAATCCGACATATTACTTAAAAAAATACAACCCTCTAAATTTTAGATATTTGCGTCTTAGATGCTTGATACATGCGCTATTATATCGATTTGATCCAGAAAACGAGCCAGTGTGGCAGCGTTTCTATTCCATCAACGTTGACCCAGGGTGCGGTAAAGCCGAACTGAGGATAGAGATACTCCCTGTAAACTTCTTTGCTGATCTGAAACATCTGCTCAGTATAAGGAGCTGCTGCGGTTTCTTTGAAAACTTCCACTCTTATCTCTTTTTGACAAGTTGGTGATAGGATCCTCTTAAGCTTGAGAAACTCCGGTAAATACACAACAAACTATCGTTAAAAAATAACAAAAAAACATGGCTATCCTTTAGGTTGATTTAACAAAAACAGATCTTGCGATACGGGGGTCATGATGTCTTCTTTGGGGATAAAGAGGGCCTGCATGAGAGGAACACTTGGATCTACCGCATAGTGAGAAAAATCAACAATGCCTGTCTCTCTAAGTAATGCTTCGTCGGTAAAGAATTGACCTGTACATTCGTGAGATTTCCGCAAGATGAGTGCGAAGGCAGCATCTGCCATGATCGAGGGCCATCTGCTGCCGGCAAATACTTCAGAGGAAAAATGGTCCTTGATTGTTTGTGTTGCAATCGTCGATCTTGGCCAAAGGGAATTCACTGCGATGCCAAGATTTTGAAATGCACGCGCCATACCGAGCGTGCACATACTCATAGCATATTTTCCTAAAGAAAACGCCAAATGATTTTCAAACCAATGCGAATCCATATCAAGCGGAGGAGAAATGTTAATGATATGAGGATTTTCTGCATTTTTAAGGTATGGGACGCAGGCTTGTGCTAAAAAAAATGCAGCACGCGCGCTTGTGCAGATAACCAGATCAAATTGCCCTGGCGTTGTATGTAGTGCATCTGTAAAGCACGTGGCGCTTGTATTATTAACGAGAACATCGATACCGCCAAAGCGTTCAACACTTAAAGCTACCGCTTGGCTAATTGCACCCTGATCACACACATCAACATCAAGAACAAGCGAGGATCCTCCGGCTTCTTGAATCTGGAGGGTTATATCTTCGAGCTGCTGCGGCATATCTTTAGTCAAAATAACAATATTTGCTTGGAGCCCCGCGTAACGCAGGGCGATTGCCTGCCCAATGCCTCGGCTAGCACCTGTAATCACTACAGTTTTTCCTTTAAGAATCGTCATGATCGCCTCAAAAAACTAATTTTAAAGCTGATAGTAGCAAAGCGTTACAATTTTCTCCTAATACTTAGCTTTGATTTTTAAAAAAGTCTATCATTTACTTTTCATTCTATTTTTGTTACAATTTTTGAATTAACTTAAATTAATTAATTTAAAACTAAGGATTAGTATAATGTACAAAAAGTATTTAGCTGTGTTTTGTGTTGTAACATGCACATGTTTTTATTTCTGGTTTTACAACTCTTGCTCGAACCATCATCCTACCGAATTAAGAGCTGCTATCGATATCGGATCTGGCGCTACCAAAATGAAAATTGCAGAAGTCGATGTTAAGACACAAAAAATCGCCTCTGTCATTTTTGAGGATCAAATCGCAGTTGCTTTTCAAACACAACTAAGCAGATCTCCTGATGGCACTTTTGATGAAGTCATCATGCAAGAAGGAATTAGAGCGATCCAACAGCTAAAAGAGATCGCAGAAAAGCACCAAGTGAACAAGGTGGTGGCTGTTGCAACTGCAGCTTTTCGTGAAGCAAAAAATGCTCAAAGTTATGCAAAGCACATCACAGAAAAAACAGGCGTTGATGTGCATATTATCGATCAGGAACAAGAAGGCATTTTAGCGTTCAATGCTGCCATGGCAAATACAGAAACTAATGCGACAGACGCTGTTGTTTGGGATATCGGAGGCGGTAGCCAGCAATTAACAATAAAAGATGAAAATGATGGTTATTATGTTTGTAAGGGCGAAATTGCTTCAATCTCGTTTCGCGATCATATCATTGAAAACCTTCAAGGCCTCAATGCTAAGAAACATACAACACCAAATCCAATAGCAGGTCACGTTGCACAACAAGCAATCGATTACGCACAAGTAATAGGTAAACGTATCGACTCTTCAATCCAAACAAAAGTACAAAACCCAGAAAGCACCATTTTTGCAGTAGGCAGCCTTTTTGGATATGGCATTAAATCTCTTGTCAATGATCAAACAGTTGTAACTCAAGATCTCTTAAAACAAGCGATTGATTCCCTCCTTGACCTTGGCGATGACAAGCTTAAAGGAGGAGAATTTGCCAATGTTACCGTATCTAATGCCCTTCTCGTTTTAGGAACGATGAAAGGCCTTAACATCGATCAAATCATCATCCAAGATGTCAATAATGCCGATGGTGTTCTTGTGCTCTCTCATTTTTACCAATCTTAAGTGAATACTCCCTCAGCTAAAGCAGAGGGCTTCTCCCGGTGAAGGGGCCTTCTGCTCTTAGTCATACACATTATATGACGAGGGCCTTTAGGGACTGGGTACCCAGGCTATCTATACCGAGAGCCGAAAACATAGTGCTTTTAGAGAGCGAGTCTCAGCCTGCACGAAAGTGAGACTAATATAGCAGGAATGGAAGATTAAAAACAAGAAGCGCATTTCATCCCAGTCCTAAACGACTGGGTTTTCATGCGTCGAAGGATAAAAAGATCACAGGCTACAAAAAAAGACTGTGATCTTCTACCCCTTGCTAAAATAATTCTGAAAAGATAATAAGGGTCTCATGACTTTTATTATCCGTTTTCACATAAGTTTACTTGTCTTGTCTCTGCTAACAGGCTGTTCAACAAGCACCTCTAAAACTGAAAGCAAAAAGAAGCCTAATATCATCGTGATCTTAACTGACCAGGAGCGCTACCCGATGCACTGGCCAGAAGAGTGGGCAGAAAAACATCTTGTTTCAAGTGAGCGTTTAAAAAAACATGGCATGACGTTTCATAAAGCGTATACAGCAGCTTCTGAGTGCACGCCAAGTCGAGCCGTATTAGTCACAAGCGAGCATTATCCAATCAATAGAGTTCCCATTACCCCTTCTACAACTGGACTTCCCTCAGCTGATGAACTCATGGACATTGGAGCGCTTCTCAAAGAACATACTGACTATGAAGTTGTCTGGAAAGGCAAGTGGCACCTAACGCCTCCTCTTGATGGAGGGTTTAATTGGTCGGAAAAGGACATTGCCAACATACAAAAAAGATACGATCTCTATAAATGGAATCCTCCAGATGCAGGAAATGCCATTTTAGAATTAGAAGTCAGCGACTCTGGAGAAACGTTCAACGGCCTTTCTACACTCGGCGGAGGCTATGCAAACAATGATTTTCGCTATTTGCATGGATCTTCCAAAACTACAGAAAAAGAAACTCCAGGATGGGGAGAAGGTGCACTTGAGTATTTAAAAAAAATAGGCGCCCAAGATACTAACAGTCGCAAGCCTTTCTGTCTTTTTATTTCGCTCGTTAATCCCCACGATGTTTGGGTCTACCCTACAGCTTGGGAAAAAGCGGGGTATAAAAAAGAAGATTTTGTTGATATGGGCATTGATCTTCCGACCAACTATGAAGACGACCTGAGCACCAAGCCCTCCGTGCAGCTCAAAGCACGAGAGGCTTACAATAAAATAGCGCCGTTTGAAAACGAATTATCTAAAAGAGAATATGTGAACTTTTACGCCTACTTACATAAACAAGTAGATATTCATATTGAAACCATTTTAGACGCTCTTGATCAAGCCGGTTTAACAGAAGACACCATCATCATCAGAACAGCAGATCATGGCGAGCTTGGACTGTCTCATGGGATGAGAGAAAAGTCGTATACCATCTATGAAGAGATGATCCATATCCCTTTGATTGTTTCAAATCCACGACTATTCCCAAAAGCGCAGTCAACCGATGCCCTCTACTCTCATCTAGATCTACTTCCAACCCTTGCAGAGCTTGCAGGTGTTCCAAATTTTGCTCAGTATGGCAAAGGAGTCAGTATTGTTCCCATTCTAAAAAACAGCAAAGAATCCGTTCAAGACTCCATTCTCTTTACCTATGACGATAACTTCTTTTTATCTGAAAATGTTGCCGGAGGTCACATCCGGGCTATTGTACAAGGAGACTTTAGATACGCTGTCTATTACTCTGAAAACGGTTCTAACTTTGAATATGAAATGTATAACTTAAAAGACGATCCCGAAGAGCTGCACAATCTCCTACACAACAACATATCTTCAAAAATCAACAAAAAAGCCCTGCAACTACATCTCGATCTTAAAGAAAAAATCGATCAAGCACAAGCTCTTCCCAGCGGATTTCCCTGGCCAACAAAACCCGTCTACAAAGCTAACTAAGCTCTGAAAGCTCCCCTTTACCGAAAATGTTAACTTCTCTAAAGTATACTGATTCTTAAACGAGAGGAGACGACAATGCTTGAAGGTATCCCACGCAATTACATTAGACAACCGCAAACCCCAGGAATGTCATCGCATTGCTCAGATGACCCTTCTGATTATTGCTTTGAGAATGCTGAACTCATAAAAATATTGAACGCGTTTTATAACGACTCCAACACATTAGAAGATCCGCATCCAGACTATTGTAAAATAGCTGATATTTATCCCAGATTAATGCTTGCTGACAGAAGAAAATTACAAGATCTTCTGAATGCTTGGGTACACCCTCGCATGTCCGCTTCTTTTGGACCTGAGGATCATCTTCGCATGGGAGCCGTTAATTTTATTTACCATATAGCTCCTCACATCTCAACTTCTCAAGAAACTTTTGCTTTTTACGATATTATATCACGAATTCAGGATTTTACTACAATTCGACGACTTGCCAATGATGCTTTTCTAAGACTTGAAGAACAAAGAATCTTATTATCAGCACGACTATAAATGTCTATGAAAGCGATTTTTCAAAAAACTGTGATCGCGCTCCTTGCAACGGCTCATCTATTTAGCGAGGATCCCTACATTCTAGATCACGCGATGATCAGTATTTACGCCGTTCAGACGGACACGGGCAAGGTGCTCATCGACAAAAACAGTCATTTGAGCCTAACACCCGCTTCTTGCATGAAAGTTGTTACAACAGCTGCAGCCCTTTATCTTCTAGGAGAAGACCATCGCTTTGAAACCTCTCTAGAATATGATGGATTTATTGATGATGAAGGATCGCTTCATGGCAATATATACATTAAAGGCGGCGGCGACCCCTGCCTTGGTTCCGATCGGATTGCATCCTCCCTTTCATGGAATGCTCTCATAGAAACATGGTCAGAAGCGATCCACAATCTCGGCATCCAAAAAATCGAGGGACAAGTGATTGGCGATGCAACGAAATGGGAAAAAGCACTTGCAGCTCCAAGCTGGTCTTGGGAAGACCTCGGAAACTATTATGGAGCCGGAGCGTCTGCTTTATCCTTCCATGAAAACTGCTATTCCCTCTTTTTTAAGCCAGGTGAGAATGTAGGCGATCCTGCAAATATTCTATGTACAGATCTCCCCCTTACAACTCTTATCTTTCAGAACGAGGTAACAACAGGGCCTCAAAGATCAGGAGACCGCGCATGTATTTATGGCAGCGAATTCTCTTCTACACAATTTATCCGCGGAACAATCCCCGCAGCTATCGATAGCTTTTCAATCAAAGGAGCAATCCCCGATCCTGCCGCATACGCAGCTTATTTACTCTCAGAGAATCTAGAAAACAAAGGCATAATCCTCGAGCACCATGAGATAGCGCCACAAAGTAAAAGGATCCCCTTCCATACAATATATTCCCCTACAGTCGGCGAAATTGTCCACTTAACCAATCAAAAGAGCATCAACCTCTATGCAGAGCACCTATTAAAACAAATGGGAGAAGTGACACATAACAAAGGCTCTACAGCTTCAGGCATAAAAACTATTACAAATTTTTGGAATTCTCAAAACATCGATCTTGACGGATTTTACATGGCTGATGGCTCAGGTCTTTCTAGAAAAAATCTGGTAACGACAAAACAACTCGTAGAGATCCTGCAACAAGTAAAAAAATCAGATTTTTTCCCCATCTTTCTCGAGTCTTTACCACATTTAGAAGGCGCAATGAGAGCCAAATCTGGCAGCATGTCTTTCATCAAAGGGTACGTGGGATACACAGGAAATATTGCCTTTGCTATCCTCGTCAACCAATGCACAGACAGCCGCATGATGTATGAAAAAATAAACCTTTTTCTTTCACATTTAAACTCTAACGAAACCGCTCTATGAAAACATTTACACTCATCTTCAGTCTTTTTTTTAGCCTTTTTGTCTACAGTGAAGAATCCCATAAAGTTGTCTACCTCATCTCTCCACCAAGATCTCTCTCCGTCGGCTTTTTACGCATGATTGAAGCGCGCGGCGATTTTAAAATCTTTCATGAACCCACAATCCCCGTCTATCATAAAATCAACAATCTTTCCTTCTCTCACGATTGGTTTAGAAAAGGAGTCTTTCAATCATTTGATGAAATTAAAGAAGCCATTTTCAAAGCAGATTCTCATGTCTTTGTTAAAGAAATGAGTTTTTCATTTAAAAATCTTATCGATGAAGACTTAATGACAAAACCCAATGTCTACTTTGTATTTCTGCTGCGCAATCCCCATCACACCATCATCTCCCTCTACAATAAAATCGGCTCTATTGTTGAAGATTTTCATGAGGCCGTCGGCTATGAATCCACTTATGAAATTTTTCAAACAATTCAGAAGTACTCTACAAAAAAACCACTGATCCTCTTCTCTGAAGAATTGGCTTCAGCGCCAGAATCTACAGTAAAAATGTTTTGCGATTACGTCGGAATCCCCTTTAAAGAAGAATCTCTTATCTGGAAGAATCTAGGGGAGAATTTTAATGGTCATCAAGAGTGGAATGAAAGCAAAAGAGGCGAACTCACTCAGCACTGGCACAAGGAAGCCATCCAAAGCACACAATTTAATCCCCTAAAAACTTACGAAGTCGACAACCTCGGCAGCCCCACCTTCTCAGAAGTCAAAGATCTAAAGGACCTGGAAGAGTGCAAAAAAGCTTATGCACACCACCTTCCCTTTTACTTATTTTTCAGAGAAACAAGCTTTGAGAATACTTCTTGCGATGCGCTCCCCTGATTCGCAGGCGGCTTCCATGGTGCCCGGGGCATGCATCAAAATGGATGCATGCTCGCCAGCAAAATAAAGCTTTTGATTGATCGGGGCAAAAAGTGCTTTAAATGCCTCTTGATCGTTTTGCTCAAATCTCGTTAACAAAGACTCTTGACCGGCAGCTATATAAGAATATGAACCTTTAGCATAAGGATCACTCGGCCAACTGTGACCTACAGGACCTTCGTAAGAGACAAAAGCCTCATCACGTGCGCATACAGGAGAAATAAAGGGAGGGCATCTATCTGCAAAACCCTTTTCCAACATGGATCTACTCTGAAAGTATGTATTCCCAATAGTTTCTTTAGAAAAACGACTCGAATCTCCCGTGTAATACAAATTCAAGCAAGAGCATTCTGCATCGAAAAAACTGAACATATGGTCATTAAAAAGCGCGATTCTCTTTGCTGGAGCTTGTGGAAAAGGAATTAGAATTTTTGCATTTGTTCCATAGCGCACATTCTTTATAGCTTCAAGCTTATCTAGAGGAATTATATTTTCTTCAAAAATGATTCCCTCATAAACAGAACAAGGAATTGCGAGGACAAGGATGTCTGCTTCTACTTGTTGATGCTCTTGAAATGTAAGAACAAATCTACCGTTTACATTTGTTGTAACTCTTGAAAGAGGCTTATTGAGATAAATTCTCCCTTCAAGTGCCTCTGCCATCTTCTCTGATAGCAAAGCATTTCCACCTTGAATACTTACAAGATCGACATAACTCTCTTCTTCCTCTCCTGCTTGATGCACTGCACACAATCCGCCAAAAAGCATGTGATACAATGTTTCTATATAGAGGGGTGATAAACTTTCTATAGACCCTCCCTCATAAGCTGCAAGTTTTATTGCTAAAGCTTTGTAAAGAGGATCCTCTTCTTCAAAAAATCCTTGAAGAACTTCCTGCATATTCTGAGACTTCTCTGCAAGTTCGTTCAGGCGCTTTTTAAGGTCCTCTGGATCAAAATGCCGATCATATAACAGCTGATCTGTGGAGATGAATAGCTCTCCAGAAAAATATAAATGACCAAGCTCAACTCTGCTTGAAGCAAACTTAAGACCTAATTCTTGAGCTAACCGACGGATATTCTCAGCATCTCCCCCATCTGTGATGTTATATCCCCCTAGTTCTACAATATGCCCACCAACTTCTACTGTAAAAACCCGTCCCCCAACTCGGGCGCGCGCTTCATAGACAGCAACATCTACTCCTTGTTGATGTAGACGATATGCTGTGGTTAAGCCCGCAAGGCCAGCGCCTATAACAATCACTTTGGGACTCGTATTTTCTGCAAAAAGGGATACTGCTGTGGAGATCATCATGAAAAAGAATCCTTTAGTCTTGAACATGTTTTTTCCAATCTTTCTGAGGGATAATGTTTTTCCAATTGCGCCATTCCCCCAGATTGCGGTAACGATAGAAATCTTCACTTTTTACCACATGGAGCATCTCACCGGCATCAACTCGATCAGGAAAGCGAATTCCATTTAGATGATCGATTTCATGTTGAAAAATGCGGGCGACATACCCTTGATGAGACTCCTGGATCTCATGACCATTTCTATCAAGAGCTTTGATCGTAACACGACTGGGCCTGTGCACAATTCCCCTTACAACTCCTGTTGAAAAGCACGCTTCATACCACGTCTCTTTCTCCTCTGAAATTTCCATAATTTCTGGATTAATATAAAGACGAAGCTCAGCGACACCCCCCTTTCCATCCGCTTGCACATCAACTAAAATAACGCGTAGCGCTTTACCTATTTGAGGTGCTGCGAGCCCCACAAGAACAGCACTTTGCTTATCGGATTGCTCACCTCTTGCAAATTTAAAAAATGCATCAAAAAACCGCTGCATGCTGGGATCAAGAATCTCCTCGATGGTCAATGCTCGAGAGGAAGAATCAAGAATAGGATCATTACAATCTGCAAACTGAAAATTTTCCATTGCACAAGCCTCATTAATCATTGTTAAAAAAGATGCGCTATCTATGTTTAACGATTCTATGCGCAGATGAGCACGTGATAGATCTTGATGACACGTATATTTATTGGGAATCGCAACCGTAAAACATCCAGCCGTAACTGCTGCAATAACGCCGGGCGCGCTATCTTCAATCACAACGCACTCATTAGGGGAGATACTTAATTGTTTTGCAGCCTCCAAATAAATATAAGGCTTAGGCTTGTTGACCCCTTCCTCGTCAGAATATCCTTTCAAATCCTCGTGGCCTGAAAGAATAATATCTAAAAGATCTTCGATACCTAACTTTTTAAGATGAAATAACAACTCTTCTTTTTTTGCACCGGAACACACCCCAATTTTAATACCCAGCCTTTCTTTTTCTGAAGCTAAAACTTTAAGAAAATTGACAGTCTCTTCAAAAACGGGCAATCCTTCTTGACAACGCTCACGATAAAACTTTTCTTTCATTTCAATAATCTGTTCTTTGCAGTCTTTTCCGATCCTTTCAGCAAGAAGTTGAGCATTTTTCTGAATCGAGTTGCCTACATACTGGTAATATTCATCATGAGATAAATCCCCACCCACTTCCATAAGAGCCGCTTCCCAGGCCAAATAATGCGCATACTCACTATCTACAAGCGTTCCATCGCAGTCAAAAAGCACCGCCTTAACTTGACCAAAACAACTTTGAAAGCACATCACCGCCCCACATAAGTAAAATAAAAAATTCATCATTTCCGCCCCTCAAACATACTCTACATGCATTCCATCAACTTTAATAAATCAAAGACTTTATCTGAATGAAAAATTCGTCCTATATGTCTACTTTTTGTGCTGTATAAGGTTGGCTAAATTCATTGGAGCTGTAAAAACATATGCCTTACCCTTTTTGGTCATTTTCAATAGCCCTTTTTCATGCAAATCTTGTAAATCATGTCGAGCCGTATCGTAGGCAATCCGATGACTATTTTTATGAGCTTCTATAGTATAGTCTGTACCCGGATGCCTCAGAGCATGCGCTAGCAAAACTTCTTGTCTATAGTTGAAATTTCCATCTTTTTTAACCAATAATTCCACTTCACTTAACTCACGCGATTTACGATTGATATAATCATGCAAGGATTGCATCGATTTTCGGATTACTTCAGTCTGATGAATGATAAAATAAGTAAGATCATTCTGATCCGTTTCTGTATAAAGAAAAGCTTCTGCATACTGAACTGGGGCTTTTAAAATAATTT
The DNA here is from genome assembly GCA_040388665.1 of Chlamydiota bacterium. Taxonomy (GTDB): domain Bacteria; phylum Chlamydiota; class Chlamydiia; order Chlamydiales; family Rhabdochlamydiaceae; genus DAHVFY01. The sequence goes on from JAZKBL010000042.1 coordinate 29,947, forward strand.
CCGATATTGAAATAAATTCAAAAAGCCAATATCCCTGGCGTAGCATTAACCAATAAAACAAAGCACGCGCCGTCCTTCCATTTCCATCTACAAAAGGGTGGTCATAAGCTAACCAGAAATGAAGGATGACAGCACGAATAGCAGGATGAACGAATTGAGTAGGCGTTTTTCCATTTGCAAAATCACACATAGCCTCCAATCTTGCCGATAATTCATCCACATGTGGCGGATCATGTAAAACATCACCTGAAGCATTATCTACTACCGTTACAGGTTCGTCTGACCTATTACGCAATCTTCCTGCGGCATCCGGATTATCTAAAGTTTCTTCGGTAATTGTCCTATGAATTTCAAAAATTAAATCCTTAGAAAGAGGCTGTTCCTTCCAGATCCTAATTTTCTGCATTGTATGGAAGTTATTCAAAATCATCTGCTCACTCTTGTCTCTTGGAGGACGTCCTGATCTTAGCATTTCTTTAGCTACTCCCCGAGTGGTTGCAGCTCCCTCAATTTGACTTGAAGTAATAGCTTCTTGAATAAGAGAACGTACGATGTACTGATCTCGAGTTTGAAGATTTACGATAGCTTCTGGAACTTCTATCATTCCTCCCGCTCCAAGATCGATTTGGTGTAACTGCTCGAGCACTTTATCCGGAAGATTATAGAAAAAACGATCTTTCCTATCTCTATCCCATAAAGGAATAACTTTAAAACCAAGAAGACGCCTCATCTTAATGCCATACCACCATTCCTCTACGGTCAAACCCTCTGGCGGAGTTAAATGACGTAAAATATCCCAATGCCGATACTTTCCTTCATCTTCTGTTTTATTTCCCTCTCTGCGCATCAAGTCAAATTTCTCCGGAGAAGAAAAATGCATCCCTTGTGCATTAGAAATATCTAAGGGAGGTCTGCGAGGCATTTTCATAAGTTGCTACCATTTTTTAATTTAATGGTAACAAAAACCGTTATTTTGCATCAATTACCAATTTCGCAAAAACCAGCATAACAGCCTTTAACATTGATTATTAAATACTTACATATTCAATCTTACATGATCTACACCATTCCAACTACCAAATTGGTAGATTTTGGTAGCAAATTGGTAGAAAGATGGTGATGCCAAACATTGCCAAAAACCAATTCTTAATTCATGGTAGATAATCATGAGCAATAAACTATTTAATCTAGATGTTCCCATCATTCAAGCACCCATGGCAGGAGGTGTTACAACTCCAGAGCTTGTTGCTGCAGTTTCCAATGCAGGAGCCCTTGGATCATTGGGTGCTGGTTATATGACACCGGATGAATTACGCCATGCAATCAAAAAAATCAAGTCGCTTACAAAAAAACCGTTTAACGTTAACTTATTTATTCCTGAAAAATCAAAGTCTAATGACAACCCTTCATCCATGAAAGAACTCTTAGCAACTTTATGGAGTGAAATGTCGAACACTCCTTTTGAGGGTGCTGTACCCTCTACACCTTCGTTTGAAGAGCAAGTGAGCGTTATTCTAGAAGAAAAAGTCCCCATTTTTAGCTTTACCTTCGGCATCCCATCTTCTTCTCTCATTGAGCGTTTCAAGAACTTAGAAACTCTCATCTATGGAACGGCTACGACACCCGAAGAAGCCCAAAAACTTGAAGAAGCAGGGGTAGATGCAATCGTATGTCAAGGACAGGAAGCAGGAGGACATCGCGGAAATTTTTCTTCTTATGACCCTTTCTACAGTCTTGCACCTCTTCTTACGCTAGCTCAAGAAAAAGTAAAGACTCCATTAATCGCCGCTGGTGGCATCATGAATGGTAAATCGGCTGCTGCAACTTTTCTCTTAGGCGCCCATGCAGCACAACTTGGAACAGCCTTTCTTACCACGACAGAAAGCGGCGCATCATCCACATACAAAGAAGCTCTTTTAAAAAAACCCTATCTTCCCACTTCTATAACCCAAGCATTTACAGGAAAACCTGCTCGAGCAATCATTAATTCTTTAATGGAAAAACTAAATAATCACCCCATTCTTTCTTACCCCGCTCAACACTTCCTCACGCAAAAACTCCGTAATCTTGCTGCACAAAAAAAACGCTCTGATCTAATGTCTCTTTGGGCAGGACAGAGCTATCCCCTTTGCCGCTCCATTGACGCCGCCTCACTTGTTCACCAAATCGCCAAAGAACTCGAATAACCACAAAACTTTTAATTGGAAAAATTTTCCAGCCGATATATGCTTAAAAATAACAAGGTTGCGTGAAATGAATCTTAAACGCTATCTAGCAGCGACTTTTTCCGTATTCACGCTTACACTGTCTGCCTGGGCAAGTTTTGTTTTTCCAAAAATTTGCAAAAACGGTGGCGCTGCTAACGGATTAATTTTTGGGCTGTATTTTGGTGTTTTTGCAGGTTTACTAAAAGCTTCCTGGTATTTTTAGCTACCTGTCTCCTTCACATTTGCCGCAGCGTGGTTCTTGACATGTTTAGTACAAGTCCTCGTAGCAGGTTTGATTCTTGGGCTCATCTACCGTAAAAGTGCTGCAGAACAAGTACTCGTAGAATAAGCGTAAAATTCTACATGTAAAACTTTTGGATAAGAAGAGGCAGATCACTTTTGGAAGGGTCGCCAGATTCGATTCTATGGAGTAACTCCTGCGGAGTCAACCAAGAGGATTCGGTAAAGTCATTCGGATTGTACTGAGGGGTTATGTCGCTTGACATCTCGTAGACGTGCATAAAGACAGAGGTGCGATCAACGAGAGGATTTAAACGACCAATGACCTTCCATGCAATCTGATCTGCATCGATGTTAAGTTCTTCTGCGAGCTCTCTTTTAAATGCTTGGTTATAGGTTTCTCCACTTTCTACGTGACCACCAACGCTCATATCAAGACAGCCTGGGAATAATCTTTTGTCTAGCGACCTTCTAGGAATCCAAAGCTGTCCTTGAGAATTTACTAAAAAAGCGTTAATAACACGGAAATTAAGCAGGCCTTCCGCGTAAATCTGAGAGCGCAATTTCTTGCCAATGACTTGATCTTCTGCATTAACGAGATCAAGGTATTCATCATCCTGTTGTACGATCATAACTACCTTTTTTGGCACTTGAGATTTGGTGCGAGAGTACCGTTTTGGCCAGCATATTGTTTCTGTACGCCTTGCTCGATTTCAGTTGTTAACTGATTAAAAGAAAGTAAAGCGAGCGCCATTTTATAACGCATGATAATCTCAAAAGGGCCTTGGTTCTTTATCTCTAAAACAATGGTTCTTGGTTCCTCGAAATTTCCATCAATGATTCCAGAAGTACAGTGAATTGCAAGTCCAACCCTTGCTATGGTACTGCGTCCATCGATGTGACACACAATATCGCGTGCTACTTGGAGCTTTTCATAGGTACTGCCTAGAACAAATTCACCGGGCTTTATAACGAACCCTTCTTCTGGAATAGTAATCCTGTCAAATTGTATCTCCTGACAGCTTTCCAAATCTACCCTTTGCCCTTCAGTAGGAATTAATAACTCGAGACCAAGATGCAGACGGATGCCAGCTGGCCGAATATCTGCAGGATTGCACTCAGGAAATATTTTTATCTTTTCATTACGAATGCATGCTTGAATGGTTTTGTCAGAAAAAATCATAAATTCCCCCTATGCCCTATTAAGTCCAAAAACAATTTCAAAGCAAATGTCTTCATCTGTAATCAGGTCCATTTTTTTCACGGCATCTTCTGGCGTCACCCATGTGAAGCCTTTATGCTCCTTGAAATTGATCTTCACAGCGCCCGGGTTTGTGATTTCTTGGCGGTAATCGACCATGTGGTACTCAAAATCAAAGTTCGGCACCTTGATGTACACTTTTCCAATGTAGTGCACTTTTTCTTTATCTAATACAAAGCCTGTTTCTTCAAAAACTTCTCGTATAATGGCATCAATGATAGGTTCCCCGTCACGCAGCTTGCCACCTGGAATCCCCCAACGATTACCCTCTGCCGTAGAATCTTGTCTGTGCACAAGAAGGATTTTGTCTTGATAATGGAGATAGCAGCATCCGATCACTGCAGCTTTTGGGTGAAAGTTAGCCGGTTTTTCTAAGTAAATGCCAGCATGTAATGTGGGTAAAACAACGAGCGCAGCGCATGCAAATAAAACTTTGATATATTTCATACAAACCTCGTAGAAAACAGGAATTATACAAAAAAGTAGATTTTCACGCAGTGTTCCTGTATCCTTCTGCATGAGTTTTTACTTAAAGGATAAAATGACAGTTCTTATTGTCGGCGCAGGCCCCGCTGGGATCGTTGCTGCGAAGACGGCTATTGAATGTGGTCTAAAGCCAACAGTTTTAGAAAAAAACGACAGAATAGGTGGTTTATGGAGGTCTGATACCGGATACGTCTGGAACAGCATGCGTACAAACATCTCCTATTCCTCTTGCATGTTTTCAGACGCCCCCTGGAAAAACCCTTCTGGAAATTTTCCCAAACAAATAGAGGTTTGTAATTATCTAAAAAACTATGCCCAACACAATAATATTTTAAAGCACATACGTTTCAATGCAGACGTTGGAAAATTATTTCGATTCAACAAAAAATGGCACACAGAATGGTATGAAAATGGAGCCATCTGTCAAAAAGAATTCGATTACGGAATTGTTTGCAGCGGGATCTTTAGTAAACCTCATATTCCTACCATTCCAGGATTAAATACATTTGCTGGCCGTATATCTCACAGTAAAGACTATAAAGATCCTGAAACATTTAAAAACAAAAAAGTAGTTGTTGTAGGTAACGCTTTTAGCGGAACTGAAATTGCTGCAGAAGTATCTACTCAAGCAGAACAAACAGTACATTGTGCTAATAGAGCTATGTGGATACTTCCCAGACACCTGCCAGTACGTGGAACACAACAACCTTGGGACTTAATATTTTATAGACGCTCTATCGTAGAGGAATCAAAAAAATATTCTTTCAAGGAAAAAAATGAGAAAACATATCTCCGGCTTCAGGGAATAACAAAACAAAATCAGAGTGTGGCAGAATTAGCTGTAACCTCTGATCCAACAGATCCTTCATATGTGACCATTTCAGACACCTATATCAATCAGGTAAAAGACGCGAAAATCAAAGTTAAATACTCAAAAATTCACAAAATTTCAGAGCGTACACTTATTTTCGAAGACAACACAGAAACATCTGCAGATGAACTCATCTTTGCAACGGGCTATGAAGCCTCCCTTCCCTTTTTTGGCTCTGATATTCTTGAAAAACTTGAATTCGATTCTAACAACCGCTTTCAGCCTCTATTACTAGACAGGTGCACATTCAACCCTCACCTTCCCAATATGGCTTTTGTCGGCATGTATAGAGGCCCTTATTTCCCTATCATGGAACTCCAGGCACGTCTTGCTTGCTATGTATTTAGTAAAAAGATTGAAGCGGTAACTCAACTCCAAATGGAAAAAGGAATGGAGCTGGAACGAAGAATCAGAATGCAAATCCCTCGTCCACAATTTCCTCACGGAAACTATGTAGAATTCGCTGATATGTTAGCTGAAGCTGCTGGTGTTTTACCCGATTTTAAAGCAATTCAAGTAAGTGACCCCAAGCTCTATGAAAAAATATGGGAAGGCCCTCTAAACGCTTCCCATTACAGACTAAACGGCTATGCCTCCAAGCCTGAAATGGCACGCAATTTAATTAATCAACTTCATACCAAAAGCAAAAGTTAATTGTAGATATGATAAAGAACTTCGTTTTTCTTAGGACCTAGGATGCGCCATAAAAATCTAATATCTCTTTCATTGAACTCGATCCGTCCAAAATAGCAATCATTCAAACATAAATGAGAGTCAACTGATTGCAAACTTTTTGGACCTGTCGGCGCTAAGTGGAAAAGAAAAACAGGACGCTCTACACCATAATGCAAATGCTCTAAAGCGATCATTCCCGTAGAATAGTCGATCGTCCAACGCAATGTTTTGCTAAAATCGATATCTTGAGCCCCTGTATGAACCCACTGCCCTTTCTCCATGAAAAGCAGCTCATCCTCTCTTCCTTTTTTGATCAGCACATTGCCAAAGGCTTGTCCAGCTGATTGTGTTTGGATGGACACAAGGCGCACCTTTTCAAGGCGCTTCCAGAAAGTATTAAGACACGTTGCTATTCGCTTATTACTCTTAAATGAATCTTTAGAAGACACCTGCCACTCTGCTTTACGAGAAAATAACGCCCTCTTGTCTTCAGGGGATAGATGAACAAACGCTGTTTTCAAAAGAGCTTTGAGTTCATCATGCAGTAGATAATCAGGATTTAAGCGACAAAGCTTTCTGTTCCCCATCATTTCAAAAATAAGGACCCCCGCCTTTTCAAACTTATGCATAGTACTTTGAAGCGGTGTTAATGGAATATCAAAGGCTCTTTGTATCTCGCTTGCGTAACAATTTTCATTAACAAGCAGAAAAAGCAAGATTCTTTCAGCACTTTTACTTCCAAAAAGACTGGATAACATAAAATCAACCTAAATGTTAGTTTAATTTACAACACTAAAACCCCAGTCTAATCAAGAAGAAGAAAAATTTCCACCTAATTTATAGGTAACAACACAAAGACTTCACCTTGTGAAAAAAACTACACAGGTTCTACCATCAAGATCTTTCAACATACAAAGGAAAAAGAATGGAACACTCTATCCGATACATAGACGACTCAAACGAAAAAATAAAATTCATAAGATCGGTTTTATTTGGGTGCGCCCTAATTATTTTAGGCGCTTCCATTAAAATTCCTTTAATTCCTACTTCTTTCACATTGCAAACATTTGCAATTTATATTTTAGCTCTAATCCAAACACCAAAAGTCGCTCTTATTTCAACGATTTCTTACCTTCTATGCGCTAGCCTAGGGCTACCCGTCTTCTACGATCATGCCAATCCTTTTTGGCTCATGGGGAAATCTGGAGGATACTTAATTGCTTTCCCCATAGCTGCTTATTCAATTGCCTATATACGTCAAAAGCGCTCATCAATTACTGCATTATTTTGCGGGATGGCAATCATCTTCACCCTTGGATTTCTGTGGTTAATCCCTTTTTTTGGCGTGCAAGTGGCCTTATTTAAAGGTGTTCTCATCTTTCTTCCCTCTGAATTGCTTAAAATTCTTGGAGCACTACGCATTGCAAAATGGAGAAACTCATGACTCTATCTATAAAGAAAATGCTCAACCCCATTCATCAAGTGATCATCTACAAAGGCCACGAAAAAAATCGTCTTCTTGGACCCTACCCGGAAAATATTATAAAAAGAATAGACATGTTCAAGGGCTTAAATCGGTACAGAAAAGAAATTCACAGACCAGAGTGGAAAGTAACGGTTGCAGCAGGAGAGGAGCTTGTCGATGTGTTAAAAGACAATGATCCAAAAAAGACACTTCTTGTAATTCCGGCAGGACAGAGCTCCCACCTAGACAAGGTCTTTTCGCTTGCTGAAAACTCTTTTATTAAAGATGAATTTTTTAAACAAGGTGGACGGGGTTATTTTAACTGCGGATCTGCTTATTGGATATCTGAAAAACGCATCTATCACGATTTATGTACAGAAGCTAAAGAAGAAAAAAAAACGATCGTGAAAGTGAGCAATCTTCCTCTTTTTAAAGGCGTCTCTGAGGGGCCGCTTTGTCCCTATCCTGGCAAAAAATATAAAGTCGGATTTTTTTCCGATGCTGTTACTGTCACGGATGGCAAAACCCCGTGCACCATTTACTTAAGCGGAGGGGGGAGTTTTTTTCCGGACGAAAGTGCGCAGAAAGTCAAAGTGCTTGTTAAATACTTGCCCAAAGAGTTGGAACGTCTTGGGAAACCCTTGCCAGAATGCACGAAATGGGAAAAGGCAGCGATGATGGTGTCTGTTGAAAAAGGTGCTGCATTAATATCTATGTTCCATCCCTATTATGGACCGAATGATTTCGATGTAGAGATGTATGAAAAGGCTTTTCCAGAATGCGGCACAGATTGGAAAGCAGTCAAGGAGCGCTTAAGTCCTCTTGATATCCGCATGCGATTTGTACTTAATTCGATGCTGGCGCCACTTGAGGACCTCGACTGGAGTCCCTAATCTATTTTTTCTTAGTGCCAAGGTGTAAAGGAAGAATCATTTCATTCGATAAAGTGACTTTTTTTACCTTTTGAGTTGTTAGGCGAAGGCCGCGAGTTTGAGCGGCTTTGATAGGGACATCTTTTAGAGAGATGACCGTCTTTTTAGCTTTCTTAACTGTCTTAGGGTCAAAATGCAGCTCGAAGGTTGCATCAGACTCTGTCGTGATGTGAAGCAGCTCTGCATTCTTATCCAGATAGTTATAAACTCTATCTAAAATGAACTTATCAACGATGAAGCGTTTACCCCAAATCTGTTTGGTCTCTTTGTTTTTATAAACGACGTTAACAATCGTTTTTTTATCAACAACATCTACCCATACCAGATTTTCAAAATACTGTTTTTCTGGGATATTAATGACTTTATATGTGCCGTCCTTGCTGAAAGCGACGATTTTATCAAAATTTGTGCATATGAATTGCTCTTCGCCTGAGACTTTTAAGCCCACAAAACCAGTTTTCAGATCAAATCCCACCTTAACGTCACGCGTTGCAATAGCTTTTCTGTCGATCTCTTCGATGGCTTTAACGCGCGTTTTCCGTGGGTAATCCTTTCCAAATTTTGCAATCAATTTGCCAAGATGTTGAATCGTGTATTTTTTGACATTCTTAAGATTTTTTTCTACCTGTGTGTGAGCCTCTTCTAATAGAGCAATTTCTTGTTTGTTTTTATCGATATCAAACTGAGAAATACGTCTGATCGGTATCTGAAGAAGCTTTTCTCGATCGTCATGGGTTGGTTCGCGGATCAGTTTTTTTCTAAAAGGTTTAAGAGCCGTTTCAAGTGTTTCGTGGATCCCTTCGAGGGTTTTTACAATTTCAATTTTCTTATAGAGGCGGTTATCGATAAAAATTCTCTCAAGTGTCTTATAGAAGATCTTCTCTTCAAGACGTCCTCTTTCAATTTCAAGTTCTTGTTTTAGAAACTCAACAACTTTTGTCGCGTTATAGACGATGATCTCGTTAACGTCTGTTTCCCATGGCATCCCTTCTTTGATGACAATGATTTGAGAATTAAGAGAAACTTCACATTCTGTAAACCCATAAAGCGCATCGAGAATCTCTTCCGCATACTGTCCGCGCGGAAGCTTGATCTCAATCTCAATCTCCTCTGCAGTGTAATCATTGATGGCCTCGATTTTGATTTTGCCTTTTTTTGCAGCTTCATCAATCGAACGGATAAGGCTCTCCGTTGTTGTTCCATAACAAATTTCTCTGATGACAAGCGTTTTGGGATCTCTTACTTCGATTTTCGCACGCAGTTTTACTTTGCCTCTACCTTTGTCATAAAGGCTCTTGTCCATGATCCCGCCCGTTGGAAAGTCGGGAAAGATTTTAAAATTTTTCCCTTCAAGAAAAGCGATTTCCGCTTCTACTAACTCTACAAAATTATGCGGCAGAATGTGCGTTGACATCCCAACTGCAATACCATCAGCTCCCTGCATGAGAAGAAGAGGGATTTTTGCAGGAAGAACTACAGGCTCAAAATTCCTACCGTCATAAGAGGGAATCTTTTCTGTGATATCGGGATTAAAAAGGGTCTCCCTTGCAAGGGGTGAAAGGCGTGTTTCAATGTACCTGCCGGCAGCGGAGGGGTCGCCTGTATAAATATTTCCGAAATTCCCCTGTCTATCAAGTAAATAACCCTTATTTGCCAAAGTAACAAGAGCTTCATAGATAGGAGCATCTCCATGTGGATGTAGCTGCATGGTCTGACCGACAATGTTTGCCACTTTATGGAGTTTGTCGTCATTTTGTCTAAAAAGCGTTTCTAAAATACGTCTTTGTACAGGCTTTAAACCGTCGATCACATGCGGAATGGCGCGATCAAGAATTACGTAAGAAGCGTACCTAACGAAGTGATCCTTCATTTGCTCTTTTAAATCATCCATTATCATCGTCTCTTAAATTTTGCATAATAAACGTCTTACGAGCGGGAGTATTTTTCCCCATATAAAATTCAAGCGTTGGCTTAATATCAGAGAGGTTTTGAATGAGCACCGGCAAAAGCTTAATGTCTTTTCCTATGAACTGTTTGAACTCACTCGGCGAAATCTCTCCAAGGCCTTTAAAACGGGTGATTTCAACCCCCTTTTTTAGCTGCTGCGCTGCCTTTTCTTTCTCTTCTTCTGAATAGCAATAAAGCGTTTTCTCTTTATTTCTGACTTTGAAAAGTGGTGTTTCAAGGATATACAGATGGCCATTCAATACAAGACTTTCAAAATAGGTCAGAAAAAATGTGATCAATAAGTTGCGTATATGCATACCGTCAACGTCAGCATCTGTCGCAAGAACCACTTTATTATAACGCAGGTTAGAAAGATCCTCTTCAATATTAAGAGCCGACATCAAGTTGTACATCTCTTCATTTTTATAGAGAAGCTCCAGTTTCATCCCATGCACATTGAGTGGTTTGCCCCGCAAAGAAAATACGGCTTGTGTTAGCGGATTCCTTGTCATGACAATCGATCCAGAAGCGGACTCCCCTTCCGTTAAAAAGATCATCGAATCTTCACCTTCTTTCGATCCATCATTATAGTGGCATTTAGAATCACGCAGCTTAGGAATCTTGAACGAAATCTTCTTTTGTTTCTCTTTTGCTTCTTTCTTGACAGCCGCTAATTCTTTTCTAAGTTTTTCATTAAAAAGAATCCGGTCAACGATTTTCTGACCCGTCTCTTTATTCTTGTAGAGAAGATCTTGAACAGCATCTTTCACTTCTTGAACAATCGGCGCACGGATCTCACCGTTTGAGAGTTTATTCTTTGTTTGTGATTCAAACACAGGATCTTTGACTTTTACAAGAATCGTCCCAACAATTCCTTCTCGCACATCAAGACCTTGAAAGTTTTTCTTCACATACTCATTAACCCCTTTAAGTATGCCCTCTCTAAATGCTGAAAGGTGGGTTCCTCCATCTTGCGTGTACTGACCGTTCACAAAGGAAAAATAGGTTTCCCCGTAACTTGAAGAATGAAGAAAAGCGAACTCAATATGCTTTCCTCTATAGTGAAGCGGTTCATAAAGACGATCCTCTTTAACCTCTTCATTTAAAAGATCTAAAAGTCCATTTTCTGAGCGAAATTCTTTACCGTTAAAAACAAGCGTAAGGCCCGTATTCAGATATGCGTAGTGAGAAAGACGCTTCTCAATTAACTCTTTTTGATAGGAAAATTTCTTAAAAATCTCCGTATCAGGAATAAATTCAACAAATGTGCCATTCTTCTCTTTTGTCTTTCCTTTTTTCTTGCCCTGAAGAATCCCTTTAGAAAAGCTCGCCTCAACAAACTCTCCATCACGAACACTTCTTACAGTAAAATGGGAAGAAAGAGCATTTACAGCCTTTGTGCCAACACCGTTAAGTCCAACAGAGAATTGAAAAACATCATCATTGTACTTAGCACCTGTGTTGATTTGGCTAACACACTCAATAACCTTACCTAAAGGAATACCCCGTCCAAAGTCTCGAACAGAAACTAATCCTGTTTTCTGATTAAGCTCGATCAAAACCTTATTACCGTGACCCATGATGAACTCATCGATAGCATTATCGATCAATTCTTTCAGCATCACATAAATACCATCGTCAGGATGAGACCCATCCCCTAATCTACCAATGTACATCCCTGAGCGCAGCCTAATATGAGCTAGTGCATCCAGGGAGAGAACGGTACTTTCATCGTATTTTTTAGCCATGTTTTACTAATAACTATTCTCTTTTAAAAGATCGAGAGCAAATTCAAGAAACACTATAGGGTCGACACATTGAGATGTCAAGATTTGGGATCTCTTTTCAAGAAGCGCAGCGTTTCCTTTAAAGAAAAAACCAAACAACTGCTTAAGCCGGCTTACCTGAGCTCTCACCGTAATATCCTTAGGTGAGTTCTCAAGGAAAACATTAAAATAGCGGATGAGATCTTCCCATTTCGAGCAAAAAGGAACCCCTGAAAAGTGGGCTTTAATCTCATGAAAAATAAATGGGTTAATAATGCTTCCCCTCCCAATCATTAATGCATCACAACGTGTGATTTTTAGCATCTCAAGCGCATCTTTGATGTTAAGGATATCCCCGTTGCCAACAAGCGGTACGCTCAAAAGCTCTTTTGCTTCCGCAATCAGATCCCATCTGGCAGGTGGGGTATAACCTTCTACTTTTGTGCGTGGATGCAGCGTGATATAACGCACTCCACTTTCCTCTGCTGCAAATAAATTTTCTTTAAAAAGAGAGATGTCTTCATAACCAGAACGCATCTTTAACGTAACAGGTATAGAAACAGCCTTCACTACAGATGTTGCAACTTCATGCAAAAAGCTCGGCTCTTTGAGCAAACTCGACCCGGCACCTTTACCGGTGACAGTATTAGAGGGGCACCCGCAATTGATATCAATACGCGGAGCACCCCGTCTTTCAATCTCTTGTGCCATTGCGGCCATCAGATCAAGATCAGAGCCCATCAGCTGTGCTGCAAGAGGAATCGGAGCTAGCTCATCCGGCTCATAAACACTCGCGAGACTTTTAATGTGCCCATTTTTGGGCACGCGTAAAAAATCTCTTACAGCCTCATCAAAACCTCCAATCGAGGCCATCGCCTTACGGAATGACCGGTCGCCTACTCCCTCCATAGGAGCTAAAATAAGAAACGGACAACCATTTGCATCTTTTGGAAGAAGTGTAGACATATGGACGGTGAATCTATCACAACTTAACTTTTATTGCCTTTAAAATAGAAGATTGTTCTCTTGAGCCCCTCTTCTAAGTCCACTTGAGGCGCCCAGTTTAAAACGCTGTTTGCGCGGCTCAAATTAGGCTTTCTCTGCTTAGGGTCATCTTGTGGTAATGGCTCAAACGTTAAAATAGAATTTGAATTTGTAAGATCAATGACTCTTTCTGCAAGTTGTAATAGAGTAAACTCTCCGCTATTGCCTAAATTCACAGGACCTGTGACCTCATCAGCAGAATGCATCAACAAATAAATCCCCTCGATCAAATCAGAAACGTAGCAAAAAGAACGCGTCTGTTCTCCACTTCCATAAACCGTGATCGATCGATTATCAAGCGCTTGCACAATAAAATTAGAGACAACGCGCCCATCATTGGGATTCATCCGAGGACCATAAGTATTGAAAATACGCGCCACTTTTATTTTCACACCATGCACTCTATAATAATCAAAAAACAGCGTTTCGGCCGACCTCTTTCCCTCATCATAACATGATCTAATCCCGATCGGATTCACATTTCCCCAATAAGATTCTGTCTGAGGGTGTTCTATAGGATCTCCATAAACCTCGCTTGTCGACGCTTGGAAAATTCTAGCCCCGCATTTTTTTGCAAGCTCAAGAAGATTGAGCGCGCCAAGCACACTTGTTTTAAGCGTTTTAATAGGATCTGCTTGGTAGTGAGGAGGCGATGCAGGGCATGCAAAGTTGTAGATCTCATCCACCTGCATTTCGATTGCGTCTATCACATCATGCTCAATGAATGTGAAGTTAGGATTCCCCATAAGATGCTCCACATTTGACAGACTTCCTGTCTGCAAATTGTCGAGACAAATTACGTCATAGCCCTCCTCAATCAACTTGTCGCACATATGGGAGCCTAAAAAACCAGCTCCTCCCGCAACAAGCACACGCCTTGCTTCTTCAGCATAACCACTTGTCAATACATTCACAAAAAGCACTGCCAAAATCAAAATTCTTTTTTTCATTGTCATTCTCCTGTTAGATATCCATTCTAAAAACCGATGCACGCATACATAACAAGTCAGTTTATTTCTTAAATGAAAAAAATAACAAGATATTAGGATAAGCAGGATAAAAAAATGAAAAATTCCGATCCTGAATATCCTAATATTCTGTTATTTTTCCTGTAATCTGCTATAGTTGGATTCGTGAGAAATTGGCTATACCCTTTACTACTTCTTCCTGGATTGCTTAACGCTACTAATAGCCCACCTATTTTTTCTACAGGTGTCGGTCTCTACAATGTCACAGGGATTCATAAACGCGTTTTTGTACAATTGGAATACAAGTTTTCCCCTTTTTATTGGCATTTCCGCCCTCAAGTAGGAGGCATGATCACAGAACAAAAAACAACGTATTTTTATGGAGGGATTGCATGCGATCTCTATCTTGTCGATAAAATCGTCTTAACTCCAAGCTTTTCACCGGGGCTCTACATCCAAGCGGGGGGTAAAAATTTAGGATTTCCTCTAGAATTTAGAAGCGGTCTTTCTTTTGCTGTAGAGCGGGATTATTTTCGTCTAGGAGCAGAATTTTTTCATCTCTCCCACGGCCACATCGTAAAAAGAAATCCTGGCGTAAACTCCCTTGTGTTCTATCTCAGCATCCCTTTTAGTAAATAAAAGGAATGATTTTGTAACGCACCTTTGCGCAATGCTTCTCCCAGTCTTTTCCATACTTCTTCGCACAGCGACTATCATCGCGCATAGCACGATCAAACAGTAAAATCGAAAGAAATACAAAATAGAAAAAAGGCAAAAAATTGCTAAAAAGAGCAGGAAGCGTCCAAAAAAATGCTCCAAAAAGCTCTGGAATGTAATGGAAATGACGAGAAATCCCCCACCATCCAGAAAGAAGTAAAAGACTTTCCTTTTTTTCTCCATTTTCAGTGACAAAATTGGCAAGCGTGTAGTTCGGCTTTTTCCCCCAAATTTTGCAATTACCTGATGTCATTCTCAGCTTTTGTCTTTGTCTATCTGCTTGATAATTGATAAAAATCGCAAATGCGCCACAAACAAAAATCGCGACCGCTACAAATTGTCCAAGCTGATTAGGATGGTTAACCAAATAAAGAGCAGGCGATGTGTAGATCGAAGGAACCCACACAAGACAACCCCAGCAGATATAAAAACCTGCCCTATCATACATAATGTCTAAAGAGCGTAAATACCCCGTCTCCCAGCAAAAAAACTTGAAAATGTAAATCATCTGAAGAGCCACAGAAATCAGCATGGAATTACTTAATCCATGAAGAGCATGCTGTTTTGCTGCAAACGAAAGAATAATAAGCCCCCAGCTCATCATGCCAAAGCGACAGTTCGTAAACATTTTAATATCCCAACCTAAGATGCGCGGGTACAACTCTGTTCCCCAATAGTAATCAAAAACCACATTGCCACTTGTTCCAGAATCTGTACATGAAGGAGCAAAACGTCCTTTGAAGTAGAGAAAAAGACAAAAGAAAAGGCTAAAAATATTAAGAGCTCCAATCAAACCGCCAAAATTATCGTAGATGATTGTCGGAGAAAATAGCTTCAAAGGATATGCGCATAAATAAAAAAGTGTCAGCGTCGTAAGAAAACTGATTACCCCATTTGCCTTATACACTGGAATATTTCCTTTCGGAGTGAGAGGCCCATAGAATAGTTTTCCCGGCATCAATTTCATGAATGCCAGCTGAAATAATGCAAAAACAACGATCATCTGCCATGCGGTTTTGGTGCCAAAAACATAAGGAACCCACAAGTGATATAGCGTCGAAAAAAAGCCTTCTTTACAACACAGCTGGAAAAATTGCTCAAAAGAACCTCCTAAATAAACACACGTATACCAGAGAACCATTGCGAAGGAAGGGCTTGCAACGAGAAGAAACAAAGGCCCGATTGTGGAGCGCATCTGATGAAAAATTTTCGATTTCATGACGTTATACAACATATGAGCTCCACTAATTAAAATATTTTTTATAAATATCAGACACACGATTTAAAATCAGAATATTATACGAGTGCAAAAGTTGAATCTAGTCTTTTTTTCACGCATCCGCTATCCTATAGAGGATTATGGAATGGATACACAAGTTCGATCTTTTTCTTTTTGATTTCGATGGTCTCCTCGTTGACACAGAGAGACTGCACTACCAAGCCTATCTTTTTTTATGCTACAACCATGGTTTTGAACTTGGATGGGATTTTGAGCGATACTGCAAAATAGCGCACTCAGATGCACATGCTCTAAGAAAAGCTCTCTATAACGAATTTCCCGATCTTCTAAAAGAACAACCAGATTTCCGTGTTTTATATGAAGAAAAGAAAAGAATTTATATCGAGATTCTTAAAGAAAGAACCCTTGAACTGATGCCAGGCGCTGCAGAACTCCTAACAGCACTTGCGGGAGCAGGAATTCGCCGTATCATTGCGACACACTCCCCAAAAGAACAGATCGACATCATTAGAGCAAAACAGCCGCTGCTGCTTAGCATACCAGATGTGATCACACGCGAAGATTATGAGAATCCAAAACCTGCCCCCGACGCTTACCTAACAGCCATAGCGAAAGTTTCCAAGCCAGGCGATAGAATCATCGGTTTTGAGGATTCCCTGCGCGGACTTACAGCCCTTCAAGCAACTCCAGCCCTTCCCGTTCTCATCGCTCCCATACGTCCCCTAACACTCCCACAAGGCGTCCTCTACTTTCCAACGCTAAAAGACATCGCTTTCACTTAAGGTTACTTATACTAAAAGAAAATGAAGAATTGGCAAAACTTAAAAAAACTGCTTCAATAAACATGTCGGGTGACATGTGCTTATGCCATGTCCCCAGCGACCCCCTTGAGCTTCATTTCGCTTTGCCAAACCGCGTCCTCGGAGGCGGGGTGGGTATAACCCAATCCCCGCACGCGCTTCGCGCTCTCCTGCGGTGCGATTTTGCTGTGCGATCTGAAGCCGCCGGCTGCTCAAAGCGCTCACTTCCCAAGTCCTTCGGCTTGGGCCCCTTCTCGCGTCCTCTCGCAGAGCTCATTTAAATTTCCATAACCCTAAAATTATCCGTTATTCGTTTTTCAGGTAGTGCTTAAAGATGATGTAGATAATGAGAATTTTTCTATAGATGCATCTATAGTGAAAGCTCACCAGGATGCCTGCAGAGTTAAAAAAAAGCGGACGAAGCTTTAGGCGAATTGGGACAAGATATGAGATGTTAGCTCAAAACTATGCGGGAATGGTAATAATTGCATGTATCCTACAATGGCTGATCTTTTAGGAACACTGCCTAATGCCATGAACATTTTTTAGAGCAAAACTGTAGATTAAAAAAAAGGAGTTCTTTAGAATTTCCCAATGGCTTGGAGTTTTCGATAATATTTATGGCAAAAGAAATTAGAAAAATTGAAGTGATTCCTTACGATCCCGCATGGCCAAAGCAATTTGAGCTTGAAGCGGATCAGATTAAAAAAGCTTTGGGAGACCTCTGCATAGCTATCCACCACGTTGGCTCTACCTCGGTACCAGGCCTTGCAGCTAAGCCCAAAATAGACATCATCGTCGTTGTGAAGAATAATCCGATGGAAACAATTAAAAAATTAGAAGCCGTCGGCTTTGATTATCGTGGCGAATTTAACATCCCCTTGCATTACGGCTTTAGCAAGCGAGGTAAAATTAGTGTCAATCTTCATGTCTATGAGGAACAACATCCTGAAATCGAACTCAATCTCACCTTTCGAGATTATCTTAGGAACCACCCCGAGATCCGCGATGAGTATACAGCGCTGAAGCAGGGATTACTAGAAAAAGAATCTTCTTTTAAAAAAAATGATTCGATGTTCACAGGCTATAATCTAGGAAAAGATGCCTTTATTCGCAAAGTTCTAAAGCTCGCCGGATTTCAACGTTTGCGTTTTGTAAGATGTACCCATTACGATGAGTGGGATACAGCTAAAAAGCTTAGACAACGCTATTTTTTTGATAAAGTCCCAATTACTGATCCTTATGAATGGACATTCAGTCACAAAGACCACGTCCATTTCATCTTATGCCGAGGCGTTGAAATGATTGGCTATGCTCATATTCAGCTATGGCCGGAATCAAGAGCTGCAATACGGATAATCGTCGTCGAGGAAACAGAGCGCCATCAAGGCTATGGCAAACAGTTTTTAGAATGGATCGAAACTTGGCTAAAATGGAGTGGTTATCACAGCCTCCATACAGAATCATCCCCAGATGCGCTATCGTTTTACGAGCGCCTGGGATACAAAGCAATGCCTTTCAATGACCCCGATGGATATAAGGGAGATCCTCGAGATATCCCCATGGGCAAAGTTTTGTAAATCTAGTCATCTAGATGTTTACAGTTGCTGCAAAAATATAGAAAGGAAGACTCTCTTGTACTCGATCATCTGCAGCTGCTGGCAATTCAAAAGATGATCTATTTAAAAATCCATGCGACAAACTACGGCGTCACAGCTTGTGAATACTCCCTCAGCTAAAGCAGAGGGCTTCTCCCGGTGAAGGGGCCTTCTGCTCTTAGTCATACACATTATATGACGAGGGCCTTTAGGGACTGGGTACCCAGGCTATCTATACCGAGAGCCGAAAACATAGTGCTTTTAGAGAGCGAGTCTCAGCCTGCACGAAAGTGAGACTAATATAGCAGGAATGGAAGATTAAAAACAAGAAGCGCATTTCATCCCAGTCCTAAACGACTGGGTTTTCATGCGTCGAAGGATAAAATATCTCAATCATCTAAGATGTCTAGGTATTGGGTAATGACGGAGTGGATTTCTTTCCATTTAACGCTTTCTCGCTCCTTTGGAGCAAAATAACGGTTGAGGATACGATCAAGTGCAGGGCCAAGAGGCTGTAAAAAGCATTCGAAGGCCATTTCGTCTACAAAATCCATTTCAAGGACAGCTCTTCGCCCTGTCTTTTCTTGAGGAATTTCTTCTGCAAGTTGTAAAGTGCGTTGTAAACTTGTTTTAAGTTCTGCAAAAAGAGCCTGCACGCTTTCTGGCCTGATATGAGATAGCGCATTTTGTTGAATGAGGGAGTGGATTTTGCCACGTAAATTGAAATGCGCGGTGCATTTTTCGCGCACAGCTTCTTCTAAAGGCAGATAGGGAACGTGTGTAAAACCAATCCCTCCATCTGTGGCATTAATGAATGTACGCTCTGGATGTGCTCGTGCATAAGAACTGATGCATGATGATTCCATCACCCATTTAAGCATCGTATAGACCGTGTTTCCCTTTCTATCCGTTCTTGTTAAAAGCTGCTCTGTGAGTCTTTTATCTGCTTGCGCTGCATCCAAAGAAACGTCATTGGCTGTTTCAAGCACGCCATCAGCATATCTCTGCATGCCCGTATACGCCAAATCAACACCGACAAGAATGATAGGATCGCATCCCATCGCGTACGCTAAGGCAATCGCTAATGTTGTCACAGAAAAGGCCTCGCGCCCAAGGTCAGGCCCAATCGCCTCCCCTTCAATGCCAAGCTTCTCTTCGATCCATCTCTCTGTAAGGCCTCCTGTATCAGAGCGCAGGTAACCGCAAGGGCCATTGCATGTTGCAAACACATCAGGAAATACTCTATTAGCATAAAGAAACGGGATTTCAAAAGCTTGAGAGGGCCTTAAACGTTCATATTCTTCAGAATTTGGATCAAGAGCGATCCCTAAATGAGGTTCAATACCTTGACGACTAAGAGCTGTAATCGTCGACCCTCCTGCAATGATCAACGCTTGATTTTCCATTTCACTAAGGATTGGAATCGCTGTTTTTAAAGAAGGCCCTGCTCCACAAATGATTGCCGGCACTTTTGGAAATTGATTTTCAAGTTTATTGGCAAAAAAAGCGGATGGAAGAAGCTGAAAATTAGGGTAAAGGTTAGCGAAAATCTTTTGAGAATGTAGCGACTCAGAAAAAATAGCATGGATTGCAGCCGTTGCGCGCATGAGTTTGAGCTCGATTTCTTTAAAACGCTCACCATAATTTTTTGTATATGAGGGCAACATAATGCACGCAATTTTATCTGAAACAAATTCTTGCGCTAGATTTTCAATCATTTCATCCCACATCGTTTCTTCTAAAATCAAACGGAAATGCACCCTTTCATCATGAAGAATCGTTGCAGCTTCTTGTCTTTGAAGAAAAGCGTCTATCACACCTAAATCTTCTTCTAAAAAAACAAGACAGCGCCCTGGTTTTGCATTAAGCCATTCTAAAAGCGCGTCATAATGAAATCCAAGACCTAAACCAAAGATGTAAACAATATCGATTTTTTCTAAATCTTCTAGTTCTCCAATTTCTTCTGGATGAAGAATAAAGTCTTGACGCTGAGCATTAAGTTTCTCATCAATTTCTCTAAATAAAGAAAAAGGTTCAAAGGGAACATGACTTAAAAGAAATCCAATCTCAGGAAAGCGCTCCATCATGAGCCCTAGATTACTCTGCATAATTTTCCTCCCTAAGAAGACCATTCTCAAGCCACACTCTATCCCAACCCTTCCTTTTTCCCTCTTTAAAACGGGATTCTCTTTTACACTTTCCATCCGGCCAAAAAAGTAAAGATTGGCTTTCAAGCACGCCTTGTTTGTAATACACAAGCGTTTTGAGAGTGCCGTCTTCGTAATAATATTCTTGTTTACCCTCTTTTTTACCTAAAAAATGCCGTTCGATCGAATAAAGTTTGCCCGAAGGATAATACTGCCACCCTTTACCATGACGCTTGCCTTGATAAAACCAATGACGTACAAGAAGAGTCCTTTCTTTGTTATAAAAACTCGAAGGACCGTGAAGAAGCTCACCTAGATAATAACTCTCTTCTTTTAAAACAGCCCCTTCAAAGGACTCTTTAATGGATATTCCGAGTTCCTCATCAAAAAGATAGAAAATTCCATCTACTATTTCATATTTTTCCATTAAAAATTCTCTAGTATTCGTTTAAAAAGCAGAATTTTTTGTAATTCTGGATACGATGAATCCTCTCTTAGAATCGAGCCTTTCCACACATCCCAAATAGGCTCAAAAACTCTCTTATAAACACTCTCTTCTTCAAGCTCAAAAAGAATCAGCGTAAGTTTTCCATCATGTGACAATGAATGTGGAAAAATTTCTTCCACTCTTATTAAAAAGGCTTCGCAATAACTCCTGACATTACTAAAACTCATTTTTAGAGCATCAACTTTAGCTGTAAGCTCTTCTTTCCTTCCTATCGGAGATAACTGTTGTAGTAGATTTAAAACGCGTGTCTGCACATCTTTATTTTTTTGAAGATATTCCTCTTTTGCTGACGACAACAAAATATTTTTAACTGAAGGAACTCCGATTCCACCCTCTGTTGCATTAAGAAATAACGTCTGAGGATGCGCTTTTATAAACTCCTCAAGCCAACTGCGCGCTATGAGCCAATCTCTTTTTGAGTAGAAAGCTTCTCCATTTTCTCCTTCAGTCAGAATTAACTTTTCTTCCTGAGCTGTGGCTTTAACTCCCGGCGCATAAATTTTTTCAGGAGCTGCAGAAAGATCCATTCCTACAAAAATAATAGGGCTACATCCTAAAGATGCTGCAAGCGCTGTACAAAAAGTAACAACGTTCCAGCCTCCGTCAAAAGACTCTTCTTCAAATAACTCGCGCTCAATAAGAGAGCTTCCCGCATCTGGCATCCAAAGAAGAGGTCCACGCATTTTTTCTAAAAATTGCCTGTCGACACGATTTTGATAAAAAAGAGGGATATCTTCATAAAAACCCTCTATAAAACGCTCCAAAGACAACTTAGGATCAATCATCGCAGAAAAATGGATGTTTATACAACGTTTTCCAAGTAAAGGCAGCGCTGTGCCTCCTGCCATGATTAACGCTCGATTTTCAAGCCCTTTAAGCTCATCTACATTCTTAGCAAGGGAAGGCCCGCTACCACAGATGATTGCAGGCATATCTTGAAATTTTCCAAAAAAATCTTTTCCATGATAAGCTTTCGGCATCTTTAACATGTTCTGAAGCACATTTTTAACAACATTCAAATCAAGATCACTCCAGTCAGACGCGATGAGATGAATGCCTTCTCGAAGGTTTTGCATTACAGTAAATAAACGCGCTGCTTTTTCATGATCTTGGGGTATGTTATAGTGAAATTTAAGAAAAAGATGTTTCCAGGCGATCTCTTTAAAAATGTTTTCCTCTTCTCCCTCTGGTAAAAAGAAAAAATGGGCCCGTGGATGTTCTAAAGAAGCAAACTCTTCTACATCGTCAAAAACAAGAAGGTGACGCTTATCTTGTTTCTCAAGCCAATGACGTACACTGTCATCGACTCTATCAAGTCCATAAAGACAGAGCACATCAGCATCAACGCACAGCATTCACAAGCTCCTGATACGAAGGAAGAAAAAAAATAAATTTTGTTTCTTTATTCACTTTATAGCTCATACGGATTTCATCGCGGCTCACAATGGCACAAAACGGAGCTTTTACATACTCATTGTATCCAAAAACCTGCTCTAACGCTTGATCTCGAATCAACGTTTCCTTGCACTCAATCAGAAGAAGAGGACAAAGCAGAAGGTCAGGATGGATATTCGCTGCATAGCAAAGGATATCTACTCGTCTATTGGGAAGGGGCGTGTCTGATGTAATATGAGGGAGTTCTCTTATCTCTTTCTCAATTGCAATACATCCCTTTGGATAGCCCAGGCGCAACAAATCATGAAGCACTTTTTGTCTGACAAGTTCTTCCGGAAGAGCCGCTACCCAAAGATTGCGAATTTTGTCGTAAACCCTACTCGACTTGGATGATGCCATAGTTGCCGTCAGAACGCCTGTAAATCACATTGAGTTTGTGATCCACTTCGTTGCGAAAAATAAGAAAGTTATCCGCTGAAAGATCCATCTTCATCACAGCTTCGCCGGATGTTAACGTTTTTAGCACACGAACTTCAGTGCCTAAAATCTTAGGAAGGGTTAGATTTGCTTGGATTTTATTTGCAGCTTCGATTTCAGCGTTATACTCTTCGAGTTCATTATAAGGGCGCTCTAAAACGTTGACCTTCATATCGACAACGGTCAGCTTTTTCTTAGTATGCTCTTGAATCCGCTCCTTCCAGCGGCGCAGCTTCATTTGCAGCCGATCGATCGCTTTGTCAATCGACGGATACATATCATTGCTGCTTGCCTGCACCTTAACTTTAAAATGGTCAAACTTAGCAACGATCACACATACATGCTCCATCTTTTGGATGTCGAGCGTCATGTGAAGGTCCATGATGTGGGTATGCAGACGCTCTACTTTTGTCAGCTTGTCCCAAGCGTAGTTCTTCATCGCTTCGGTCACTAAAACATTTCGGCCGACAATACTGATATTATAACCTAGAGCTTCTTCCTCTTTAAATTTTGCTTTATCGACCATATGAAATACCTCGACTTTGACATTAATCTGAATTTTATTCTATCGCTTGCGCCGGTTTGGCGCAATGCAAACTTCTATTCAAGACCCGTCTTGCTAATCTTTCATGATCATCCGTTCTCACATGAGTATTAATCTCTTCTTCAGAAGGAGACTCTATAGACAATGTTTTTTTTGCACATAGAATTCTTTTAAGAGAATCATCCACTCTTTTTTCTGGAATGCGCCCCTCTTCTACAGCCCTAACAAGCGCTCTATGAATCCTTGCAACGTCTATTAGCTCAAGCTCAAAACCATCCTGACCCTCGAGCAGTTGTTTGCCCCCCAACAGAAGAAGATCGCATCCCGCTTCAAAAGCCTGAATCGCTGCTTCCTCTATAGAAAAAACCTGTTTTAAAAGCCCCTCCATAATGAGAGAATCACTAATGATAATACCTTTAAAGCCAAGCTCCCCTCTTAAAAAATCTTCGAGAATGGGCCTTGAAAGAGTTGCACAATGCCGTGCATCCAGCGCCGGCACCATAACATGTGCTGTCATCACAAGATCTGTCATGTGAATCAATTCTTTAAAAGGATAAAGCTCTCTATTTGAAAGATAATCAAGCGACTTGTTAAGAACAGGAAGATCGAGGTGAGGATCTACACTTACCTCCCCAATTCCTGGAAAATGTTTTAATGTAGTCAGGATACAAGCCTGATGAAATCCATGTAAAGAACGCTCCCCGAATAGCGCCACGGCTTCAGGACAAGATCCAAAAGAGCGCCTATCAATCAAAGCCTCATCAAAGGGTGCCATCACATCAACGACAGGCGCAAAGTTAAGATTAATGCCAACAGCACACATCTCCTCTCCCATCGCGCAAGCCACCTGTTCAGCAAAAACAGGCTCATTCGTCATCCCAATAGCGCCATTACCACAAAAAACCGTGAATCCTTCATTAAGCCTAGAAACCTTCCCTCCTTCTTGATCAATACTAATAAAAAGAGGAATTTTTGCTAAACGCTGCAACCCGTTACTTAAGCGCTGCACTTGTAAAGGACTTGTTAGGCCATTTGCCCAATTGTAATAAATGAAGCCTCCAACATGAAGTTCCTCTATAAAAACAGTCGCTTCCTCGTTAACCTCTTCTCCATTAAAATGAACGATGAATAATTGACCAATCTTTTCTTCAAGAGGCATGTCGGCAATATTTGGAAAACACGCTGCTAAAATACATCCAATAAAAGAAATCATGCACAACTCCTTAATTTTAAGAAGTTTATAATATCTTACTTGGTTAAAATCTGGAAATGGCAAATTTCACCATTCAAGCAAAATTGACATCAATCTGTCTTGAACCTTAAAGTTTATTGCATGACTACTTTAACTGCTACGCCAAAAAAAAAGAGAAACTTGTCCAAACTCTCAATTGTTTTTTCCGTGCTTTTCCTAGATTTTCTTCTTTTTGCAGCCGTGATCCCTTTTATTCCACTACTTATCCTCGAGCCAAAAAATAGCATTCTAAGTCCTCTGCTTCCTTTAGAAACAAGATGCATCATTCTGGGAGCGCTTTATTCAATTTACCCTCTAGCACAGATGCTATTCAGCCCTCTTTTAGGGACATTTTCAGACAAGTTCGGCAGAAAAAAAATGCTTTTAGTCGCATATCTCGGTAATGCTGTGGGGTATTTTCTTTTTGCGGCCGGTATCTATACAAATCAAGCAGCTTTTCTTTTTTTGGGATTTTTTATTGCAGGATCTACAGGATGCAACATTTCAACAACAAATACAATCATCTCTGACTTATCTAAAAATGAAGAAAAGCTACGGCGCTACAGCCTTTCTAACATGGTTGTTGGCCTAGCTTTTGTTTTAGGCCCTCTTTGCGCTGGACATATTGCTGAAATCATGCCGAATATCCCAAGACTTGCCTTTTTTACCTTTTTAGCCTCCGGAGGGATCGCTTTTTGCAATGGAATAATTGTTGCTAAATATTTTAAAAATCCCGCCTTTACTGAAGAAAATCAACAAGATCCGCTTCCGAGCTTTAAAGCTATTTTTCAACAAGATAAACGACTTATCCTCGCCCTTCTCGGTACTTTTCTTCTTTTTTTTGGCTGGTACTCATTCATCAAGTTTTTTCAGGCTATTTTTCTAAACAACCCTAATTTTGGGCAGTTAGAAATTTTTAACGCCCTTTCTTACTTCGGCATCTGCTGCGTTATTTCCCAGATCCTTTTTTCTTTCGTCCTTCATAAAATCTTCAAAAAACGGGGGCATTTACTCTTTTTCATCACCCTACTTGCGTTATCTATCTTAGCCACGACACTTGTAAAAAGTTACATAGCGCTTATAACCACGATCACTCTCTTTTCTTTTGCCTACTCAATTCTTTGCCCATGCATCATGTTTGAAATTTCAGAATTTGGCACAACGCATACAAAAGGAAGAGTGATGGGAGTGTATCAATCAGTGCAAGATCTTGCAAAAATCTTAGCACCAACGATCGCCGGATGTACGATGGCAGTGTGGGCAAATGGACCAGCCATCATCGCGTGCAGCTTTATCTTATGCAGCCTAATAGCGTTTTACCTATATACGAGAAATGTAAAAAATTGGTTTCTATGTGGGGAAAATAAAAAGTGCACCGAACAGGGCTCGAACCTGTAACCACCCGGTTCGAAGCCGGGTACTCTATCCATTGAGCTATCGGTGCTAAGATTTAAGACTTGAGTTATAACTTTAACAAACGATCAGATTTCTGTGAAAGAAGAAAGAATTGAAGGAATCACCCTTAGATCTCAAGAGTATCAGGAAAAGAGCCGGATTATTTCTATTTATACAGCCCCCTTAGGGCTTATTCAGATGATTATAAAAAAAGTCTCAACGCCAAGACTGATGAGCCTTTCTACACCCTTTACTTATGCTGAATTTCATTATCATAGAGGCAGGTCCAATCTATTTCGCCTTCTCGAAGGATCTCCAATCGATGAACATCTCTATTTAAGAGAAAAACTAAACTCTCTTAAAGCTGCAGGACACATGACAGCAGCTCTTCTACACCTGCTGCTTCCTGAATCCTCCGATCCTCCTCTTTACGCCCTTTATAAAACCTACCTAAAGCAAATCCCCTCATTTGAAGACACAGCTCCATTACTTACAAGTTTTTATCTCAAATTGCTCAGTCACGAAGCCCTTCTCGAATGGCACACATTCTCACCCACAGACCGTCCCCTTGCTGAAGCGCTTGCCAACGCACGCTCCTTTGACACCCTACGCACCCTCTCTCTCTCCCCTGCGCTTGAAATCTGGACCACCAAAATGTCTACGACATTCATTGCTAAAACAAAATAGATCTCTTACATAATGCCCTTGCCCTTGCCCTTGCCCGATTAAAGTTGTTTTTGAGTGTGGGTTTATGCTCGAGAAAACGGAAAGAAGAGATCGGGCAAGGGCAAGGGCAAGGGCAAGGGCAAATTTTTAAGAATAAAGTGTGTGTTTTGGAATAAAAGATGCCCTTCACCGATTCTACATCGAACCAATTTATCGAAGGAATGAAGAAAATCTTTGAACTTGAACCATTTATAAACATTTATTCGGTAAACACAAATAAGGTGAGTGACAAGTGCACTCAAGAGACAGCAGTAGCAAGTCTGTGAATACTCCCTCGCCTAAAGACGAAGGCTTCTAGGGATTGGATACCCAGGCTATCTATTCCGAGAGCCAAAATGCCGGTGCTTTTAGAGGAACTTGTCTCAGCCTGCACAAAAGTGAGCCCAGTCTAGCAAAAAAGAGAATTAGGAACAAGCGCATTTCATCCCAGTCCTAAACGACAGGGTTTTCATGCGTCAGTAGGATAAAAGGCTCCTCACTTCTTGTCTAATACCTCCTAATAAGAAGTAGAACTAAAGTAGTACACTCCTCTCCTTCCACCCCGCGCACTCCACTCAAACCACACGGCTCTAGCGCCCAACGTAAAGCTAGGAATGGAAGGTTAAGCCTTAGCAACCCAAGAAGCATTTCGATAAAAAAGATCTTGTACGACATTGCTGTCGAAAGGATTTCTTCTCATACTCTTGGACGAAAACTTTCCACCTTCTTGCATATGAGTACGAAACTCATAATCACCCTTGGGATACTGAGGAGCAAAAAATTTCTCAGCGACGGTCACAACGAAAGGAACGAGAATTGTGGCATAGCCAACAGTCTCCGCAAGTCCCAAAATTATATGAAAAACTCTATCACGTTTTGTAAGTGATTCATATTTATTCGTGTGATAAGGTCTATAAATATTTCTTTCCTTTGCAAGGGATATTAGAGAATCTTGTGATCCATCAGAAGAGGCGACTTTAAAATGCCTCACACCAATTTCAAACGGGGTAAATAAAAAACAATTTGTTGAATCTTCAGTACGAACTTGTATTAAGCTCATATAACCCTCCTTTTTTAAAAGTGATAACATGAAAACTAATAAAACAGCAATGTCTTACATTAACATATTCTTAATTAAACTTTAAAATTTCTTGATGTTTTTCTTTAAAAACACTAATAACACTAGTGATAGCAAAGAAAAGCTGCAAGTGCATGCCTACACAAGCTTGATAATTTTCTTGATAATTACTAGAGAAATTAGTGATAATAAAGAAAAAGGACAAGTTGGATGAAACTCGATGCCTTCTTCGCTCAGCATCAGATATTTACGGTAAATGAGCTGAGCGCTTGGCTCTCTGAGGAAGCCGCTTGCGGTGTCAATCACTCGACACTACATAATTCTTTAGCCTATCATCAGAAACAAGGCCATATCCTTCGCATTCGTCGTGGGTTGTATTATTCTATTGCCAAAGGAGTGATTGCAAGCACCTATCCCGTTGATCCTTTTTTAATCACTAGCAAAATGGCAGAGGATGCAGTATTGGGTTATCGGACAGCTCTCGATTTATACGGGAAATTGCATACTACCTCTAATAAATTTATCTACCTTTCAAAAAAACGAGTGATGGCTTCTTTTGTTTTTAGGGATATTGAATATCAGGCAGTTTCCATTCCAATGGCATTAAAGGAAAATAATAATGAGCAATTTGGAATTCAATCAATGGATCGACTAGGTCAAAGTATATTGGTTACTACTCTTGAGCGTACATTAGTTGATGTTTTAGACCGGCCTCATTTATGTGGCTCTTGGGAAGAAATTTGGCTTTCACTTGAGAACATTGAGTATCTCGATTTAGACCAGGTATTGAAATATGCCTTTCTTTTGGGCAATGCAACAACGATCGCTAAACTTGGGTTTTTCTTAGAAACTCACCGTGATAGGCTGATGATACCAGAAAATTATCTCGAAGATCTTTGTAAACATCGTCCTATGAAACCACATTACCTAGAACGTAAGCAAAAACAACCTCAAAAAATGATCTCAAAATGGAATCTAATTGTTCCTTTGAGTTTGATTAATCGTGAATGGGAAGAACCTAATGAAGATATCTAAGCAAGAATTATTGAAAGAAGCTGGAGAGACAGGCTTTCGTCCTGAAATCATGGAAAAGGTTTGGCATCTGATGGCCATTCTCGATGGTATCAGTGTACATTCGTTTTTGAAAGATCGATTGGTTTTAAAAGGAGGGACGGCTTTAAATCTCTTCTTCTTTGACCTTCCTCGATTATCGGTGGACATCGACCTGAACTACGTTGGAAAACTTGATAGACAAGAGATGATCCTTGAACGTCCAGAGGTAGAAAGAGCTTTAGAGGCAGTATTTCAAAGAGAGGGCTTGAGCATCCGACGTATCCCAGAAAAACATGCAGGAGGGAAGTGGCAACTTCGCTATGAAAGCGCTCTTGGAGGCAATGGCAACTTAGAAGTAGACCTGAATTTTATGTTTAGAACGCCTTTGTATGGGATACATAAGCAATGTTCTCACAGTATAGGAACACGGAAAACTAAAGAAATCGCACTTTTAGATATCCATGAGCTTGGTGCAGGCAAACTTTCAGCACTGTTTGGGAGACATGCCTCCCGTGATCTCTTCGATGCGCATCAACTGCTCACGAAATGTTCTTTAAATGCCGAACAACTTCGGCTCGCATGCCTTGTGTATGGAGCTATGGGATCCAAAGACTGGCGACAGATATCCATCGATGAGATTCACTTCGAGGAAAAGGAACTTAAAGATCAGTTGATTCCCGTACTTAGAAAGCAGGCATTTCGCAATGGCGATTGGCTAAGCTGGACAAATCAATTGTTAGCAGATTGTAAAACTGCATTGATACCTCTTTTCCCTTTGAATGAACGCGAACAAGCCTTTCTGCAAAGCTTATTTGAGCATGGAACGATAGACGCAACACTGGTCACACATGATCTCAATTTGATTGAGAAAATCAACGCTCACCCTCTTTTACAATGGAAAGCAAAGCTTGTTTCTGAAAAGAAGCAAAAATAGGGAAGGATAGGTTATGAAAAGTCGGGCAGAGTTAACGAAACGACAATTACAAGTGCTTCCTTATCTTCTTGTCTAAGCCATTTACGAGCAGCTCTTATCAGCTTGTTTCAGAAGGAGTTAGGAAATAAAAAGGCCGAACGTTTAGGTTTTTCTGACAAAACGTTCGGGGATATGCGAAAGGGGGGACTCGAACCCCCACGAGCAGAGCCCGTTACCACCTCAAGGTAGTGCGTCTACCAATTTCGCCACTTTCGCATGACAGGCATTACGCCAAAGAGAAGTGCAAATTCTAACGTTTTTTAAGATATCTGATCAAGCTTTTTTTCTCTCAGCCGAACCCCTAGTAATTTTTTGTTTTCAATACATGCAGCATCCTGTAAAATATGTTGATTACAACGGGAAAAACATGAAACAGCTACTCATCGGCATTGGCGTCGTTATTGTATGTCTTACAACCCTCTTAAGCCTTGACCGCTTTTTCTTTAAGAACAATAAAAGCTTCTGCCTGCGCCTTATTTATTCAACTCTTCCCTTTAATCCTGACTGGGAACTCCCTCCTCTGTCTGCAGAAGAAAAACAAACTGTAGAAAAAGTGCTTAATCAAAATTTTCACTACCTCAACAAGGGAGGGCAAACGTTTGCATTCTCAAGCGATGATGGTAAATATGTGATTAAATTTTGCAGATTTCCTTCCTCTCTTCGCCCTTTTTCTTGGACAAGCTCGACATTTACTAAATTTAAACCCTCAAATGTTCAGATGGCAAAAAAAAGCTTAGCAAAACTCCACAACAGCTTTCATAGCTACAAACTCGCCTTCCAAGAATTAAAAGAAGAAACTGGGTTGCTCTATGTTCATTTAAATCCTTCTCACGATTTAAAAAAAATAATTACAATTATCGATAAACTCGGCGCACATTATCAAATCCCTTTAGATCATGTGACCTTCATCCTTCAAAAAAAGGCCGATCTCGTTTATCCGGCTCTAGAAAATTACAAAATAAATCAAGATAAAGCCTCTACAAAACAAGCTATTGGACATTTAGTTGACCTATTCATTGCCTCAGCAAACAAAGGAATTGTTGACTATGACGCGATCATGCATAAAAATTATGGCTTTATTGAAAACAGAGCTATTCACATCGACATCGGCAATTTCGGAAAAAATGAAGAAATTAAAGAGCAAAAACGAGCTGTAGCGCACGTTCTTGAAATGACAAATAGTTTAAAAAAACGGCTCGAAAAATTCTATCCTGACTTTTTTCCTTTGTACGATGAAGTCATTCAAGAGAAGCTTCTACCAGAAAATTCGAAAGATCTATAGAATTGAGCCCATGAACTTTCTAAATAATGCGGGCGAAGAATACCTCGACTTTCTTCTTACCAAAACCCTGCCTATCCAAGAGCTCAATTGCACACTCAAAGAGCTCGTGCATATTCCCACTGGCGCTCACGTGATGCATCTAGAAAACGATGACCCAGAAAATCTATTCTGTCTTTCCTTTAAAACACTTCCCGGCAGCTCAAACGGCGCAGCGCACATTTTAGAACATACCGTACTCTGCGGCTCGCGTAAATATCCGGTCAAAGATCCTTTCTTTTCCATGACACGCCGCAGTCTTAACACTTTCATGAATGCATTAACAGGCTCCGATTTCACCTGTTATCCAGCAGCTTCTCAAGTTGAAAAAGACTTCTATAATCTTTTAGAGGTTTATCTTGACGCTGTTTTTCATCCAAAACTTAAAGAATTCAGCTTTTTACAAGAAGGGTGGCGTCTTGAATTTGCAGAAGCAAAAAACCCTTCTACACCGCTCGAATATAAAGGCATTGTCTATAACGAAATGAAAGGAAGCCTTTCATCTGCCGACGTGCGCCTTTGGCATGCAATGATGAAAGAACTTGTCCCAGATCTTCCTTATGCCTTCAATTCCGGTGGCGATCCAAAAGTGATTCCGACACTTACCTACCAAGAACTCATTGCCTTTCATGAAACCTACTACCACCCCAGCCGCTGTCTTTTCTTTTTTTATGGAAACATCCCTTTAAAACACCATCTCAACTTTATTAGCGAACATGCATTAAAACATATTCTTAAAGAAACACCCCTTCCCCCAATTCCAAAACAAGTACGCTTGCACGCGCCTATAAAAAAAGAAATGCGCTATCCCGTTAGCGAAGGAGAAGAGCTTACACAAAGAACAATAACGGCTTTCGGATGGTTAACAGCCCCTCTTGTAGAACAAGAAGATGTCTTAGCGCTTAATCTGCTTGATCTCATTCTCATGGAAACAGACGCCTCCCCTCTTAAATTAGCTCTTCTGCAATCAGGACTCTGCATCCAAGCAGATGGCGCAATTGATAGCGAAATGACAGAAATCCCCTACGTTATCGTTTGCAAAGGATGCAAAGAGAACTCAACAGACCAGCTCAAAGAAATTCTCTTCAACTCTATAAAAAAAATCATCAAAGAAGGCATTTCTCAATCTTTAATCGACGCAGCGCTCCACCAATTAGAATTCGATAGAACAGAGATCAGCGCTGACCATACCCCGTTTGGTTTAACCCTATTCATGCGCTCCGGGCTTGCAAAACAACATGGCTGCCCTGCTGAAAATGCATTAACGATCCACGCTCACTTCAATAAGCTTCTAAAAAAAATACAAAACCCCACTTATTTGACAGACCTCTTACAAAAATACTTTGTGGATAATCCCCATTTTGTGGAAATGCTCCTTCTACCCGATCCCAACCTCACCTCAGAAGAACTTTTGGAAGAAAAAACAACTTTAGAAACCATTCGAAATTCTCTCACAACCGATCAGGTCTCTCACTTAATAAAACAAAGCGAAGAGCTCGCCTCTTATCAAAAACTTACAGAAACACAATCGATCGAATGCCTTCCTAAAGTCACTCTAGATGATGTCCCTATTTCTGTCCGCGATATTCCTCTTAAAGAAGAAACCTATAAAAACCTCAAAGTATTTCATACCCCTTGCTTTACAAATAAAATTCTCTATGCAGATATCATTTTTGATGTTCCTGAAATTTCAGAACAAGACCTTCCCTATCTGCATCTTTTAGCAAGTTTACTTCCTGAAATCGGATCCGGAGCTCGAAGCTACACAGAAAATCTCGAATTTGCTCAAGCACATACAGGAGGCATTGGCGCAAGCTGCGGCTTAAGCACACATATCAATACTCCTTTTCTACCTCGTCTCTTTTTTGGATTAAAAGGAAAAGCACTTAGGCGTAAGAGAGGCGAACTCTTCTCCCTCCTACGCGATATGGCGATAGCCCCTCGCTTTGACGAAAAAAAACGGATTGAAGAATTAGTGCTGCAGCTAAACGCTTCGCTACAGAACAGATTCACACGAAGTGCAATGCGCTACGCTACGCAACTCTCTTTAAGCGGCCATTCTCAAATAGCACATATCAACAACATCTGGTACGGCCTTCCCTACTTTAAATGGCTCCAAAAACTTAGCCGCAACATAGAGCAAGAACTCGAACCTCTCATCGAAAAGCTAAAAGAAATTCATAACAAAGTTTTTTGCCAAAAAGAAATTCATCTCGTACTCTCTTGCGATGAAGAAATGTACGAAGAGCTAAAAAAAGAACAATTTTTAGGACTTAATAGCCTTCCTTCAAACAAAGACCAACCTTGGATCCCTAATTACCTTGTTTCTTCAGTACATTCACAAGCGCGCCCCCTTGCGTCTCCTGTCGCTTTTACAGCAAAAGCTTACAAAGTGCCAAGCTACCTGCATCCTCATGCACCCGCGCTATGCGTTGCTGCAGAGATCTTCGATAACACCTACCTTCATAAAAAAATTCGTGAAGAAGGCGGCGCTTATGGAACGGGCGCCTCTTATCTTCCTATGCTTGGTTTCTTTTATTTTCACGCCTACCGCGATCCCAATATTGCAGAGACGCTCACCTCTTTTGACACAGCAATTAAACGCGTTGCAACCTTCACATTTGATGAACGCGACTTAAATGAAGCAAAGCTTGGCATTATGCAACAACTCGATACACCCATCTCGCCCGGAAGTAAGGCCATTACGGCCTACGCACAGCTCCAAAGTGGCAGAACAAAAGAGACAAGACAACTTTTTCGAGAAAAGCTTCTTGCTGTCACAGCCAAAGATCTTCAAACAGCTGTTGAAAAAGATCTTCTTCCCAAATGCCCCTCAGGCATTGTCACCACATTTGCCGGCAAAGAACTCATTGAAAGAGAAAACCACAAGCTTACTCCCCCACTCGAAGTGATTCCCATTTGAGCTTTTTGTAAAAGTTTGATAAAATGAAATGGATTCTATTAATACTTTACATCAGGAGTCGTATTTATGATGTCTCTACTTCGTTTTACACTCGCCTCTTGCCTCGTTCTTGGCTCTGCGGCATTTGCTGAAAAGAACCAAAATTCTGAGTGCACGTGCACACCCGAACAAACATCTAAAGCCTTTACGAATGTTGCAAAAAAATGCATTCCTGCAGTCGTCTTTATTAAAGTACAACTCACTTCTGATAGAGATAATTATGGCGCTCAATATCAAAATCCTTTTGATCAAAACAACGATTTTTTCAACCGATTCTTCGGCCTTCCCCCACGCGGCAGACAACAACAACCTCAAGTAGAAATGACTCAAGGCTCAGGCTTTCTTGTCACTTCTGATGGTTATATTTTAACAAACGATCACGTCGTAAAAAATGCTGAAAAAATCACCGTAACGCTCAATACCGGCACTGAAATGGACGCAACTCTTGTCGGATGCGATCCCCACACAGACCTCGCAGTCATTAAAATCGAGGGAACAAACTTCCCCTACCTTGAGCTTGGCGATTCAGAAGAAATGGATATTGGCGAGTGGGTTATTGCCATCGGCAGCCCCTTCCAATTAGAAGCCTCCTTAACTGTTGGCGTCATCAGCGCAAAAGGGCGGCAAGACCTCAAAATTACAGACCTTGAAGACTTCATCCAAACAGATGCTGCGATCAATCCCGGCAACTCTGGCGGTCCATTACTTAGCCTTAAAGGTGAAGTGATTGGCATCAATACCGCGATCGTTTCCAAATCCGGTGGATACATGGGCATCGGCTTTGCCATCCCAAGCAACATGGCAAAAAATATCATGGGGCAAATCATCGATAAAGGGATGGTTACAAGAGGATTCCTCGGTGTTTCTCTACAAGCTGTAGATAAAGATATCGCTGAAGCATTCGGACTTGACAAAGCGGAGGGCGCTCTTATCTCTGACGTTGTTAAAGGCTCTCCAGCAGATCTTGCAGGCCTCAAACAAGGCGATGTGATCCTAGAATGTAACAACACCCTCATTAAGTCGCTTGCAACCTTTAGAAATGAGATCTCGCTCATGACTCCAGGAACAACTATTACTCTCAAAATCAACCGTAAAGGAGAAATTCTCAACCTCCCCGTAACATTAGGAACAGCCTCAGATGAACTCTCTGCAGCAGCGGGCGTTGTACAGAAGCTCGGCATCGAAGTCGACAACCTTACTCCCGAACTCTCCAAGCAACTCGGCTACACAACCATCGAGGAGGGCGTTGTGATCACAAAGGTCAAGCCAGGCTCCCCTGCCGCCGTCGTCGGCATGCGCCCCGGCTACCTCATCCAAGCGATCAACCACAAAAAGATCGCTAATGTGACCGAGTTCAACGATGCCATCAACGAAGCGAGCAAGAGCAAACGGATCCTCATGCTTGTCCGCCAAGGCAACGCCACCCGTTTCTACACCATCAAAATCGATTAAAACAAAAAAGCCCGGGCCAAAACCGCCCGGGCTTTTTTTAATCATCTAATCCTTCATGTTTTCTACATATCTATCAAAAGCCTCACCCCAGATGTCGCACAAACAACACATCGCTTAAAGGTAGCAAATTCCATCACTAAATCTTTAGTTATCAGCAACTTATGACATAAAACTGAAAAATGCTACCACAAATAGCATTTTTCAATGTAAAATGCTATTTAAGATGACACATTCACGATATATCCCTAGAACGCTTAATCCTCCGAGAGGAAGCTATTTTCTTTTGGGGCCAAGAGGCACCGGAAAGTCCACATGGCTTCTACACCATTACCCAAAATCGATGAGGATCGATCTTTTGCTGGGGGAAGAGGAAAGGCGTTTTAGTGCTTACCCTGAAAGAATCCGAGATGTGGCAGCGGCTTTACCTGCAGGCTCTACCCTTATTTTAGATGAAATCCAACGCGTCCCACAGCTACTCTCTGAGGTTCACGCCCTGATCGAAGAAAAAAGAGAAATTCAATATATCATGACAGGAAGCAGCAGTCGGAAACTGCGTAGATCCGTCAGCGATCTCTTGGGAGGAAGGGCTCTTCTTCGGCAAATGGGACCCTTCATTGCATCTGAGCTCGGAAAAAGTTTCTCCTTAGAAAAAGCGTTAAAAACAGGTCTCATTCCGCTCATTTGGGAGTCATCTGATCCTGAAGAAAGGTTAAAAGATTATCTCTATCTCTATTTAAGGGAAGAGGTTCAAGCAGAAAGTTTGGTCCGTCAAATCGGTGATTTTTCCCGTTTCCTAGAAGTGGCAAGTTTTTCCCACGCCTCCATTTGGACGACAACAGATATCAGTCGAGAAGCTAATGTCAAACGTGCGACTGTAGACAATTATCTTCAAATCCTTGAAGATCTTTTCCTAGCCTTTACAATTCCTGTTTTTTCAAGAAGAGCTAAAAGAAAACTCATCGCTCATTCAAAATTCTACTTTTTTGATGCCGGCATCTACCGCATTTTGCGCCCTCAAGGTATTTTGGATAGCTCTCAAGAAATTGATGGTCTTGCCCTGGAAGGACTTGTTGCGCAGCATCTTCGTAGCTGGGTATTAGCGCAAAGTCAGCCTCATTCCCTCTCTTTTTGGCGCACGCAAACAAAGCTAGAAGTAGACTTTGTGATTTATGGTCCCAAAGGATTTTGGGCAATTGAAGTCAAGCGTAGCGCAAATCTTGGCCCCGATGATGTGAGAGCGCTTACCGCTTTCAAAGAAGAATACCCAGAAGCTACCTGTTTTTTTGTTACCTTGGGAAAAAGAAAAGAAAGTTACCGAGGCTTCCCCGTCCTCCCCTTAGAGGAATTTCTCCTCAACCTTACCCCAGAAAATGTGATTATTAACGCCAGTTTTTGATAAGCGAAGCATCACATAAACACCTCGCAAGCTCAGTGTTTATGTGATGCTTCGTCTGTCCAAGACTGCTAAAAGCTGTTCATCCACAGCCAGTTATAGCTTGAAAAAGACCTTCAAATCGCATTAAAAAAAAGATGTCTGTTTTCTCTTCCCATTGCCCAAAGGAGTAACTGCCGAGCCCCCTTAGGTGATAACGACTTCGATCTAAAAAGTTCTGCAAAAACATCTACTTGACGGTATTCATTTTTCATTTCTTGAATACTATTCAAAATCTCATTTTTTTCTTCTTGCGACGATCCAAGCTGATACAGATTTACAAAAATATATGATTGATATTGCACTTCCATCTGTTCTACAAGCTGAAAGATCTCAATTTTTTCTTCTTGGGATGATGCAAGTTTATAAAGCTCTATAAAAATATGCACTTGAAACTCCTCTTCCATTTGTTGAGCAATCTGAAGGATCTCGCTTCTTTTTTCTTGCAATAATCCAAATAATTCAAATTTATCAAAAGATTTTGCAAGTATTAATGTTTTATACGGATCTTTCATTTTATTTATGATCTTGAAAATTTCACGTCTTTCTTCTCGCGACAACTCAGAGTTACAGAGCCCTTCAAGAATTACCGCTTTTGCATTATTTTGCATTTCTAATGCAATCTTGAACATCTTAGCTCTTTCTTCTCCCGATAGCCCGGAACCACAGAGGGCCCTAAGAACCACTGCACTAAGAAACTCGTTTTGCATTGTTAATGCGATCTTAAACATCTCATCCCTTTCTTCTCTCGACAACTCAAAATCACAAAGCGCTATAAGAACTTCTGTTATCTGACCCTCATCTTGCATCATTAACGCAATCTTCAATATCTCATCCCTTTCTTCTCTCGATAACCCGGACCTACAAAGCGCTTCAAGAACTGCTCCTTTATAATCTTCCTCTTGTATTGTCAATGCAATCTTAAAAACCTCATTTCTTTCTTTCTGCAATAATCCAAAAATGCAGAGCTCTCTAAGAATATTTTCTTTCAGATATTCATCTTGAGCTTGAGATGCGCTTCTTATTAACTGATCATAAGTCAGTCTCTTTACTTCTTGAGATTGCGATAATCTAAGGAATTTTAAAAGCATATCTATTTTTACATCTTCATCTTGAACGGTGCGTATAAAATCCATTATTTTTTTTATATTCAACCCTGACATTGATCCAGTGACCCTTAATGAAACAATAATAAAGCGTAAAATTTCCTGTCTGACTGCATCATTTACAAAAGGTAGAACATCAAGTCCCGCATCAATATACCCATCAGCAATGAGGAGCAAACGTTCTTTGTAGATAGTCTCGTTTATCGCTCTTAATAAGGCTTCATTAATAGGCTGGTTATTTAGTATTTCATTTTGCTCTTTTAAAAGAGCATTGAGAAGAGCATATCTCTCAGCCACTTGATGGAACATGTTGTGACCGGAAAGCCAGCAAGGGCTCTTAGCTTTCATTTCTGTAGCAATATTGGGGAAATATTTTGTGATGTAGAAAGCCACTTTACTCGCTTTCAAAAAATGAAAAAGCCCACAACCTTTTGCCTTTAGTTCTTCCAAAGAATTTATTTCTCTTTCATCTTCAAAAACATGATCAATAGCATCTGTAAGAGCAAATTTTTCTATCCGGTATTTTAAAATAAGCTGATTACTAATAACACCCGGAGGCAACTGGTTTGCAGCCTTTAAATCATCGACTTCTTTTGCATAAAGATCACACGAAGCATTAGCTTTTTCTTTGATGAATTTTTTAAATACCTTTAACTCAAACTTTGCTCCTACACGAGCGCTCTCTACTGTAATATTTCTAAAGTTATAATTGACGTTACTTAAACTTCTTTGTGATTCTGGATCTAAAAAGCTGCTAATTTGACCCCAAAGTTCGTTCGGTAAAGTCTCTATTTCTGAATTAATTATTATATTGTTTGACATATAAACTCCCGTAATTTTATGTTGTTTAGTAACAGAAATTATAACATAGCGATATTAATAATCAATAAATAATTCATATAAATTAAAAAAACAAGGTAGCAATTATAAAGAACTTATGCAAAGAGTTTTAAGATCTAGTTCCTTCGAGAAATTTCTGAAAGAGAGGATCGCTTCTGATGGGATCGAAGTGTTTGTCACTTAAGATTGAAGGAAGGTCTTGAAGCCCTTTAGAGACCGCGGCGTTGAGCCAGCCAAGGGCGGGGCTTGTTTTTTTAAGGGTTGCTGCTGCGTAAGCGTTGCGCAAAGCCGTGTCGGCGGTTGGCATCTGTTGAAAGCTGATGCCGGAGAGTTTATCAACTAAGGAAAAATCCTCCTGAGCGAAAGCGGCTCGATGAAGAAAGCAAAGGGCATCCAAAGAGATATCTTCTTGAATAGGAGATAGGAGCTCGTAAACTTTTGCAAAGTGTCCGAGTTCATATTCGATTACGGCTAAGTACTGCGTTGCAGTAAGAAAATTTAAACCTTTTTTTGCACGAGCACGGATCTCTTCAAAAGCTGCTTGCGCTGCATTTCTATCGCCTGCTTGTAGTGCATGCTCTCCTTTTTTTAATAAATCTTTGATCGATTGATCTTGATCGTGCGGAGAAAATACGCGGCTCTTCTTCCACGTATCAAGGCTTTGAAAAGCAAAAAGGAAAAGGATTGCACCTATGAAAAACTGATGATACAAAAATGCAGCAAGACTGATGGTGAAGGCAAGGATCATGCTGATCATAAGAGCTAATTTAAATCCTTTTACACCAAAAAAAGCCTCTAGAGGAATGCGCATGAGTTGCCCGCCATCTAAAGGTAATATGGGAAGAAGATTCAAAATGGTCCAAAAAAGATTCACGAGTTGCACTTTCACTAAAATCTCTCTCGCGAGACCTTCAGGGTTGAGAGAGGAAAGTTGTAATAGAATAGTTGATCCCGCAAACAGTAAAAAACCAAAAAGAGGACCATTTAAAACAATGACGAACTGTTTCCAAAAGGGAAGATCTTCTGCATGATGAAAGGTTACCCCTCCCATCGCTACAAGTTCAATACGAGGTTTTTTTCCAAATAAAAGAGCCATGGATGCGTGTCCTAGCTCATGGAACAGGACGGAAACAAAAATAATCCCCACCCAAATGAATGTGCCGATAAAGCTTCCGCTACTTAAAAATCCAATAAGCGCAGCAAAGATCCAAAAAGCTGGCGTAATGGTAATCGGAATTTTTCCACGAATATGTATCATTGATGTCTACGAATTGCCTCTGCCATTGTGGAGCCCATCTCTGCAGGTGATGCGCACACAAGCGCGCCTGCTTGTTTTAGAGCCTCCATCTTGCCAATCGCTGTTCCTTTGCCGCCTGAAACGATAGCGCCTGCATGCCCCATCCGTCTTCCGGCGGGAGCTGTCACCCCTGCAATGAATGCAGCAACTGGCTTTTTGCAATGATGCCGGATCCATTCAGCAGCAGCCTCTTCCGCATCGCCGCCAATCTCTCCAATCATAAGGATTGATTCTGTTTCTGGATCATCCTGAAAAAGTTTTAACACATCGATAAAGTTAGTTCCATTCAAAGGATCGCCGCCGATGCCAACACAGCTTGACTGGCCAATGCCAAGAAGGCTTGTTTGCCATACAGCTTCGTAAGTTAACGTCCCCGATCTCGATACGATACCAACTTTTCCTTTTTTGTGAATATACCCAGGCATGATGCCAATTTTACACGCATCAGGGGTTATCACGCCAGGACAATTCGGCCCAATGAGCCTAGAATGTTTGCTCGAACGCATCACTCTACTCACTTCCAGCATATCGCGCACGGGTATGCCCTCTGTGATGCAGACGATAAGCGCAATGCCTGCATCTTCTGCTTCCAAAATCGCCTCTGCAGCGTAGGGCGCTGGAACAAAAATCACGGTAGCATCTGGATGCACTGCCTTTTTTGCTTCATACACTGTATCAAAAACGGGTAATCCTAAAATTTCCTGCCCTCCTTTTCCAGGAGTTACGCCTCCAACAAATTTAGAGCCGTAAAGAAGCCCTTGCTCTGTGTGGAATTTTCCAGCAGCGCCTGTGATCCCTTGCGTGATCACTTTTGTTTTCTTGTTGATGAGAATGCCCATGAAATTATCCTTTTCCTGAAACAACTTTTTGTGCAGCTTCTGCAAGTCCATCAGCAGTTATAATTTTTAATCCTGAATTTTTAAGAATTTTCTTTCCTTCCTCTACATTTGTCCCTTCCATACGCACAACAAGAGGAATAGTAATATGAATCTGTTTCGCTGCTGCAACGATCCCTTCGGCTAAAGTCCCGCAATTCATGATGCCGCCAAAAATATTGACAAGGATTCCTTTAACATTAGAATCTTCAAGAATAATCCTAAATCCTTCTGCCACTTTTTCTTTAGAAGCGCTTCCCCCCACATCTAAAAAGTTGGCGGGCTTTCCTCCGTAATAATGGATAATATCCATCGTCGCCATCGCAAGACCGGCTCCATTAACCATGCATCCGATGTTACCATCAAGCGCGATGTAGGCCAAATCAAATTCTTTAGCATCTACTTCACTTTTTGAATATTGAGTGGGATCATAAAAAGCAGCAATCTCTGGCTGACGAAAAAGAGCATTATCATCAACGCTTAGCTTGGCATCAAGGGCCCATATTTTTCCATCGGGTGTCTCAACAAGAGGGTTAATTTCTAAAAGCTCAGCATCTGTTTCGATGAATGCTTTTGCAAGCTGTGCTGCAATTTTCATCCCCGTCTTAGCTGTCTCCCCTTTCCATCCCATGACGTGTGCAAGACGCAAAAGCTGATATGAGCGGAGCTTTCCATCAAAACTGATCGAAAGTGTTAGAATTTTTTCAGGGGTCTTCTCTGCTACTTCCTCAATTTCTACTCCCCCTTCAGGAGATGCGATCAAAATGGGTTTTGCATTTTTTCGATCGATTACAGCACCAATATAATATTCTTTTTTGATATCAACCGGCTTAGAAATCATGACTTTGTGAGCTATTACCCCAAGAGGACCTGTCTGATTATTGACCATCTTCATCCCAATCAAATGGCTCGCAACAGTGACAATCTCTTCCGGCGACTTAGCAAATTTTACACCACCTGCCTTTCCCCTTCCTCCTGCATGCACCTGGATCTTGACAACCGCTTCTTTTAATCCCAAACGCTTAATGACCTTCTCGACATCGCCCGTCGTGGAAGCAACTCCAAATTCAGGAATAGGAATCCCATATTTGGTTAAAATTTCTTTGGCTTGGTATTCATGTGTATTCATGAGCTATTCCTTTTGATACCCAAATAAATTCACAATTTGGTTTTTGGCTGCGCCGGCACCCCCAACTTTGAACCCGTCTGCATCGCACCTGTGTTCACACAGGCGCTGCTTCGACGCCAGCTTCGCCTGGTTCAAATTTGGAGCTCCGGCTTTGCCAAAACTCCAAATTTTGAATTCATTTGGGTATAAGATCCTTATCTGATAGACTTCTATTTCATTCAACCTTAAAATACATATGTTTGGATTTTTAAAAACAAGCTTTCAGAAAGTCAAAAACGCCCTCTCAAAAACCACCTCCTTCCTAGGACTACGCCTACGCAACCTCTTTAAAGACCCTTGGAATGAAGAAAGCATTCATCAATTAGAGCAAATTCTTTATGAAGCAGATCTTGGCACTGCGTGCAGTACAACTTTTGCAGCAAAAATCGAAAAACTCGTTAAGCAAGATCCTTCGATTTCCACAGAGAAAATTTTAGAAACGATCCGCACCTATTCTCTGGAGATCCTCAATACGCCGCCAAAAATCACAAGTAATGCGAAAAAAGTAGACGACCCTCTTGTGATCCTCATCGTAGGAGTCAACGGCAGTGGCAAAACAACAACAATTGCAAAATTGAGCCGTTACTTTAAGGAAGAAGGAAAGAAAGTCCTTGTCGCAGCGGGCGATACATTTAGAGCAGCAGCCATCGATCAGCTCACACTATGGGCAGAAAAAATCAACATCGACATTGTTAAATCAAAACCTGGCAGCGACCCTTCTTCTGTTGCCTTCGATGCGCTCACAGCTGCTAAAGCGCGCGGCTCTGATGTCGTTCTGATCGACACCGCAGGGCGCTTACAAAATAAAACAGATCTCATGCACGAGCTTGCAAAAATTAGAAAAGTCTCGACAAAAGTCATTCCTGATGCGCCTCATGAAACGTTCCTCGTCCTCGATGCAACAACAGGACAAAATGCTATTGACCAGACAGAAACTTTCAACAAATTCACACCTCTTACAGGTCTTATCCTCACAAAGCTTGATGGCTCAGCCAAAGGCGGCATCATCCTTTCCATC
>JAZKBL010000042.1:73147-73843 GCA_040388665.1 Chlamydiota bacterium
TACGAAAAGCTCGGAATCCCTGTGCGCTTCATCGGTGTTGGCGAAGGCGCTGAAGACCTCCTGCCCTTCGACCCCGAAACCTACGTCCAAGCCCTCTTCGATTAGCCAATTACATGAGATCTGGCCGCCCATAATCAGCTCTTATGGGACCCAAATCTATAAGTCGCTTTTTAGCTTTCTGAAGTGCTTCTAGTGCTTAATCTAATGGAAATTGCCAATACTCCTGGGTAGGATGAGGATAAAATTCAATGATGAGTTCACCGGTGTCTTGAGAAATTTCTACCCATTGAACATCTTCATAAAAAATTTCCGCTACGAGTTGATCTCTATTCGGAAGACTTGCTACAGTTATGCTAAATTTTTCCATTTATTATTGCCCAGGTTCCAAAAATCCAATAAAACTGCCATCAGCACTATAAGGAAAATGAAGTCTTTTAGCAACCATCTGGATGCCGATCAAAAGATCCG
Organism: Chlamydiota bacterium; assembly: GCA_040388665.1. Classification (GTDB taxonomy): domain Bacteria; phylum Chlamydiota; class Chlamydiia; order Chlamydiales; family Rhabdochlamydiaceae; genus DAHVFY01. Next base: position 73,616 of record JAZKBL010000042.1, read on the forward strand.
CTTTTCCTGATGCGTTTTTAAAACAGTTCAATGCCCGTTGGGACAGCTACCTCCAACTGCAAACCATTTTCCACATATGCGACATTGTTTCATCGTTGGATAATTTGAACTATCAGATTGTGTTTTCTCTGTAAGTGAAGTAAAAACCGGAGTGCTTAAACAGCAAAAGGCAAACAGTGAAAAAATTAAGAATTTCATGATTGTTCCTCGTGAGATGTTTTATAAACA
>JAZKBL010000042.1:73853-76785 GCA_040388665.1 Chlamydiota bacterium
CGCAATTAATACAAAAAATGCACTCTAGGATGATAAAGTTAGCTAATGTATTTTTATAAGCAACTTCTATATAGCAGGAATCATGATTTGTTCTTCTATTGAATTTTCTTCGTTTCTCTGGTGGGCGTCCGCCCTATAACTTTGTCTTTTTTTTCGTATATTTTTTATCTCATTAAATCTTAAAAAGGTGTATTATGTCTATCGCTTTAAAAAAAGAAAGTACTTTTGGTGCGGTTTTGTTAGTTGCAGGGTGTTGTATTGGCGCCGCTACGATTGGACTTCCTGTAGTCAGTGTTGTATCAGGATTCTTTCCTTCCTCATTAATGATGTTTTTTTCTTATCTTTTTACGACGGGAATGGGGCTTTTGTTATTAGAAGCCACTTTATGGTTTGAACATAAGGTGAATTTGCTTTCAATTGCACAATTTACTTTAGGACGCTTAGGAAAAACGATTACGGGTGCGCTTTTTTTATTTTTATTTTATGGCATTTTTGTCGCTTATTTAGATGCAGGAGGGCAATTACTTGAGCAAGCTTTAGGAGTCCCTAAACAAGCTGCGATGTGTTTATGCGTTATTTTAGTAAGCGCTACCATCTACAAAGGAGTGCGCAGTGTAGATTTGATCAACCGTATTTTAATGGCTGGATTATTGCTTTCTTATCTTTTACTTGTGACAATGGGTCTTTCCGATATGCAACTTAAAAATTTGGAGCATAAGAACTGGCTTGCATCTTTAGGAACGTTACCTATCTTGTTTATTTGTTTTGGCTATCAAAATTTAGTTCCTAGCTTAGCTTGTTATTTACAAAAAAACATTCAACAAATTCGAACAGCAATTATTTTAGGAAATATGATTCCTTTTCTCTTTTATCTTTTATGGAATTTTGTTGTTCTAGGCATGATCTCCGATCCTCGGTCCAATCTCGATCGTAGCACAATCGTAACCGATCTTTTAATACAAGCAAACCAATCAAAGTCTATCATTTATTTAGTAAATATATTTTCTTTATTCGGATTATTCACATCTTTTATAACTATCGGAATTTCTTTTATTGACTTCATTAAAGATGCTTTTAAATCCCCGCCTTCCAAACTAGTTTTACACAGCCTAGTATTATTACCTCCTCTTTTTATTTGTTTTATTTATTCTGATTTATTTTTACTTGCACTTAATTTTGCAGGGGGCTTTATTGACATTCTGTTGTTTGGAATGCTCCCAATATCTTTTGTCTGGATTGGACGTTATAAAAAAGGAGCACAAGGGTCGTATCAAGTCAAAGGCGGCAAGGGTTTTTTAATAATCATGCTACTCCTTTGCATAACACTCATTGCTATAAGATTATTTTAAAGGTAGTCTTAATGTTTTAAAAGAATGTAGAGATGGGGTCGATGTCGATGAGGAGTCGCTCTTCTTTTTTTAAGGGAAGCTGGTAGAGAAAGCCAAGTGAAGGGATGCGCTTATTTCCTTTAATCAGAAATTGAAAGCGGTATCTTGTTTTTACTTTTGGATAGCCGCAGGGCGCTACTGGATGGATTTGATACGCCTCTGGTAGAGCGCTAATACACACTTTGCGTAAGTTGTCTAAAGAAGCACGTGTCTCTTCAAGAGAGGTTCCAGAAAGGATAATTTTTGCAAGATATGCAAATGGTGGGTATTCAAACAGTTTTCTTGTTGCTGTTTCTTCAGTATAAAAGGAAGCATAATCTTGGCGAGCAGAAGTCTGCATGATCGTATGTTCTGGTAAGTGGGTTTGAATCAGTACTTCACCAGGAATTCTTCCTCTGCCGGATCTGCCAGCTACTTGAGTAATCAGCTGAAAGGCTAGTTCTGAGGATCTAAAGTCAGGAATATGCAGCGCTGCGTCTGCATTTAAAACACTGACTAAAGTCACCGAAGGAAAATGAAGGCCTTTAGCAATCATCTGTGTTCCAATTAAAAGGTCTGCTTTTCCTGCGCGAAATTGTTTGAAAAGGAGTTCATGACTGCCCTTGTGCTTTGTTGTATCCGCATCTAAACGAAGGGTGCGCAGCTCTGGAAAAAGGGCATGAAGCGCTCTTTCCACCATCTCAGTTCCAGCTCCCTTATATTTAAGGCCGTCATCACTTGCGCAATTAGGACAGCTGCGAGGCGGAGGCTTTAGTCGATAATCGCACAGATGGCACGCAAGCTGATCCTCTCCTAAATGGTAGGTAAGGCTCAAATCGCAATCAGGACACGTAATCACATGAGAGCACTGCTTACACATCTGAGAAGTGTGATAGCCACGTCTATTTAAAAAAAGAAGCGTCTGCTCTCCAACGGCTAATCTTTTCTCAATTCCGGTTAAAAGTGCATCGGAAAAAAGGGTGAATCCCTTTTTTTTTGCAAATTCGTGGCGCATGTCAATGATTGAAACTTTTGGCAGCGATGCTGTATCTGCTCTTTCTTTCAGCTCACTTAACGTATACTTACCTAAAAGCGCATTGGTATAACTCTCAAGGCTTGGTGTTGCGCTTCCTAAAACAATCGTCGCCTCATTGATCTTAGCACGCATTACAGCGACATCGCGCGCATGATAACAAGGCGCTTCATCTGTCTGCTTGTACGAGGATTCATGCTCTTCATCAACAAGAATCAATCCTAAATTTTTTACAGGGCTAAAGATGGCAGATCTTGCGCCAATGACAATCGGAATTTCTCCGAGGCGAATTTTGTGCCACGCATCGTGTCTTTCCCCATCACTCAACCTGTAATGTAAAAGTGCCACTTTTTCTTCAAAGCGCGTTTTGATTTTCTCAACAATTTGCGACGTTAAAGCGATCTCCGGAACAAGAAGAATCACACCTTTTCCCATGTGCAGTGCATGGTCAATCGCCTGAAGGTACACCTCTGTCTTTCCACTTCCTGTTACACCAAAAAGAAGGTGTGTTGTAAAGGAACTCTCTTGTAAA
>JAZKBL010000042.1:76795-81142 GCA_040388665.1 Chlamydiota bacterium
TGTGATCCGATCGAGCGCTGTCTTTTGCTCATCGCTTAAAGTCTTAGCCTTTGTCTGAAAATAATCCTGGTCTAAAGCAAGAGAGCGGTCGATCCTCACCTCTTCACTGACGAGCAGTTTTTTTCGAATGAGCTGATCGATAGGACTACGAGAAATCTCTGCTTTTTCAAGAAGCTCTGTTAAAAGCATCCCTTTAGGAGATTTTAATAGCAGATCAAGCACTGTTGCCTGCTGAGGAGATTTTCTACGGATAGCATCACAAGCTTCCACAAGTGCTTTTCCCGTAATGAGCGGTCTTACCCACTTTTGTGTTTTATGCCCGCCCTCTTTTCTAATACTTGGAGGAACTAAGACTTTCATGACTTTTCTAAATGGCGCTACGTAATAACGCGCCATCCACTCTCCGAGTTTCATCAGATCGGAAGGGATCAGCTTTTCTTCCAAAAGAGCGGCAAGAGGTTTGACTGAGGGGCAGGGTGTTGTGTTCTTAAGCTCAAGAATAATCCCTTGAGAGAGCCTGCCTCGAATGGGCACGCTGACACGCATGCCAATCTTTACCCTTCCTAAAGCATCCTCAGGAACAAGATAATCTAAAGGTTTATCAATTGCAGCATCAACCGCTACAACAGCATAGAGAGCTTCTGCCATAAGGAAATTTTAAGCGTCGGATTTTTTAGATAAGAGGACATAGAGTCTAGAATATAAAGCGGGGTTGTATTTAAAAATATTTTACCCGTCTCTTTTAATTCTTTGTAATGCTGCATTAAAAGTGGATAAAAAGTCAGAGTTGGAGAAGAAAGAATCAAACGTAACTTTGGACTAGAAAATACAACTCCCCATTTGTCTTCCTTTTCCATTTTCCTACCATCAATAACACGTGCAGGTTTTAAACGGGTGTTAATTGCATGGGCCAAATTACGAATAACTCCCATTTCTTCTTCTGTTTCCTCAAAAAACAGAATGATGACCTCTTCAGAAATCTCTTCCCCTTTCCAATTTTCCACGATCTTTCGAGCCGTTTCATCGCTTGGAATTTCATCCACAATGCGCATCTCCGGCGCAATCTTCTTTAACAGCTGTTTTAAATCATTTTGAGGAAGAATGACAGATGCTTTTACCTCTTCTTTTGCAGGCGCAGCAACTGCTGGCGCCACTGGGATAACAACCTCTTTAGGCTTTGCAATCTGCGGCATAGAAACATGAGGAATAGGCTTTGACGCTGCTACCAGTTTTACTACAGGACGAACTGTTTCAAAGTGATAAGGCGTTAATAAAACCTTACCCGGCTCATAATTTTCACGCACAGCCGTGCATGCTTCTTTAATAAGCTTTCGGTATTCTGATAACATATTCGCCACTGTATCACAAATCTCCTCTAGTAAGCAATAGGACTACCCAAATTTTACTCACCGGGACGCATAAGGGGGAAGTAAAGGACGTCGCGGATTGACTGGGCTTTTGTGAAGAGCATCACAAGGCGATCGATGCCGATGCCAAGACCACCTGTTGGTGGCATCCCCTGGCAGATCGCTTCGATGAACTCTTCATCAAGAGGATTCGCCTCTTCGTTGCCGGCAAGCTTCATCTCTGCTTGCTGTACAAGCAATGCGCGCTGCAGCTCTGGATCATTGAGCTCTGTGTAAGAATTGCAGAATTCTTGAGCTAAAATGAAACTCTCAAAACGCTCGACAATCTTTTGTTCACGCAAGGCTGGATCACGATGCAACTTGCATAATGGCGTTGTTTCAATCGGATGGTCGATGATGTGATGAGGCTGAATGAGGTGTTTCTCTGCAAATTCTTCAAAGAAATAAGCGATTAACTTACCACGAGGAGCGGCTTTAACGTCTTTTGGATCAAGGGAGGCTTTATCAAGAAGGATCTTGCGCATCTCTTCATCAGAAAGAGAATCTACATCAATTCCAGCATATTCTTTGATGCTATCTTTCATGCTGATCCGCTTCCAAGGAGCTTTCAGCTCTATTGTGTGAAGCGTCCCATCTTTTTCTATTTCTAGCTGGGTTGTTCCATGAACTTCTAAAGCGATCTCTTCGAAAAGTTTTTCCACAAAGACCATCATGTCGTTGTAATCCCAGTAAGATGCATACGCCTCTAGCATCGTAAACTCTGGATTATGCGTACGATCAATCCCCTCGTTTCTAAAAACTTTACAGAGCTCAAACACGCGATCCATGCCACCAACAATCAATTTTTTTAGAGGGATCTCAAGCGAAATGCGCAAAAACATCTCTTGGTCAAGAGCGTTAAGTTTTGTCATAAAAGGGCGCGCTTCTGCACCACCATAGACGTTTTCAAGGATCGGATTTTCCACTTCCATAAATTGAAGCCGTTCAAGATAACGACGCACAAGCTGGATGATGCGTGAGCGCTTGCGAAAAACTGCTGCGACATCAGGATGTGTGATCAAATCAAGCCAGCGTTTGCGGTAGCGCACGCCTTTGTCAGCAAGTCCGCTATGTTTATCCGGCAATGGAAGCAACGTTTTGCAAAGAAGAGTGACTTTTTTAGCAAAAAGGGTCAACTCTCCTTTCTGTGTGCGAAAAAGGTGTCCTTCTACGCCGATGATATCGCCAAGGTCGATCTTCTTTTCAATGAACTTCAGGGGGGTAAGTTCCCCTCCTTCAGGCAATCCTTCCACTTTTGTCACATCGCGGTTGAACATCACCTGGATACGCCCTGTACTATCTTGCAAATGAGCAAATGCGTTTTTTCCCATAGAACGGAACAGAATGAGCCTACCAGCAATACACGCGCTATCCGTTGATCCCTTTTCAGCATCTTCACTGTGCCCGAGCTCTACACTTTCATACTTATGTGTTAAGGCTCCTGCAGTATGTGTCGGTGTGTATTTGTGCGGATAAGGCTCGATGCCAAGCGCTCTAATTTCTTTAAGTTTTGCGGATCGATTGCAAAACTCTTCATGCTGATGGTACTCTGGTTCTTCTATAGACATGTCACTATTCCTTTAATAGGGTTACAAGATTGAGGCCATTTTGTGTCAGGTAAACCCCATTTTCTTCTTCTTTTTTTACAAAATTTGCTTGAGCCAAATGCCGCACAATATTATCCACTCCACGTTCGTTTTGCCCAATTTCCCGGCCAACCGCGTACTTATTGATCGTATGAAACGCATCTCCTTGGATTAAAGCCAATTCATGAAGTTTTATCAAAAACAATTCATCTTTAGTCGTTTTCTTCATAATTTCTTAAGTCTAGCTCCCTGAGGGGTGTCTTCTATTACGTATCCACGAGCAGCGATCAAGTCTCTGCAAGCATCCGCCTCTTTCCAATTCTTATCCGCGCGCGCTTTTTCTCTTCTTTCAAGAGCATCTACAAGTTCTTGAGGAATAGATAGACTCTCCTCTTTAAGAGGAAGCACGCCAAGAACAAGATCACACTCTTCAAGAAAATGACGCACAGCTAAAGCTTCTTCTTTACCTATTTTTTTCTCATCACAAAGAACATTAACTTCCCGAACAAGATCAAAAAGGGCAGCGAGTGCAGAAGAGATGTTTAAATCATCTGTAAGCGCCTCTTTAAAGCTATTTTTCGCTTTTTCAACAAGAGGTGCTACTTGGTTGTGAATATTTGGATCTTCAACACTTGCAAGCCGCGTGATAAAGCTCTTTAGTCTTTCTAAAGAGGCTCTAGAAGCTTCTAAGCCTTGTAACGTAAAGTTCAACTGCGTTCTATAATGCGTTTGCAAAAGAAGATAACGCACTTCAAGTCCGGTGTATCCTTTTGCAAGAAGATCACGCAAAGTATAGAAGTTGCCAAGACTTTTGGACATTTTTTTATGATCAACAAGCAAATGCTCCGCATGAAGCCAAAGCCGTGCAAATTGTCTGCATGAGTAGGCTTCAGACTGAGCGATCTCATTCTCATGATGAGGAAACATATTATCGACACCTCCAACATGGATATCGATTGTAACACCTAGAAGCTTCATCGCCATTGCAGAACATTCGATATGCCATCCAGGTCGACCTTTGCCAAAGGGACTTTCCCAATAAATGCCGCCATCACGCTCGGGATCGTAAATTTTCCAAAGAACGAAGTCTGCAACGTTTGTCTTATCATATTCGTCTGATGCGACCCTTTTAGAAGCGCCGCACTTGAGTTCATCTAAATGCAGATGAGACAACCTTCCATACGAAGGAAACTTAGAGATCGCATAATAAATGCTTCCTCCTTCTCCTTCATAAGCAATCCCTTTTTCAAGTAACTTTTGAATGATCGCGATCATCTCAGGAATATAGTCAGTAGCTGCCGGGTAATACTCTACCTTCTCGATATTAAGTGTTGCGAGATCTTCGAAAAAAGCAT
>JAZKBL010000042.1:81152-87257 GCA_040388665.1 Chlamydiota bacterium
GTTTTGTGAATTCTGCTAAAGTTAACTTTTTTTCAATAGCTCCCTTGATTATCTTATCCTCAACATCTGTCACATTCATCGCTTGAATCACATTGAAACCACAGAACTTTAATGTGCGGCGTAAAAGATCTTCAAACACATACGTACGAAAATTGCCAATATGCGCGTAGTTATAGACCGTCGGACCGCATGTGTACATATAAATTTTATTATCATTAACAGAAATCACAGCTTCTTTTTTTCTAGATTCTGTATTAAATAGCTTGAGCACTCTTATTATCCATTTTTAAAAGTTTCATCTAAAAGGCGGTGATGGATTTTACCTGTACCCGTCATCGGGATCTCATCCACGCGAACAATCTCATTTACTCGAGAAAGCCTGCCAAAACCGCCTTCATTTAGCGCCGCATTAATCTCATCTTTTACAGCATCAAAAGTCGCGTAAAGCACAATGAGAGGCTTATCACTCTCTTTTTCTTTTACGCTAACTGCTAAGTAAGGACCCTCTAGAGCCTCACCAATCCAATGTTTTATTTTAGCAAGTTTGATCAGTTCTTCTTCTAATCCGCTTAAAGATACCATTTCTCCACCAATTTTTACAAAGCGCTTCAAACGGCCAGACAAAATAAGCGCTCCTTCTTGGTTGATAAACCCTAAATCTCCAGAGCGGTACCATTTTTTTCCCTGCATTTCAATAAAAGGATCAGGCTTACCTCCAAGATATCCTGAAAAAACGCTCAAAGCCGCAATGCAGATCTCCCCTTCTTTCCCCGGTTCTAAGACTTTTCCAGTTGCCGGATCGATCGTGCAAATAGAGATTCCAGGCAAAGGCCGTCCAACTCCTTGACGAGGCTCATTTAATCTACCAAGCGTAACAATAGGTGAGCATTCTGTGATTCCATACCCTTCAATCAGGGCAACCTGGGACCCTAGAGCCTGAACCATCTCAAAGAGTTCATCTGGCGCTTTTTCTGCGCCAGAGACAATAAGTCGTAGACTAGCCAAAGAAGCTGGCTCTGCAACACGGAGCATCGATCGGATAAAGCTTGGAGCGCACACAAAAAGAGTCGGCTTAAAGTGCGCAATATCCGCTGCCATCCCATGAGAATCTGTGGGATCTGGCCCATAAAACACTTTTAACCCAGAAAGAAGCGGAAAAAGGCCTGTGACAGAAAAACCAAACGAGTGAAAAGGAGGCAAGACTCCATACAAAATATCGCTACTATAAAAAGGGACACATTGGAATGCAGCTCTATGGTTACTCAAAATATTTTGATGCGTTAAAGGAACACCCTTCGGAAGAGCTTCAGTACCACTTGTGAAAATGACAACCGCAGGATCTTGCGTAGAAATATGATCCAACTGAAGTTTTGCAAGAAGAGACCCTTTTTTTCTTGAACTTAGCCAAAAACCTTTTAATTTATCTTTTAGAGAAATCTTCTCTTTTATCTCTTCTAAATAAAGTAATTTTTCTAAAGCATCTCCCAAATCCACATTTTCAAGACGACTTAAAAATTTACGCGAAGAAATCACAGCCTTAAGATTAGTGGATTGCACTGCATGACTGATCGCTTTAGAACCTGTTGTCCAATTGAGCATAACAGGTGTTTTTTTTGCGAAGAACACAGCTAAAACAATAAGCGCTGCTGCATTAGAAGATGGAAGAAGAACCCCAACATACTCGCCTGGAATTTGTTTGATGTAAAGCGAGAGAACAAGTGCTACCTGCTTTAAGCGACGATACGAAAGCGCTCCTGTTAAATTGTCTGCACACGCTGTCGCATTTCCCATCCGCTCGCAACTATGTAAAAAAGCTTCAATAATTGTGCTTCCAAAAGGCCCCTCAGGAGAACTGCGCGCTTCTTCTTTCGGCCATTTCTCTGCTTTTTTATCTTTAATATCTTTTTCTTGAGTAGACTTATAACAACCTGCAGCTGCTTGCATCACATCTTCTACAGTCTGAAGTGCTCCATGAGGAAGATTCTGGATATTGTATTTTTCATCTAAAAAAACATACACTTGAGCAACATCTAAGGAATCAAGCCCTAAATCAAAAGAAAAATGCATCGCCCACTCTATCTTCTCAGGACTACAATGCGCAAGTGAAGCAATGTGAGCGCGCACTTCTTGCTCAATTTCTATTGGAACTACGAGATTTTCATTTTTCTTATCTTTTTCAAGTTTTACAACCTTAGGAACAGATCTTTTCCAAAACTTATCTGAAACAAGAATCCGCGGCTCTGGACCTTTTTGATTATACCAAGCTTCAAGATAGCGATTAATTTCCATCCGGCTCCCCTTTCTTGGAAAGTCAGACGGCGCTTCCTCCACTTCGATTACAACCTCTCTTCTTGGAGCGAAAAAGATCCCATTTTTTAATAAAATCTTAAACCCTTCCCATAAAATGCCTTCAAAGCTCGGAACCTTCCCCGTCACCGCGCGAGAAAACCTGCTTCCCCAAAGCCCGCTTGTCCGCACGAGAATGACATGTGCATCCGGGTACTCTTGAAGAAGATTAGGAACAAAAGAAGCGCCACCTATAGCCTCTTGCCCTGTCAACTTAAGCCTGCCTGCCGGATAGATAAGAAAGTTATTGCCCGCCTTCAATTCATCAATAACACGGGTAAACAACTTACCTAGTTGAGCTGCCTTCCACTTATTCGCGCCCGTATCGAGATTAGGAAGAGGCAAAGCTCCCACCCACTGCATAAAAAACTTAAAACCCTTGAGATAATAAAAATGCTCCACAACAAGAGGATGAGGACGAAGCTTTTTCCAAAGAAAGAGAATCACTATGACTGGATCAATCTCAGCTGGATGATTGGGCAAAACTAAGGCCCCATCTTTCCCCTCAATCTTCTCTAACCCCTTAACCTTTATCTTATAACGCAAACTAACAATAATTCTAACTATCAGAAATACAATGATCAAACCAACTTCTTTAATCAAATTAATAATTGACATTTTATTCCTAAGTTATAATAATAAGTTAAGAGGTGTACATATGATTAGGTCCTTGAATGCTTATATTGAACAAACAGCTCGTTTTCTGCGAGAAGGTACGCATTTAACCGCAAAAAAAAGCACAAAAAAGATCCACCATGCTGGAAAAGATCTCTCTCTTGTAAATAAGATCGAACAGGTAGCAAAGCTTCTCCGGTCAAAAAAAGACTAAACTTTTTATTTAACAAAAAAGACTTACCTCTATAATGAAACTTTTTATCAAAGGGGTCATACAATGGATATTCGTAGAGCTACAGGCGCGGCACATACATACACTCAAGTTAAAAACGAGCCTTATCCCGGCGAGAGCAAAGAGAAAGTGAAAGATCTTCTCGCTAGAGCTGGCCAAACAACACAAAAAAAACAGATAAAGTCTTTAATCAATCGCGCAAACGCCTCGCCTCAAAAAGGCAAAGAAACGAAAGTTTTTGCGCGCGTCGTTAGCCGTTAGATTTTAAATGCTCTTGCCGCTTTGATACCAGAAAGTGCAAGTAACGTCTTCACAGCATTGCCAATGAGGAAAGGAAGCATTCCGCACACAAACGCAGCTTTCATTCCTCCAACAAATTGCATCAGCCAAATGATGCCACACGCATAGATAATCGCATCACCAGCGAGCAAAGCCACAAGCGCGTTCTTAAAAGTCTTCTTACTTTTCTCAATGATCAAACCTGTTACATATGCTGCCATGACAAAGCCAACAAGATACCCTCCTGTTGCACCCGCCATATAGAGAAGACCCGAATGAGCACCGCTAAAAACAGGTAATCCGAGCGCACCCTCAGCAAGATAAGCCAGCACCGCAAGAGCACCTCTCTTGCTTCCCAAAAGGGCTGCAAAGAAAAGCACAGCAAATGACTGCATAGACACCGGAACCGGAGTAAACGGCAAAGCAATTTTAATTTGAGCGGATACTGCAATAAGAATACTGGCACCGAGCACCAAAGCTGCATCCCTCGCCCATGCTTGGGTCCTTGTCCGTGTCTGTGCCGTTCCTGATACTACTTGTGAATTCAGCATAACCATCTCCTTGATAAAAAGAGTACGTTATCATTTACCCCTTTTTTTTCAAACAATTATACTACGACCAGGCACCCACCCCCTCATCTATTACGCAAAATTGTGTCCATTTTTAATCTCAAAGACTATCTACGATTTTTTCCCAAAAAATATAGCCTTCACTGTCATAAGAGCCAGCTATTATAAATTTGAGATTATCACATATTTCTTGTAAGTCGGAAGCGTTTAAATCTGATTTTAGTTTTTTCTTACAACTCGTTAGAACGACAAAAAAATGCCAAGAAAGATTGCACATCCTAATTGATTTATAAATATCTTCTAAAGAATGCTGTTTTTGTAAGACAAAATAAACCTCATCTTCATATATCTTAATTCCAAAATCCTCAAATTTATTGCCTACGTTATGACTATTTAGCATAAAATTTTCTAAAATAGCTAAATTTCCAATAGTTTTTTGAGTATAATTTTCAATAAATTCACTGCAAGGCTCATCTGTCGTTATTACCTGTCTCGGATAAAAATCTTCACCCTCAGCAAAACGAAACTTATGACCAACAGAAACTGTTGGCATGATTCCACCGTGAGAAAAATCATACATTCTCTCATTTTTTGCGTTAGGTGACAAAAATGTAAAAAATTTTCCTTTGGAAAAATCAATTTCCTTTACAACTTTCCCAGAAAGAGTTTTTCCACAATCAATGTGGTCAATAAAATAAGAAAAAGTTTTATCAAATTCTAGATCACACTTAACAACATCTCTCTCCATTATTTCCACTCCCACGTTCCATCAGTATTAAGTCTAGCTTTGTCACCATTTGAACCTTCATAATCCCAATGAGGCTTTAAAGGAAAAATCAGCAGTATATCTCTGGAATCCATTCAATAAATTCCGCCTCGAGTTCAATTTTTGTGGTCACATTTATGCGTTGTTTAGGAGGAAAATTTTTCCACTCAATAAGAAGCACCACATTATTAGCATTAATTTCCAAGTCAAGAATTTCTCCATCATCATAAACCTTTGCAAGAAAACCGTTATATGGTTTATTCCCTATTTTAATCGTTTTAACATGCATAACACGCAGTGTTCCCTTTAAAGTATTAGATTGTGACAGCATTTCTTTAATATCGATTTCATTTGGATCAATTTGAGCACTTTCAATAATAAACTCCACATTACCATCTTCTTGTCGCAGATCAATTAAATTTCCATCATGAAAATAGCCTGTATATTTTAAAAAATTCATCTATCCTCGTTTATTTATTATTCGGAAGAATACAAATGCGATTCTGGACTATTCCTTGGAGCCGGCATGTTATTCACATCAAGATACTCATCATGTCTGCTAGTCGAGTTGGGATTATAACGATGCCAATGAGATTCCCCTCTATTTCCAAACTCACCTGATTTACCTTCATCATAACGAAGTTTCTCACCTGTTTGTGCGTTTTGAAATGTTCGATGGCCTTTTTCCTTTGCATCTTCATGACTAATTTCTTCCCATTCAGGATTCTCCAACAAATCATCAGGCTGTTTAGGTAATCTCTCGTCAATTTGTTGTTTTCTATATACTTTAGACGGAACTTCTAAATTTTCTATACTTCCCCACATAGAATTGGTAGGTGGCCAGGACGAATCGTAGCTAGATGAACGAGCATCGTAGTAATTAGCAAACTCTATAGCTTTGTAGCCGATGTAAGAGACTGTTGCTGCGGCTGTGGCGTAGATGGCGGCGGTGGCCATGGCCGTTAGTGAAGGAAAAAGAGCTTCTGCACCCCATATCAAGAGTGTGATGACAATGGCGTGTTCTCCATTGGGATCCGTGTAGCGGAAGGGGTTGTTGTAGACATACTGGTAGAGGTTTGTACTGTCGATGAAGCCGGCGGGGTCTGTTGTGAGCCACCTGGCGAGCGCGGGGTCGTAGTAGCGCTTACCGAAGTAGATGAGGTTTGTTTCAGGATCGAGTCTTTTGGAAGCGTAGCGCCAAGGATTGAAGAATAGTTCGTGAGAGCTCAGCTCTTCTCCGAAGGCTGTGCATGTGTACTTAGCCGCAAGTTTTTTCGTTGTAGGATCGACAAGGCCGC
>JAZKBL010000043.1:0-24442 GCA_040388665.1 Chlamydiota bacterium
CACCACCGCCACCACCGCCACCACCACCGCCACCACCGCCACCACCGCCACCACCGCTGAATACACCAGTCGGAAGTGCAAAAATTAGTTCTTCTAATAGCAATAGTCCCATTACGATTATTGCAGGTGGAGCAGGGAATGTACGTTTAGTAGGAGGAAGAAGACCCGAATCTTATGCGCAAGTGGTTGCGCAAGGATCTGATGTTACTATCGCAGCGGATGGAAGCATTTTTGCAAATGCATTTAATTCTATGGGAGGGTTTGATACTAATGGCTATGCAGTTATTCAGTCAGGACTAGACCTTATTCTACAGGCAAATAATGGTGATATTATTTTTACAGGAGGAAATGCTGCGGGTGCCTATGTCACAGTGATGACAACGCAGGGTGGTAACATGGCGATGCAGGCGTTAAATGGAGTTATTCAATGTTTGGGGGGATCTGCAGCAAGAGGAAACTCAACTGTTAATATAATTACTCAAAAAGGTGGTAATATTGAGATCACCTCTAGTAATTTGAATCTTTTAGGAGGAACTGGTGTTAATGCACAAGTGAATGTGTTAGCAGCAACTTATCAAGGAATTGGTAATGTTGAAGCAATAATCAGTAATGATATTGTTGTTTTAGATGCAATTGTTGCTACAGGGATTGAAGGTGGAGAGATTACTTTCAATGCAATGGGGGATATTACTTGTGAAAATGCAGCATTTTCAACAAAGGCAGCTACAGGAAATCAACAAATTTCCTTAAGTTCAGGCCCTCTTAAAAACATCAGCTTTACGAATTTTTCTATGAGTACATTGCTTGGAAATATTGAGTTAACAGCTGGAGATTCAATTTCCTTTACCAACAGTAAATTTCAGGCAACTGTCCCTGCGATGGGATCATTCTCTGCGATTGCTGGCAATGATATTGTATTTGATACGCTCTCTAGTGTAACTGTTAAGGGACAGGTTCAACCACTAGCATTGTTTGTTGTTGATAATAACAACCCGATGAATGTTGGCTTTGGTCAATTTGTTTATCCAGTTGGTGCACATATTACTGCTCCAATTGGTGGTTTTGTTAGAATTTATACATCTGCACGTATGATCAATAACGTTCAGGTGATGGCAAATATTAATGGACTTAATTATGTGCCAAGCTTTCCGGCTGGTACGAATACAAATCATGAAGTGTGGAATGTGGCGTACCCTACATTACCTGCACCTCCTGGAAATGGATCTGACCACTTCACAATTTATTATAAATCTTTAAGCAACTAACTGCATTTAGAATGGCGTATGGTTTCATACGCCATAGTTTTAGTGGACTTTGCGTGCGGTATCAGTTATGGCTTAAATATGGAATGGATTGTTCTTATTGTTGTTTTAGCTCTGATATTTGATTATACCAACGGGTTTCATGATGCTGCTAACGTTGTATCGACGGTAATTGCAACAAAAGCTCTAAAACCGCTGACAGCAGTTCTTCTTGCAGGACTGCTTAATACGCTCGGCGCGATGTTTATTGGAGGTGTTGCTAAGACAATTGCTACGGGCATTATTAACCCCTTAATTGCGACGCAGCCTCTGATTCTTTCTGCTATCATAGGGGCGATTAGTTGGAATATTTTAACCTGGTATTTTGGTATCCCCAGCAGCTCTTCTTATGCGCTTATAGGGGGAATGGTTGGTGCCGCATTTATGTGCGGGAGTGGTATGATTTTTTGGGGCGGCGTGATGTATAAAGTGATCATCCCTATGATTTTATCTCCTCTTATTGGATTTGCTTTAGCTTTTTTTGTGATGAAAATCCTCTATTTAACGGCTTATAAAAAGGGGCAGGCTTTTTTTCGCCATCTTCAAATCCTTTCTGCGAGTTTCGTTGCTTTGGCTCACGGTCTAAACGATGCTCAAAAAAGCATGGGTATCATCACGCTGGGTCTTTTTTCCGGAGGTTTTTTGGCATCCCCCCACATTCCGATGTGGGTTGTTCTGTCTTGCGCTGTAATGATAGGTCTTGGGACAGCTTTTGGAGGGATGCGTATTGTTAAGACGGTAGGCTTTAAAATTACTCGTTTGGAGCCTACACAAGGTTTCGCTGCAGAAACAAGCGCTTCATGTATCACATTGATTGCAAGTTTCTTAGGAATGCCGATTAGCTCTACCCACATGATCGTTGGTAGCGTAACGGGCGTTGGATCGGCAAAAGGGCTTAAATCTGTCAAGTGGGCTATTTTTAAAAAATTAATTATAGCATGGATTTTAACAATCCCTGGTTCTGCTTGTATTTCTTATTTTTTCTATTATCTAATTAGCAGTTATTTGTAATTTTTTATTGTATTACTAATATAATTAATAATATAATAAAGCTAATGGAGATGATTATGTTTGATAATGGAAAATCACATAAAGAACTTACTGTAATGGAAGCGGTTGAGCACTTATCAAGTTTAGCAGAACTTGATTTGAAATCACCGCAAGCGGTGTCTTCTGGAAAAATTAACTGGCTAGATTCTCGGCATGGCGAAGAAAAGCGAGAAACTATCAAGCAAGCTTTTCGTGTGATCAATAATTATCTTCACCATCTTTATGAAAAAGATAAGGGACGGCTTAAAGATGCTGAAATGCAAAGAGGTGTTCAATCCATTATGGCTTTAGTGAGCGAAGCTGCTCAGAAATTAGATAGATATACATCTTTTTTTAAAGGCTCTGATAAAAAAACAAGCGTCACTCATATTAAAGAATATCAAGACCTTCAAAAGTATTATCTCACAAAAATTATTAACAGATTTCAAAAGTCGTTAGAAACAGAGGAAGCTTGGCAGCAAGAATGGGGTAATCTTGACGAAGAGAGTTTGGATGTTCAAAAGCAGGGATTAAAAGATTTAGAAACGGTGCGGCGTGATAAAGAGTATGAGCTATTTTATATTAAGCGGGATGATGGCCGTCCTTTCTTTAACAAAAATTTGTTAAGGCATATTAAGCTTGTTGGCGATTTTGATGAAACATTAACTGATCCAACAGGAGAAGACCCATTCTTAAGACTTAAAGTCATTCAAGATCGTGAAATTCATGATACAGCGCGTGAAATTTTAGAAAATGCGGCACCTTATCTTGATTCTTTTTACAAAGAAGCCTTGCGTTACAAAGATATAGAATTGGCATCTAATTTAAATAAAGCGCTAATGGCTTTGATGCTGTGTGCGAATGCGCGCAATCTTTTACAAAACACTTCTTTAAAAATTTGTATGAGCTATTTTCATGATTTTCAGATCTATTTTAGACAAGCTCTTACATCTCCTGAATATAAAAAAATTATCGGAACACCTTTTGATCAATTGGATAAATTTTCTCACAGCATGCTTAATTTGATATATACTCTGTCTTCTTTATTTTTTACGCGTCAAGGAGGGCATAAAGATGCTGTTGCTCTGATTAAGCGTTTGATTGAAAAGGGGAGGAAACCGACCGCTCTTACGCAGCAAGGAGTTCGTTTTTGGGACGCTCTTTTAGATGAAGATGATCAGATCAGGTACCTTCTTAAGCATTATCCAAATGGTCCGCTTTTAAAAACCCTCGATGCCTTTCGCGAAGGAGAAGAGAGTGAAGGGTTCGATCCTCTTATTCAAGAGAATTTGCCTTCACAGATTTTTTCAATTGCATATGATAGCCTTGATGTCAGCTGTTTACGCATCCCAAGTCCTACAAGACAATCTGTGATCAATAAAGCAGAACTTGTTGATGAGTTTGTTGCTTTTATTAGGTCAACAAATACGAAGGCTGTAGCGAACAAGCATTTGCTTATCAATTTGCAAGACAGAACATCATGGCAAGAACATGCGCGCTCCATTATTTTAGAAGAAATGCATAGAAAAGCAGAGTTTTCGTCTAATATGTGTGTTGTGACTTTGCCAAAAAATACTGACTTTTATTTGCAAGCTGACACTTATCAAAATCTCGATGAAGCAGAATTGTTCATGGCTCAAGTGAAGGAACAGGTATTAAGTGCGGAAGAATGTGGTTTTTATTTTCCATTGCAGCTTAAGACAGAAGAATTTTTTACGTTTGTAGATGCGATGATTAAGATGATTCATGTTCATTTTTTTGAAGCAAAAAAGATGCTAACTCGTGAAGAGAGACTTAATTTTATCGAGCTGTTTTACTGTTTTCTGATTTTAAAGAGTATTGATCTTGTAAAACCCGATTCTATCAGTCTTACATGCAAAGACGCAATTGATACAGGTTCTGCCGCAAGCGCTGGATTTTTTGCTTTTTTAAAAATACTTTCTCAGAATGCTATATGGACGCAAGAAGATAAAGATCGTCTTCTGTGGATGCTTTATGCTCCAGCTTTATTTATTCGTGAGCGCGCCATTGACCCGCAAGTGTTACATCGGACGGTGAGTATGATGGCTACCCTCCAAACATCTATGGAAACCCATGGAAAAGATGTTTTAAAGGCGCTTTGCTCTTTGTTTTCTTATCCCATCTTTAATGACTTGAAAGTTAGTTAAGAGTTCTTAAGCCCATCCCACTATTCTAAGAATTTGCTTTTTGCGTCTTTTTCTCTATTTTTCAGAATTTTTTTTTTGGTCTACTTTTCAAGTATGTCTCGCAAAAAAATTCTGAAAAATAGGAAAAAATCCATCAAAAATCAAAATCTTGAAATAGTGGGATAGGCTCCTTGTGTATAATTCAAAACTCCTTATACAATGAGCAGAAAATTGTATCTTTCAAGGAGTTTCTTTCATGTCCTATCAAAAAATTCAAACCTTGCTTGGTCCTGAAGCGCAGTCGCTATTGTCTCACGTTTGTAAAACAGTTGCTAAAGATCGCTTGCATGTTCCAGGTTCTGATTGGGTGGACAGGATCTTTTCTATCACAGATAGAAATAACCGCGTACTACGCAGTTTGCACACACTTTTCAATCATGGAAGGTTAGCCGGCACCGGATATCTTTCGATCCTTCCTGTTGATCAAGGTATTGAGCATTGCGGCGGCGCTTCTTTTGCTGCAAATCCCGATTATTTTGATCCAGAGAATATTATTAAGCTTGCGATTGAAGGTGGGTGCAATGCAGTAGCTACAACTCTTGGCGCTTTAGGTTCTGTTGCGCGTAAATATGCGCATAAAATTCCTTTTTTGTTAAAGATCAATCATAATGAGCTGCTCACTTATCCAAATATCTACGATCAGACTCTATTTGCAAGTGTCAACCAAGCTTATGATATGGGCTGTATTGCTGTTGGGGCAACAATTTATTTTGGTTCTGAAGAAAGCCGTCAACAGATTCGTGAAGTGAGCGAGGCTTTTGCGCTTGCTCATGAGCTTGGGATGGCGACGGTTCTTTGGTGTTATCTGCGCAACAGTGCTTTTAAAGTTGGAGAAACAGATTATCATGAAGCGGCAGATCTTACAGGTCAGGCGAATCATTTGGGCGCAACAATCGAAGCAGACATCCTCAAGCAAAAGCTTCCTGAGAACAATGGAGGATTTAAAGCGCTTAAATTTGGCAAGCAAACAGAAAAAATGTACACAGAACTCTCTTCACCTCACCCCATCGATTTAACGCGTTTTCAGGTAATTAACGGTTATATGGGACGGATCGGTCTTATTAACTCAGGCGGAGCATCAGGAAGCAATGACCTTTCTCAGGCAGTGCGTACTGCTGTTATTAACAAACGCGCAGGTGGAATGGGTCTTATTTCCGGTCGTAAGGCCTTTCAAAAACCTTGGGCAGACGGCATTGAACTGCTTCATGCTATCCAAGATGTCTATCTTAGCAAAGAAATCACCCTCGCTTAGTTCTTTCTTCCTTTGCGCCAAGGCGCAAAGGAAGAGTAGATTTTTCTTCATAAAAAGGGGATGAAGTGTGGTATAAGGAAAAATTTGGGAGGATTGTGATGGATCCTAGGAGTTTTTCCTACGCAAATTTTGAAAACCTGCAACTTTTAGAGGATTTGCATGCAAATTTTCAGAAGGATCCAGAAAGTGTTGATCCGTCATGGCGTCATTTTTTTGAAGGGATGGAAATAGGCAGACGCTTAAATTCTCAAAAGAGTGTGCCGGCAAGCCCCGATCTTAGAATCTATCGGTTGATTGATGCATATAGAACCTATGGCCATTTGATGGCGCGCTTTAATCCTCTTGAGAATCAAGAACCTCCTGAGCCCAAAGAATTGAACACGCAAATGCTTGGATTTAACGCTAAGGAGCTGGATGTTTCTTTTCCCACATGTGGTTTTATGAAGGAAGAAAAAGCCCCTTTAAAAACGATCGTTGAAGAGTTAAAAAAGACCTATTGCCGGACAATTGGTATCGAGTACATGGAGTTAAGAGAGCCCGGAATAGAAAAATGGCTTCAAGAGCGGATTGAGCCTGGCTTTAAGATTAATTTTAGTCATGAAGATAAAATACACATTCTTAGCTCACTTAGTAAAGCAGAGCTTTTTGAGACATTCATTCATACGAAATATGTGGGGCAAAAGAGATTTTCTCTTGAAGGTGGAGAAACGTTGATCCCTATGCTGAGTGCGCTCATTGAGCAAGGTTCTAAAAATAGCATTACCGACGTTGTTTTAGGCATGGCTCATAGAGGGCGCCTTAATGTGCTTGCAAACATCCTTAATAAGTCTTACGCCCATATTTTTCATGAGTTTGAGGATTTTTATACGCCCGATTCTTTTGAAGGCACAGGAGATGTGAAGTACCATAAAGGATTTATAGGAAGCCTTAAAACGGTCTCCGGTGAGGTAAAAGTTGTGCTTTCTGCAAATCCGAGCCACTTAGAGTCTGTAGATCCTGTTGTCGAAGGCAATGCGCGAGCACTTCAAGAATTAAAGAAAGATAAGGGACTCCAAAAAGAGATACTGCCGATCCTCATTCATGGAGACGCAGCCCTTGCTGGACAAGGTGTCATTTACGAGACAATGCAGATGTGCCATTTGAATGGGTATTCTACAGGCGGAACCCTTCACATTGTGATTAATAATCAGATTGGTTTTACAACACTTCCTAAAGATTCCCGTTCCACTCGTTATTGTACAGATATTGCGCGCAGTTTTGGCGCGCCTGTTTTTCATGTAAGCGCAGAGGACCCAGAAGGGTGCGTTACGGCCACCCACCTAGCTCTTGAAATGCGGCAACAATTTGGTTGCGATGTTTTTATAGATCTTCTTTGCTACCGCAAATATGGTCACAACGAAAGCGATGAGCCGACATTCACACAGCCTCGTGAATACCAGATCATTAAGCAGAAGCTGCCGATTCGTAAAATTTATGAAGAGAAGCTTGTTCAAGAAGGGGTTTTGAGCGGAGAGGCTGCAGCAAAAATTGAATTTGAATTCAAAGAGAGTTTGGATCTTGCTCTTAAAACAGTTAAAGAGCGGGGAGTATCAGCAAAAAATGAGAACGTGCAGGAAAAACCAGACCTATTTAAGCCTGTAAAAACAGCTGCTACAAAACTTGAGATTATTCAACTTGCTCAGGCATTTTCTGTAGTTCCTCAAGACTTTAATCTTCATCCAAAAATCACGCGTCTTTTGAAAGAAAGGCTTGAGATGGTTGAAGGAGATGAAAAAACTCCTCGGATTGATTGGGGAATGGGAGAGCATTTGGCTTTTGCCTCTCTTTTAGCAGAGGGGATTCATGTACGTTTATCAGGTCAAGACTCTCGTCGAGGTACGTTCACACATCGGCATGCTGTGTGGGTAGATCAGAAAACGCATGAGCGCTATTTTCCTCTTTCTCATCTTAAAAAAGGGCAGGGGCTTTTTGATGTTTTTAACTCCCATCTCTCTGAATTTTCTGTGCTTGGTTTTGAGTTTGGCTACACGCTTTCTTATCCCAAGGCGCTTGTGATTTGGGAAGCTCAGTTTGGAGATTTTGTGAACGGCGCGCAGATCATCATCGACCAGTATCTCGCATCTTCTGAGCAAAAATGGGGACTTGCCTCAAACTTAACACTCATGCTTCCTCATGGATATGAGGGACAGGGTCCTGAGCATTCCTCAGGGAAAATGGAACGGTTTTTACAGCTATGCGCAGATGATAATATCCAAGTCGTTAACTGTACGACACCCTCTCAGCTTTTTCATTTACTCAGACGCCAGTCGTTAAGAGAGGTGCAAAAACCTCTCATTATTTTTACGCCTAAAGCGCTTTTACGCCATAAAGAGGCGGTTAGTAGTCTTGAGAGTTTTACAAAAGGGACTTTTGAAGAGGTGCTTGACGACCCTTTAAATGTACAATCTCCACAAAAGCTTGTTCTTTGCTCTGGGAAAGTTTATTACGATCTTATAGCAGAAAGAGCCCAAAGAAATGTGGCGATCGTCATCGTGAGATTAGAGCAGCTTTATCCTCTTGATGAAAAAAAACTAGTAGATATTGTACGCAAACATTCTGACGTCAAAGAGATCGTATGGGTTCAAGAAGAGCATAGCAATATGGGTGCATGGGAATATATCCGTCCACATTTAATCCGTCTTTTTGGAAAGGTAAATTATGCAGGAAGAGCACGCGCTGCATCGCCTGCTGCCGGATCTTATGTGCTTCATAAGAAACAGTATGCAGCAATTATGGAAGATGTTTTTAAGGAGATCCTCTAAATGAAAGTTGAAATTAAGATCCCGACGATGGGAGAGTCTGTTTCAGAGGCAATAATCAGCACAATTT
The DNA here is from genome assembly GCA_040388665.1 of Chlamydiota bacterium. Classification (GTDB taxonomy): domain Bacteria; phylum Chlamydiota; class Chlamydiia; order Chlamydiales; family Rhabdochlamydiaceae; genus DAHVFY01. Next base: position 8,658 of record JAZKBL010000043.1, read on the forward strand.
TAAAACCCTCTGGAAGTGCTGTAAAAAAAGACGAGGAGATCCTCGAGCTAGAGACGGATAAGGTAAACCAAGTGCTTTATGCACCAGAAACGGGACACATCACATTTACAGTTAAGCAAGATGACACTGTGAAGGTAGGGCAGGTGATTGGTTTTGTGGAAACAGAAGCAGCTGGTATTAAATCTGAATCAAAGCCGGCTGAACCAAAAACAGCAGAAGTAAAGCCATCGCCACAACCAAAAACTTCTACAGAAAGTGCGCGTAAAATGGCAGGTGAGTTTGCTGCAGAATTAAAAACGCCTTCTCCACCGCTGCCACCTTCTACCCCAAAACAAACACCTCCTGCGCCTATCAAGCAAGAGCCTGTAAAAGAGGGTAAAATAACGCGCAAGCGGATGAGCAATTTACGTAAAATGATTGCAGCGCGTCTTGTTGATGCAAAAAATACAACAGCGATGCTCACGACGTTTAATGAAGTGGATATGTCAGTAATCATGGAGATCCGCGCGCGCGAAAAGGATAAATTCCAAAAGCATCATGGAGTGAAGCTTGGAATGATGTCTTTTTTTGTTAAAGGAGTGGTCGCTGCTTTGAAGGCGATCCCTGAAGTGAACGCTTATATTGACGGAGAAGAGATCGTTACCGTATATACCTATGATATTGGAGTTGCGGTCTCTACAGACAAAGGACTTATGGTTCCCGTGCTCCGCGATTGCGATCAACTCAATTTTGGCCAAATTGAATCTCAGATTGAAGATTTTGCGAAAAAAGCACGTAGTGGCAAAATTTCGGTCGATGATCTTCGCGGGGGGAGTTTTACGATTACAAATGGAGGAAGATTCGGCTCACTTCTATCCACACCCATTTTAAATCCTCCTCAAAGTGCCATTTTAGGAATGCATGCCATTGTCAATCGTCCTGTTGCTGTGGATAAAGAGGTTGTCATCCGCCCGATGATGTATCTTGCATTAAGTTACGACCACCGGATCGTTGATGGGAAGGAGGCCGTGCTTTTTCTCGTGCATCTGAAGGAGCACCTTGAAGACCCAGCGCGATTATTATTAGATTAATTAAGGCAGAGAAGTATGTTTGATGTATTAGTGATAGGATCAGGTCCTGGTGGATATGTTGCTGCAATCAGAGCAGCGCAATTAGGGCTTAAAACTGCCTGCGTTGAAAAGAATCCGGCTCTTGGCGGGACATGTCTGAACGTTGGATGCATCCCTTCTAAAGCGCTTTTGCATAGTACAGAAGAGTACTGGAAAATCCTAACACATGGAAAAGCTCTTGGTATTGAAGCTGGATCCCTTTCTTTTAACCTTTCCCAAATGATGCAGCGTAAGTCAAAAATCATCACAGGATTTAACGATGGGATTAATGCTCTTTTTAAAAAAAATCAGATTACGCGCTATACAGGGATTGCGACGCTTACATCCCCGACAACCGTTCAAGTGGGTAGTGAGACAATCGAGGCGCGCCATATTATTTTAGCAACAGGATCTGAGCCGATCCCTTTGCCTTTTTTAGCTTTTGATGAAAACAAGATTATTTCTTCAACAGGAGCTCTTTCTTTAAAAGAGGTTCCTAAAAAAATGCTTGTTGTTGGGGCTGGAATTATTGGAGTGGAACTAGGTTCTGTCTATAGTAGACTTGGGACAGAAGTGGTTTTTATTGAATTTCTAGATAGAATTTGTCCGACACTGGATGCTGGACTTTCAAAAGCCCTTGAAGCATCTCTTACAAAGCAAGGAATGCGCTTTCATCTCTCCTCTCGTGTGACAGCCGGAAAAGTTGAGGGGGCGAGAGTCTCTCTTCAGATAGCTATTGGGGATAAGATAGAAGAGATGACTTCTGATATTGTCCTTGTGTGTATTGGACGCCGCCCCTTTACAAAAGATCTTGGTTTAGAAAAGTTAAATATTTCTCCAAATGAAAGAGGATTTATCCCGATCGATGGACAATTTAAGACACAAGTTCCCAATATTTACGCTATCGGAGATATTGTTGATGGGCCGATGCTCGCTCATAAAGCTTCAGAAGAAGGAGTTTCTTGTGCCGAAATCATTGCAGGCGAACATCCTAAAATAGACTATATGGCGATTCCGAATGTTGTTTATACATCACCAGAGGTTGCTTCTGTCGGATTTACGGAAGCAGAAGCTAAGAATTTAGGGATAGAGATTGTAACTGGACAATTTCCTTTTATGGCAAATTCAAGAGCACGCTGCGTAGACGCAGAGGAAGGGTTTGTTAAAATCATCACAGAGAAAAGCAGCGACAGGATTATCGGCGTTCATATTATTGGATCACATGCTTCAGAACTTATTGGAGAAGCAGCGCTTGCTCTTTCTAAGCGGTTAACAGCTCTTGATGTGGCTCATCTGCCACACGCTCATCCAACCCTTTCCGAGGCCCTCAAAGAAGCAGCTCTCGCCGTTCACAAGCGACCCATCCATAAATAAGTTATCCAGCTATGCACTTATCTACTACATTAGTTTCAACGCAAATTTGTTCCTTTGCGTTGAAAAAATTATGGGTAAAAGTATGTTTACGCTTCTTTCTCTGCTGGAGTTTCTTAATTTCAGATCTCAGATTTTAATCGCAGTTGAGAATTTGGCAAACATCAATCGCGGTTGGGACACTGGGCATTTCTCTATAGCAGGTGATTTTGATTTTCACGCCAGGATAAAGATTAGTCGGTTGAGGTGTTTTATTTTGTAGTGCTTGTCTGCCAAAGTTACCTTCGACAATTTCTTCTTGATACAGGTTGTTTGGAAATGGGTTTTGAGATGTATCGGAGTGAGCCACCATCACGTCTTCATCAGAGTCGATAACAAAATAGCGGAACCCATTGTCTTTGGCGATTTTAGCAGCATGAGTAAGCGCATTGTTGCGCGCTTCTTCACGCGATGTTTTTTCTTTTTCTATGTAAATGACAGAATATTTGTCGTCTGCAATTTTTGCGTCTAGGTAATTGTCGTCTGATACTCCATTTCTAGTACAACCAACAGCCAGCAACATAATCGTTAAAAAAGCAATTCTTTTCATAGTTGCACCATTAGTTTGTATATAGTAAACGTTCTATAGCTTTATAATTGCAGTTTTTGAATTAATTTTAAATAAAAAAATTAAAATTATTCTATAAACTCAATATAATTAGTTATTAACGTGACTTTCCTGGAATACTGGGATAGGTTCAGATAGCGCTTGTAACTTTATTCGGTTTTTTTTAAGGTAACCTTATACACAAGTTGGTTCAAGAATTGGTTTTTGGCTGCGTCGGCATCCCTAACTTTGAATCCAGCTGCATCGCACGTGTGCCTACACACGCGCTGCTTCGCTGCCGGCCTCGCCTGATTCAAATTTAGGGCGTCGACTTTGCCAAATTCCCGATTCTTGAACCAACTTGTGTATAAATATTCTCATGGAGGAAAAGTCATGTTAGAGGTGTTATCTGTACTCGCAGCTGGCTGCGCAGACGTTCAAGTTCCAGCGGCAACTGCTGAGGCCATGCGCTATTATCAAAGCGGGAATATTTTGTGGATGGTAGCACTTTTATGGGGATTCATCGTGCCGTTTCTTTTTCTTGTTAAAGGGTTTACAGGAAAACTTGAATCTTTTTCTAAAAAAAAGGGAAAAAATTGGTTTTTTACAATTGCCGTTTATTTGGTGCTTTTTGCTGCTATCTCCCAGCTTCTAAATCTTCCTCTTGATTTCTATGGGGATTACCTGCGCGAGCATGAATATGGGCTCTCGACACAGACACTGAGCCGTTGGATAGGCAATTGGGGGATAGATCTATTTGTAACTATGGTTGGGTTGATCGCTTTTACTTGGATTTTTTATCTATTACTTAAGAAAAGTCCGCGCAGATGGTGGTTTTATAGCAGTCTTGTAAGTATAGGGATCATGGCTTTTTTGATTCTTATTCAACCGATTTGGGTTGATCCTCTTTTTAATAAGTTTGGGCCTATGCAAGATAAGAAGCTTGAAAAGCAAATACTAGAGCTTGCTGCGCGCGCGGGAATTGAACATAGCCGTGTCTATGAGGTTGATAAAAGCCAGGATACAAAGACCCTTAATGCTTATGTGACAGGTATTGGAGGTACAAGTCGGATCGTTTTGTGGGATACGACGATTAAGCGGATGACGCCGGATCAGATTCTATTTGTAATGGGTCACGAGATGGGACACTATGTGTTAAATCATGTCGTCTGGTACTTAATCTATTTCTCCCTACTATCTTTTGTGATTTTTTACTTGACCTATCGTTTAGCCACTGTTTTATTGCGCAAATATGGTAAACGTTTTGGGATCAAGCACCTGTATAACATCTCTTCGTTGCCTCTTTTACTTCTACTCGTGGGCATTTTTACTTTCGTTTTTTCTCCGCTTTCTAATTATGTGTCCCGTACTATGGAACACCAGGCTGATATTTTTGGCTTGGAAATCACTCAAGACAATCAAGCGGCTGGAGAGTCATTTCTTGTATTGCAGCAAGAAGATTTAGCTAACCCTTGGCCTGGGCCTATTTTTAACTTTTTTAGAGCAAGTCATCCTTCTCTTGGAGAAAGAGTAGATTTCTTTAATAACTACTGCCCATGGAAGAACGACGAACCTTTAAGGTATGGAAAATACATCCACGACTAAATTTTTGTTAAAATGTCCTTTTCCCCTTCAGATTTAGCAACAAGGACTGCGCAGCAGCTATCGCTGAAAACGTTGACAGTTGTTCTGCACATATCAAGCAGTCTATCGACAGCAATGAAAAGTCCGATGCCTTCTGGGGGGAGCCCAAGAGCTTTCAGAATAATGATCACAGAAACAAGGCTCGCAGCTGGAATGCCAGCAACACCCATGGATGTGATTAAGGCGAGCATAATCACAACGAATTGTTTAACGATACCTACTTCCAACCCATAAAATTGAGCGACAAAAAGGGCTGCAACGCATTCATAAAGAGCGGAACCTGACATGTTCATTGAGGTGCCAAGAGGGATGACAAGGCTGCAGATTCTATTTGAAACGCCAGCGCCTTTTTCGACACACTCGATGGTAATAGGCAATGTTGCTGAAGATGAGCTTGTGGAAAAAGCCGTAATCAGCGCAGGTGTCATGACTTTGAAATGACGCAGGGGGCTTACTTTTCCAAAAATTTTGAGGATGAGAGGAAGCACTAGAAACATGAAACATCCAAGTGCTAAAACAACTGTAACAAAAAATAAAGTGAGTGTTTTAAGCGATTCCATGCCGGTTGTTGCAAAAGTTTTAGCGACAAGGCAGAAGACTCCAAAAGGCAAGAAACGCATGATATAGTGAGTGATCTCGATCATGGCCTGAAAAACACCTTGCGCGCATCCAAGAAGAATGGATGAAGGACCTGATTCAATTTTTGAAACAGCGTATCCAAAAAGAAGGCTAAAGAAGATTAACCCAAGCATTTGTCCTTGAGAAAATGCTGCAAAAATATTGGAAGGAATGATCTGTAAAATAACATCGTGCACATTGACTTCATATTCTTGAAGACTTGAAATATTGTGCTCAAGAACCTGGGGGGTCATGCCGTTTTCTAAAGACATGGCACCTGGTTGGATGATGTTTACAAAGACAATGCCGATGAGAATGGCAAGTAAGATAGTACTGATGTAAAAACCGAATGTCTTTAATCCTAATCTGCCAAAGTCTTCATCATTGCCGATACGAGCAATTCCTGTAATGATCGATGCGGAGACAAGAGGAACAACAATGAGCGTTAAAGCGTTGATAAATAACGTTCCAAATAAGTCGTAGATTGAGTAAAAGCTGACTCCGAATATTCCGAAGGTCTTTCCTGTTAAAGAACCGATAATGATTCCAGCAATAATGGCGCCAAAGACCATCCAAGGAGATTTTTTCTTTTTATTTTTCATCATAGGTACATCTTACTTCTTTGGTGAGAATATTGCCAAGTTCTTCCATAAACCCGGCAAGCGCAAATCCCCCTCCTGAATGGATAAAAAGGATGTTTCCTTGTATTTCTCCTTTCCGGAGAATTTTTCTGCCTTCAGCAAAAAGCTTTGCATTATAGACAGGATCGACAAAAATCCCTTCGTAACGGGCCATATGTGCAATGGATTTCCATACAGAAGCATTGGTAGAGCCGAATGATCGTGCAGTGAGAGGTTTGTAAAGAGAATAGCAAAGAGGGGCGTGAATAGTAGGGAATTCATCGCGGAAAAGAGTTATGAGGTTTTCAAATCGTTCAGGAGTGCTTGCCATTTGAATCACATGAAAATGAGTTTTTTTCTCAAGCATCGCAAAGCCTAAGATTGTTGTAACAGCTGTAGTACCTGTTCCTGAGTCTATAAAAATATGATCAAAAGTGATGCCCAGTTCTTTTTCATTTTTTTCTAGATCATAGACAAGTGAAAGCGCTCCGGGTATCGATTCTTTCATTCGAGCGCCTAGGGGAATATGAAAGGCGCGTTTATTTTCTTTTTGAAGAACTTCGGTGTAAGCTTTAGCTGCTGCATCTTCTTCTCCAGCTGGAACAAAATGAATATCTTCTTTAGAAATAATTAAAGAAATAAATATGAAATTTCCCATGGGTTTATGAGGACATCTTCCACCTAAAAAAAGAGTGATTTTAATTCCTTTTTCTCTTAAAAGTTGCGCCATAGCAAGGATGTGATTGGAATAAACTCCACCGGCTAGAACGACTTCTTCAACATTTTGCTTAAGTAAATAAGGGAGTAAAGAGGAGTATTTGCGTAGTTTTGAGCCGCTAATGCCGAAGCTGAGTTCGTCTTCTCGTTTGACGTAAGCTGTAACGCCTGGGAAATCAAAAGTGTTAAGTCGGTGTACTCTAGAATTCATTGTTGCAATTTTAGCGTATTGCAAATTATATAAGGAATAAAAAGAGGTAAAGCTTATGAAAAAATGTGTCGCGCATAAACTGATTGAAAGTCATCTTGTGTCTGGAGAAATGCAGCCGGGTCAAGAGATCGGGCTTAAAATTGATCAAACTTTGATGCAAGATGCTACGGGAACGATGGTGATGCTAGAGCTTGAAGCGATGGGTGTAACTCACGTAGAAACAGAAATTTCAGCGCAGTATGTCGATCACAACATTTTGCAGACAGATTATAAAAATGCCGATGACCATCTTTTTCTTCAAAGCGCATGTCAGAAATTTGGAATCTGTTTTAGCCGACCCGGTAATGGGGTAAGCCATCCTGTTCATATGGAAAATTTCGGAAAGCCGGGAAAGACTTTACTTGGTTCTGATAGCCATACATGTGCCGGTGGGTCGATGGGAATGCTTGCTATGGGAGCTGGTGGTCTTGAAGTCGCTCTTGCGATGACGGGGGCTCCATTTTTTATCAAGATGCCGCGCATTATGGGAGTTCATTTAACAGGAAAACTTCCCGATTGGGTGAGCGCTAAGGATATTATTCTTGAAATGCTTCGCCGTCATGATGTTGATGGGGGAGTGGGGCGTATTATAGAATATTATGGACCTGGGTTACAGCATTTGACCGCTATGGATCGGCATGTTATTGCCAACATGGGAGCAGAACTTGGGGCCACAGCATCTGTTTTTCCCTCTGATGAGGTGACAAGAGCTTTTTTGCGTGCACAAAAACGGGAAAATGATTGGATGGAGCTTATTGCAGATACAAAGGCTGATTATGATGAACATGAAGAACTTGATCTTTCCAAATTAGAGCCTTTGATTGCAACACCAAGCAGTCCAGGAAATGTCGTGCCTGTTGCTAATGTTGTTGGTAAAGAAGTTTTTCAAACAATGGTAGGCTCCTCTGCAAACCCGGGGTTGCGTGATTTTGCGATTGCAGCGCTGATTGTTAAAGACAAGCAGGCTCATGAACGCGTTTCTTTAGATATTATTCCGTCATCACGGCAAGTTCTTGAAAATTTAACGTCTGCTGGTCATCTTGAAATGCTTATTAGAGCAGGAGCTCGTGTGCATCAAGCGGGGTGCAACGGGTGCATCGGTATGGGGCAAGCGCCGGCTACTCATAAGATTAGCCTGCGTACAGTGCCTCGCAATTTTCCAGGAAGATCGGGGACTAAGGAAGATTTAGTTTACTTATGCAGCCCAGAGACAGCGGCAGCATCTGCGCTAAAAGGTGTAATTACAGATCCGCGTACCCTTGAGATGAAATACCCGAAATATGAAGAACCAAAAGAGCCTCTTCTGAACCCAAATTCGGTTGTAGTTTATAAGTCGGATCCAAAAATACAACTTGTTATGGGGCCGAACATTAAACCTCTACCGATGTTTGAAGCTTTTGCCGATAAAATCGAGGGACCTATCTTGCTTAAGATGGGAGATAATGTTTCAACAGATGAAATCCTCCCTGCCGGAACAAAAGTGCTGCCTTTTAGAAGCAACATTTATGAGATCAGTAAATTCACGTTTGGTCAGTTGGATGAGACCTTTTACGATAGAGCTTTAAAGCATCAAAAAACAGGGTCCGTTCTTGTTGGCGGAGCAAATTACGGTCAAGGCTCTAGTCGAGAACACGCAGCCATCGCGCCGCGTTATTTAGGTATTCAAGCCGTTATTGCAAAAAGTTACGCTCGAATTCATCGCAAAAATCTCATTAATTTTGGAATCATTCCTTTACTTTTTGCAAATGAACAAGACTATGAAACTCTTTCTCAAGGAGATGTTTTAGAATTCGTAGATATTCGTAAAGCAATCCAACAGGGGAGTGGCGTTAAGATTGTGAATAAGAGCAAAAATAAAACTTTTGAAGCGCGCCATACACTTTCAGACCGTGAACTAGAAGAACTGCTGTCTGGTGGATTGATCAATGCAGTGCTAGCGCGCAAGAAAAAGTAAAGCAGGTAGACAAAAAAAATTATTTAACAGTCGCTGAGCGTTATTAAAATTTCAATTCGATAAAACAACAAATCATTTTATTTTGCTTTTTAACATAGTTTCGTTTATTATTTGCGAAAGTTAATAAACGGAGTATTTATGAAATTAAAAAGCTTTGTTGTTTTTGGAGTGGTTGGTTTGTTTTCTATTTTAACAATGAGAGAAAACTACAAGCTCAATTCTTCCGTCCCTGAATTTACAAGTTTAGCTCCATTTACGGAGAAGGGGATAGTGGTGTCTTATAAGACCCTATCTTCAGCTGAGAGCCGCTCATACTTAAGTCGAGATCTTTTGGGTCATGGCTATCAACCGATCCATGTGACTATCCAAAATAATACAGCTGATAGTTATGAAATTTCTCCAGAAAATGTTAGCATGCCGCTTGCCTCTAGTAGAGAGGTTGTTAGTGAGATTACAAAAGCTGCACTTCCGAGATCTATTGGTTTTAAAGTAGCAAGTCTTTTCTTTTGGCCTTTAATGGTTCCCAGTACAATAGACTCGATTAAGACATATGCAACGCGCAAGAGTTTGAAAAAAGATTTTGCGGCAAAAGTCTTAAAAGAAGAAGTTCTGTTGCCATTTTCGACGATGCACAGAATTTTATTTGTTTCCATAGATAAATATAAAAATAATTTTACAATTACCGTTGTTAATCATGATTCTAAAAAAACACATACATTTGTAACATCATAAATTAAGGAGATATATTAATGAGTTGTATTAATTTTGAAAGAAATTTTAATAACATGTTTACTTCAGAAAAGTTTAATAATCAAAAAATTGATAATTTAAGTTTTAGTCGTTTTGTTGTATCGAACAATACACTTATGTGCAACGACTGCAAAGAAGTTAAACTTTTTACTGGTGTTATTGTTCATGACAGTATAAAAGATGTTAACTATTTTCTAAATGAAAAATGTTTTAGAAGCTATAATTTTTTTAATTTTTTTAATAAAGTTTCACTAATTTATAGAAATTTAAAAACGATTAAAGAAAATAATGAAGCAGACAGAACGAAACTTACTAATGAATTTATAGAACAAAATAACATCGTTTCTTCGTCTTCAGGATTAAGTAATGCAGAGATAAATTTGCTTGTTTTAGAAAATCTTGAATACAAAGATTCGAGAGAATTAAAAAAAAGAGATTCGAAAAAATTAAAAAAAAGAAGAGATTTTGCTAGAATCGAAAATAATAATATTGTTTCAAAAAAACAAAAAAGTTGTTTAGAAGCTCCATCTATTCTACCACGATTAACAGATGTACAACAGCATCGTGTACAGCAGCATCGTGTATTAATGGACGACTTAATTGCACGTTATGGACAAGGCCCTACTCAGCCAATTAGACCTCTTAATGAAGAAGAGATTAAAGTTTTAAGCCTTCGCGGAGGTTCTATCAATCCTTCTGTAGAAATGCAAAGCGGGTTTGTAATACCTAGTTACTATAAAAACCATAGTACAACATAACATTAATTATCAGACGTTATTAGTAATACCGAAATAACTAGTTTCTGGTTATTTCGGTATCTTTTTTTACAGTTCTACAATAAAAAATAATATAACAGCTACATTGTCGTGGTGAAATGACTGCGTGCACAGTTCGCAGAAATGAATGCGTCTACCCATGTTGTGCACGATTTTAGCGTGAGACATGCAAATCCAGCAAGCTCTATCACAAAAATGCTAGCTTAAATTATAGTCGAGACAATTGATTTAAGAGGCAAAAATGTTTGTTATTGAGCTGATAGCTTATGTCTTTATTGGGACGATTGCTGGACTTTTAGCGGGATTGCTAGGTATCAGTGGAGGTGTTGTCACGGTTCCTCTGCTTTTTCTTGTTTTTTCACTCCTTGATTTTCCTAAAAGCTATGTGATGCACTTAGCCATTGGAACATCGCTTGCAGCAATGGTGTTTAATACGCTATCTGCGACATGGATGCATAATAAAAACAAAGTTGTTCTCTGGAAGGTTGTTAAGAGAATGTCATGGGGTCTTATTTTTGGATCAGCTTTGGGAGCTCTTACCGCTCAAGAGCTCTCAAGCGTGTTTTTAGAGCTCTCTTTTGGATTGTTTGCGTGCTGTCTTGGACTTTATATGCTTCGAGGGATAAAACCCCATGAGGGCGATCATCCCCTGCCAAGCCCTTTGCTTCTTAACTGCATAGGACTTGGTGTGAGTTTTCTCTCTAATATATTAGGGATTGGTGGCGGCATCATTACAGTACCGACGTTAATGGCGTTTAAAATCCATGAAAAGAAAGCCATCGGCACCTCGTCCGCAACAAGCGTCATTGTCACTTTTTTAGGAGCGCTATCTTACATGCTTGTGGGGCTGCATCATCATGCAGCTATAAACAATGAATCTATTGGATACCTTTATCTCCCCGCTTTCATTGCAATCAGCATCACAACCTTTTTTGCAGCACCTTTTGGCGCTAAGCTAACGCACATTCTTCCTTCAAAAACATTGCGTCGTATTTTTGCCGCAGCCCTTTTTGCCACCGGCCTATTTATGATTTTTCAGTGATGACAAATGATAGCGATCAGCAACAATAGACCAGTTGATGTTATCAAAGAAGGCGTCAATGTATTTTGCGCGATCTAAGCCATATTGCGTGATATAAGCATGCTCCCAGACGTCCATGACAAGAAGTGGTGTACATCCGGCGAGATGGCCTAAATCATGCTCTTCAATCCAGGTATTAACCAGGCATTCATGCTGCATGTCATAATAAAGAATTACCCACCCGATACCACGTGTAAGACCTGTTGTAATAAAGTCATCTTTCCATTGCTTGAAAGAACCAAAATTTTTAGAAAGCAGCTCATAGAAAGAAGGGTTCTTGTTGTTGATTGTGCCATTGCCTCCTAGATTATCAAAATAGAGTTCATGAAGCCGCATGCCGTCAAATTCCCAGCCAACGCGCCTTTTTAAAGCGCTATATGTGTAATATGTGTCTTTATCTTGTAAGGACCAATTACGCAGCGTACTCAGCAGCATATTGATGTTTTTTACATACCCTTGATAAAGCTCAAAGTGCATTTTTAATAAAGCATCGTTAAATCCGCGCATTCCTAAGAGACGAGAATAATCTTTAGCCACATAATCAGAAGGCGCATTTATTTTAGGTGAAAGCGTTCCACGAGGCATTTCATTTGCAAGACTTAAAGTTGTTAAAGCTAAAAACATCAATAAATAATTTTTTTTCATAAGAGTCCCCAAGAGTTGCTAAAACAACTCTACCAGGGCTCTTAAAAACATTTCTACTGTTTTATTCGCTAACTTGTTGTGAAATCAGCTTGTGATATTTTTCACGCTCTTGACGGCTCGTCTCTTTAGGATCTATAGCCATGCACGCAGTGATGCGTAACGTGCGGAAAGCCACTTGAGGGATGAGTAAGACTCCTATAAGACCAGCTCCTAGTCCTACTTGTAGAGCGCCTACTTTTAAAGAAGTTTTATCACAAGTAGATATGCCCCAAAATACGTTTGAAACGCCTTTGATTCCTGATTCAGCCACGGCTCCTGTGCCCTGAACAAGATTTGCGAGACCATCTATGCCGCCAATCAGAGGTGCTGAGTAGGCGATGTTGGGATGATTTTCTGCAACAGATGAGAGTTTTTCATAGAAAGGATAAAAAAAATTCTCATCGATTGTGCGAGAAAATTGATCCATTCTATACCAATCAGAGCTCATGAACCTCCTAAAATAAGAACTTCCCGGTTATAACCCCAAATAAACTCAAAAATTGGTTTTTGGCGGCGCCTGCATCCCCAACTTTGAACCCGTCTGCATCGCACCTGTGTTTGCACAGGCGCTGCTTCGACGCCGGCTTTGCCAAAACTCCAAATTTTGAATTCACTTGGGGTTAGACGTTCAGTATGATATATCTAGAGACCTGAATGCGTCAATAGAGATCATATATGGATATTTGTCTTTGCAATTTTGAAATCATTAGACCGAAATTTGAGATCCCGCAAGAGATTACTTTGGAATGGCTTGCAAGAGCACATGCCAAAGGAGAAGCTTCAAAAGAGGGGTGGGAAGAAAGTCATCCATCAAGCATTGCTTTTGAAAAGCGGATGAAAGAGTGGTTATTCCGACTGGGCGCTGGCCCTAAAAAGGTGCAAAGTAGAGGAACGATGCTTGCAGATTTTGGAGTTAAGAGCTGGGATGAGATGGAAATCTACCGGTTAAGAGAGAGGCCTCAGGGCTATAGTCTCACAGAGAAGATGGTAAAGTTTACTTCTATTGTAGATAAGGTCTTTGAGCAGTTTTATCCCGAAGACAAAGAGATTGCTGATCATTTAATTCATGTGACGTGCACAGGATATGTAGCTCCGAGCGGCGCTCAAAAAATTGTTTCTTCGAAAAAGAGCAGTTCAGTTGTAACACACGCCTATCACATGGGTTGTTATGCTTCGATCCCTGCGATGCGTATGGGATCTAGTTTTTTAAAAGATTCTCTAACGCATTCTGTAGATATTGTGCATACGGAAGTTTGTAGTTTGCATGTGAATCCAGTGCTTCATGATGTTGGACAAATTATTGTAGAAAGCCTTTTTGCCGATGGGTTTATTAAATACTCAGTGACTTCTGAAAAAAAGGCTTTTAAGCCTCATTTGAAGCTCATGGCTTTGCACGAAGAGATCCTTCCCTCAACTTTAGGAGCTATGAGATGGGATGTCGAAGATTGGGGTTTTAAGATGTTCATCACAAAAGATATTCCCCTTTTGATTGCAAATAATATGGAAGAATTTTTAATCCATCTTTGTGAAAAAGCGGAAATATCTTTTGAGGCTGTACGCGATACATGTTATTACGCATTGCATCCAGGAGGGCCTAAAATTTTAGAACAAATTGCAGATGTATTGCATTTAAAGCTCTCACAGTTAGCACCCAGTTTTCAAGTGCTGCAAGAATATGGGAACATGTCTTCTGCAACGCTCCCTCATATTTGGGCAAGGCTTTTAAATGACCCTTTAATTCCTGATGGTGCAACTGTGATTAGTTTAGCTTATGGTCCAGGATTAACAATTTGTGGAGCTTTGTTGCAAAAATGTGGATGCTAATTCTCCTTCCCTTTTGTTTACAGATGATCATCATCAGTCTTGATGAAATCTGCTTTCATATAAAACGAGGTCTTCCCCGCTTTGAAAGGATCGGTCATCCAGTTGATACACTGAGCGTTGTTTGTTGCTTCGCGTTTGTTCTTTTTATTCCTTTTTCAGGACTTGCGTTAAAAATTTATATCGCGCTTAGCCTTTTCTCTTGTCTTCTTGTGACAAAGGATGAATTTGTGCATAAGCATCATTGTCCTGCAGCGGAACATTGGCTTCACGCGCTACTTTTTCTCAATCACCCGATTCTTCTTACCTCCCTTGGCCTTCTTTGGCCTTTATTGAGTGGCGCACCCGCTGTGTCTTGGCTCATGTCTTGGCAGCATCATCTCCCCTTTCTTCAAATTTTTATCTCCGTTCAACTGGCCTCTGCTGTGATGTTTATGCTTTATCAAATCATCTACTGGAATTTCATATGGCAAGAATAAATAATGATTTCTACTCTGAGCTTGGTGTGATGTGGCATGAAGGGCGGGATCACCCTATCGCTCTTTTACGTTCAGAAAATGCTCTTCGTAATCCTTGGATTGCATCTGTCATTGAAGAAAAGCTATCTCCCCCCTCTACTATTTTAGATGTAGGCTGCGGAGGCGGTTTTCTTACCCAGTTCCTTGCAGAGCGCGGCCATTATGTTTCAGGTGTTGATCTTTCAGAGAGCAGCTTAAATGCTGCACGTGAAAAAGATAGTAAGCGTTTGATTGATTATAGATGGGGAAATGCCTATACCCTTCCCTTCTCTGACAATACCTTCGATGCTGTTTGTGCGATGGATATTTTAGAGCACGTAGAAGAGCCGCAAAGGCTAATTCAAGAAGCTTCGCGTGTTTTAAAAAAGGGGGGGCTTTTTTTCTTTCACACGTTTAATCGCAATTTTTTGAGTTATTTTCTCGTGATTAAAGGAGTGGAGTGGTGTCTTAAAAACACCCCCCCTCGTATGCACGTCTATCCCCTCTTTTTAAAGCCTGAAGAGCTCAAAGCTCTATGCGTATTTTCTAAGCTAACCATCCAAGAATTTAAAGGGGTTACTCCGGTGATTCGCTCTAGCGCTTTTTGGCGTCTTGTTTTCCAAGGTAAGATCGATGAATCTTTTCGCTTCACCTTCACCCCCTCTTTAAAAACAGGGTATTCAGGCTATGCCATTAGTCAGAAAGATACTTGATGATGCGTCCGATATTAAAGTGGCGCTCTTCTTTGTTTTGAAGAAGCGCTTCCCAATATTCCATGCGCTCATCTTTTACAAAGTCTTGAGATAGATTTTCACTAAAAATTGTGAATTTATTTTTCAAATGATCGATCACTTGTTTTTGTAGAGAGATCATTTTTAACTTTCGAGAAGCTAGGTGGTGCTCTTTAAGTTTGCATATTTTTACGCGATCTGGATTAAGCGCACCTTGTTCTGAGAAGTTTTCTGTGAGGGTGAGGGCTCTATCCCCTCCTTTTTGCTTAGAATTCCAGTGTCTTTGTTTCTTTGATGTGGCTTTTAGACGGCTGCCATAAAAGGCGAGACTTTTAGTTCCTGAAGGGATTTTAGGAATGATCACGGGGTCGTAATGATGCGGAGGTAATGCTTGTTTGAGAGTGTAGCAAAAATTTTGATTCTCTTTGGGAAATAATTTGCGCACCCGTTCAGCTGCTTGAATTGATGAGGGCGATGGTTTTTTCTTTTCCTTCATATTCTTCCTTTTAATGGTAAAAGTGTAGCAATAATCTTAATTTTTAACAAGATAATTTTTTAAGTTATGACTGTATGGGAAAACTTAATACTGGAAGCATA
>JAZKBL010000043.1:24452-45174 GCA_040388665.1 Chlamydiota bacterium
CAATATAATTTTTTAAGTTATTTTAACGTGATCTTTAAATTTAATCTAGAAAAATTCATGTTGCTACTTGAAATTCAAAGAGTTATAGTATTTTAAAAAAGGAGATACTCTATATGGCAAAAACTTTATTGATGGGAAACCCTGTAACGACAAGTGGTGAACTGCCGGCCCTAAAGACGTCCGCCCCTGATTTTATTCTCGTTGATAGCGACCTTAAAAATCATAGCCTTAAAGACCACACAGGTAAGCGTAAAATCCTTTCTATTGTCCCAAGTTTAGACACCGCTGTTTGTTCACTGTCTGCAAAAAAATTTAATGAAGCTGCAAAAGACCTCCCTGACACCGTCATTCTGGTGATTTCAGCAGATCTCCCTTTTGCGCAAAAGAGATTTTGCGGCGCAGAGAATATCAAAAATATCATCGCACTCTCGATGATGCGCTCAAAAGATTTTGCGAAAGACTACGGAGTTTTGATCACAGACGGTCCGCTCGCCGGAATCTGCGCCCGTGCAATCGTCGTCCTTGATGAACATGACACCGTAATTTACACAGAACTCTGTAAGGAAATCTCCCAAGAACCAAACTACGAAAAAGCTCTTCAAGCTTTATCTATGTAAGGGCTATGAAAAAACTTTTCAAGCTTTATCATATTGCAGCGCTGCAATAGCGGTTAGGTTTATAAAAGAGCAAGAAACTAGCACGATCTTAAAGTAAGAGTCAATGTGAAAAGTAAAAAATTATCTAGTTGTAAGATGGAAACCAGATGGCGGTGTCGATGCTCTCTTCTAGTTCTTTGAGGGATGTTTTGGGAGCGAGGTTTTCTTGCTGCGCCATGAGACCGACAGCGATGGCGATTGTTCTGCAGATAGGTCTTAGGTGTTCAAAGCTTGGAAAAAGCATGGCGTTTGGGTCTTGAAGCATGGGAGAATGTTCGCTTAGCACTTTAGCTGCTGCAAGGAACATTTTGTCGCTGACTTTTTTAGCTTTTGATGCGATTGTTCCGAGCCCGACGCCTGGGAAAATGTAAACGTTATTACACTGCGCGATATAAATAAGATGGTTGTCATAAAGGACGGGATCAAAGGGACTGCCAGTCGCGATGATGGCCTTACCTTTTGTCCAACGGATGAGATCGTGAGGATTTGCCTCACAACGTGATGTGGGATTTGATAAAGGGAAGATAACGGGGCGTTTCACTTGAGTTGCCATTGTTGTGATGATCTCTTCAGTAAAAGCTCCAGTTTGCGTAGAAACGCCGATTAAGATTGTAGGATGAACTGCGCGCACGGTATCAAGAAGTGAAATGAAAGGAGGGTTATCTACACGCCACGATGTCACCTCTTGTGCATCTCTTGCAAATTTTTTATGATGCTCTTCTACTTTTTCAAGCCCTGTGTGAACGAGGCCTTGAATATCTACGAGGTAGAAATTTTTAACAGCTTGCGTTTCACTCATCCCTTCATTAATGAGGGCTCTTAAAAGCTCATTGCAGATGCCCATTCCAGCAGCGCCAGCTCCAAGGATGACGATTTTTTGGTTTTGCAACTTTTCTTGAGAAATATGGACGGCGCTTAAAATGGCGCTGAGGGCAACTGCTGCAGTTCCTTGAATGTCATCATTAAAAGAGCAGATTTGATCTCGGTAGCGCTCAAGTAGCGGTCTTGCATGCATACCAGCGAAGTCTTCCCACTGTAAAAGGACGTTGGGATATCGTTTTTTGATTGTTTTTACAAAAGAATCGACAAAATCATCGTATTCCTTGCCGCGGATTCTTTCATGACGCCAGCCAAGATAGAGAGGATCGTCTAAGAGTTCTTTGTTATTTGTGCCAACATCTAAATGAACAGGTAGCACACGTGCGGGGTGGGTTCCTCCAAAAAGAGTGTAAAGTGCAAGTTTTCCAACAGGAATTGCCATGCCGCCAACTCCTAAATCACCAAGCCCTAAGATCCGCTCCCCATCTGTGACGACGATCACATCAATCTCGTCATGTTCTACATTGCCAACCATCTCATCCATCCGATCTTTTAAAGGATAGGAAAGGTAAAGTCCGCGTGGCTCTTGGTATAGATAACTGTACTCCTTTGAGGCTTCACCAACAGTTGGGGTGTAAATTAAGGGAAGCATTTCATTGATGTGTTCAAGAACTAAGCGATAAAAAAGAGTTTCATTACGGTTTTGAAGAGAGCTTAAAAACACATGTTTTGCCAAATCATTGGGCTGACTGCGAAAATTTTGATACCGCCGTTCTAATTGTTTTTCAATGGTTGAAGGAGAATAAGGCAGATGACCGTTTAGAGCTAAAGCATCCCGCTCCTTTTGAGTAAAGGCACTTCCCTTGTTTAACAGAGGATTATTGAGGATATACTCGCCTTTAAAGAGATGTTCATGTTTTTTCATAAGCCGGGACTTTTTCTCTAAAGTATTTGATCACAATAATACACCAAATAACAAAAAGAGAGATATTAGCCCAGGTTAAAAAATTAGGATTGATGAATAAAATTAAGCAGGAAGCTAATGCTTTAGCACTTCTATAAGCAAAAACATCGATGACAGCTTTTGCGTGGAACTTTTCTTCAGATTTCATTGGAATATAGAGCATTTCTTTGACGATGACGAAAAATGAAAAGTCAAATGATTTAATCAAAATATAGGAAAATGAGATCATACCGAATAGAGGGAACAATAGATATCCCATGTTGCTTGCGGCTAAAAGGAAAGGAACTAAAAAATGGGATGTGCGGAGCCCTAAGATTTGGATGAGCAGATAAGTTCCAAGAAACTGCAAACAAAGAGTGGCTCCATGGATGATGCTAAATAAACGCCCTGCGTACTCTGTTCTAAGATCTTTATCAGGAATCGACAGCTGAAGGCCATGTTGAAACTGATAGTCGATAAGGGTGGAACAAAATTGCATTAATACGACAATTGCTAAAATGAACAGCAGCGCGCGAGACGTGATGATGAGCTTGACCCCTTGTAAAAACTCCCCTTTTTTCTCAAAAGTGACGGTTTTTGCGTGTTTCAGTAAAAGCGCAAAGGAAATAGATAATAGAAGGTAGATCGGAAGTGTTGCGAAAATTAGAGTTTCTGAGCTTAATTTTACAGCGAAAAATCCTGGAATAAAACTTCCAAAAACACCACCTAATGCCCCAAAGCCAAAAAGAAGTCCGTAGAGAAATTTTGCTTTTTCTTTGTTGACGGTGGAATGAATCACCGACCACAGTTGTTGGAACATGAGCATGATATAAACTTCTTTCCAAACATAGAAAAAGAAAGAGAGCCACTCTGCTTGATTTACAAAGAGGGCTGTAATTAGATTAACAATGACAATAAAAGAGGCTGTGAAGGCAAACATTTTTGCGCAGCCAAGCTTTCCGAGATAGCGATTATACAAAGACACCGCAAAAAAACTAAAGGGAAGCCCGATCAGCCAGGCATAGGGAAGGTACTCCGATCCATAAAAATGGATAAAAAGAGAATTGCTCACAGGGCGCACAATGGAATAATCTGCGGAAATAAAAAAACCGCAGGCCATAGCACACAAGATAAAAAAATCTATCCCTAATAGTTCTTTAATTTTTTTAAACATGGATTAATTATAACTATTATCTAAAGATTTGTGAAGAATGTTTTCATATTCCGGAGAAATATAGATCCAACTCATTGAATCTAAAGGAATTAAAATTTCTGAACATACGCTCGCATCAACGATGATTTTATTTCTGCGAAGCACTGGGAAAGAAAGGCGTAGTAGTTCCTTTTTCCGGATGGAAAGTTCCCATCCTACACTATCTTCCGGAATTTTCAAATTTTTTATAGTGGTTCTTAATTCTTCTTCGGTCATTTTTTGAGGGAGCGGAAGGGCTCTGAACCGCTCTTTTCTACTAAAAAGCGCAAAGGCATGCCGGTTTGTTTTCATGACTTTTTTCACATCCACAATGATCTCGTTATCACTGAGATCTAGATACTCATCAATGCTTCTAAATTTAAGATTTTTCATACACTGAGCAAGATGGTAAGCGTAAGCTTTAACGGAAGGATATTGATAGACCCGTTTATGCATAAAGTGGCGAGCTAGCAACAACGCTTCACATGACTCCACTCCGTTTTCTTCAATTCCTAGATCAAAATTATCTCCTTTTGGCAGGATACAGAGCATTTCTATGAGCTGGTGGTAATCAAAAAGACCGTGAGAAACTCCCGTACTATGCGCGTCACGCAAAAGATAATCAATTCTATCGGCACCAAAAAAATCTGCAGTAACAACTTCAGAGAGAACTTTTTCAATCGGTGTAAATTGAGTTTTTGGAGATAATTGTTTTAATTTTTTTTCTCCGATGGCCATTTTAATGACGTCATCTATGACATTCGTACCAGGTACCATGCTCCAGATCGATTTAAGGTAAGAGCTTTTGATGATCTCCATTGTATATTTTTCATGCCCTTCTTTACCGAGAACATATTTTTCAGCGACATGGGAAAAAGGAAGATGTCCTAAATCATGGGAAAGTGCCGCTAAGCGGATGATCTGTCTCCAATACTCTTTTTTAGGAATATCAAAACGCGCTGCAAGTTTGTCGAAGATACGTGTTGCAAGTTCCATGGCTCCAAGAGAATGCTCAAAACGGGTATGCGTTGCTCCTGGATAGACGAGATAAGCAATCCCTAGTTGATGTAAATAATGAAGTCTTTGAAAAGGTAAAGAGTCAATAAGAGCATTTTCAATTTCATTGAACCTAATAAAGCCATGTACCGAGTCGTAGATTTTTTTAGTTAGCACGGGGTTTGCTCTCTGATATGTAGGTGGCTGTGACTTCAACAAATTCTGCTTTACGTTGTAATTCTTTAATGCTGCGCGCACCGCCATACGTAAGACCGCTTCTTAAGCCTCCAAGGAGTTGATTAATCAGCTGCTCGGCGCTTCCACTAACGGGCGCCCAAAAATCGATCCCTTCTGCAACTGTCTTTTCTTTTAGCCCTCCGTAGAAGTCTGTTTGAAAATCTTCGCTCGCTTGTCCTCTAAATTTGGCTTCTCTGTCTTTTCCTTGCCCTCTTTTGGGAGCGGCGCTCTCTTCTGTCATCGCAAAGAGCTTACCGATCATGACCGTGCTAGCACCGGCTGCAAGAGCTAAAACCACATCACGACTTGTTCTGATTCCCCCATCTGCAATCAAAGGAACGCGCAGTTTTTCAGCAATTTTTGCGCAGTCGTAAATTGCGCTAAATTGCGGGATACCAAATCCTGTAACCATGCGCGTTGTGCACGCAGAGCCAGGACCGACACCCACTTTTACAGCATCTGCGCCCGCATTAACGAGATCATGATATGCCATGGCCGTACAAACATTACCTGCGATTATTTCTTTGTTAGGATGGGTTCTTTTTAATTCTTGGATAAAATGAAACATCTTATCGGAATGTCCGTGTGCGACATCAATGCAGACCCCTGCAGCACCAAGATCTAAAAGAGTTCTTGCTTCATCGATCTTACTGCTTTGGATACCGCAAGAGATGAACATATTTTGACCATACTTCTTAACCCAAGCTTTCTGCACGTCTAATGGAGCAAATCTATGAAAAATCGGGCATGATCCTTGATGGAGCAAAATATCTGCGAGATCTTCGCTGATTGCAGTATCCATGTTTGAGCAAAGAAGAGGCATTTGCATTTTTTTTTGCTTCGTTAACCACGTTTCTAAGCAAGGTTCTGTACGAGATGGCACATTATTAAATTGGGGCACAAGGGCCACGTCGTCGAAAGTATAGGCTTTTTTCATTTTCCCCTTCTCTGGTATAGTAAATTTTCATGATTAGTGTGACGATTCTTACTAAAAACTGTCAAGAAACTCTAGAGCTAACTTTAAAATCCCTCGAGGACTTTAAAGAAGTGTTGGTATTTGACACAGGCTCTACGGATAGAACTCTTGCAATCGCAGCCTCTTTTCAAAATGTTAAGATTGCAACGGGAGAATTTATCGGATTTGGCAAAACACATAATTTTGCAAGCGCTCTTGCTAAGTATGATTTTATCCTTTCGATAGATAGTGACGAGGTCCTCTCCCCTGCCCTTGTACAAGAGATTAAGGCGCTTTCGTTAGATCCACAAACTGTTTATAGTATTCAGAGACACAATTTTTTTAATGGAAAACATATTAAATGCTGCTCCGGATGGCATCCCGATTTCGTTTATAGACTCTATAACAGACAGCATACGGCATTTAGCGATGCACCTGTTCATGAAAAAATCCTCACGGACAACTTTAAAAAAATCCGCCTCAAATCCCCTGTTTTTCATACACCATACCGGAACATCAGCGATTTTCTTGCTAAAATGCAAACATACTCGTCTCTTTTTGCAGAAAAACCGGGAACAAAAATCTCAGAGACCCTGTGGAAACCTTTGATCCACTCCTGGTTTGCTTTTTTCAAGAGCTACATTTTAAAGCGCGGTTTTCTTGCTGGCAAAGAAGGCCTCATCATTTCCATGTATAACGGACACACAGCCTTTTACAAGTATCTTAAGCGTGCAGAAAAAGCAAATTAAAAATGTTTTTTACACATACTTCTTCCATTAAAAAACTTATAGTTTTGAATATAAAGTCTTTAAAGCAATTATATTTGAGTTTAAGAGTTCTGTGAAGGATTGGAATCAAGCTGTATTTAATAAACAATGTAATCGACGATATGAAAATATTGATATTGAAAGCTTAAGAAAATCATTACGTTAATTTATTTGGCTTGAAGGAGTTGATTGCGGATGAAGTCGTATAGGGCATTTGCTGTAAAATAGGCGCTGTGTCCGAGAGCAAACGATGAGCAATCAACAAGCTGCACATTGCAGGGTAATTTTTTGATATTTTCGACCCCTTCGAATCCAAGCGCTTTGTCAAACTCTGATGCAGAGTATAAATAATGCAGTACTTTATCTTGTGTTGAGTGAAAAACAAAGAACTTTTCACAGTTTTGTGTAGAGTTGTAATAGGTCTCCCCTTCTTCGATCGACTCATTATCGATAGCTGGTGCTATAGAGTAGAAAATTCTTACAGGTTTAGTCTGCGCAATAGTTGTGGAAAAATCTAAGGCTTCTAATACAAGGTAATTGCCCATACTATGAGCTAGAACATCCACCTGAGAGGCATAGGTATCGAAAAGAGTTAAATGGCTACGCATTCTGGACGCGAGTTTACGCACGTTTTTTTTGGCATAATAATAATCAAGCCCTTCATCACACCCAGGCCAGAGATAGCCGATGACTAAATCATAAAAATTATTGCCATCCGCATCTAGAAGAGTAGAAAAATGTTCGTTAATTGTGCGATACGTTGAAAGAGCGTCTTTTGCATCGTTGTTAAATCCATGAACGAGGACTAATATTTTTTTTCCTCGAAGGACATCTGTACTAACCCTAGATGTTGATTGATCCCAAGAGATCTCTGTGGTTTGCGCGATTTTGTCTGCATCCCAAAATAGGTCTCGGTCAGACATCAGCAAAAGATTTGCTGCTAATAAAATAAAATACATAAGCGCTCTCCTAAACTATTTTTTCCAAGGTTGCAAGATCTCTCTGTTTTGGAGTAGGATCTCCGAAACAGTACTTAACGATGCGCCATGAGCGGCATCCTGTAGCTTCTTGAGCTTTTATTGGAGGAAGGATTGTGTCATAGAGGGAGATATGGTGTCGAATGTAAGGGAGAATTTTTCCTTTCATCACTTGGCGCACCTCTTTTTTTATAGCGTTTTGATCAGAAATTTTCACGTTATCATGATTGTCAAAATCATCATCATCAATGTTATTAATATTTTGTGTAGGTTTTTGTTTTGTTAAAAAACGCGCCTCCTTCCAATGATCATAAAGGGAATTATATATAGCATTTTTTTTAGGACTGTATAGTATTCTATTTTTGAAATTTTTACACTTCTCCCTCAAGACTTCAAGCGAAGCTTCTTTGTTCATACAAAGATTAGCAGCATCATGCGAATCTTCCAAAAAATGGATGATTTCTAACATGCTAGCCGTATGTTTTGTGATTTCATCGCGTAGTTTTTTAACAAAAATATGGTCTTTGTGCTTAAAATAGACAAATGTAGTGAGAAAGCCCGTACAAAGAGCTGCTCCAAGGGTTACAGCTTCCCACGCTGTTGTTTCAATAGATTGTTTGGATGAGTAATCAATAAGTTCAGCTGCAACTCCAGTTGTAGTAGCGCACCACCCCCCAACAGGAGTAAACTTTGTGTAGAGTTCAGAAAGTGTTGGCGCACTTTCATCAGGCTGCTCAGTTTTTAAGTTTTGATTAATGGTAAAAGAGTCATCAATAAGCTTGTCTAATTCTTTAATAAGCATTTCTACGCTAAAATCTTCTTCTATCGAAATAGATCGGATAGTAGAAGTGTCATCTTTTGCTTTTTCACGAAAAGGTTGCAAGGTTGTTTCGAGAAGATTTTTGTAACGGATAATTTCAGATTTAAGATGATCCAAAAGCTCTTTTGGAATAGCCTTATCCGCATTTATTATAGGATCAAGAGTCAGCCAATCGATGTAAAGCTCTGTAGGCACAGTTTCTTGTTGAACGCCATTGAGCATGTCTATTTTAAAATTTTCATAGGCATCTTTTAAACTTTTTAAAGATTTGGGATTGGAGCATTTTTCTAACATTTCGACAGAACTTTTCAAAAATTTGAAAGTTTCGTGAGATTGTCCTGTTTGATTAATATTGATTTTAAGAGCCGGCTCGTCTTTTCCAAAATAATATTGACCGTAAGCAAAGCCTGCGCATCCAGCTGTTAGTAAAGCGCCTCCAAGCGTACAAAAAGAAAGAAACTTTTGCCCAGCCGTTGAATCTTTCCAATGCGTCTTGATGACAAGTATTTGCCCTATAACTGTCGCTGCAAAAGGTCCAAGTGGCATGGGGTGCATAGATGTCGTGCTAAAACGGGAATTTTGTGATTGGTGCTCCTTTTGTAACTGAAGAGCTCTTGTCTTTACGTTTTGTATTTTTTCACTTAATTCAGGAACCTGTGTTTTCCCAACAGTTCCTAAAAATGAGGGAGCAGTATGCTTCACAGCTTCTGCAAGCGTATTTCTTAATGTAACTCCCATAACATCTCCTACGGATCTTTTGTAAAATAAAAAATTTTAAATTGTTTACAGAGAAGTTGTAAAGAGAATTTTATTTTCCATACCTTGCGAGGTGTGCCTTAAGACAAGTATTTTGCGCTAGAGCCTTGCATACCAGTCATATAGAGCGTTGAATTTTCTTGGTGAAATTTATTTTATCATTATTTAGATAAATTTATTTTTTTTAATTCTTCTTTATAATTTATAAATAAATTCGTGATATAATATTTTTAAATTAATCTATTAACGGGGGTTTTGTGAGTGTAAAAAATAATGTTAATTTTAAATTTGAATATAACAGCGTTATATCAATTAATAATGAAGATATAAAGAATTTGCCATTTCAAGAACAAAAAAAAGTGTTTAAGGAAGAGATTTCTGATTTTTCGAAATATATGTCAGCTTCTTCTTCAAAAATTGGAGAAAAGGGTTTGGAAATTATTATAGACTATTTGAGAAATAAACCCGATCCTTCGTTGCCTCAAGAAGAATGGATTACAATTTGTGTTTCTAAGGATTTTAAATCAAAATTACAAGAAATTGTTTTTTCAGACGTTGAAGAAGGTTTTTCGCACGCCTTCATTGTTATTAACAAATCGCAGCACAAAACTCCAGTGTTTCTAAAGAAAAAAAACAATCAGTGGAGTATTATAATTACGGACAGTTTAGGTAATCAGTTCAGTTACACTACGCTACAAACTGCAATAAAGCGTGTTGAAACATCTTCTAAAAACACCGTGAAATTTGAAATGTCTTCCATCTACGTTTGCACTTATAGCCGTCTTATAAAGGGTTCTGGGTGTTCTATATTTTCAATTCGTGATCTTGTCTATTTTTATCGCAATGGAGACCAATTTTTAGATGAGCTTTCCAGAAATAGCTACTTACCCGCAAGAGGGGAAGTAGTGTTTTTTAGCTATACCGAGCTTCCGCCGGAATTAATGAAAACAACTCAAGTTATGCCGGAAGATCCGTATCCTTTTTTGCAAAGCAAAATCCACACAAAAAAAACAGCAAGTGGAAAAGAATTTTTTTTAGAAAACAGGCAGCGTCATGGAGGATCCGATCTTGAATCTTACAATACGCTAATCGATGATCGCGCACTTAAATACCAGAAAATCATTGCAGAGCACCTGTTTGAAAGAAGATGATCTGTCCCCTAAAAACTAATCCATTCTAAAAGAGAAGTTCGTGTAAAATTTTAACCTTAAAAAGATGCGAACTTCTATTTAAAAGCGGATCAAAGACATGGGCAAGGTCAATGCCTAATAATATAAATTGACTTTTTCGAGCAACTTAATGTAAAATTATCGCATTATTAAATACAAGCATCAATTAGGTGATAAAATGAGCGCAGTTAATTTAAATTGTAATTACAACTCAGAACAATTAAACATTTCTCAAGAAGAAACATCTCGTTATCTAGACTGGACGAAAAGGCCTGAAATAATTAAAGAAAAAATTTCAACAGCCTTCAATAGGCTTGCTAAAAATACAAGTAGCCGCTGGGGGGTTTATAATGGCTGCGAAGTCTATTGCGTATGCGATATTGATGAACATACTTTAATGAAAACAATCATACAACAAGCGCCTGCAAACCAGAAAAATTTTTATGTTTTAGATATAGGAGCCGGGAATTTTGCATGGGGCAACTCTCTTGCTGAGTTTATCGAAAACCAAGCTGATTTTCCGCAAGATAGCAAAGTGCACATCATTGGTGTCAGAGGCGAAAGCTACTTCCAAGATAAAATCATTGAAACGGACCGCTGTATCATCTATCCCTTAGGTGCTTTTAAAGTGGAAGAGCTCTTTGAAGAATTCAAAAAACGAGGTCTTGATCTTGAAAACAAAATAGATCTTGCTGTATCTCACTTTTGTTTTCGCCATTTAGTAGATCCTGTTGGAACATTTGCCCAAACGTACAACTTACTTCGTCCTGAAACTGGTTTTCTCTGTATTGATGGATTTTTCTTTACACACGAAGAAGACAACATGGACAGCGATGAATTTTCTCCTAACCATCGCATGACCCAACTTTTTCTAGATACAAAAGCTTCTTTTTTAACACGCGACTTCAAATGCGTTCGCTCTTTGAATCAATTTGTGTTGCAAAGACCTGATACTACTCCATGCCAACTTCCAATGGAATATGTGGGAGTAGAAGTAGAAGATAATATCCAAAAACATCAAATTAGATCTAACTGCATCACTCGATTTAAACGAGAACCCCAAGAATTAGATAAAGAAGAAATTAGCTTACCCAGCAATGATTCCGTGCTAGCTATGTCCGGTACAAAAAAGCTATACGATTATATGAAACAAAATAAACTCTTCGTCAATGGAAATTCTAGATGGGAACCAATTCACGACAAAGATAGGCATCAAAAATGGCCACCTCTGCACACAGCCGTACTGCAAAAAAATATCGACAAAGTCATAGAACTCTTGGATGCAGGCTGTGACCTTAATGAATATGATTCTGATGGATCAACAGCACTCCATCTCGCTATTCGAAAAAATTCTGCTGAGCTATTTCAACTTCTCTTGGAAAAAGGAGCTCATTTGGAACTTAAAAACGTCTATGGATATACACCTCTTCACCAAGCTGTGCTATTCGATGATGATGGTCGATTTATAAACGCTCTCATTAATGCTGGTGCTAATATTAATGGCGATAGTTTGTACAATAATCCCCTCCAGACTGCTATTAATAAAAAAAATCTCAAAACAATTGAATTATTAATTAAATCCGGAGCTGAAATTTCTAAACGAGCCCGGAAAATGTTGGAAGCAAAATCTGCATTTTCTTCTCTTAAGGATCTCTTGAAAGACGTCAATTTATCATGAGAAAAATTTTATGAGATACTTAGCTCGTAGACTTTCCCAGTCCCACTGCGAGCATTTTGAAGGCATCTGCTCCATAGCTAGCAAAGTTGTGGAGGGATGACCATGTTTTTCATTCCACTGTTTCTTGTATTTAACAACGAGAATGAGAGGGATAGCGGCAGTCGGATTTGAACCAACAACCCACGAATTATGATTTCCCAGAAAACCCCTATTCCAAAACACGTACAATCGCTAACTACTTCATAATTAATCTGTTACGTTAAAGTATTTTCATTTGAGATTTGTAAATATTGTCATTATTTGACATTGATTCCCCCACACTAAAGCACGCGAAGCTTCAAGATAACAAGCTGCGATTAAGAAACATTTTCCTTCTCAGGATATGCAAAAAAGCGGAACGCAAGTAAAACATTCTACTGAATAGCCACGTTTCTTTAACATTTCTAAGTCATCGCAAAGGGCAATGATAGAATTCTTGCAATCGATTAATACATTAAACCTTTGAAATAATCGCCACCCAAGGATTCCAGTATCATCTTTTGTCATTTCACCTCCCAAATGCATATCCTCTTGGATTTCTTGAGTTAATTCGTCAGCTAATACTGGATAAAATGACACGTTTTCAGTGCTGATTTTCTCTACTTCATAAACAGAGTATTCTCGATCTTTTCCCTTAATTCCAAAGCTAGCTTTTCTTCCTAAAAACTTCTTTTTATGCAGATTATTGATAATGTTTGTGGAAAGAGCAAAATATCCTGCATATCCTAAATCTATTTGCGCAATAAACGTCTGATCCTCGATACTCATCGTCGTATAAGGAATATTGGCAGATGAAAATCCTTTGATTGTTATGGGCAGAAAGTAAGAGCTGCTCTTTGTAATAAGCTTAGGTTTAACGGATGTATGTTGTCTTGGGGACTTCAGCAAAAAATACGTAGTAGCACAAATGCTCAAAAGGAGAACAATGCTACCCTTAAGCCATTTTCTATTTATTTCTACTCTCATGATTGCTTTCATGACCTCCATGAATGTCAAACTGACCAGAACCTTTATTAAGAAAATTCTTGCGTCCAAGAAGTGGAAGTAAGAGGAGCATTAGTTGCACGCTTAACAAGTTCATGCCAGGGATGGATGCTACCTGATCGAAAGAGACGCTCTTTGAAATAATCCCCTACCTGAGTGCTGTTAAAATTACTACCCTTTGGTAGGTGCTGCTCAAATGTTGATGCAAGCATTTCGCCAAGAAGATAGCTGAAATAATAAGCAGGCGCCATTCCAATATGGTACTTTGCTGCCCAATCACACGCTCCTTCTCGATTTGATGGGGCGGAGATTTTTTGATGTTTTTCTACAAGAGCCCACCATAGCTGATTTAAGTCTTGCGCGGGATTTTGGTAAAGAGCGCTTTCAAATGCGGTCATTACAATGACCCAGCGGCTGAAGATAAGCTGACGCCGTCTTAACCCTTGTTCCGCTTTAGCAAAGGACTCAGTGTACTCAAGTTTATTTGGTAGCAATTGTTTAAGAGATGCTGCGCGGTAAGCTTGTCTACCGCAGATGAGTGCCATAGCTTCTGTTACGAGCATGTGAGGCGGCTTTTTAAGAAGCCAAGGAAGCGATGCATCGTATCCGAGTTCATAAACGGCATGTCCAAGCTCGTGCAGAATAACTTCGAGCCACTTGAGTGTTGGACGAATGTTATTGAGTGTGCGTATATCCTGCTCCCTATCGATATTGATACAAAAGGCGTGTTGATTCTTGCCCTCTCTTTCGTACATGTCGCTGCGCTTTAAAATGGCATCAACATCGAATCCCATGCTGCCAAAAAATTGCCTTCCTATCTCGATGAAATCATGATCCTGAAGAAGATGGTCGAGATTGTTATCCTGGATAGGGTCTTCTTGACAGAAAGGATCACTCCAGGCCCAAGGACCGAGCTCTTCTTTAGCGACATGAAAACGCTGTTCTTGCCATTGGGCAATTGTATCAAGAGTTTTGTCATAAGCTGTGGCTGATTCCTCTTCAAGAATTTCAAAGGTTTCAAGCAGCCAATTTACATCGACATCTTGCAATTCAAGCTGCATCTGAAAATAGTCGCTGTATCCAAGACTCTGTGCAGCTGTGTTACGTAAAATGACAAGTTCAAGAATGAGTGGCGCAAGATGCCGACCGATCTCTTTGGAAGCTTCCCAGACTTTTTTTCTTTTTTCAGGGTTAGTTTCCTCAGAAAGAACCTTTCTGATTTCATTTTCTGTAAGAGATTTTCCATCACACTTAGAGCGGAAATTTGTATAGGCCATGGACAGCTGCGCTTCCCTTTCGGAAATGAGCCGCAGAAGTTCTTCGGGAATTTGATTTTTCTTAAATTCGATCAGGATCAGATGTAATTGACGCTTGAGCAAAGGATCATTTAGAAAAGGATCTTTTTCCCAATCGAGCAGTCGTGCATAAGTGTCTTTGTCATGAAACAGAAGCTTGAACTCAGCTTCAAGTTCCGCTTTGAGATCCGCCGCATCGCTGCTGCCCGTTGTCTCCATAATCCACAATAGCTTGTACACTTGCCTCTGCAGCTTAGCAGCCTTTGGAGTGAAATTACCAAGAAAGTGCTCAAAAGGATGTTTGTTTTCCATGCCTTCCGAGTGTATCTTAAGACAGGCATTTTGCACTAGTGCCTACCTATCCTTGATTAAATCATGGGCGTCTTTCAAGTGGCAGGAGTATAAAACCTCTCACAAACAATTAACACAATTTTACGAGAGGTTCTACGCAGAAAAAACTACGAAGCGATTTTAGAGGTGTGTTTTATTAATAACTCTGATAATTCGTCAATTTGTTCGATATATTTTGTGTAGTCATTGATGCTTTTTTTCTCATACCAGTCTATTTCTTTTTTTTCTTTAAAACGCAACTCAATAGGAACCCATTCATTCCACTTTTTTCTAAAAATTGAGCTCAGTTTACATTCTTCAAAAAATTTTCTTGCAGCCTCTTTTTCTCGTTGAACTTCTAAGATTTCTGCTTGAAAATTAGAGGTGCTGTTTTTGCAAAATGCATTTACATCTTGTGAATCCATGATATTTACCATTGAAATATTTTCAACCTCTATCAGTTCTTTAGAAAGCAAAAGGCGCACTTGTAATCCTTCAAGAGGAATTTCGCCATTATCTAATTTTTCCAAAACTTCTAAAATGGATAATCCTGTGGGAGTGCCGAAAGCTTCACTATGATACAGGCAAGAATCCGCAAGAGAAGTACTTAAAAGCGTATAAGGAACCCCAACAACCAAAATTTGACCTATATCCAGGCGTCCAGCCACGCTGTATAAAGGCTCTATCTTTTGTAATATCTCCTGTACAAAAGAATCTTTAAAACCTTGATTCTTCATAGCGTGCGTAATCATTTCTAATCCTAACACTTTAATCTCTTCATACTCTAAAATGTTACGATTACCGAGCAATTCATCACTGCGAGTGTCCCCGAAAGAAGGACGGCCTCCTCCCAATGCAAAATGGACTGGAGATTCGTTAGATTCATAGTTAAAAAGACCTATCGTGCAAGCTAGCATAGATTGTCTGACTTCATCTGAGTGATCAAGATTCCATTGCGATTTTTTTTGTAAAACATCTATCTTCTTTCGAAGGTTATCCCCTTCCAGAAAATGAAAGTTGGAGGAACGCAAGGAACGAAGATTATCAAAACCAAGAGCTTGTAACAGGCGTTGTGCGATTAGGTTAGCGGCCGCTTGCCCATGTACGATAGGAACAAGGTTTTGATTATACATACTTTCAGCTACTAAAGCATACCGGGATATCACGTCAAAATATCTCCACATTCTTTGCTTGGTGATTCCAGTGCCGGCATCGTGATCATACCTTCGTGTATCCTTGAATAGTAATGTGCGGTCTGGAAAACATGCTGCCTTATTTTCTAAAGAACTGTAACGTCTTTGACAAAAATTTGTTGAAAATTTTGTAAAACTTGAAAGCACGGGTGTGCACTGAAAATTTATTTTAAACATATAATTTTTCCTAATTTTTTAATTTGTAAATATTTAACAAGCAATAATCATAACTGCTGTTGTAAATCAATAAATGTAATATAGATAAATTATATGTTAATTCGCCTAGCGGCGAATAAAATGAATTGCGCTAGAATTTATGAAAAGAAAACTTGTGTGCAGCACGCTATATGCTGCAGGTGCGGAAAACTCCTGCTGTGCCAAACAACCTAGATCTGAATAGTAGTTTTGTTTTTCTCTTTTCATAACACGAATTGTAGCAAAAATCTATAATTAAACGCAATCTTTTTTTTAAACAACAGTTGCTGGCGCTAGGCTTCAAGGGAAACCTAGAAATCAGGTAGTCCTAAACATGTAATGCGGGCCACAGGTAGGCCTTGCGATAGCTTCAAAAAACTATTGTTCAATTATCCTAAATATGGGATAATCGTCCTTATATGAAAAAGTCATTAAAACCTCTATATTGGCTCGGCAGTTCTCTCAAAAACCTTAAGGAACTGCCAGAGGATGTACGGGATACATTTGGTCATGCATTGTATCTTGCTCAAATCGGAGAAAAACACCGGGCAGCCAAGCCATTAAAGGGGTTTTCGGGAGCTTGGGGTTCTTGAGATCGTCGAGGATGGTCAAGGGAGTACATATAGAGCCGTGTATACGGTTCGATTTAGTGAAGCGATCTATGTCCTTCACGTATTCCAAAAGAAGTCAAAAAGTGGGATTTCGACTCCAAAACAAGAGATTGATCTTATAGAAAGTAGGCTTAAACAGGCTTTAGAGATGCACAAAAAATAGGTTAAAATTATGGAAGATTATATCAAAAGTAGTGGCAATGTATTTGCTGATCTAGGCTTACCTGATGCTGAAGAAAGGCTTGCTAAGGCAGAGCTTGCCAGACAAATTGAACACATTATTAAAAAGAAACGATTGACTCAAGAACGTGCTGCAAAAATTTTAGGGATCAGTCAACCTAAAGTATCGGCTCTATTACATGGTAAGCTCGCAGGATTTAGTATGGATCGTCTCTTCAAATTTCTCATGGCATTGGATCAAGATATCGAGATACGAATCAAATCCAAACCCCCAAGAACCAGACGCAAAGCTCGAACAACGATTATGTCGTAATTTGAGCGCTATTTTTTGCTTTCAATTAATAGCTGAGGAGAAAGATTTATCCGAAACTTACACTCTATTTTTTGAACTAGGAGAGATTACGGCCCCCCTGTCTTTCTATACAGAATCATGAGATCCAAAACAGGAATTACCTCCTATTCTTCCCGGAGGCCAGTGTTTTGAAGAAAAGGACTTAATCATTAGCATCGATAAATCTCCTAGAACTTCAAAAGATAGAAGTGAAGGAAATTATGAGAATAATTGGAATGAAGGAGAATAAGATGTACCGTACATTCAAAGATTGGGGCTGTCATTCTAATCGGTGCAGGCATTTATTTTATGGCTTGTTTTTATCCCTCTCTGTTTTTTTATAATCCAGCATATGGAAAAAATACAGAGCTTAGAGGTTATGTATTGACAGATGAGCAAATCGTGCAAGCTGGCAATTTCTTTTTAAAGAATGAAGAATTTCTACCTACTGAGTTAAGTTTTGACCAGCTCAATAGACATAAGAAAAGTTTTATTGTTATTCTAGCGAAAAATACTGGAGGTAAGCAGGCCTTTGGAACGCTGAAATGCACTGTTGGGCATAGAAGTGTTGAGGTATCTGTAATCGGATTACGGCCCAATATGAAGGAGTTCGACGTATGGATTATTCCCGTGAGTAGTGCAATTTTAGGAAATGGATCAAATCAACCTCAAGCTCTCGTGGAATGGAAAAAACTCTATGTGAAATAAACTTAATAATGGAACTGAAACATGATAAAACCATTTCTATTTTACAAATTCAATAATCAACTACTCTTTTGTCTATGCGGATTGTCTTTATTAATTCCAAGTCTATCCGATGCTGCTTCAACAAGAACGTATTCATACGACTGCTACGGAAATTTACAAGAAGTTATAGACCCAAGGGGCTTTACTACCCAATATCATTATGACTGCTTAACCAGAGTAGAGCAGCTAATCTTTCCAGACGGAAAAAATGTTAAATATTCCTATGATCTAATGGAAATGAGAGGGATAGCGGCAGTCGGATTTGAACCAACGACCCACGGATTATGATTCCCTCCTATACTGGCATCCTGCGCTATGCTACAGCGACTGACGTCAACCAAGTTACCTCGAGAAAGAATTTAAAGTCTAACGCTATTTGCCCTACCTTGCCCTCTTTTGACTCCCCTATTTGGTCCACCATTGGTCCACCATTGGTCCACGAAGGCAACCATATCTGTTGCTTTTTTTACTGCCCCAAAGCACATCTGCTTTAAATACAAAATAAACTTTTCTCATAAAGAAACACTCATTTTTCTGAGAATTCTATACATACTTGCAACGCATAAAGAACAGGTGTTGTTGGCTGTTTTAAAACACCCTTAAAAACACTTGAGAGGTTGTTTTTACAGAGAATTTTATAACAAATAATAAGAAATAATTTATTAAGGTTTAATAAAAAATTCATCAATTCTACATGAAAAAGTCCTTGTTGTAAAGAAGTATCAAATGCATAATCCCAGCATCGACATTTTGATGTCGCAATTGAAACGAACAACGAAATTTTAATTATAGGAATTATATGAGCGTAAATATTATTAATGGAGACCCTGACTTTGACACATACATTTGCCCCGTGTACATGACAGACCTTGAAGGCGACGCTAGAACTGTAAATTGCGGACATACCTTTAGTTCGCGGTTTATAGAAGAAGTGTATAAGAAAGCGATTAAAGAATGTCCTCTCTGTAGAACACCAATTACTCATGTTTCTGAGAATAATAACTATTCCCTAAAAGAAGCTCTAGGTGATGTCAAAGCTCTACGAAAAGAGAATATAAAAATTAAGGAACATAACAGGAATCTTGTTAAAGAAAATAATAAACTCAAAGAAAAATGTCATAATCAAGATTTGATGATAAACAACCTCAATAACACTCTGAACAAAATATGTGAAAAATTTGAAAAATTAGATTTTGAATGCAATAAATTGCAAGAAAGAAATAATGAATTATCTCAGAGAATTACTGATGGAAATACGAAATATGAAGAGCTTTCAAAAAGATTTGACGATGAGACTATTGTTCTAAAACAACAGATAGATGCTGATAAACAGAACTATGATGATCTCTCTAGAAGATTTGATGATGAAACAAAGTCCTTAAAAGCTCAGATAGCTGAAAAAAATCGCCCCATTTATTATTCTTCAGATTCAGACTCGGATTCAGACGATGACTATCCACCCCCAAGATCAACAGCAATCATTAAACCTGTTGATCGATATGCAGGAATGAGTTGCCCAAAAAGAACTCTTCATATGATTGTAGATGTTTTACCCTTTTAAAAGTGAGGATCTATGGCACGAGAAGTTGATAATAATTCAGGGACAATGCCGTCCCTGTTCCAAATGGGAAGAATAGCCGATGAGCGTTTAGATATTGCTCGAGGAGCACAAAATATATGTAGACAGGCTCTTGGTAATTTTGACACGTTAGCAAGTGCAATCCATGATTTAGATAGAAAGACAGATGAAATTCTAGAGAGATCTAAGAAGCGTATTGAAAAATCTGAAGAAAACTATAAACGAGTAATGGATTCAGAAAATTCTGTTAAAAGGTATGAACCGATAAAGGACCAGACGGAAAATAATGATCATCACTTACA
Source organism: Chlamydiota bacterium (assembly GCA_040388665.1). Lineage (GTDB taxonomy): Bacteria > Chlamydiota > Chlamydiia > Chlamydiales > Rhabdochlamydiaceae > DAHVFY01. The sequence continues at coordinate 44,204 of JAZKBL010000043.1, forward strand.
CAAAATCAAGACCAAAAAAGAGATAAAACAAACATCAATTGAAAAACAAAAGACAATTTGTGAAAAATTTATTTCATGGATTAAAAGTTGGTTTAGTTAGTATGTAACAATAAAAAAAATCACCAAACTGAAAACTCTACATGTTTTCATGGGGTGAATAGGTTTCTTGCAGATGCCGAGAAGTTGCTGTAGATGAAAATCTACGCCCTTGAGGCTCTGCAAGAGGCTTTACATGAAATCGGTCTAAATAGTGTTTAAAGCTCATTTTAGGCTCGATGCTCAACCCACCTCTATTCACTCGTGATTCGCAATAAAATCATCTAAATATCTACAAAAGACTTCATACAAAGACACATGCCCTCTAGATACTAAACACTCTCCGTTGTCAGCTACAAAAACCCCCGCAAACATAAGATCTTCTATATTCTTGTGACCTCTTATTTCCTTTAATTTAACCTGATATAATCCACCCCCACTCATTCCTCCGTAGGAAAAAGGCAGAACATCCAACGTAGGTCCAAGAGGACTTATAATGAGGTCTGCGTCGCAGTCTCGATACTTTTCATCAACCATTGAAAGAGCGAACATTTCTCTTTTAATGTATCCACCACAAAAAAAAGCACCTCCATGTTTGAACTCTAAAATACTGGAATCATTTAAAGAAGGACCAGATTGTTCTCTAGGACTTCCACCTATCACCCAGAACCAATCATGTACTCGGTCTGGTGCAGTTAGTTGTTTTTTGTTCTTTTTATATTTTTCAATATAAATATCAAGTTCCAATGCTTTCTTGCATGTCTTTGCAAGCAAATCGTCAAAAACATCATCTGCAATACGTATAAAAGCTATATCAAGAAAACTGTCATCCCAATCAAAGTTTTGATCATAATTTCTTAATAAAACAGCCAGATTATCAATGTGAATACTCCCTCAGCTAAAGCAGAGGGCTTCTCCCGGTGAAGGGGCCTTCT
>JAZKBL010000044.1:0-1226 GCA_040388665.1 Chlamydiota bacterium
TAACACAAAACCGCATGGACACCCCTTTTAAGAACCTTTAGATACTAGTATGTATAATGACTCTTATTCCTTTAGGGAATAGACTCTTTACGCTCTTGAAATTTTTTTAAAACTGGTTGAAGGTGAGTCGCAGTCATGAGAATTGGTTCACGTTAATGAAAAAGATTACATCTTATGTTTTTGGTCAACTTTTTTTTACAGTTATTGCCATTACTCTCGTTCTCACCTGCATTATGTGGCTCATACAAACTCTACGCTACATTGATCTAATCGCCAGCAAGGGGGTACCTATTTCTTTGTTTTTTGAAATGGTCGGGTATTTATTGCCAAATATTTTTGTCATTATTCTGCCAATCGCCATTTTCATAGGAGTTATTTTTATTTATAACAAGCTTATTAATGATCATGAACTTGTTATTATGCGAGCTGCAGGCCTTGGAAACTGGGCCTTAACAAAACCCACCTTTTTTCTTTCTCTTGTTTTTACTATTTTGCTTTATTTCGTTACTCTTTATTTTCTCCCTTTTTCTTTTCGAAAACATCGCGATATAATGTTAGCTTTAAGGCAAGAATCCTTAATGAGTCTCATCTCTGTTGGGCAATTTAACACATTTGAAAAATATACTGTTTATGCCCACCAACAGGATGAGGCGGGGAATCTATCAGGTATTTTAATATATGATGCTCATCAGAGTGATAAACCGTTTGTCTTGATGGCTGAAAAAGGCATCATCTTCAAGGCAGGAGAAGAAAAACACCTTCTTCTTATGAATGGGAATCGCCAGGAACAAGATCCCGTAACAGGCAAACCTTCCATCCTCTACTTTGATCGCTATATCATAAAACCAAAAGAGTCCGTCTCTAAAGATAAGAAGCCAGAGCGTTTTTTAAAAACACATGAGCGAGATACGGGAGATCTGTTGAATCCGAAAGAGCCTCTTTCTCCTCACGAGAAAATACAATTCTTATCCGCTGCTCATCAACGATTGATTATTCCTTTGTATGCCATGGCCTTTGGTTTGTTAGGCGCGTGTACAATGATTTTAGGATATTATAGTCGACACGCACGTGTTGGAAAAATTATCATCGCTTGCCTTATCGCAGTTATTATTGAAGTGGGTGGGATGATTTGTTTGCATAGCTTACATTATGGATATCTAATAATTCTCTTGTATTATGCTCTCGTTATCATACCCGTACTTGTCTTTCTGTTTCTTCTCTCTCCT
>JAZKBL010000044.1:1249-2674 GCA_040388665.1 Chlamydiota bacterium
GAGAACAAGGAAATATCTGTAATGTTTTCAACCCTTCTTTCACGCTATACAAGCCGTTCTTTTTTAAAGTGTTTCGGGACAATTGTATTGGGTGTCTGTTTGATTATTGTTCTCTTTGAGTTCGCAGAAATTCAAAGGCAATCTGGACTCAAGGATATTGAATCTTCAGTTAAGTTAAGCATGGTCTTGTTACGTGTTCCTCATCTTTTAGAAAAAGCTCTTCCTTTTTTAATTTTTATTTCTGCTCTTTTTATTTTTTGGCGGATGAATCGCTCCTCCGAACTTGTGATTTTTAGAGCAACGGGTATTTCTTTATGGCGCCTTATTTTACCCATAAGCTTAACAGCTCTTTTTATAGGGTGCCTTGAACTAACGGTCTTTAACTCTCTCTCCAGCATGATGTTAACCCGCTACGAACACCTTGAAAAAAAGTATTTATCTAAAACAACAGAAGAGATAAATATTGAACCAACCGGTGTGTGGCTCAGTGAGCACGTAGGGCATCACCAAGTCATTGAGCGGATTAATGCTAAAATAGCCTACATCCGAGAGGGATACCTTGATCTTAAAGATGGATGGGATATGCCCGCAGGCAAAGGCCCCCAATATTTTTCTCAAAAATCAATTGAAACATCTCTCACGCAGACAAAAATTAAAAAAATGAAATTGATTAAAAGAAATATTTATTCTTTTTGGAAATTACCTGCTTATATTTCTCTTTTAGATTCATCTGGTCTTAAGAGCTTAAAACATCAAATGTATTGGCATTCTTTATTAGCGAACTCAGTTTGGTTTGGCGCAATGATCTATCTTGCTGCAGCTTTCTCTTGTCGCCCTCGCGCATACGGTAAAACTATTATCAGGCTCTTAATAGGCTTAAGTTGTGGATTCCTCCTCTATGTTTTTAAAGATATTATGTTTTCTCTCGGAGTGTCGGGAAAATTATCACCTTTGATAGCAGCCTGGCTTCCCCCCCTTCTTACACTTATGGTAGGGTCCGCCTTAGTCTTTAATCAAGAGGACGGGTAGGATGAATTTAACGATGACAAATCGGAAAAAAATTTTTTTGTTCATTCAAACTACATTTTTTTATCTTCTTGTAAGTGGCTTTTTAATCTCCCCTCTTTTTGGGCTTAAAAATATCTCCATCGATCAAAGCAAGCCTGTTCTTTATTATGCTGATAGTCAAACCTATGATCGTGAACTTGGTATTTTAATTCTGAAAGGACACGTAGAATTTAATTATGAAGGAACAACTCTCAAAGCGGATTATGTGACCTATAACGAACAAGCTGATCTCATCACAGCCTCAGGACATGTGCATATGCGCGAAGCGGAGGGAGATGTTTACTGGGGTGAATACGTGGAATTAACAGGAGATATGAAGGAAGGTATTCTCCTTGGTCTCCGGGCTCTTTTGGATGA
>JAZKBL010000045.1:0-13988 GCA_040388665.1 Chlamydiota bacterium
AAAGGGAGATAAAGAGCGAGCGGGCAATTACTTCCTCTTCTTCATTTAATTCTCTTATTCTCTGATAGCTTTTCCATACAGTCCATCCAAGAATAGAAAACGCTACAACACCAAAAAGGCCAAGACCTGCCAAAATTTCAGTTGCGACGTTTTTCGGATCATACTGCTCTGCTTGTTGAAGCGTTAGGCCAAAAGAGTTGTGTGGAAATATCCCCACATCATCACGATAAAAAAGATAAGGCCCTATTCCTCCAATCCCAACACCAAAAAAAGGATGCTGGCAAAAAACACTCCATGCATTCACAATCCCTACCCATCTTTCAGCAAAAGAATGATGTGTAAAAAAACCAAAGATAAAAAACTTAAAGAAAAAAAGAACCATTTGAGGGGCAATAACAAAAAGAGCACTTAAAAAACACGCAATGCAAAGTCCAAATTGTACAAGTCTCTTGTAAAGCCATTTTACACGGAAAGCTAAGGCAAGACTTAAAGGGATAAAAAAACCGTACGCAAAAAAAGCACTTGTTGAAGTCGATAACAAAAAAAGAGCATTAACAAACAGTAAATAGATAACTCCCTGCTTTTCCTTAGAAAAAAGATAACGCGCATTCACAAACATCACAAAAGGACACATATAAAGCGCATAAAAAGAGGGTTCATACGATAAGCCGTGAGGCCGTGCAAGCCCCCCTTCATCAATCACCTGCCGAAGAAGAGGAAGGTACATTCCTGCCATAGAAAACATCAGCTGGCAAAAGGCATACAGCCCCATCGCAACAAAAGATAAAAAATAACATTTGATAATTTTTTTCAAATCAAAATGAAAAAGCAAAGTAAAAGGCACAAGAAAATAAACAGCAAATTCAAAGAGATAGACAGCAACGTACCCTAAGCATCTCTCTACATAAATCCCATTGAAAGAAGACAAGACAAGCGATGCAAAAATGCAAACAAAAGGGACCAAGATCTCTTTCGGTGCTACAATTCCTTCTTTTGAAACTCCAAGAATAATGAAGAGCACTACTGCAAACAGGTGATTCACTTTAATTTTAAAAAGAGCCACCTCAACGTGCAACACATCTGCAGAAAGCGTCACAAAGTAGCAAAATACAAGCGCATAAAGTAAATTACGCGCATTAAAATTCCCCCGCACTAAAATATCACTCATGAGGTCAGTTTACAGAAGACCTCTACAGATTTCGAGAGGATTGTTTACATCTAACAGATAAAGCAACCAGATTTTTTTTCTGGAATGATTTGATCTTTCCACTCAGCACAAAGACGATCTATTTCTTCATTTAAAAAGTCCTTCCATTTCGTATTTTTAAAACGAGAGGCCCAGTTCTTGAGGTATGTCTCTTGAAAAAAGTTTATTCTATTTAACAAATCAGAAAATTTAATTTCAGGTTTTTTTTCAAACACTTCAAAACAAGGAGCGTCTAAATCAAATGCTGAATCAGTAACTCTATAGCGAATCTTTTCATCTTCCGCATTCAAATGATTATGGCTGGCTTCAAATTCTCTTAATTTTACAAGCATTGTATACAATTGTTTACGCCATGTCCCAGGAATTGAAAAAAATATCAATGCGTGGCCTAACATGTCATGGTATGTCACTTCAAGCCCGGGCGTTGGATATCCATCAGCCATCACAGGAAAAAATGTCGGAAAAGGTATAAGTATATCAAAGTATCCATCGCCTCTTTCTGCTTGCCGCTCCGATGGTGTAAAGCCGATGCGTGCTGTTAACGTAACATTGCCAGCATGGGGGTACAAAATTGTTAAAAACTTTTGATAAGCTATTAAAGAAGGAACATATTGTTGGATTTTATTATTAAAAATACAAATATGGTGATTTTTTCCACGGAAACTGTCCCAAACGCTCATTTTGCCAAAAAACTGCATTTGTGAACTCGATAAGTTCTCCGAAATATGTGGATTAGGAAAGGGCTGGTTCGGAACAGAAAATAAGATCATTTCATGAGGACGCACATGCTCTTTAAGGGAAGAGATATATCTGTTTAACTCAAGTTTTGTAAAATTAAGTTTCTGTCCCTGAACAGTAAGATTTTGAGAGAGACATTGTTTTAAAATAGCGAATGCTTCTTGGGTAATCTCTTTGTTTTTGTCCAATATCTTGCACACTTGAATCTCATCTTTTGAGAATTCATCTCTTAATCCGTAATAGGCTTGAATAAGAAAAAACTCTTCCTTCGATATCACCCCCTGTCTTAAACCATAGAGCGCAATGAAGGGAAACTCGAACAAGGCTCCTCGTACAACGCCTTCCAAGTTTTCATTGATTTGATCGAACAAAGGGTCATCCCATTTTCCTTCTATGATCGCTGCTTTCAATAACTCAAGTTTGTGTTCTTTATCTTCGATCTTATTGATATTAATTTCCGCTGCGTTAAGCGCTTCTTCAGGAGCAAATTCTATAACAGACTCATAAGCTCGGTTGGGATTCAGAATAATTTCTCTATCTAGTTTAAAACTAAAAACTAGTATATCATCCGAATTTATTATTACAGAAGTGAAAATTTCGTTAATTGCAAATTCATTGAAATTCGAACCATCATTAATCCATTCGGGCTGAAAACCAGAACTTTTTGATACTGAACTTGATACCGTCATATAACCTCAAAAATAAGTTTAATTTATATTGTTATTAAAAATAATAAATATAATTATAGTTTCAATTTAATTTTAAATCAATTTATTTATTACAACAACATAACAAGCTAAGTATTAATATCTTGAATTATAAGCGGGAAAAACAATGGGAGTAGGGGCATCCAAATGAAGTCTGCCGCCATCGAGCCATAGGCTGCGGGGGCAGAGGGATTGCAGGAGCTCGAGCTGGTGGCTGACAAAAAAGAGGGTTCTATTTCCTTGAAGGACGACCTCGCGCATTTTAGCTAGGCATTTCTTTTGGAAGGAAGCATCTCCAATAGAGAGAACCTCGTCTACAATTAATATTTCGCTTTGGAGATGAGCGATGACAGAGAATGCAAGGCGCAAAAACATGCCACTTGAATACTTTTTAACAGGGATATCTAAAAAGGACTCAATCTCAGCAAAAGCTACGATCTCATCAAAACTTCGAGTGATCTCATGCTTTCTCATTCCTAGAATTGCGCCGCTTAAGAAAATATTCTCTCTTCCTGTAAGCTCTGGATGAAAGCCTGCTCCCACTTCAAGAAGAGCTCCGACTCTGCCTCGTAAAAGAATCTCACCAGATGTTGGTAAAATCACTTGAGAAAGAAGTTTTAAAAGCGTGCTTTTACCGGCGCCATTTTTTCCAATGATGCCGATCACCTCTCCGGGACTTACCTCGAAATTAATCTCTTGAAGCGCATAAAGGACCTGATTTTTTTCTCTTTTCCACAGCTGGCCAAGCTTTTCTTTCATTGTGCTTTTATGCAAAGAAAGGGGGAATGTTTTGCTTAAATTTTTTACCTTAATCATCAGACCACATCTGCAAACGTGCGTTCTAACCGCTCAAAAATCACCATACCCAAAAAAAACACTGCACAAGAGACAAGGATAGCGGTTGCTACGTGAGCCACTCTAAAAGAAGAGCCAAAAATGGCAAAACGAAAGCCTTCTGTAAATCCAACAAGGGGGTTAAAAGCAAACAGACTCTGCCACATTTCTGGAATCTGACTAAAAGAATAAAACAAAGGAGATGCATACATCAACAGTTGCAACATGAAGGGAATCACATGGATAAAATCTCGATAATGAATGTTTAGTGCCGCTAAAAATACAGCAAGTCCAATAGCGAATAGAATTTCGATGAAAGCTAAAGGAAGAATAAAAAGTAGATTAACGCTTAACGGGATACCGTAAACAGGAAGAAGAATGAGCATCACACTAAGTGCCACAAAAAAATCTACAAGGACAGCAGTTGCGCTGGCAAGAGGAATTAAAAGTCTTGGAAAATACACTTTAGAAATTAAACGGGCATCTCCTAGCAAGCTATTCGATGCTCGCTGCACAATTTGGGAAAAAAGAAGCCAAGCGAGCATTCCTGCAAAAGCAAAAAGCAAGTAAGGGGTCTTTTCAGAAATAGAAAATTTAGCAAAAGATCCAAACAAAATACTGAAAAGAAGCGCTGTTGCAAGCGGCTGCAAAATAACCCAAGCAACACCTATTGCTGTTTGTTTGTATTTTAATTTAATATCTCTTTGCACAAGAAGAAAAAAAAGATCGCGAAACTCCCATAATTCACGCATTTTGGGAAATCTCCAGCCACTTTTTGCACGAATAATACGAAAATTCATAAATTTAAAGTACCAATCACGGTTTGAAGAAGAAAATGGTGAGCGAGATCTACAAGAGACTCATCATGTGTGTCGATCCAAAAATTAAGATCTCCAGCTTCTCTTAACGGATTACTACTCTCAAATCCACTGAGTGTGATCAGAAGAGCCCCTTTCTCCCGCGCTTCTTCTGCAGCATGTAAAATGTTTGTCGACTTACCCCGTGTAGAAATTGCAAGAAGAAGATCGCCTTCTTTTAAAAGTGTTTTAAGCGAATGGCGATAGACTTCTGCATAACCATGATCGCTTGCCACCATCGTCATGGCTAGGGGCTCAAAAAGAGAATGGGCTGCAATGTGTAAATTTTTAAGAAGATGTGCACAAAAGTGGGAAGCGATACCGCCACTTGGACCGTTACCTACTGCATAAAGGTGTTTATTCTGTTCTTTGACTTGAGAGAGAAAAGCTGTCGATAGCTCCATGGCTTCGTCAAGATCCAAAAGATCATCTTGGGTTGTGCATACACAATTTTGAATCAGTTTTTCAAATTCTTCTAATTTTTTATTAACGAGAGTTGTAATCATGGCGTTAAAACTTCCTGTAATTTTTTTATTATATTTTTTTCTTCTATAACGGAACAACAAGGATTATCCGGCGTCCAAAGTCTTTGCAAATGCGGCGATACAATAATGTTTGGCGTTTTAAAACAACTTGCAATATGCATCACAACTGTTTCTGTACTGATCATCAATTTTGCTTTTTGAATTAAAAACACGAGTTGCTTCCATGTTAACTGATCACAAAGAGAGGTTCCATAGCCCACCTCAGCAATCAATTGCTCAATGCGCTCTTTTTCTCTCTTGCCTCTTCCTGTTAAGAAGACAGGATAATTATTTTGAGCGAAATATTCTATCGTTCTTTTCCAAACAGCCGCTTCCACTTCTCTTTTGGGATCGCCAGTGCCCATATGAAGAATAGCAAATGCTTCAGGCACTTCAAAGGGTTCTTCTTTAAGAGAGGGAAAAACTTCCTCTTGTATACCCAAAAGATCTGCTTGATAACGCGCTATTGACTGTGTTTTTTCTTCCCATGAAACAGGATCTGTGAACAAAGAACCAAACCCTCCGCTTGTATAGCCAACACGGCATGAAATACCCGTCCTAAATAAAATCCAAGAGGCGTTCGGAAAATAAGGATAAAGATCAATCGCAGCGTCGTAATTAACTCTCTTAATTTCTTGGATCGCTTGTTTTTTTGTTTTAAAATAAAGAAAAATTTTTTTCCAAAAAGAAAAGGATGCGCGGTTTAATTTCCAATGATCGAAAATATGTATATGAGAAATAAGAGGGTGTTCTTCAAGAACTCCTTTTGAAAAACTTGCCACAAGAAATCCTATTTCAACACCCGGATACCTTTTTTTTAAAGGTTCGAGCACGCTCGTTGTGATGACGACATCTCCCATGTGAGCGAGATTTGTAAGAAGAATTTTTTTGGGATGTTCTAATTTCTTTGAAGGGACTTTAGGAAGAATGCTATCGCATATTTTAAGAAAAAAAAGCAAAAAAGGATTTTTTGCCAAATAATACGTCTTCACAAATCTTCTTCCAAAAGTTGCAGCTCTCTAAATCTTCGCAACTCATCGCGAAAGTGAGCTGCTTCTTCAAAAAGATGCTCTTTTGCAGCTTTTTTCATAGCCGATTCGCATGCGCGAATTTTAGCTTCAATTTCCTTTTGAGTCAGTCTATAAGATGGAGGTTCTTCTTTAGCCTTCATCTCTTCAAACACTTCTCCTAATTCTTCGATAAGTTCCCGCTTGGTACTTCTTGGAATGATGCCGTGTTTCTCATTATACGCCTGTTGAAGCGCTCGTCTTTTATTTGTGATGTCGAGTGTCTTTTGCATCGATGCTGTAACCCTATCAGCATACATGATCACCCTCCCATCTACGTTACGCGCAGCTCTTCCACATGTTTGCACAAGAGCTGTCTCACTGCGCAAGAAACCCTCTTTATCCGCATCAAGAATCGCAACGAGCGCCACTTCTGGAATATCTAACCCTTCTCTAAGAAGGTTAATTCCAACAAGTACATCAAAGCCCCCTCTACGCAATTCATTAATGATTTGGACTCTCTCAATCGTATCTATGTCTGAATGAAGATACTTGGCTTTAACGCCAATTTCATTAAGATACTTGGATAAATCTTCTGAAAGTTTTTTTGTGAGCGTTGTCACTAAAACTCTTCTTCCTTTTTCTGTCTCTTTACGGATCTCTTCTAAACAATCGTCAACCTGATTTCCTGCAGGACGCACTTCAATCATCGGATCTAAAAGGCCAGTCGGCCTGATGATCTGTTCGACAACTTCGCCGCCAGCTTCTACAATTTCCCAAGGACTTGGTGTTGCAGAGACATAGATTACCTGATCAAACCGTTTATAAACCTCTTCAAATTTAAGAGGTCGATTATCAAAAGCAGAAGGAAGCCTGAAGCCAAACTCAACAAGAGAACTTTTGCGCGCTCTATCACCATTATACATCGCATGCAGCTGCGGCAGCGTCTGATGCGATTCATCGATAAAGAAAATAAAATCTTTAGGAAAATAATCTAACAGACACGGCGGTGGATCTCCCGCATGTCTTTTGCTGAAATGTCTTGAGTAGTTTTCAATCCCTTTACAAAAACCGATCTCCTTGATCATTTCCAAATCATAGCTCGTGCGCTGCTTAATTCTTTGCATTTCAACAAGTTTATTTTCTTTCTCAAAGGAGGTAATCCTCTCCTGCAATTCATCACGGATGCTGATCGCTGCATCTAAACGGACAGCCTCAGGTGTCACGTGATGAGAGCCTGGAAAAATGACAATCTGTTCAAGGCGTCGTCTTAACTTCCCTGTCAGTGGATCAATCTCACTGATTCTCTCTATCTCATCGCCAAAAAATTCCACTCGAAATGCCTTTTCTTCTTCGTAAGCCGGCATGATCTCTAAAACATCTCCTCGCGCACGAAACGTAGAGCGCGCAAGTTCATAATCATTTCTTTTATAATGAATTTCTACAAGGTGAAGTAATACTTCATCTCTGCGTTTTTTCTCGCCGACATGAAGTTTTAATTGCATCTGGCTGTAATATTCAGGAAGACCTAGACCATAAATACAAGAAACAGAAGAAACGATGATGACATCTTCTCTTTCAATCAATGACCGCGTAGCGCTAAGACGCATACGATCGATCTGATCGTTGATAGCAAGATCTTTTTCGATGTAAGTATCTGTACGCGCAATGTAAGCTTCCGGCTGATAATAATCATAATAAGACACGAAGTATTCAACAGCGTTATCGGGGAAAAAACTCTTAAACTCTTGATAGAGCTGCGCCGCAAGAGTTTTATTATGCGCAAGAATAAGCGCTGGCCTTTGAGCTTTAGCAATGACATTAGCCATAGTGAATGTCTTGCCAGAACCTGTCACTCCTAAAAGCACCTGCGCTCTTCTCCCTTCAAGCAACCCTGAAGAAAGTTTCTCTATAGCTCTTGGTTGATCACCGCAGGGCTCAAATGCTGTTTGTAGTCGAAACATGACAAATTTTAGCGTATTCTTGAAGAAGATGATGAAGATAAAGATATGTGCTTTCAGCGGAAAGTTCCGTCTTCGCAAACTCAGTTGCATTCTCTGCAATGATCCTACACTCTGCATCATGAGTGCGCGCCCAGTTTAACTTCACGAAAAAATCAGATAGATCATGTGCAACCGGAATAAAATGCACATCTGGTTTTAAAGCGCCATAATACCACTGAATATTGTCGGATACTTGCTTGAGCATTACAGAATTAGAAAGAAGCTCCCAGTAACATCTAGAATAAGAACAAGAATTTCCATCCACTTCGGCGAGATATTTATAACGAATGTGCTCAGACGGAGCTGCCGGCATTCCCAAAAACCCACGCGCCGAAAGAAAATACCGCGTCTCATTATCCATTTGAACTAAAGAAGTGAACCTAGCATCAAGATCTCTTGGGTTTCTAATAGATAAAAGCACAAGTTTTGCTCTAGCAAAGTCTTGCCAATTTTTAAGATTAAAATTCCCGCCCGTTGAAGATCCTCTCCAAAAAGCGCTTTTTAACTTAACTTCCCAAGGGTATTGAGCGTTTGCTGTCAAAATTTTAGACGTAAGCTGATCATATCCATTTAAAGCTTCAAAATCCGGAAGAAGAATGCTCGCAGTAGCATTTTTATCCTTTGCAAAAGTTAAAACAGGGCAGTTATCATCAGTACAGTGTGCAGAATACGCATCGTGCAAGGTTACAACAAAATCTAAATTAGGAAGAGTCTTAATAGAATTAAGTCTCTCAAGAGCGCCTTTTACAGCTTGTAAACGGAGTATATCTTTATCAGGGATGCTACTTACTATTGAAATAGTTCCATTAATCACTTTAAAACGGACAAGCAATAAATCGCGAGGATTTCCAACATCTTTCCAAAAAGCGCTCAGTTGATCCGATGTAACCCCTCTTTCCTTAAAAGGGGCAAGATCCATCTGAATCTGTTCCATCATCCAACAAGGAGGAGGCTCTTCCATTCTTTCTTTTAAAAGCTGATCATTTAAAGCAAGGCATCCCACCGGTAAGCAATAAATCGCTCTTAAAAAAATAGAAAGAAGAATTTTACCCCAATTTAACATAAGAAGCCCCTAGCATTGTAGAAAGTTGTATGAATAACACAAAAAGAGCAAAACCAAAAATATAAAATAAAAGAGGGCGTCCCCCATTCACTTGATATGTAGAGGGAATGTGTTTTTTGTACCTTCCAATCCAAACCATCGTCACCGGAATAATGCCAAAAAGAATGACAGCACAAACCCCTCCAGCAAAGTTAAGAGCCTTAAAGAAAAGCTGTGGATACACAACTGCAAAAATAAGGGGAGGAGCTAGTGCTAAAACACATAAGCCTACATTTTCTCGTTTCTCTTTTTTAACTTTTAATCCATCCGCCAAAAAATGAACAAGACTTAAAGATTGAGCTAAAAAAGATGTTAGAATAGCAAAAAAACCAAGCCATTTCGCAACGCTACTAATCATGGAAGAACCAAGAATGCCAGCTATTGCCTGCGAGGCTTCTTTGTCATGTTTTAAGCTATCTAAAATACCAGAGGCCCCTTGCATAGGAACAATCCCCAAAACGAGAATCTCCCAAATAAGATAAATAAAAAGAGATAATAAACTACCACCAACAATTGTTTTTTTCACACGTTTCAGATCCCCTTTCATATACGCTGTCAAACTAGGAATCATATTATGAAAACCAAAAGCGGTAATAAGAAGAGGAAGCGCATAGATAGCATAAGAGGGTTCTGTCCTGGAAAGTAATTTAGGCGATATATGCTTTGCTCCCAAAAAAACAAGAGCGCAAAATGCCCCAATTTTAAAAAACATCAACACCCTATTCCACAAATCAACAGAACGTGTTCCTAAAAAAACAACACCGCCAAATAAAAGAACAAAGAAAAGACTTCCCATCCAATTAGGAATGCTCGGAACCATCGTTGTCAAGATACTGCCGCTTCCTGCAACATACGCAATAAGAAGAGCATAAAATAAGGAAAGATATAAAACCCAGCTGACCCCTTTTCCAGCTCTTCCTAATGTTTTTTCAACCATAGAAATAAAATTTACGGGGGATGAAAACCAACCATTCACTTCTATAACAAGAAGCCCTGTCATCATCATAAAAGACCATGCGCAAAAAAACATAACAAGAGAGGGAAAAAATCCAGATAAGCCCGTTAGGATAGGAAGTCCAAGCATTCCAGCTCCAACACAACTGCCAGTCACGAGTAACATGCCACCAATCACACTTCCTGGCTTATCACTCATTTGAATCTCTTGTTTGAAGTTTTTCTAAAACACGAATCTCTTGTCCAAGCCTACCTAATTCATACCCTTCATAGTCCACAAATTTGAAAAAGCGCTCAAAGCAAGGAAATACCTGACACACCTGTTTTGCAAGTTCTTGAGCGATGTAGCGGTATGTAGGGTGACCCGCTGGCGCCGATCTAAGCTCGCAGAGCCACTGCAGCGCGCGCAAATTCACATGAAAATACCAATGCATATTGTATGCCATGGGAACGACGTACTGCGCTTCCTCAGGAAGATCTGCTGCAATTGTGTCGAACGCTTTTTTTGCAGATTCCATTGCCATACAATAAGGTGTTTCCATTTCTGTATCTTTTATCTCTTGAGGAACAAAGAATCCAAGATCGCAAGAAAACATCTGCCTTTCTTGCGTGAGCATGCGATGCCGCTGCAGATCACGGTAAATGCCAAAATCCGCCACAATTTCAAAAGTAAACGTTGCATGCTCAAGAGCTCTTGGAGATTTATGGCGTCTATTTTCTCTATAATTGCTTGCCGCATCAAGAATCTGATTCAGATCTTCTTCTGATAAAGAAAGACACTGTTCCTGAAGCTCCCAAAGACCAGATCCGGACGCCGCAAAAAGAAGAGCCGCCGCCACTTTTGAAGGGCTCTTAGGATCATAACTCAAAAGACGAACTCCGGGTCCTTTCATAGGGGAGGCAGACGCAGCATATTTACCGGCAAGCTCCTTTAGCTCCCCCTGCATCTGTTCCTGATAGTCAGTAAACGCTTTCTGATATTTATGCCCAACATCCGCTCTGCGGACAAAAGAGGGAATCACTTTTGAAAGTTCTTGAAAAGCCTTTCTTCCTACATCCTGCATCTCCGTGAGAGTTGCTGCATTGAGTTTTTGAATAAGTGTTTCAAAAAAACGCCCATTGCCGAAAACACCCATATTCGTAAGAGCACTTGCTGGCAAAAGGCCGCGCAAGCAATCAAGAACTTTTGCTCGAAGCGCCGCAGTATACGCAACTTTAGAAACCTCGTGCTCTCTTGGAAACTTCTTTTCCATAAGTTCTGTTAAAGGAGGGATCAGTTTAGAGTAAGTTTCAAAAAGATGATTACATGTATCGACATAAAGGTCACGAAAGGCAGATGTCATTAAAATAGGCTCCCGAAGAAAAAGATACTCTCCATTCACCTTCTGATCAAAATAGATATAACGCGTCGATTTTTCTAAAGGAGAGCCGCCAATGCGTGCGTCTTCAATCATTTTAGCAGCAAGCATCGAAACATTTTCAACAGCCAAATGCGCGCCACCAAGCTCTCCGATCGAATCATCTCCATAACCATCAAGGATTCTATCATAAAAATTTTGAGCTCTCTTAACCGCCATGATCTGATCTTCTAAAACAACATCATCTTCTTGCTGAATCTGCTGGCCTGCAATGGAAGCAAAAGCTGTCTCTTCATTTAAAATAAACTCTTTAAGCAAAAGAGATCTTAAGCCCAAACTCGAACGAGAGTACCTAGAAAAAAGAGCCCCCTTGATGACCTCTGGAAGATTGCGCAATACAAAAACATTGCTCCTAGCGCTTGTTACATAGCGATTAAGAATTTTAACTTGGGCATCAGAGAACTCTTCGTAACCTTCAAACATGGATAAACCCCTCAACTTAATTCATAGCTAGCGTGACATATTCTCTACTACGGATCAAGAGAAATTTATCTGCCGTAAAAGCGCTGCTCATTCAGAGTTGGATAGAGCTGTTTGCCAGTTTCTGCGGTGGCACCTACATCACGCAGCCAAGCAGACATTGCATAAGAGATGAAGTTGCGGCTGCTTTGTTTAAGAAACATGTCGAGAGGAAGGGCGAAGAAAAACCCTTTGTCGTAATAGGTTTGACCATTCACTTTATCATGGCCATTTGTAAGCGTGTACCATATTCCGAAGCGAAGACCGCTTGGAAAGACCCTCTCTACTTCAAAGCGCGCGCCCAAATCTTTTGCCAAAAACTGACCTGCCAACGCTTTAAATTGTAGGCTTAAGGGCTTGAATTGGTAGTAAAGACTAAGAAAATATTGAATCCCAACAAAGTGTTTATATTCGGGATGATGTCCATGTACTTCTCGAATGTTCGTTGTGAACTTGATGCCTCGATACCGCCTTTTCCAAACAGTTGCCCCTTCTATCCCAACTGCCCAGTCGGTGTTGACGGGATAATAAAGAGTCTCTAAAGCGACACCTCCATAAGCTGCTTCAAAATATCCGGTCGCAAGACGCGCGAAGAATCCTTTACCAAGGTTCCATCCTTTTTGAACGTATGCTTTTTCAATCGATAGAGAATTACTCTGAAAGTACCGGATCGAATCTGTTCGCACATTCGGAAGATGTGAAGGGTTAAGTCTATCTGTTGCGCTCAGATCAGATAAGCTCGATTTGATCGAATAACCGATCTGGAGTTTATAATAAACTTCATCAAAAAGATACCCTTCAGGGGATGCAATCACACCAAAATCATACTTAAATTTGCCCTTAGCTCCTCCAAAATAAGTGAGTAAGCGCGGACGAAAAGTGAATGTCCAAATCCTTTTATTTCTCTGAAATAATAGATCGCTCTCATATTCTTTTGGCGCACGTTGCGCCTCTTGCATAGGAGAGAGAATATGCATCTCTTCATCTGAAATGATCCTTCTTTGATAACGATAAAGATCCTCTCTTCTAAAGCGGTAAGAATGGGAGGGAACCCCATCTTCTTCCATAACGACAACGACTGTTTTAATGTTGGCTGGCGTTAATGCTGAAAGAAGATGATATAAGCGATCTCGCACCACAGACTCAAGACGGTAGCGGTTATTCACAACTTTTAACCACAGCTCTTTATCCAGATTGCGATCAAATGTAAGATACGCTCTATAAAGATTTAGCCCCTGATCCGCAAAAGCGTATACAAGCTCATGAGCAAACTCCTTTTCAAGACGAATGATTCCCAAAGGTTCCGTATCCACAGGAGAGCAGTAGGGGGAAGCCTCATCGATTTTAGGAAATAATCCTCTTGTTGTTCCCAAAGGAAATCGCAAAGATGCAGCTCCCGCAATTTTCTCTCCGCGGATCGAACTAACAGAGAGCTGAAGGGCATCAAACCCCAGATAATTAATCCCTACATTAATGCGACTTTTAACATTTCTACCTTCTGGATGTTCGTGATGATGTTTTTTATAATTATTTGCATCATATTCAGCGACTAATGAAATATTTTTTAAAAAAGGAATATCTCTCTTTCGCAACGGTGTCCATGAAATACCGCCAAAAAATCCTTTAATTCTTCCACGGCCCCAACCAAGCGTTGTTTCTAAATTAAAGCTTAGCCACTGTTTTGTCGCTACGATATATTGGGAATTAAACCGCTTTGACCCCATGAAATCATCAGCCCCGATCGAGAAGTTGGGAAAATGAGGAAGACCATCTTCTGGAATCAAAATACCTATTTTGATGTTCCCGATCCTATCTGCATCATCTCCAAAACCCTCGTTGCCAAAATTGCCCTCTAAACACCCTTTATACACTCGATAATTAGCAGAAAGCTCAATCCTCTGAAATACTTGAAAATTCACTCCATATACATTGTAAGGAGGAACTGTCGCAGCGCCCGCAGCTGCCATTCCAGAAGAAGCCATCCGCGCAGACGGCATCGTGAAATATCCTCCCATCATCGACTGATTGTAAAAAAAAGGAAGAGTATCTTTTAATTCTTTATCAATCGCTTCAACAAGAGCTAGATCATCAAAAAGAGATCTCTCAGTCCCAGCTATAAGGTAAGATGAAAAAAAAATTATCAAAATCGTGTAAAAGAATTTCATGAAAGTCGAGAGT
>JAZKBL010000046.1:0-2045 GCA_040388665.1 Chlamydiota bacterium
CTAAAATCTCTTATCCCAGCTCTCACAGCCAGAGTTTCGATATCACCACCTCTGATGGCAAAAAGCTCTCTTATTCGATGGCAATCGGCGCTCTTTTGAAAAAAACATCATCTTATAGTCCAGAAGAAAAACTCAACTATAAAGCGGCTCAAAATTCAGGAATGTTCGTTAAAGAACGGATCTTTCCAGATGGCAGAAAAATTCAAGCTGACTATTACTCAAAAAAAGACTCTGGTATTAAATCTCAAGAAGACCCCAGATGTGACCGTATCAAAACCATCTATGAAATGGTAGGCGAAGAACTCGTTCCCACTTGTCGCTTTTCTTACGACATAGAAAGAGAAAAAAACAAAAAAGGGAAAAAGCACTTCACCTATAAGGAAAACGGCAGAACCGACATTCGTGACGCTCTTAATAATCTTACAAAAGTCCACTTCACACCAGATTTTTACGTCACAGATATCGAGCGTTTTGACAAGGAAACCTTCCACAGCAAAGTCCATTTTGAATGGGGCGCCTTCGGTCAGCTGAAATCAAAATCCCTCTTCGATAGCACTCATCAAAAAATCTGGGAGCGCACCCTAGAATATGACCCTTACGGTAATGTCAAAAAAGAAATCTTCTCTGGCCATCTTTCAGGCGCTGACGCATGGGAGTCTTACACAAAAACATACAGCTATGACACGAGCCATCGGATGCTCTCTCAAGAAGAGGACAACGGCAAAAAAACAACCTATACATACCTTAACGATACAAATCTTCTAATCACTTATTTAATTTACGATCATGACAAAATCCTCAAAAGAGAATTTAGAACCTACAATGTTGACAACCTTCTCGAAACCCTTATCACAGACGACGGCGGTACAGACGATCCGGACAATTTCTCAAACGTCACCGAACGCTTCATCACAAAATTTCGTTATGAAGAACACGGGTTGACTGAGTGGATCGAAGAATACTACCTTGAGGGAACCCAAGAACTTCTCCTTAAAAAAACGCATCTTGTCTACAACACGCAAAGCAAGCTCAAGCAAAAAGATATGTACAACAGCCACGGCCATCTCTGCTACATATTGAGCTATGACTACGATGCCTACGGCTATCTCATCTATGAAACAAATTCCCTCGGGGAGAAAACCAAAGCCACCTATGATGACTTTGGCAATCAGCTCACTTATCAAGCGCCTGGCAAACCCTTTCAAGAAAAAGGGTACGATAAAGGCAATCTCCTTAAATTCTCAGTAGAAACCGCGGGCCATGATAAACGCCACACCTATTACCACTACAACCATAAACGTGAATGCACAGATACGCTCGACTATCTCAATAGAGAAACCCTCTTTGAATACGATCTCGACAGCAACATCATCACAATAACCTCCCCACCCATTGGCGATGTCCGCTTGACTACAAAAAACACTTACAACTGTCTTGGCAAACAAACCTCCACAACAACTCCAGCAGGACACACAACGACAACAGAATATAACAGTCGGGGCAGTCCCACTCTCATTACCTATCCAGATGGAGCACAGAAGCGTTACATCTACAACCTCGATGGCACCCTCAAAATATCCATTGATGAAGAAGGATATGAAACCCATTACACCTGGGATATTTTTGAAAGACCCCTCACCAAAGAAACAGCCGGCCTTGCCAAGGAAACATTCACTTACAGTTCATTTCACCTTCTCACTCACACAAATAGTGAAGGTTACACCACGACCTACACCTATGACAAAGCGGGCAGAAAAACATCTGAGACAAAAGAAGAGCAAACCCTTCTTTATTTTTATGATGGATTCGGGAGAGTCCATTGCACACAGCAAGAAGACCTCTTCACTTTTACAGAATACAATTACCTAGATCAATTGATCGAAGAAAAAGAAGAAGCCGCATCGGGCACACTCCTCTCTAAAACAACTTACTCCTACCACCCCTCTGGCAACCTCAAAGAAATGCATCGCCATCATGATGACGGTATCTTTGTAGAAACAACCAACTACGACCTGTGGAACCGCATCAAAGAAAAAAAAG
Organism: Chlamydiota bacterium; assembly: GCA_040388665.1. Classification (GTDB taxonomy): domain Bacteria; phylum Chlamydiota; class Chlamydiia; order Chlamydiales; family Rhabdochlamydiaceae; genus DAHVFY01. Next base: position 2,041 of record JAZKBL010000046.1, read on the forward strand.
ATCCT
>JAZKBL010000047.1:0-30788 GCA_040388665.1 Chlamydiota bacterium
GAAGGCGGCATTAGGCACAGACTGAATCAGTTAAAATTTTTAAAGCAAGAGCTTCGTCAGAAAGAGGGTTCTCTTTGTTTTCTTTTTTAATCAAGTTTGTTAATAGTTGCTTCACAGAATGATTTGATGTTGCGTTTCCTAAGTCATAACTAAAAAGAGAGCGCATGGCTACAGTTCCTCTTGGACAAAGGAGGTGCTTGTCATTTACAGCCCTTCCAATTGTTGAAATATGAACATTTAGTGCTTCGGCCACTTCTTGCATGGTCATGGGTTTTAAGGTAGAGGTATCTCCACTAAGGTAGTTTCCTTGTTTTTTTATAAAATAGCGGCAAATGCTAAGTAGAGTTTTTTGTCTATTCATGATTGCTTTTTTAATCCAGCGTGCACGCTCTAAGTAGTAGCGATCTTGCATTGCTTCATTGTTAATTTGAAATAGGGGAAAGCATGCTTCATTAGGCTCAATATTCCATTTTTCATCTTCATAAGTTAAAATCATATCGGGAATGATGGGAGCTACCCATTCAGAGAAAAAACCTGCGGCAGGACGTAAATTAAGTGGAGCTATTTTTTCTTCGATAGCTTGCTTTACTTCCATTACACTGCGTTTTGTTTTTTTTGCAATTTGTAGAAGACGATTATGAAGAAGATCTTCGTAATGCAGGTTAATAATTTCATAAGATAGGGAATTTTTTAAATGTTTGTGCCTTAGTTGAATCAGAAGGGACTCGCGTAGTGACCGTGCGGCAATTCCCGGAGGGTCAAAAAGCTGCATTTTTTCAAGAACCTGTTCCATGTGAGCTAGGACATCGGATGCCATCAAAAAGCCTCGATGATCTAAGCTTCCAGCCAGATGTTCTGCAATCTTAAGCTCTTCTTCAGTCTCAAGAGAAAGATGTGCTTGCTCCATGACATATTCAAAAAGGGAGGGAGTAAAAGCAGAGTCCCCATTAGAGAAAGCCTTTTCCTTTTTTAAAGATCGTTCAGGGAAAAAGGAGGGAGCTTCTTCATATTCAAGGCAAGGATTTTCTTCGATTTCTTCTTTGAGCCATGAAGAAAGCTCAGTCGTTGGCATTTGTAAAATTTGAAATGCTTGATGCATAGCAAAAGAGAGTTGAAGCCTTTGCTGTAAGCCTGTCCCAAGTAACGTTTCTTGTTTAATAGATATCATAATTATCCTCATATCTAAAACTCGCGTTGATTTAAATAGGGGTTTTGATAAAAAATTAGCTTCATGAGCCTATTCCACTATTCTAAGAATTCGCTTTTTGCGTCTTTTTTCCTATTTTTCAGAATTTTTTTTTGGTTTGACTTTTCAAGTATATCTCGCAAAAAAATTCTGAAAAATAGAAAAAAATCCATCAAAAATCAAAATCTCGAAATAGTGGGATAGACTTATGAAATGTGCGGTCTTTAGTTGCAAAGGTTTGGGGGATGGACTTCTTGCTCTTGTATTAGCAAATAATCTCAAATTAGATGGAAACGACGTCACCGTATTTCACCCTTTCTTGCAAGGCTTGCAGTCTTGGTTCCCAAAAATTTTCATTTTACCTTTTCCTAAAATGGAAGCGCTGACTCAGTTTGATAGATTTTTTATTATTTATGAAAAAAGTCCTTGGATGCAGCAGATCCTTGAGTTTTGCATGAATGCACACAAAGAGAAGACCTTTGTATTAAATCCTATAGCTACAGCTAATCGAGACTATCCGTATTGGGAAGTGGGTAAATTTGATGGAACAAAACCTTTTGCGCACAACTTGGTGCAGTTTTCTAAAGATACCCTTCAGATTAATGGGGCAATAGCCGGTAATGGAATCACGTTACCATCTGATGTCAACGTGCATAAATATCCACAACGAGTGATCCTGCATCCAACAAGTTCTAGGCCGGGAAAAAACTGGAAGGAGACAAAGTTCATCCAACTTGCGGAGGAATTAGAAAAAAAAGGCTATGAGCCCGTGTTTATTTTAACAAAAGAGGAAAAAGCAGAGTGGCCTGCACTGCGATTTTTAGTTCCAGAATTTGATTCTTTGGACGTTATGGCAGCTTTTGTTGCAGAGGCTGGCGGGATGATCGGCAACGATTCAGGGATTGGCCATCTCGCATCCAGTCTTGGATTGCCCACCGTAACGATTTGCCGCAGCAAGATGACAGCTAACTTCTGGCGTCCCGCTTTTGCTCCAAACGTACTCGTCACCCCTCCCACTTGGCTTCCTAACCTCAAAGGCTTGCGCCTGCGTGACAAATATTGGAAAGACGCTATCACCGTCTCTCGCGTCCTCACCACCTACCTTACTTTATCTAAAAAGGCGAACTCCATCAGTACAGAGGGGTCCACTATAGACAAGTTAGTCGACGGGGCGGAGCTTGGCGTATTTGGCGATGAGTGAGCGTGTGATTTTGCCGGCGGAAAAGAGCACGTCGTAGGTAAGGCCAAGCGATGTCTCATAGACTTTTTGGATGATGCCGATGCCGAATTCTTTGTGGATCACAACTTCTCCCGGAGTGAAGTCGGTGTGTTGTTGCAGTTCTTCCTCTTCTTCTTCCTCATCTTGGTAGTTGCGCAGGTGCTTTTTTGGAACTTCCATAAGGAAACGGCTCGGACGCATATAGCGCGATGCTCCAAAGAGGAATCTGTGCCGGGCTGCTGTCAGATAGAGGAGTTCTTTAGCGCGCGTCATGCCAACGTAACAGAGGCGCCTTTCTTCTTCTAAGCTATTGGGATCTGTTTTGGAGTTGATGTGGGGTAAAAGATCTTCTTCCATGCCCACTAAGAAAACGAGAGAGAATTCAAGCCCTTTGCTGTTGTGCAAGGTCATTAGCTGAAGAGTGTTTTCTTCCTTTGGTTTTTGATCTAGGCTTGATTTAAGCGATAACTCCTCTAAGAAAGCGGTGAGTGTTGGAGTCTTTTCATCCTCTTCCCATTCACTAGCTTTTGTAATAAGCTCTTCTAAGTTGCTGCGTCTTTCTTCGAATGTTTCTGGATCTTCTCGAAGATATTCAAGATAGCGGGTGCGTTCGATCGTATGAGAGATGATTTCAGAAAGAGACTCTTGATTTTTTACCATTTCTTGTAGACTTGCAATGATGTCGATATAGTCCTCAAGCGCTTCTTTTTGTTTGGGTGAAATTTTATGTTCGCCGCGGATAGCGCTTACAGTTGCATTTAAAATCGTAAGATGGTGTTCATCTGCAAACGCACGCAGTTTTGCAAGACTTGATTCGCCAAAACCTCTTTTAGGAAGGTTAACTGTCCTTGCAAAAGCTAAGAAGTCTGAGCTGCCAAGAACGATGCGTAAGTAGGCGAGAATGTCCTTGATTTCCCGCCTTTGGTAGAAAGAGAGTCCTCCTACAATTCTATAAGGGATTTTCTCTCGCAAAAGAGCATCTTCATAAAGACGCGATTGGAAATTTGTGCGATAAAAAATGACACAGTCATTTAAAGAAAGCTTGTCTTTAAAAAGATGGTGCTTAAGACGGCTTAAGACAAATTTAGCTTCTTCACGCTCATTTGCTGCGATGAAAAATCCTATAAGGGCGCCATCGCCCCTATCGCTCCATAAATTTTTCTCATATCGGTTTGCATTATGCTTGATAAGGGTATTTGCTGCTTGTAGGATGTTGTTGCGGCTTCTATAATTTTGCTCAAGAGAGACGACTTTTGCGCCCGGAAAATCTTTCTCAAAGTTGAGGATGTTGCCAATGTTAGCGCCCCTCCACGAATAGATTGATTGATCAGGGTCTCCAACTGCAAAGACGTTGCCATGCTGTTTTGCTAAGAGTTTGACGATCATGTACTGGGCTGTATTCGTATCTTGATATTCATCAATGAGAATGTAGGACCACCTTCTTTGAAATCCTTCTAAAACATCTGGGTGCTCTCTAAAAAGTTTTACCGTTAAGAAGAGAAGATCATCAAAGTCAAGGGCATTGTACTCTTTAAGTTTTTCTTGATAGAGATGGTAAATAGGAAGGCTTGGTTCCGGTTCTTGCAGATTGTTTTTTAACTGAGAGATCTCAGCTCTTGTTTTTTTTAAGAACCCTTTGTCTTCTTTGATATTTAGCCGTACGAAGCATTCCTTTAAGAGTTTTTCTGTGTCTTCTTCATCGAAGATCACAAAGTCTTTCTTATAGCCAAGGACGTGGATCGCTTCTCTTAAGATTCTAGCGCACAAACTGTGGAATGTGCATGTAAGAACAAAGGTGTTCGCAATTTTTTGGACCCTCTCGCGCATCTCTTCTGCAGCTTTATTTGTGAATGTAACAGCGATGATTTCTGATGCGGGAATGCCAAGCTCTAAAAGATGAGCGATGCGGAAGGTGACGATGCGGGTTTTTCCCGATCCCGCTCCTGCGATGACAAGAAGCGGCCCATCGACATGAAGGGCCGCTTCCTGTTGCTCGTTATTTAAACCTTTAAGAGTTTCCATCACCCAGGCATTGTAACTGATCTAAGCCTTAAAAGTCATCTGTATGATGAGATTCATAGCACGGGGGTGCGGAGCTCTCCTTCGCGGACACCGAGATTGCCATAACGGTGATAGTCGATGCTGATGGCGATCTCCCTTAGGAAATGCAGAAGCTCAAAACGACCGTTTGCAAGAACTGGAGCTACAGCGAGATAGGTTGTTGTTTGGGCGGCGGCATTGATTAAAGCATCGCTTGGGAGTGAGATCAAACGAATCCGTTTGAATGCGCATTCTTTGATACTTTTAAGGAATTGATCCTCAGATTCTTCTGTAAAGTGGATTTCAGGAAATGCATGTTTCAAATGATCGTTAATGACGATTTGAGAATGCTTGTAGGAGAAACTTATCGTCAAACGAACACCGCAGGTAAGCGCTGCTGCGATGACACGTAAAATATCGAGTGCTTTATCTTGGGCCTGGATTCTAAAGGCCATTTGGTTGCGGGGTCTGTAACGGAAGATGTTGTCCTGGCCGAGCACTTTTGAAGGGTCATGGTCTTGTCTAAATCGTTTACCCCAATAAGAGTAGTTGGCAATGCTTGCAAAAAAGATCCCTAGATCCTCTGCCGAGAGCGGGATTTTTTCGATGAAGTTAATTAGATTGTTAACATTTGTATCGACAGGCAGTTTTTCTTGAGGAAGGCTTACCTGCTCTGGAAGAGCGAATTGGGGAACATAGTTAGGCCCGCCAGCTTTCGCTCCATTGCCAAAACTGCTTGCCTTGCAACCGCCAAAAGGTTGGCGGCGTACGATAGCCCCTGTGATTGTGCGGTTGATGTAGCAGTTGCCTGCTTCAATTTTTGACATCCAGAGTTTTTGCTCTCTTTCATCAAGGCTTTGCAGTCCTGAAGTTAGGCCATAAGGAGTGCCGTTTGCAAGTTTGATAGCATGATCAAGATCTGTGGCTCTCATGAGACCTAAAACAGGTCCAAAGAGCTCTGTTTGATGCATGAAGCTGCCTTCTTTAACACCGAGTTTAACGCCGGGAGACCATAGATTAGGGTTGTTTGGGTCTTGTTTTGGTTCAACAAGCCATTCTTCTCCTTTTTCTAAGGATGTTAGTCCTTTCAAAAGAGCGTCGTGAGGCGCGCGAATGAGAGGCACTACTTTAGAAGAAAGATCCCAAGGTGCGCCCACAGTCAAGCTTTCTACAGCTGCTTTTAGCTGCTGTCTGAAATGTTTATCATCGTAAACTTCCGCTTCCAAAATAGCTAAACTTGCGGCGCTGCACTTTTGACCTGAGTGACCAAAAGCTGAATGAGTAAGATCTTTAATCGCAAGATCTCTATCTGCCATTGCCGTGATGATCATGCTGTTTTTGCCGCCTGTTTCTGCAGCAAGATCAAGCTTTGGATTGATTTTTAAAAATAACTGCGCAGTAGAAGTAGCGCCCGTCAAGATTACCGCATTAAGACGAGGATCAGCAATGAGTTTGCTGCCAACGGGATCATCAGCGCAGTTAATGAATTGCAGCGCTTCGCGCGGAATTCCGGCATTCCATAGGGCATTAACAAGAACCCATCCGCTAAGGACAGCTTCAGGTGCTGGTTTAAAGATAACGCAATTACCGGCAGCAAGAGCTGCAAGAATACCGCCAGCCGGGATTGATACTGGAAAATTCCAAGGAGGGGTGATCAGAATAGTTCCTTTAGGAGCCCAAACAATATCTTTACAAGCATCCATTTTAAGTAGACTGCGGCTATAATACTCTGCAAAATCAATCGCCTCTGAAACTTCGGGATCTCCTTCTAGAATCGTTTTTCCGCCATCGAGCATCATGACGCCAATGAGATCTGCTTTTTTCTCGCGCATTTTTTGTGCAGCGCTAGAGAGCAGCTGGCACTTTTGCGCAACGCTGACGGTACTCCAAGAAGCTTCATAAGCTTTAGCTGCGCGCAATGTTTCATCAACTTCTTCCCATGTCGCCATTGTGTAGCGATACAATGTTTCTTTTGGGTAAGAAGGATCAACACCTTCTCCTTCGGGCTGGGGATGGTGAACCTCTTTACCGGCAATAACAAGCGGCATAGGGTCGATTTTTTTTCTATTCCATTTAAGGATAATTTCTTCTGCCCATTTTCGATTTTGCGGTAGAGAAAAATCTGTATCAGATTCATTTTCAAAAGGAGCATCAAAAGAAAGCTGTTTTGGTGTTTCTTGTCGATTTTGTGTTCTACGCGGTTTTGTGCTTGGCTTGTTCATTGCTTCGCAAGATCTACGGAAAACAGCAACTTGTTCATCCCATTCTTCTGTATGAGGTTTTAGTCCAAAAGTGTATCTGAGAAAATTTTCGGGCCCTGTATTTTCATCAAGACGTCTGATCAGGTAGGCGACAGCGCTTTGAAAATCTTTTTTTGTAGCAATGGGGCAATAAAGAAGAATGTCGTGAGTGAGCTTTTGTACAGCTCTACGCATATGATCGGCCATTCCTTCTAACATTTCAAAGGTGACTTCTTTTTCGACTTTGTTCTCAGCACGAGAAAGCATTGCAAAAGCGATGTCGAAAAGATTATGGCTTGCAATTCCTAAATGCACAGCATGAGCATGTTCTTTTTGGCAGCCGTAGGAAACCATTCTTTTATAGTTAGCGTCTACATCAGGTTTATTCATGTAAGGAGCTTGGTGCCATCCGCGTAAACTTGCTTCAAATTGCTCCATAGCAAGATTTGCTCCTTTTACAATGCGGATTTTAATAGGAGCGCCACCCTGACTTACACGTTTCATTGCCCATTCCGTTAACTCTTTTTGGATTTCGTGAGAGTCTGGAAGATAGGCTTGCAACACAATACCTGCAGAGAAATTGTAAAATTCAGGTTCATCTAAAATTTTTTTGAAAAGATCTTTTGTTAAAATTAAATCTCTATACTCTTCCATATCAAGATTGACGAACTTGGAAGATTTGGAGCCGTCCGCGTGCGTAAAAGTGTGATACATGGCAGCGCGATAAAGTAAACGGAGTCTTTCCGCGAGAATAGAAAGAGTTTTTTCCCAAGCAAGAAGATTGATTTGGCTGAAAATCGTAGAAATTTTGATCGATACATATTCAATATCTTCATCCTCTTCAAGATCCTTTAAGTAGACTTGTAGACGATGATGTGCTTCTTCTTCACTTAAAATAGCTTCGCCGAGATGATTGAGATTTAAACGCACTCCCTCTTTGCGTCTTTTTTGCATATGTTTTTTAAGAGCATGCTTTTCTCCCGGAAGGATCACAGCGGATGTTTCTTTTCTCAACATGAAAATAACGAGAGGAACAAGAAGATAAGAAAGGGATTTGCCAATCATTGCAAAAAGAGAAAGTTGAATCCTTTTTAACGGAGATAAATATTGAGGAATTCCAAACTGATCCATTAAATAGGTGAGCTGAGCTGCAATACGAGAACTTTTGTGGCTGCGAAAACATTGATCTGTCATGCTTGTGGTAAATGCTTTTCCACGCGGATCGCGCATCATACGTGCTAGCTGCGCCTGAATTCTTTTTTCTTTGAAAGTCTGAATTCTGTTTGCTTCATTAAGAAGGTGCGCTGCAAGTGTAATTGCTGCTTTTTCTCTTTCTTGTAGAGTTAATGTTTTGCCGTAAATTGCATGCACAAGCTCAGCTGCTTTTTTTATCTCTTCAGAATCTAGTGGATTTACAGACATGGCATAACCTCCAAAATTTCCTCATAACATAAGTGAATTGTTTACACAAAGAGTTATTTAATTTATTGTATGTAACAATGCGCTTATTTTTATTTATCATCCTGTTTACAAGAATCTTAAATGCAGCTGTAGATCTCGGTGTTGATCGATTTTTTGCAGAAGGCTTTGATGTAGAGCTTAAAGGCAAACGTATTGGAATTGTTACCAATCAAACAGGGGTAAATAAAGAGCTGCGCTCTACCATCGATCTTTTTGTAGAACATGCAGGTCCTTACACAATAACCGCTTTTTTTTCTCCTGAACATGGAATTGATGGGTCCGCTTATGCGTGGGAAAAGGTGGAGGAAAGCAAGGGTCCTCATGGAATACTTGTGCATAATCTGATGGGCGATACGCGTCGCCCAACAGAAGAGATGCTAAAAGAGATCGATGTTCTCATTTATGATATTCAAGACATTGGCATCAGACCTTATACATATGCAACGACACTTTTCTATGTCATGGAAGAGGCTGCAAAAAAAAAGATCCAAGTGATTATTCTTGATCGTCCAAATCCTATGGGAGGATTTCTTGTAGATGGGCCGATGCTCGAAGATAAATGGCGCTCTTTTATTGGATATATTAATGTTCCTTATTGCCATGGGATGACCATTGGTGAGCTCGCTCTTTTTTTTAATCAAGAATATGGAGTGAAGTGCTCGTTAAAGGTGATTGCGATGAAAGGGTGGGAGCGCTCGATGACGTTCAAAGATACAGGACTTACATGGGTTCCGACAAGTCCTCATATTCCAGAAGCGGATACACCTTTTTACTGTGCATCCACAGGACTTCTTGGGGAACTTGGGCTTGTAAATATTGGAATAGGATACACCCTGCCTTTTAAACTTGTAGGAGCTCCTTGGATTAATGCTAAAGAATTTGCAGAAGCGTTAAACGCGCAAAAACTTTCAGGCGTTCGGTTTCTTCCCTTTCATTATCGCCCCTTTTTTGGCTCACAAAGAGGAAACAATTGCCAAGGTATTAAAATTGTGATTACAAATCCTGCAACCTATCGCCCTTTGATGATCCAGTATTTGATTTTAGGTGTTCTTAAAACGCTTTATCCAAAACAATTTGAGGAAGCTCTTGCAAAAATCACATCTTCTCAAAAAGAATTGTTCTGTAAAGCAAGCGGAAATGCGGCGATGCTAGATTGGATAGAGAAAGAAAAGTATATCGCATGGAAGCTCATTCAGTATCAGCATAATGACAAAGAAGCTTATCTTGTGAAGCGTAAACAGTATTTACTTTATTAAGTGCCATGTAATATAATTGCGCTTTATGCTACATAAAAAATCAAAAAGTTTTTCTGCTCTAGCTTGGGTTATTTGGCTCCTTAGTGCTATTTTCATGTTTTACAAATTTGCTCTCGAAGTTTCTCCAAGCGTTATGACGACGACCTTGATGAGCGCTTTTAATATGAATGGAGCTCAGCTCGGTAACTTAGCGGCGTGTTATTTTTATGCTTATCTTATCATGCAGCTTCCTGCAGGACTTTTAATTGATAAATTTGGTCCGCGCAAAGTAACGACGGCAGCAATTGCTTTGTGTGCTGTCGGTAGTTTTGTTTTTGCTAAATCAAACGGGATTGCGACGGCGTGCATTGGTAGATTTTTAACAGGCTGTGGTGCGGCCTTTGCAGCGGTTAACTGTTTAAAGTTGATTGCTAATTGGTTCCCGATGTCTAAATTTGCTTTTATGGCAGGGCTAATGATGACGGTGGGGATGCTCGGTGCTGTTGGAGGACAGGCGCCTCTTTCTGCGTTCATCGAGTCCATGGATTGGCGGCATGCGATGGAAACCATTGGAATCGGCGGTTTTGTTTTAGCGGCTCTTTTTTGGTTTGTCGTTCGTGATAAAGCGCCTGATCATAAAGCAGTAAAGAATTTAGAATCGAAAAAAAAATCGATTGCAAGCACGCTTCTTCAAATTTTTAAAAATCCTCAGGCTTGGTGGCTTTCTTTGTATAGCGGCCTAGCGTTTGCTCCTGTCATGGTGTTTGGAGGATTGTGGGGTATTTCCTTTACAAGTGCGGCGTTTGGTTTGCCTTCGAATGTCTCTGCGCAGGCAGTCTCTCTTATTTTTATTGGATTTGCTATCGGCGCGCCCGTTTTTGGATGGTTTTCCGACTGGCTTGGCAAGCGCCGCATTGTGATGTTTTGGGGAACGGTTCTTGCGTTAATGACGATCATTGCCATCATTTATGCCCCTGGAATCTCCTTTTCATTGCTTAATTTTTCTTTTTTCTTTTTTGGATTTTGCATTAGCAGTTTTTTGCTTTGCTTTACAATGATCCGAGAGATCACGTTGTCTGGTATTGCAGCAACAGCGATCGGATTTATGAATGCGTTTGATGCGCTTCTTGGCGCTCTTTCTGAACCTTTGACAGGAAAATTTTTAGATATGGGTTGGGATGGCACTATCGTAAATGGAGCGCGCATCTTTTCTGTTCATGACTATAAAATAGCTTTTATTACTTTACCTGTCTTTTTAGTGCTTTCTCTTTTATGTCTTTTCCGCATTAAAGAAACTCATTGCAAGCCTGTTTATCCTTCTCAATTACCTTAAGTTAGCACTTATGGTTCATGTTTGCTAAAAACTTGACGAAAATGTACCCTGTCCTCTACACTTACGCTTGCTTTCTAACATTTTAAGGAGTGTCACAATGTCATATGAAAATATTAAGCCGTTAGGAAATCGTGTTCTTGTCAAAAGATCTAAAGCGCAAACTTCAAAAGGAGGCATTTTGCTCCCTGAAACTGCGCAAGAAAAACCAAAACAGGGCCAAGTTGTAGCTGTAGGTCCTGGGAAGATGGACGATGAAGGTAACGTTCTTTCGATGCACGTACAAGTCGGTGATCTTGTTCTTTTTGGCGCTTACGCTGGCACTGAAGTTAAAACTGAAGATCTAAATGTTGAATATTTGATTATGGCCGAAGACGAGATTCTCGGCATACTCGCAACTGTATAAACATAAGAGGAGTCAAGTTCTATGGCAAAGATGCTTCAATTTAATGAAGAGGCCCTTAAATCTATTTTAAAGGGTGTGAAACAACTCGCTAAAGCTGTGATCGTCACATTGGGTCCTAAAGGGCGCAATGTTGTTATTAATAAAGGATATGGCGCTCCTCTTTCTACGAAAGATGGCGTTACGGTAGCAAAAGAAATTGTACTTAAAGACAAATTTGAAAATATGGGCGCGCAGCTTGTCAAAGAAGCAGCTTCTAAGACAGCAGATGTTGCAGGAGATGGAACGACAACGGCAATTGTTTTAGCAGACGCTATTTTAACAGCTGGTGTAAAAAACGTTTCTGCGGGCGCAAACCCAATGAGCGTCAAGCGCGGGATTGACAAAGCCATCGAAGTGATGATTGAAGCGTTAGATGCACAAGCTATTGCTGTCAGTCGTCCAGAAGAAATCAAACAAATCGCTACGATCTCTGCAAACAACGACCCTGAGATTGGCGCGATCATTGCAGAAGCGATGACGAGAGTTGGAAAAGATGGAACAGTTTCTATTGCAGAAGCAAAAAGTATCGATACTACACTCGATGTTGTAGAAGGTCTTCAGTTTGATAAAGGGTATGCGTCTCCTTATTTTGTGACGAATCCTGAAAAGATGACAGTAGAGCTTGACAATCCTTACATCCTTATCACAGATAAAAAACTCTCAAATGCGCGCGATATCGTGCCTATTTTAGAGAAATTCTATGAAAAAGGACAAAAACCACTTCTCATTATCGCAGAAGATATCGAGGGAGAGGCGCTTGCGACACTTGTTGTGAACAAACTCAAAGCGGGCATGCCAGTATGTGCAACAAAAGCACCAGCTTTTGGCGAAAGACGCAAGGCTATTTTAAAAGACATCGCAACTCTTACAGGAGCTACGCTTGTTTCTGAAGAAGTTGGGTTAAAGCTAGAAGATGTAGGCCTTGAAGTTCTTGGAAGCGCAAAGCGCATTAAGATATCTAAAGAAGACACAACGATCATCGACGGCGCAGGTAATCCTAAAGAGATAGAAGAGCGGGTTGTGCAGTTGCGCGCTGAGATCAGTCGCTCTACTTCAGATTATGATAAAGATAAGCTTGAAGAGAGACTCGCAAAGCTCACTGGCGGCGTTGCTGTCATTAATGTTGGGGCTGCTACGGAAACAGAGCTTAAAGAGAAGAAAGCGCGTGTAGAAGATGCTGTTCATGCAACGAAAGCAGCTGTCGCAGAAGGGATCGTTCCAGGTGGCGGCGTTGCTCTCATTCGTGCTGTTAAGGCGCTAGATACACTTAAGCTGTCAGCCGATGAGCAAGTGGGTGTAGAAATCGTTCGGCATGCAGCCTACGCTCCAGCGATTGCTATCGCTGCAAACTGTGGCAAGCAGGGCAACCTCGTTGCTGAGAAGATCGCAGAAAAAACGGACGGCTTCGGCTATAACGGCCTTCTTGATACCTATAGCGATTTGATCAAAGATGGCGTGATCGATCCTGTGCTTGTTACCAAAAGCGCGCTCAAGCACGCAGCATCAATCTCAGGCCTTCTTATCACGATTGCAGCTATGATTACCGACAAACCAGAACCCAAAAAGGCAGCTGTCCCCTCAATGGATGAGATGGGCGGCATGGGGGGTATGGGTGGAATGGGCGGCATGATGGGTGGCATGGGCGGTATGATGTAACACGCGCATCTACGCTTGTTAAACAAAGAAAGCCCGGGGAGTTTCCTTCCCGGGCTTTCTTATTTTATGAAACGTACTTTTTGAATTTAGTTTTCAAATTCTATGTTTTTTAAAAGCATCTTTAATATGAAAATAAAAATCTTTTAGGGGAGTTAAATTAGCAGCGCTATGTTCTTTTCTAGCTTCTTGTATTTTTTCTTTGTTTTTTTCGCCGATTAGTTCGTTTATTTCAGCTTCTAAATCTCGTGTTGGCTCGCCTATTTTTTTGGCGTAATCATTGTATTCTTCTTGTCTATGATAGACATCGCCAATGAATTGCTCTAACTCTTTTATCGTGGCCTTTTCGGGATTTTTCAACATTGTTTTGATATCATTAAGATGTCTATCAAGACTGCCTTTAAAGATATTAAAATAATTGTGGTTGATTTTTTGTTCTTCAGCAGAAGCGGGAGGCGCTACTGGAGGATTTATAATTCTGTTGTAAGTAGCCACCATTCGTATAGCAAGTCCACTTTTACCACTCATGGTTAGTGAATTTTTAAATCTTTCTAAGCCGAGACTTACATTTTTATCATGTGTAATGGTTTGATTTTTCTCGATGATATTTTCAACCCTGCTAACGATTCTGTTTGTATCGTTAATATGAACTAGATTAACCCAAAGGCGGCCAAACGTAGCGTCTTTTGAAACGGATTCTAATTTATTATTAAATCGATTAATATAAAGATCGTGTGTTCCTGCTTGGGAAAGAGCTTGTATTTCTTTATTAGATGTAATGTTAGACATATTTTACCTTTTTGTTATCTATTATACTCTTAATTATAACACTTTCAAATTAAAATTTCAAGAAATTGTTAAAGAATTTTTAAGATAATTTAAAGACTGTTCGTAAGTTGTTGGTTATTAATTTGTTTTAGTTTTTAAAATGATTAAGAAGCTCAAAAAAAACGATGTGTTTTTTAAGCCTCTTATTTTTAAGATGTTATTGAGCTGCTCTTTTTTCTCGAAATTCTTCGATTGCGGCATTGAAATCTATGGGTTTTAGTGAAGTGTTGTTTTTGTTTATGAGGTCGTTGTAAATTTTTCCATAGAGTTTAATCTCATTTACGCTATTTTCCCATGCAATATCATTTAGTGTTAAGTTGTCTTTCTCTAAATGATTGAGCATTTGATTAAGAATCATTAGATCGGGTGTGAAATTAAGATCTTCTAAAGAGAGTATTTTGTCTTTCTTTGGCGCATTTTTTATTGTTTCTTCGAGAATTTTTAAGCTCGTTAGAATAGGGGGTATTTTGTTTTTAATTTTTTTGTTTTTAATTTTTTCCCCCAAAAGATTTACATTAACCATAATTTCATGTCTTCGATCTTCACTTTGAGTACTAATATGATCCTTGAATTTTTCGAGTATAAAACGAATTTTTTCCACAACAATATCATTATTAATACCATAGAGTATGCGAATAACACCCCTGACTAGGGGGTTTAGGCATCCATTAACTCCACGTTTGGGCAGGTATTTTAATTCTCCCTTAAAATTGACATAAAGGTCGTCTTGTCTGGCATGTGTGATTGCGTCGAGATCCCTATCTCTTCTTATTTCTTCTGGGTTAAAAATATTATGACTTTTTTCAATTTTCATGTTACGCCTATTTATTTTAAATATTATTCAAATTTCTCTTATATTATAACATATTAATATTAAGATTTTATAAAGTTTTATATATTTTTAAATTTTTTTTTATAAAAAATAAACCCGCAAAGGTTTTCTTTGCGGGTTTATTATACAAATAGATGGCGAATTCGTTAAAATTCAACGGATTCAAAAATATCTGGGGATGCTCCCGCCTCAGGGCTGTTGTTTGGTGTAGAGGCGTTTTCTAATTTTTTATTAGAAGTAGATGCATTGTCTTTTAAATATTGCTGAACTGTTTTTCGTTGTGTGTCGCTTGTTGTTAAATAGTTTTGAATTTTTTGTTGAGCTCTAGGGGATAATTTTCGGGCAGTTACTAGGGTAGCTCCCGTTAGCAGCTGGTATTGCCCTTTATTCAGAGTCGCAATGTGTTCCTGATTTGCTTCAAAGATTTTTCCGATTTTTTCAGCGATAATATAATCGTCGGAGCCATAAACGATTTTTACAAAAAGTCTTTGGATTCCACCCAAGAATGCATCTTTTGGAATAGATTTTAGTTCGCCTTTAAAATTGACATAAAGATCAGAGCTTACGCTATTTTGAAGAATACTAAGATATTGTTCGCCTTTTGCAACATTATTATCTCTTGTTATTGTCATAAACAATCCTTTTTTATTATAGTTGTTATTAATCTTAATTGATATTATATCATATACTTATTAACATTTCAAATGTTATTTGTAAGTAATTAAGATGCAAAAACAAAACTAAGCCAAGAGGCTTCGCTTTGTTCAGAAAGAAGAGTCCATCCCCAGGAGGTTGTAAGTTGCAGATAATGGGAGCGTTGCGTGTTTAAAATGCCTGAAGTGATGACGAGGGCGTCTTGAAACTTATAGTTCCAAGCGCACCTTTGCTCCGACTCTATCATATTCATGATGATGAGGTTGGGAAGGAAATTTTGGGGGAGGGTTTTTGAAAAATGAACTGTTGAGAGATGATTGGTTTGTTTATTAAGACGGGCGTGGATGAGAGCTCCCTCATCGATATCTATACCGTGAGTTGCTTTAGCGCCGAGAAGGGATGAAGCGAGTGAGAGGATCCCACTGCCACAGCCAATGTCGAGAAGACATGTTTTTTTGGTGACGTGTTTTTCTAAGAGAGATAGGCAAAGACGTGTTGTGGGGTGAGAGAGATCTCCAAAGCCGGGCCCTGGCTTGAGTTTGAGTGTGCGCCCATTTTGTAGCTCTATATGGGCATGCCCTTCATGAAAATTGGGCGCGAAAAGTGCCCACTGTTCTTCCCAATTGATAGACATGGGCCTATCCCGCTATTTTAAGATTTTGATTTTTGATGGATTTTTTTTTATTTTTCAGAACTTCTTTGCGAGACGTACTTGAGTAAGTAGACCAAAAAAAAGCTCTGAAAAATAGGAAAAAAGACGCAAAAAGCGAATTTTTAGAATAGTGGGATAGGCTCATAGAGCTAGAGTATACTAGAAAGATAGGTTTTCTTGCTTGAGATAAATAGCGGGTGGTGCCATAATGATGTACCCCAAGCACCGGTAGCTCAATTGGATAGAGTACCCGGCTACGAACCGGGCGGTTAGAGGTTCAAATCCTCTCCGGTGCATCATTTTACTAGAGATCGCCATGATTTTTGAGGTTTTCTCTTCAGGCCCCGTTGATACGAATGTTGTTCTCGTAGTGTGCGAGCGTACAAAAAAAGCTGCCATCATTGATGCTCCGCAAGACTGTGCTTCCTTCGTGTTATCAAAAATTAAAGAACTCGGGGTTGCGGTCGAGATGCTTCTTTTGACACACACGCATCAAGACCACATTGCAGAAGTGGATTTGCTTAAGAAAAAGCTGAAAATGCCGGTTTATGTTCACGCGTTAGACGCCCCTAATTTAAGATCTCCGGGTGCCGATCTGTTGCCTATTTTTATCCCTGCAAAGCCTGTGATTCCGGATCATTTTCTTGAAGATGGACAGGTGTTGATGCTCGGGAATTTGAAGTTCTCTGTTATCCATACTCCAGGACATACACCCGGGTGTGTCTGTTTCTATTTTGAGGAAGAAAAACTTCTAATTTCTGGTGATACGCTTTTTCGCGGATCGATGGGAAGGATCGATTTTCCAGGGTCAAATGCGGAAGCGATGTGGAATTCCCTTAAAAAATTAGCTGAACTCCCTTTTGATACGAGAGTTGTCCCGGGTCACGGGGAGATGACAACAATTAAAAATGAAGCTTCCTGGATGGTAAATGCTAAGAGGAGATTTGGAGATGGGTAATCAAAGTTTGTTAGTGGGGAAAAAAGCCCCCGGATTTAAGGCGAAAGCTGTTGTGGATGGACAGATCGTAGAGGAACTTTCTCTTGAAAGCTTTTTAGGTAAGTATGTCGTTTTTTTCTTCTATCCTTTAGATTTTACATTTGTGTGTCCGACAGAATTGCACGCTTTTCAGGATAAAGGAGAAGAGTTTAAGAAAAGAAATGTTCAACTCATCGCTTGTTCTGTAGATAGCCACTATTCTCATTTTGCGTGGCTCAATACTCCTAAATGCAAAGGGGGCATTGAGGGCGTTTGCTATCCAATTGTAGCTGATCTTAATAAAGAAATTGCAAAAAATTATTCTGTGCTAAAAGAAGATGATGGGATCGCTTACAGAGGATTATTTATTATCGATAAAAAAGGGATTGTGCGCCATCAGATGATCAATGATCTTCCGATTGGACGATCTGTAGAGGAAGTGCTTCGTCTTGTTGATGCTATTATTTTTCACGAAGCGAATGGAGAAGTTTGTCCCGCTAACTGGCATGCTGGCGCTAAAGCGCTAGATCCAACAGCTGCAGGCCTTATCCATTATTTTAGCCCATAAGATAGTCATAGAGGTCTTTTTCATTGAGGATGAGAAAGCTTTTGTAGAGATGGCATACGGGGCTTGTTGCATTGATAAGCTCTGCATCCCCAACGCCCGGCATACAAATCGCTGCAAGGTCTAACGTGCTTGTGTTTTGTTTTAAGAGATTTAGTCCGCGCAAATAGTCTTGGGTGCTAAATCCCTCTTCTGCCACTCTGAAAAAGATGAGTTCTCTTTCATAAAGCAGTGTCTGGACAGCGTAAAGGATGCCCTGGCTCTCTTCAGGAGGATTACCTAAGGTGTCTATCAGCTGAGGGAGCGAGCGGCATACAAGAGGTGTACAAAATGCCCCTTTTTCAGCTTCTCCAAACAAAAAAATCGTGCGTCTCATGAGTCTATCCTTCTATTTCAAGATTTTGATTTTTGATGGATTTTTTTCTATTTTTCAGAACTTTTTTGCGAGACATACTTGAAAAGTCAAACCAAAAAAAAGTTCTGAAAAATAGGAAAAAAGACACGAAAAGCGAATTCTTAGAATAGTGGGATGGGCTCATAGGCGGCATTAGTGCGTCCTTTGTTTTCTATAAACATTATTTTAATTATTTGAAGCAAGGAAAATGTTGATCTTAATTTAAAAACTATTTTATATTTTTGCATTTAGCGAGGAAGCGAATGTTTTGTTATGTAATGATAGTAGCGTTTATCGGTAATTTTGCTCCTCCTGCGAAGGAAGAATGCATTCAAGAGTTAAATGCATATCTTAAACAGGGTTTTTCTCTGGAAGAAGTAAAAAATCATTTAAGCGATCAGTTTCAGTCCTCTGAAGAGAGGGTTGCTTTTGAGAAATTTTATCAATTGCTTGAAACGAGTACTCCAAGTGGGATTTATCCTGTGACGGATGATTCATTAGATCTTTTTTATTCACTGGGTCTTTCTAGCGAAGATGAGAGGATTATTCATAAAATCATTTCTACAATGGCGGAAAAAAATATTTTTTCTCTGTTATTTGAAAGACGCGATTTAGAAAAAAAGGGAAAGCAGCTTGACCATCTCCATCCTTTCCGTTTTCTTGGTGTGATTTTTTCCAATCATCATTTGAGAAGCTCTATGAGGGAAGTAAAAAAAAGTACATTTAAATGGGATGGCTTCATGGACGGCTTTTCTGCGCGTATGAAAGAGGAGTCTATCAGGGGAAACCTTATTCGTTATATCCCGGGCTTTGCTGAATATGTTGGTGTGGATCCTGATAAGGTGGAACACTACATTCTCCACCACAACTGGGAGGGACTTGTCCGCTACCTACTCCAAAGTCATTAACTATTCACTTGTGTATAAGCCAAATTTGTTTTAGAAAACAATATAGAGATCATGGGAGGGATTAAGTGTTTTCTAAAAGAGTTTCGGTTAATTTATTTTATTTTGGTTTTTTGTTTGTTGGACTGTCTTTTTTGCATGGGTACCATGCGTTATTGATTGATGGGGCAACTTCGATAGAGCGTATTTATTTTGTCATTCAAGCTGTGGGTCAATCGTTTCTTGAAACGCTTGCGGCGTTAATCCTTATTCAGGTTTTACCAAGGGCATTCCTTCCTTGGATCATTACGCTTACCGCGGTTTTATTTGTAGCGCGTATTGTCGACTTCCCTTTAGTACGTCTTCTTGGGCTCTCTTTTTGGGATGCTACAACATTTATTTCTAAAGAACATATTTATAATTTTGTAGAGCAGCTGTATTCAAGCAATGTCTCTATTGGAATTTGGATCACAGGAGCTCTTGTTGGATTTGCAATTGTTGAACTTGCTGTTGTCGCTTTTTATCTGACAGAAAAATATGCAAAAAAATGGGAGCTCTCTTTGCCGTCGTTGATCTGGACATTTAGTGGAGTTTGTTTTTTCTTTGTATTGATCGAGTGTGCGGGACTTTTTTTTGTAAGAGGAATTGCTTATGAAAACTATGCGCAGGCTCTACCTTGGAAACGAGGGATATTGCAAAGAGATGGAGCGCTTGTTACCCTGCCGTTTACGTTAAAGGCAAAAGAATTTACCACAGAAGTGGCTGTAGAGCCTATAAAAAATAAGCCTGATATTTATTTGTTCGTTGCCGAGAGCCTTCGAGATGATTTTATCACAAGAGATGTAGCGCCAAATCTTGCGCAATTTCGCAAAGAAAATATTCGTTTGGATTTGACACTTTCTAATGCGAATGCAACGCAGCCTTCTTGGTTTTCTATTTTTCATTCCCGGTTTCCGATGTATTGGGGAAGCTCCATTCCTAAAGGAGCGCTTCCAATGAAAATTTTGAAGGAGATGGGATATAAGATTCATGTTTATACTTCAGCGCGTCTTTCTTTTTTTCGCATGGATGAAGTGATTTTTGGGGAAGATACCTATCTTGCTGATTCTATATTCACTTTTTTTGGGAATGAAGGGGAGCCTCTTTATGCAAGAGATGGAAAAGTGATTGATAAGTTGTGCGAAGATATGCAGAAAGAATCAGGGGGTAGAGTTTTTGTTGTGTTTCTTGATTCCACCCATTTTGATTATAGCTGGCCTCCTGCAGAGACGTGTTTTAGCCCGATTGAAGATCCGGTTAATTATGTGAAGTTAGCCTTTTTTAAAGGGAATTTAGAACCTCTTAAAAATCGTTATCGTAATGCGCTTTCTTATGTCGATTCTCTTTTTGGGCAGGTGGTGGATAAGCTTAAAGGCAAGAAGGAATCGATTGTTGTTTTTACAGGAGATCATGGGGAAGAATTTTATGAAAAGGGTCATCTTTTCCATGCATCGGCTCTAACAATCGAACAAACGGGTGTTCCTATTTATTACAAAATGGGGAAAAAACCTCTTACAAAAATGTCGTCTCATATTGATATTTTTCCAAGTATTTTACATTATCTTACTGGTGATGATCGTTATAGTGCATACTTCGATGGGCAGTCAATTTTTTCTAGGAATAGACTGCCGTTTCTTTTATCTGCTCGGTATAACTTAGGAAGAACTCCTTATGAATTTATGCTTCATAATGGCAAATCAAGGCTGCTCGCGAGGTTCTCTAACGAGTCTGAAATTTTTAAATCAGATGCTGTGCGGATTTTAACTTTAGAAGACGTCGAAGAAAAACATATTGCTCAGGAATTTGGAGAGGCATTTGATTTTCTCTTTTCTACGCGCTAAAGCGCTTCAAACTGCAGATTTTGCTATGGGGGTGATTTTCCCTGAAAGGGTGTGTTCTTTTGTTTTCGAAAAGATAAAAGAAAAACGGGAAAATCATGTTCTTGAGGTTAAACAATTTTCTGATCAGCATCATTTTTTTTCTTCAGATCATCCCTTGATTGGCGTTGTTACAGAAAGAGAGCAGGATGTTTGGCTTGTTGCAGATTTTTTAAAGTTGATGTTTGATAAAGCACCATCAGCTTATCTAGAGCTGATGACGATGGAAGTGCTTGCAAAGATTTTAGCTTTTCGATGTTTAAAGGTGGGGATGGAATTACTTATTCCTATAAAAGGAACGCTCGCACGTTATTTTGTTGATCAGGTGATTTTGCTTGATGAGGGCGTGCCGGCATTTGGTCTTGTAGCCTTTAATGATACGGCTCCTTCTTTGCTTCTTTTTCGAGGAACAGAACTTTCTTGGAAAGGGCGCAAATCAATTGTGTGTGATTTAGATTTTAAGGGGGTTGGATATTCCCGTTTTATTAAGACACTTCCACAGATCTCCTCGTGGCTAAAAAGTGCGTATCAACCTCAAGTTCTCGGATTAAGTCTCGGTGGTATTTTTGCAATATACGCGCTTCTTTATCATTACGAGCTTGTTACATCAGCCACTGTTTTTGGTCCGCCAGGCCTTCGTGGAAAGGCTTATCAAAAATGGCAGGAATTGGACCTTAACAAAAAATTGACAGTTTATGTCACAAAAGGGGATTGTGTTCCCAAATATGGACATCTTGTTGGAACGATCAAAGAATTCTCCCTCGATAAAAAACTATATCCCCTCACAGCTCACACTAAGCTCATGACAGCCGAACCCTCATACTATTTGGCGTGAATGACCTCTTGCATAATTCCTTGCCCCTGCCCTTGCCCATGCCCATGGGCAAGAAAAAAAGGTTATGCAAGTTTATTTTAGATATCTAGCTTTGGCGGGGGTGAGTTCGTCTTCGATTTCAAGAAGGCGGTTGTACTTGGCAATCCGATCTGATCTAGAAAGTGAGCCGGTTTTGATTTGACCGGAACTTGTAGCTACTGCAATATCGGCGATGGTTGTGTCTTCTGTTTCTCCTGACCTATGGGAGATCACGGTTGCATAGTTGTTCCTTTTAGCAACTTCGATGGTTTCTAACGTTTCTGAGAGGGTGCCGATCTGGTTGACTTTGATTAAAATGGCATTTCCAACAGATTCATCGATCCCTTTTTTAAGAAATGTAGGATTTGTAACGAAGATATCATCGCCTACGATTTGCACTTTATTTTTGAGTTGTGCTGTGAGCTCTTTCCAGCCCGCCCAATCGTTTTGATCGAGTGGATCTTCGATACTGTCTATTGGGTAGTTGTTGCAGAGATTAATGAGATATTCAATCTCTTTTTCTGTTGTTTTTCCAGCATACAGGTTTGTTTTTTTATCGAAGAACTCAGAGGCTGCGCAGTCAAGAGCAAGGGTGATCTCTTTGCCGGGTGTAAAACCTGCTTGTTCAATGGCTTTAAGGATGAAGTCGAGCGCTTCTTCATGAGAGTTAAGCCGTGGCGCAAAACCTCCTTCATCACCAACAGAGACCACATGCCCTGCATTTTTGAGCAGCCCTTTTAGGACATGAAATACCTCAACGCCATAACGGAGTGCTTCGCTGAATGTGGGCGCGCCGATGGGGCGGATCATGAACTCTTGGAAGTTAAGGCCGTTGTCTGCGTGGACGCCGCCGTTGATGATATTCATCATGGGACAAGGGAGTAGACAGGCCTTATCTCCTCCTAAGTAGCGGTAAAGAGGCATTTTTTGCGTAGATGCAGCAGCGTGGGCACAAGCAAGAGAAATGCCGAGCATCGCGTTTGCTCCAAAGCGTGCTTTATTTGGGGTGCCATCCGCATCGATCATGAACTTATCGAGTTTTTTTTGCTCTAAAATATTTTTTCCAATGAGCAGATCACTTAAAGCGCCATTTACGTTTGCAATGGCCTTTTTAACACCTTTTCCAAAGTAGCGTTTCTTGTCTTGGTCGCGCAGCTCAAGCGCTTCATGCTCGCCTGTAGAAGCGCCTGAAGGAACAGCTGCTTTGCCTTTGATTCCTTCATCGGTTGTTACAAAGACCTCTAACGTAGGATTTCCTCTAGAATCGAGAATTTCCAAAGCGTGGATAGATGCAATTTTTGTCATAACTAACGTCCTTAACGGTGACGGTGTTCTTCTGCAAGATTTGCCATTAAAGCGCAATAAGACTCAAAGCGCAAGATGGAAATTTTTCCTTCATTCACAGCTTTTTTGACAGCGCAGCCAGGTTCTTCAAGGTGTGCGCAATTGAGGAATCTACAATGGGGCGCGTAGTCTTGCATTTCTTTAAAATAATTTTTAAGTTCATTGCGATCAAGATCCCACATGCCGAAACTTTTGATGCCGGGGGTGTCGATGCAAAAACCGCCGCCCTCAATGGGAAGAAGTTCTGCAACAGTTGTTGTGTGCGAGCCTTTATTTGTTTTTCCTACCATATCTCCTGTAAGAAAACGCGTCCCAAAAATTGCGTTGATCAAAGAGGATTTTCCAACACCTGATTGCCCGGAAAAAACAGAGGACTTCCCCTGCATGGCTTGTTTAAGAGCATCAAGGCCCTCGCCTGTTTTGATGCTGATGGCAAATACAGGAATATTAAGGCTTGTGTACGTTGCTATTACCTCTTTAAAGAGGATTTTTTCTTGTTCTGCAACAGGTGTATCGTTTGTTAAAAGATCGATTTTATTAATAATGAGAACAGGCTGCATGTTGCCTTTGATAGCTGCAATGATATAGCGATCGATGAGAGGGGGTTTTAGAGCAGGGAAAACAACGGACATGGTGATGAGGACTTGGTCGATGTTAACAGCAATGAGTTGTTCTTTACGCTGAGAGAGATTGTCTGCACGCGAGAGCAGAGAATGACGCTCTTCGATAACGAGGATGATTCCTTCGTGAGTGAATCTAACAAAGTCTCCGATGGCAATCAGGTTTTTAAGAAGCCCCTTGTCTAATTTCATGGATCCTTTGAGCATGCATTTGTGCATGGTTCCATCCGATTCAACAAAGATGCCTTCGGGTCTGATAGATAATACGCGTCCACGCATGAGATTTTCATCATGAGAAAGAGTTGTAGGCAATCGTTTTTTTAGTTGATCTTGATCGCTTTTCTTATATTTAGAGCGATCTTTTGCGATCGCGATCTTACGGTCTTTTCGGTTGGTTTTTCTATCATTGCCATGAAAATCTTCTTCCATGCGGTAGACATCGTCTTTCATGGCACAGCTCCTCTTAAGTGGTGCATTAAGATAGCGCCGGCGGTTGCAACATTAAGCGATTCCATGGGGCCTTGCATGGGAATGCATACGCTTAAGAAATGTTTTTTTGCAAAAGAGCTTGGACCTTTTGATTCGTTACCAAGAATAAGAAGAAGAGGAGAGTGTTTCTCTATTGCATATAAAGAGGTGCCTTTCATGTCTGCTACAAGAGCATGCATTTTGTTCGATACGATGAGCGCACGTAATTCTTCGGAGGATCCTCTTCGAAGAGGGAGACGAAATGTAGCGCCTTTTGCAGCGCGAATGGCTTTATCATTAAAAGGATCAACGCAGCCATCAATTAAAAACGCACCGTCCCAACCTAAACTTAAGGCTGTTCGTAGAAGCGTGCCTAAATTGCCGGGATCGGAAACTTGATCAAGAGCTAACAAAAAACGCATTCCTTTTAAATCGCTTGTTTTTGGCATGTCGATGACGCCAGCTACTGGTTCTGGATTTTCTAGACCTGTAACTTTTTTAAGAATAGCTGCAGTCACAAAATAGGTTTCTTCTGTATGAAGAGGGAAAGGGGCGGAGTCAATTTCTCTTAAAAGGATTTTGATAGGAGAGCACTCTTTAAGAAGCTTGCGTCCTGCAATGACAACGGAGTTATGCTCTTTGCGATAATGAGGATCGTTTCTTAAGTTAACAAGATGTTTAATAAACGGATGTTGTAAACTCGTGATCTCTTTTGTTATCATATATTTAAATGGTATAGGATTATAATAATGGCATATTCTCGATTCTCCGGCAAGTCACAATCGTCGCTCGTCCGCAGAATTTTGTTTGTTTGTTTGATCTTGCTTGTTGTTCCTTTAATTTTAGATTCATTGTTAGTGTATGTGCATGAATATCAAGCACGTATGCGCACGTTCTATATTTCTTTAAATCTTGTCTCTGAAGGGCAAGAGAATGTTGTTAATGAAATTATTGAAAATGAAATAGAAAAACTAACGGATTTAAAAAGTGATGAAGGGGTTTTTGTCACGCCGGAAAGTGGTATATTCGTTGCTCAGATGGAACAAACACTTAAAACAGGTAGTTTGATTTTTGCGGCTCTTGATCCTAAAACTGCTCAAAAGATGATCTATATTGCAAAAACCGTAGAGGGTGGGCGCGTGCGGCTTGTGGGGATTCCGGCGACTGAATTTGTAGCTCATCTTTCAAGATTGCCTGGCAGACCCTTTGATTTTCATATGGGAATCTTTTTACCGGACGGCTCTCTTTATATTGCGGACGATCCTGATGTGAACTTTGATGATATCGAGTATTTATCGACTCCCTATAAAAACAAAAATTTTTTTGAAATCATGCAGAAAAGGTTTAGTAAAATAGGGTTAAAAAAACCGTGGAAAGGGACGGATCTTTTTTTTGTTTTTGCCATTTCTACAGAAGCTGTGAGATCTGCTGCCGCTTTTTCCTGGCTCTCTAATTTTTTACTGATCTTTTTTGCGATTTTTCTTTTAGGGTTTGTGATGACCTATTTAATCACAAGGCGTATGGCAAGACCTCTTGGTTCTTTATGTCTTGAAATGAGTAAAGTGGGTAGTGGCGATTTAAAGGCGCGTTACAAATATGATCCTTTTGGTCTAGAAATCAACACTCTTGGTGAATCCTTCAATCAGATGATTGATTCTCTTATTCTTCAGATTGAGATTTCAAAAAACGAGAGAGTTGCCAAAGAAGCTCTTGAAACTGAATTAAAAATCGGAAAAAAGATCCAAAAAAGTCTCCTTCCGACCCGTCTTGTTGAATTTCCTGGTGTGGATATTGGAGCTGGCTTTCAAGCAGCTCAAGAAGTGGCTGGAGATTTTTACGATCTTTTTGTGATTAATAATAAGTTGATGGTGGCAGTTGGCGATGCTTCTGGCAAGGGAATATCTGCTTGTCTTTATTCTTTAGGAGTGCGCAGTCTTTTACGCAGTTTTAATTTGTGTTACTCAAATCAGCTATCTAAAGCGCTCGATGCGACAAATGCTATTTTTTGCAAAGACACAGAGGATACACAACATTTTGTAACAGCTTGGGTCGGGATATTTGATCCAGCAACCCTTCAGTTAGAGTATGGGAGCGCAGGCCATCCTCCTGCATTACTAAAGCGTAAGAATGGAGAGGTGATAGAGCTTGCAACGCCTGGAATCGCTTTTGGAGCGGTAGAAGAGCATTCGATTGAAACAAAACATATTCAGCTAGTTTCTGGTGATTTGCTTCTTTTATATTCTGATGGCATTACAGAAGCGCAGGATGTGAACGATCAGTTTTACGGTGCGCCAAGGCTTGAACGTTTTTTGCAGGCCCAAAATATGCGTGATTCTGCGTCAGCTCTCGCACAAAATCTTTTACAAGATGTGGAACAATTTAGTATAAATACGGCTCAATATGACGACGTAACTTTTCTTTTTATCAGGATTTTATGAGAAGACTCTCCTTGTTGCTCCCTTTTTGGCCTGTGCTATTTTTTTTCATTGCGCTCGCTATTTTTGGTAAATCTTCTGGCTTCGGGGTAAATAAGATCAGCTCGAATTTTCTCTACCATAGTGAGTGGGAAGTCGCAGGGGAAGAGGATCCTTCTTTAAAAGAGATTATCTCTCAGCCTTTTCATTATTTGAACGCTGGATTTCAAAGTTTTGCCTTCGTAAGTGAAGATGGAAAGTATGTGTTAAAGTTTTTTAAGATAGAAGAATTGACTCCGACTTTTATGGGAAAAATCTTCCCTATTAAAAAATATAAAATAGAAGATAGGCAACGTACGCAAAGGCGCAAGAATGTATTCGCTGCGTGCAAAATGGCCTATGAAGAGCTAAAAGAAGAAACAGGGCTTATTTATGTTCATCTGAATGCAACAGACCACCTTAAGAAAACAGTTCAGCTTTTTGATAAAGAGCAGCGTCGTTATCTTGTTGATTTGGATAAGACGGTGTTTGTCGTTCAGAAAAAGGCAGAAATGGTTTATAAACACATCGGTCATAAAATGAAGGTAAACGATTTTGAAGGGGTAAAAGAGGCTGTACAGGCAGTTGTTGATCTTGTAGCAGCGCGTAGTAGTAAAGGATTTATGGACACGGACATGGCTGTTAGAGGTAATTATGGATTTATTGGCAATCAGCCGATCCATCTTGATTTTTTAGGGCTTGTAAAAGTAGAAGAACCGAATGAAAAAGAGAGAATCAAAGTAAAAATG
This sequence comes from Chlamydiota bacterium, assembly GCA_040388665.1. Taxonomy (GTDB): domain Bacteria; phylum Chlamydiota; class Chlamydiia; order Chlamydiales; family Rhabdochlamydiaceae; genus DAHVFY01. Next base: position 26,998 of record JAZKBL010000047.1, read on the forward strand.
CTAGGCTCAATTGCAAAGCGTTATCCCTCTAAGTTCAAAGAATTAAAGTGGGCGGAGAGTTCCGGGTAGTTTTCAGAAAGCCATCTTCCTAAGGGCGCTACGATATACGCGCTATTATCTTCAATCACTTTTGTTTCATCTACATGAAATGTGCCAATGTCGATTTGGATGATTTTGTTGTTTTCGATAACACCGAAGTTTTTTCTTAGGATAGGATCGTTATCGTAGACGCCACGAGCTCTTAAGATATGAAGGAAGTCAAAAATAGAGGAGATGAGCTCTTTAGCTAAGAGTTCTTCCCCATTTTCCATGTAGCTTGCAATCGTCGGATAGATGAGATCTGCTTTTCTTTGCAGGACAAAGACTGTGTTATCAAGCATAATAAGATGTTTCCTCCCTTGTTCATCAAAACAACACACTTGAGTGTGGAGATCGGGTTCTTTATTGAGATGAAGATAGATGAGGCCGGTTTCTTTTTGAAATTTTAAAAAGGCTTCCTTGCATCCATTAAGAGCTGTGCAAAAGCGGTTCTTTTTGCGTTCATACTTTTCTTTTTGTGGATGGAAAAGGGTAGAGAGAATATTTGTAGGGCGCAATTTATGTTGCTTGAAAATTTTTAGCACATAGTTGTGATCATGGCTTAAAAAAACATAGGCCTGAGCTCCCTTATTTAGGTAAAAAAAATCTTGAGAAAGGATGTCTTTTACTTTTTGTTTGTTCTCAATAGCTGGCAGGTCCCACTCAGAGCGTAGACTCATAAAAGAAGTGACTTTTTCTGTACAAAATCCGCTTGACAGATGATGCACATGCAGATCAAGGCTAGCAAGAGCTAAAAGACTTAGAATGATGGATAAAAAAAGGTTTTTCATAAGGTAAAAAATAGCAGAATTTAAAAATTTTAACAAGAATGTAAAATAATATTTTAATCTATCTCGTTTACGTAAACACCGTGATGTGTTATTATTGTTATAAAATTGATAGGTAATTATGCTTTTATCATGTGTTGAAAAATACAATAATGAACAAGTTTTAATAGAATTGCATGCTAAACATAAGTCAAAAAAGACGGCTCCTAAAGAACTTCCCCCTTCTTTTTTTGAAAAGTTAAAAAATATATTCAAATCTATTGGCAATTGTTTTGCAGGTTGTTTTCGTTGCTTTGCTAAAACCCCCTCATCTCTGAAAACAAAACAAATTGAGCATGTCCGAAAACCAAAAAAAACAAGATCTTCAGGGCGTTCAAGATCATCTGAACTGTCTAAAACAAGCTCAGAACTCAAGCCACCTAAAAAAAACGACCTTCCGCCTAAGCAGAGTTTGTTGGAGATAACTAACAAATATCTTGAGTACATGGATGTGATAAAAAATGAGATCGCAGTAATTGAATATAAAATACAAAATCTTTCTCGGGATTTTTGTCAGGATGATAGCAATAATGGTAGGGCTTCGGTCCTGTTGCGCGAACTGAGAACACTTTGTCAAAAGGGAAGTAAGCTAAAAGACGCAAGCCTTGTCGATTATGAAAGGGCGCGCATAATAGCAGATAGAGTGTGCTTCCATTTTTTTATATCAGGTGATTGTGAAAATTTGAATGACGATGAGAAAGCGGTGATGCAGTTTTTGTCTCAAGGAGGACGTGTTTTTCCTCAGGAAAATTATGTAGCGGGATTAGAACAGGCCTCTACTCGCGATCGTATGAGCAGTTGTTTAGAGTGGCTATGTAGGTATGGATGTATTGAGACAATTCAGTGTTTAATACGTTCAAGTTTTTATGAACAGGCTATGGTAAATGGGGGTGTTTATTATACAAAATATAATCCTCTATGTGCGATGGCGGAGATAGGGTCTGAGCTTTCTTCACAAGTAAAAGTACAAATTGCTGATATTCTTTTAAAAAAGTGGCCTGAATTGCTTAATCGTGAATGTTTGGGTAAGTGTAGAACTCCTCTTGAAGTGGCTCTTGATGGAGGCCTTGCAACTCTTGATGGTTCGGCAAATCACCCAACAAAGCCTGGCTATTATGTTAGCGTGCAGTTTGTTCAGTGTTTACTTAATTCTGGTGCAGATGTAAGTAAACTTTCAGGTGAACATAGAGCGGTACTAAGCCATTTTGATTTGCTTTTTGGTTCTAAAAATGACGTTGTTCCGAACTCCGGCGCTAGCCAGCAGCCGATTCCTAAACCTACAGTGACTGGAGATCGGGTTGGTGTCGTTGATGACATTGAAAATGAAATATCACATCTTTTTAATAAAGAGTTAAGAGATAAAACTCTTGTTAGAGACATAAATTCACTTCGAGATAAATATAAGTTAACAGTACAGCAGATGTTAGATAAGGATCTAATTCCTCGTGAGCTTGAGGTTGCTCGTCTAGAAATTGATACAATTGTTTTATATTTTGCTAGGAAGTATGGAACTGACTTCCTAGACGATTTAAGGCCAGAGTTAACTGTTTAAGGATCGCGTCTTTATCTTCTAGGTTTTGATTCACGGCGATCCGTTCTGCTGCACGCAAAAGATCTCCCATTTTTTTTCCGGGAGCTATACCCCGTTTCATGAGGTCTTCTGCTTTAATTACGGGGTTATTTTCTTGAATGCGCTTAATCGCTTTTTCTAGGGTTTGTCGTCTTGTTGCATGAGAAGAGAGAAAATGGGTTTTTTCTTCGGGTGGATAGTGGGCAGCGAAGATTTCAAGACAGATTTCGGAGGAAGGGTGCGCGTAGAATTGCGCCCATTCTATTAGTTCTAATTTTTCTAGCCAGGCGTTTGGCATAGCAAATAAGGATCTTGTGTGGTGGAGAAAGCGGACAAATTCTTTTTCTCCGCGAGAGAGTTTGAGATATTCAGAGAGCTCGAGAAGATTTTCTAGAGAGCTCTCTGGGAAAAGTTCTAAAAGCTCTGCGATGGGCGGTGTATTTTTAGGGAATTGTTCAATAGTGCTGACCCGTTTTTTTAACTCTTCAAGAGAGAGCGTTTCTAAAGAAGGAAAGATGGTAGGTAAGAGCTTTAACTCATGAAGCGTGATGAGCCCTTCATCAAAGTGGGCAAATTGCGACATCTTTTTAAACTCTTGCCAAATCCTTTCGATGGCAACTGCTGGCACAAGGTCTTTAGCATGCGCCAAGATCGCATCGAAGGTTGCTTGTTCGATAGTGAAATCAAAGCGGGTAGAATATCTGACAGCGCGCATCATGCGGAGCCTATCTTCTGCGAACCTGTCATGCGGGTTGCCGATGGCTTTGATGAGCTTTTTTTCTATGTCTTTTTGTCCTTCCACAAAGTCTAATAGTTTTTCTTCGATGGGGTCATAGAACATTCCATTAATTGTGAAGTCGCGCCGCTTAGCATCTTCTTCGGGCGTTGCTGGGTCGATGCCGCTTGGACGTCTGCCATCGACATAGCCTCGATCTTGGCGAAAGGTGGCAACTTCAAATTGGAATTTATCATGAACGACGATGATGATGCCAAAGGCGACGCCAACAGGAATGGTTTTGGGAAAAAGTGCTTGGATCTCTTCAACGGATGCGCTTGTTGCGATGTCGATGTCGTCAGACGGGCGCTTCATGAGATAGTCGCGCACCCAGCCTCCTGCAAAGTAGGCGATAAATCCCGCTTCTTTTAATTTACGTACAACATCTGTAGCATAGGGTCTAGCTGGCATGATGCCATCATAAAGCGAATCCCCTCTTGAATCAAGAGTTGCTTTTTATTTCTTCCTTTGCGCCTTGGCGTCTTTGCGTCCATACTTTTACCCACAACTTTTGCTTGAAATAAAATTTTCAAATACCATT
>JAZKBL010000048.1:0-11536 GCA_040388665.1 Chlamydiota bacterium
TTTTCTGTCAAAAAAACTTATGGGTAAAAGTATGCCCGCGTCTCCGCGTTGATCTCCGCTCTGCTTGTACAGTCTTTAAACATAGGAGCTACTCCTATCGTTTTCCATAAAATGGACAACCTTTAGTCTGACAGCTATTTCTAGTTGCAGGATTTTTTTTCCCACAATGAGGGCATACCCAAAAATCTTCATCATAATTATTGCTTTGAATTCATTAACTTTTTTATCTGAAAACGGCGTTGATGAATTCTTGTCTGGCATCGCCGTAGCGGAAAAAATCATCGCTGTGAGCATCTCTACTCGGGGCTGATGTGAAGTGAATTCTTGTGACAGACTTGTTGACTTTTCTCGCTACATCCTCGTAGATGTCTTTAGAAACATCGGAAAGTTTTTGATCATTTGTTGCATGGATGAGAACCACTTTGCCAGCAGGTTCTTCATAGTAATCTAAATTTTTCCATAACGTTTCTACGTTAAAGTCACATTCTTCTGGCGTAACACCTTCTATGGCATTTTTACTGGATAATGCGCGCATATGATGAAGCGCAAATTGTTTTGCAATAGAGTGCTGTTTGTTTATAAAATCTCTTCGAAAATTGCTAAAACTTTGTTCTTCAATAAAATTAATTCCTCGCTTGTGTAATTTTGCTTTAAGATAAGCTGCAACAGGACCACCGCCACAGTAGCCAGAGAGCCATAGTTGTTTAGGGTCGTAAGCAGTTGTTTCCATTAATTTTTTATATACAGCATCGATATCTGCATAAAACCCAGCTTCTGTTGGAATTCCCTTACTTTTTCCTATTCCTCTATTATCAAAAAAACAGAGATCTTGCTTCATTCCTAAATAGAACCCCGCGCGCGCGCGATCTCTACTGAAGGGGCCGCTTGTTGAGTGTGTATAGAGAAAACAATGTTCATGCCATTGAGATGGCAAAATAGGTCCTGCTGTATCGCATGTGATGATCACTTCTCTTTCCTTTCCTCTTACATTGACAATATCTTTTACCCATCCCATTTTTAATAGGCAATTTTGTTCATAATTTTCCCAAGCATCATCCCACCTTGACGCATCGGGCAAGACAATGGCTAGAACGGATTGCATACCTTGTTTAGACGGTACTTCAATGTGCTCCCAAGTAGCGCCATAAGAGTTGAGAATGTCTTCAAAATCTTGAGCTTTAAGGGTCAGCATATGCACGTTTGCTTGGCCATCATCTGGTTTTACAAAGTGTTCTTTTGCTCCAAGAGCTCTAAGAATGTCTAAAGATTTTTCAGCTCTTACTTCATTAAATGTTGTTGGAAAAAGGGTCCGTTCTGAACATACTTTATAAGAATAGATGAGTGCTTTTTCTAAAAGACCGCTGTCTTTTACAGCAAAGCGGAATACAGCTGTACGGAAAATTCTTTCAAGGTAGGAATAGTGTACGGGTTGGATGATGATTTGTTGGTTGTTGTCGATAATGTTCAGCTCTTTGTCTTTGGGAAAATGCACTGCCATGAGTCTATCTCACTATTTCAAGATTTTGATTTTTGATGGATTTTTTTCTATTTTTCAGAACTTCTTTGCGAGACATACTTGAACAAGTAGACCAAAAAGAAGCTCTGAAAAATAGGGAAAAAGACGTAAAAAGCGAATTCTTAGAATAATGAGATAGGCTCACAAATGTCCTCTTAGAATTTAAGCAGACATTAGACTTCTTTCGAAACCCCATTTGTTCGCTAAAATTGTTTTTTTTGGCATCTCCAAAACCGATTTTTTCAGCCATGTGCCTCCACATTGTCTTCAAAAATCGGCTTCGGATCTATCCAAAAAAATTCAATTTTTTCAAACAAGGCGAGTTTCGAAAGAAGTCTATTATAAAAATAGCACGTGATTATTACAACTTTTCCTTTTAGAGAAAGCAGGCGCGGAGGATGTAGAAGAAGAGGATTGACATGAGAGCGCTTGCGGGGATCGTAACAACCCACGAGAGGATCACGTCTTTGATGGTGCTGAGGTTAAGTGCACGTATCCCTCTTGCAAGACCGACACCGAGGACAGCACCAACAAGGCAATGTGTTGTTGAAATAGGAAGGCCGAGTTTTGATGCGATAAGGATGGTGATGGCAGCGCCAAATTCTGCGCAAAAGCCGCGCGTTGGAGTAAGTTCTGTGATTTTTTTTCCAATGGTTTCAATGACGCGCCAGCCCCAAGTGGCAAGACCGATCACGATTCCAAGACCGCCGAAGATAAGAAGCCATGAAGGAATGACTGCGACATCAGAAATTGCTCCATTTTTGATCACATCAAGCACTGCAGCGACAGGGCCAATCGCGTTTGCTACATCGTTTGCGCCGTGGGCAAAAGCGATGAAGCAGGCGCTTAAGATCTGGAAGTAGCTGAACGTTTTTTCAACAAACCGGTATTCAGAAGAGCGTTCTGCAAAGCTTGTTTCTTTGCGCATCGTTTTAGAAAGATCTTTCACTTCGTCGAGTAGTTGCGAGACTCTGGCGTGCGTCTCATCAAAAGAAGTGACATGGACTCTTTGTAAGTGCTTGATTGCTTTTTCTAAGCTTACAACTGTTTGCGGCAAATGGCGCGAGACAGGGTAGGGAATCTCATTAGCAACACGGACTCGTTTTACGAGAATGTAGGTGAGTCCGGCACTCACAAGACCTACAAGAAGCGCGATCATGACAGCTTCTGGAAAGGTAAGATAAAGATTAAATTTTTGCAGCCCATCAAAAAGAAGGCTCAAAGTGAAAGTCCCAAGAACAATGAAAGAGATGAGCGGCAATATCCGTTTGGTAGCTTCTGTTGGATTCATTGCATAGAGGATCTTTTTCTGTAAAATGTTGAACATCAAATAAGCGATCACAGCGCCACATAAGGGAGAGAGCACCCAGCTGATTGCAATGGAGGCGGTTTCCTCCCATTGAATCGCTTCAACACCGCCAATCAAGCAGCCGAAACCTAAAATAGAGCCGACGATCGCATGCGTTGTTGAAACAGGCCATCCAAAATAGGACGCGATTTGCAGCCATACGCTTGTACCAAGCAGCGCTCCGCACATGCCTAAGATAAGTAACGTGGGCTCTGTTAGGAAAAGGCTTGTGTCGATTAAGCCTCGCTGCATCGTCTCAGAAACGTTGGATCCGACAAAATAGGCGCCGGAAAATTCTAAGATAGCTGCTACGAACACCGCTCTACGCAGTGTCAGCGCCCCTGATCCCACAGAGGTCCCCATCGCATTGGATACATCGTTAGCGCCGATGTTCCAGGCCATATAAAAGCCGATGGCAAGTACAAGAATTTCTAGGATCGTTTCTACAGTCATTCCGTTATTTGAGCTCTAAAATCATACGAATGCGATTAGCAAGTTTTTCAGACAGTTGAGAGAGGTTTCCAATTTCTTCTGTCAAACGCACCCATAAATAAAAAGCGGGTGTAGAAAGTTGTTCTCCATGTGTGAATAGCCGCTTCATGAAAGCGCGGAGCATTCGGTCGGCTTCATGTTCTTTAAATGCGGTTTGCTCAACCATAGATTTGACTTTTTCAGCTTCGATACCTCCAAACGAGGATTCAAGAAGCTCATCGATTTCAGCAATAATCCGTTTTGCATCCCAAAATACTTCTACATTTTTCTTGTAAAGTCCAAGCAGATCTGCGCCAAAATCTTTAAAGAGTTCAAGAGGGCGTAGAGAAAGAAGAATTCCAATATCTTCAGCCTTATCTGCAATGCTGTCTTGTATTGATAAGATTTCAAGAAAATGGGAGCGGTCGATAGGAAGAAAGATGCTTTTGGGGAGATGGTTGCGGATATCATTTTTGGTAAGGTCGGCTTCATGTTCTAGATCGCAAAGCTCAAGCGTCAGCCGTTCGATCTTTTCTGATTCAGATTTGATGAGAATTTCAAAAATCTTGGAAAGTTTGTCGATGCAGCAAGCAACCTTATTCATGTGCGTCTGAAGTGGCGCAAAAGGTGATTTCCCAAAAAGTCTAGCGATTGTTAGCATATAATAAACTCGTCTTATAAAGGAACTTTATACACTAGGGACCGGTTTATCACAAGGAGCTTCTAGCTTTATTTTTGTCTCTTCAGACACTTCAAAATCATCATTTCTTTCTATAGCATCCTGAACAGAAATCACATCACCCCTTTGGATATATTCGAAGGCGCGTGCATGTTTTGGATGCACTTTAAGTGCGCTTCCGAGTGTTCTTTGCCCTTCATTGCCGCATAAGAAAAATCTTGTGCCGCGAAATGTTTCTACAGGTGGGCTTACAACTCTATAAAGAGGTCTTGAAGGTTTTGGAAGAGGGTTCTTTCTTAAAAGAAGATAAGACATTTTAAGTGAGCTGAGATTGATTTTTAAAGAGCGCTGAATCTCTTTAACAAGAGGAGGTTTTTCAAAAGGTCTTTGCGCGTAGCATGGAGATTTTCCAGATTTGAGTGCTGGGCAATTTCCTCTCCATATGCAAGGAGCTTGGATAGGGATGTTCTCTTGGTTTAAAGCATCGCGTAATTTTAAGAGCCTGTTGTTTTCTTCCTGCCTTGACGGCTCGACGATTAAAAGATATCCATCGTCAGAAAGATAAGACATAAGACGCTTGATGTAGAAAACAGGATCATCTGTCAGTTCGTAGAGCGCGTAGCCAATGGTAATGAGGTCCCACTTGCCCTCTGTTGGGAAGTTGAGATTGCGGCAGTCATGCTGTCTGAGAGAAAGGGGGAATCCCATTTTTCCACATACTTCGCCTGCAACTTTAAGAGCATCGGAGCTATTGTCAAGCCCCACTACTTCTCGAGCCCCAGCTCTCAAAGCCGCAAGAGCAAAAGGGGCTGTGCCGCACGCTAAATCAAGAACGCGTCCGAGGTTGTATTTTGAAAAGACGGGAATCTCTTTGAGAAGACTTGTCGCTTGCGCTAAGTGGAGCTGGAAATCATAGAGCAAGTAAGCACCTAAAAGCTCTCTATCAGAAAAATGATTTTCTTTATGAAGACGCTCAACTGCAGCTGTAAGAGATCTAAATTCGCGCGTTTGTAAACGATCAAGAGGCCCGATCTCTAGCTTTAAAAGTTTTCTCCATGCGGCAATCAGGATTGCCGTGTCCTCGGTCGTGTCTTTGGCCGTGTCTTTGGCCGTGTCTTTGGCCGTGTCTTTGGCCGTGTCTTTGTTATATTTTTCAAGAGAAGATGGCTTTTTTTTCATTTTCCGTCATTTCTTTCCATGTGCCGAGGGGTAGTGGTCCGAGCAGCAGCCCCCCAATGCGGATTCTTGAAAGCTCGAGAATATCTAGACCACATTTTTCAACGAGGATTCTCACTTCCCGTTTTTTTCCCTCTTTGACGACAACTTTAAGCGTCCCTTTACGTACTTTTGTCACACGTTCAGGTTTTACCCAAATCCCTTCAATCAGAGTGCCTTCGCTGATCGTCATGAGATGTTCATGAGAGATTTCTTGGCTTGTTTTGACAAGATATTCTTTGGATAAATCTGCAGAAGGATGGATCACCTGATTTGCAAAAGCGCCGTCATTTGTGACGATAAGAAGCCCTGTGGTGTCTCGATCAAGACGGCCAACAGTAAAGAGGCGATAGGGGAGATCCTCGAAAAGATCTATAATGATTTTTTTAGTTCCGATGCGCGTATTGGAGCACACGTACCCTTTTGGTTTATTAAGTAAGTAATAAACTTTTTGTTCCACATGGTTGATCTCTTTGCCGTTAACAAGAATTTTGTCTTTATCTAAAGAGACAAGTGTCTGAGGGACGCGGACAACCGCTCCATTAACACGGACTCTGCCTTCAAAAATGAGTTCTTCACAGGCTCTTCTAGAAGCAACGCCAGCTGCAGCTAAAACTTTACTTAAACGATTTTTTACAGTCATGGCGAATATCATATCTGGTAATAGATAAAATAACAATTCGAAATATTCTTGAGAGGTGATATCATAAGCGCATGGCGAAACTGATTTTATTAAGACATGGCCAATCGGCCTGGAATCAACGTAATTTGTTTACTGGCTGGGTAGATGTCCCTTTAAGTAAACAGGGAATTCAAGAAGCATTTCACGCTGGGAAGCAATTCGCCCATATTCCTATTGATGTGATTTTCGTTTCATCGCTGATCCGGTCCCATATGACTGCGTTTTTAGCAATGAGCGTCCACGATGCAGACAAAGTTCCTTACATGCTTCATACAGGGGAAGGCCGTCTTGAAGAATGGGGCCGGATCCACAGTAAAGAAGCTCAAGACCACTGCATCCCCGTCATCGCAGCATGGGAGCTTAACGAAAGAATGTATGGCGCTCTTCAAGGATTAAACAAGCAAGAGACGATGGATCAATATGGAGAGGCTCAAGTAAAGATTTGGCGTCGCAGCTTTGATTGCGCGCCGCCTGTTGGAGAGAGCCTTGCGATGACAGCGGAAAGAACCCTTCCTTTCTTTAAAGAAAAAATTCTATCTCGTCTTGAAAAAGGAGAGAATGTTCTCATCTCCGCCCACGGCAATTCTCTTCGAGCTATTGTTATGTACCTTGAAAACCTTTCAAAAGAGGCGGTAGTTGAACTTGAGATCGCAACAGGCGTTCCTCTTTTTTATAATTATGATCAAGGTGTATGCTACAGATCTATCTAAACGCATCTTCTTTCCCCTCATTTCCTAGGGAAGTCAACACGAGTTTGCAGGCAATTTACGCACTACTCGGCGCCTCAAAAGAGGACTGTTTTTATTTTACAAGAGGCTCTCACTCCTCTTTAAATCAAATTTTTTTCTCTCATCATCTAAATGTTGTCCGTGAGACAGGAAAAAATCATGTGCTTACTCTTGAGTCATCTGAAACACATACAGAGCATGTATTAAAACAGATAGAGCTTCTCGGATGGGGGGCTAAAAAACTTCCCCTCAATGAACAAGGACAGTTGGCAAAACAAGTGCTCATAGAAGCGGTTCGTCCACGAACAAGCTTACTTTCTCTGTCCTGGGTAAATGGTCTTACGGGCGTGATTCAGCCCGTGCATGAAATAGCTGATGTATGTAAACAAAACGGCATTCGGTTGCATCTTGATGCAACATTTGCTCTTGGCGCACTTTTTTTCCGCTTGTCTGACCTTGATATCGATTTTCTCTCGTTTGATGGAGCCTTTCTTAAAGCACCTGTGGGAACCGGCGGCTTCTTCGCAAAATCTTCGTTGTTAATTGAGAGAAACGAAGAGCCTAACCACATAGAGCTCGCAGCGCTTGTTAAATCTCTTGATGCATTGATGTGCAATTTCGACTACCTTTCAACAGAGACAGCCAGGTTAAGAGATAAGCTAGAAAAAGGGATTCAAGAAGGAATTAAAGAGACTCACGTTTTTTTCCAAAATGTGGAACGCCTTCCAAACTCTTGTGTCATTGCATTTCCCGGCATTGCAAGTGATACGCTGCATTATTTGCTGCAAAAAAGAGGGATACACGCATCGCAAGGCGGCGGTTACTTCCCAAGTCTTTCCTCTATTTTGATTTCATACGGCATAGATCCTTTTCTTGCACAGACAGCGCTGCAGTTTAGCCTTTCTTATGATACGACGGAGTCCCAAATAGATTTTGCTATTCAAGAGATTGTGGATCTTGTAAAGAAAATCCGCCCATGGTCAAAGGAGCTTGTCTTGTGAAGAATTCTTCCCGTTTTATTCCGCTTCCCGTTCCTTCAAGATATAGCCGTAAGCTCGCGTCTAGGATCGAAAATCCACGCAACATTGGTGTTTTTAATGAAGAAGATGCTGAGCGTCATGAAATGCGTCTTGCTATCGGCATTCAAGGAACATTGACACTTGGCGCGCAGATTAAGCTCTATCTGCTTGTTGATGAGAATGATGGCATCATCGCTGATGCTAAGTTTCAAGTTTTTGGACCGGCAGCACTCATTGGTGCAGCCGACGCCGCATGCGATCTTTTATTGCGCAAAAGTTATGTGCAGTCGATGAGAATTACAGCAGATTTGATCGATAAACATCTACGCGATAAAACAGATGATCCCGCGTTTCCTGAAGAAGTATCTTCCCTGCTTAACCTTGTTTTAGAGGCTATTGAAAATGCGGTAGAGACGTGTACAGACATCCCTTATCATGATGTGTATGTAGCGCCGCCAGTTCATTCTGAGGGAGGGGAGGCCACTCTCTATCCCGGTTGGGATGAACTTCCCTTAAAAACTCAAGTAATTGTTCTTGAAGAAGTGATAGCTCAAGATATCCGCCCTTACGTTGAACTTGACGCAGGGGGAGTAGAGGTAGTCGATATTCTTCAAAACAGAGAAGTGATTATTGCTTATCAAGGCTCTTGTACTTCCTGCTATTCTGCAACAGGTGCTACATTAAGCGCCATCCAGCAAATTCTGCGTACCAAAGTGCACCCTGATTTACAGGTAACTCCAGACATGAAGTCTCTAAACTTATAAGAGCCTTTCACTTTGACCACTTTTTTTACGCATGGTATTAGTATGATGTATGAGAAGGCGTAAATTTGATTTCGCCGGCGGTAAGCTCGAGAATTTCACCTGAAGGAAGAAGGAGATTGAGCCTTCCCTCATCATTTACAGACAAACATGTGCCGGAGATGTGCTTTAAGCCATCATGCGAAGAGATGATTTTTCCTTTGTAGGCCAAAAGATCTTGATAAGTCGTTTGAAATGGTTTAAATCCCTGATCTACAAGCTCTGCAAGATCTTTAATGAATTGTTGCAAAAGCGGCTCTAAGATTTGCTCAATGGTCCATGTTTGGCCACTGAGCTGTGCAAGAGATGTTGCTGGCTGATCGATTGTTTCCAAGAGCTCTTGCGTCATATTGGTGTTGATGCCGATTCCAAGGACGATGCCGAAATAATCGTTAAAAACAACAAGCTCTGTGAGGATTCCTGCAATTTTTTTTCCTGAGAGAAGCAGATCATTGGGCCATTTAATTTCAGGAGAAAATCCCTTTTTTTTTAGAACGGTTGCGCAAGATAAAGAGAGAATTTGTCCTAAATTATGAATGTAAGTGCAAGATCTTGGAAGACAAAAATAGAGCGTTGCGTAGATATTCTGATTTTTAGGAGAGATCCATTTTCTATTCCACCGTCCTCTACCGGCTGTCTGTTCCATCGCTGTGATGCATGTGAGTTGTTGTCTATCGAGTTCGTGGGCATGGTGTTTGGCCCAAGTATTCGTAGAGTCAATAGAGTCGAAGTGGATGTAGTAGATACTTTTAAATCTTTCCATAATTCTGGTAAATTGAAGATTATAGCAATCAAGTATACTTAAACCAAACTATTCGCGCTATGTGGAATCACCAATTTTTACGTAAAATCGACTTTCGAACGCTGCCCATTATCATCGCATTAATGGGAATTAGTCTCCTTGTGATTTCTTCTACGACACAAGAGTTGGTTGATTTTGGCGAAGAAACTTTTTGGACGCCGCTTGCAAAAAGCCAGCTGCGCTGGTTTGCTATTGGCAGCATCGTTTACATTTTTTTTGCAGGCTTTGATTATCATAAGCTGCGCAGTTGGACCTGGGTGCTTTATTTTGTGACACTTGGGTCTCTTTTCGGCCTTTTTTTTACAACCCCGATCCAAAATGTGCATAGGTGGTACAGGCTTCCCTTCATTGGGGGTACCCTTCAACCTTCAGAATATGCAAAACTCATTGTTGTTTTAGCTTTAAGTTGGTACTTAGAAAAAAAAGAAAAGGGGGCAGGGCAAAAAAGATCGGTCATTGTAGCAACCCTTATCGTGCTCGTGCCTTTTCTTTTGATCCTCAAACAGCCCGATCTTGGAACAGCTCTTGTTTTGTATCCGATAGCTCTTGTCATGTTTTATTTTGGGGGGATTCAAAAGAAAGTGGTTTTTTGTATGACAGTTGGCGCTATGGCGGCTTTGCTTTTCGTTCTTTTGATGTTTTTAGGATACATTTCACATGAAGAAATGCGTCCTATTGCAACAAAATTTTTGAAGGAATACCAATATGAACGCTTAAGCCCGGATACCTATCATCAAAAAGCAGCACAAATGGCTTTAGCTTTGGGTGGCGTCTGGGGCAGCGGCTGGCATAAATCAGAATTTACAGCTAGACAATGGCTTCCCTTTGGCTATACAGACTCTGTATTTCCCGCCTTTGGAGAAGAGTTTGGCCTTGTTGGCATTTTTTTCTTGATCATCTTTTTTTTCGGTTTAATTTATTTTAGCTTTCAGGTGACAGCTGTTGCAAAAGATCGATTTGGACGTTTATTATCCGCTGGGATTACAGTATACTTAGGTGTGCATGTTATCGTAAATATGGGGATGATGTGCGGGTTTTTGCCTATTACGGGGGTACCGCTTATCCTTGTTTCCTATGGAGGATCTTCCGTCTTGGCAACGATGACGGCTCTTGGCATTTTGCAAAGTATTTATAGCAGAAGGTTTATGTTTTAATAGACAACTAAGGTTTTTTAGCAAACAAATGGAATTTAGAAAGAGGTCTAGTGTATAATCACCCTTTTATTTTAAGTCCCAACGCATGGATTGGCGAAGGGAAGATCATCCTCAACATGATGGATGAAAATCTTAAGTTTTTCACCCGCTGGAATGTATCTCATCCAGATGCTTCCGGAAAGATCGAATGTGTCCAAGAAGTTCAAATTAAAGGCCTTTCCGAGGTGATGTTAAATCAATTTTTGTTTTATGATTTATCTCACAACAACTTTGCGATCGAGTTAGAGAACCAAGCTCTTGGACGCGTTCAAGGCAAGGGGATCGTCAATGAGAATGTGATTGCTTGGGAATTTCGCGTAAGCGAGCTCGGATTTGATGGATTTGAATTTTACGAAAAACAGTCTGATGGCAGTTATCTTATGCGTGCCGAGTATTCCAGTAGCGACGAGTTCCGCACGATTATTCAAGGAAAGGTTTGGCAGCCAGCAGCAGCAAAACGGGGAACACAATGAAAAAAAGCTTATTTGCTCTTCTTTTTCTTACAGCGTGCTTCTCAAGAACATCGATGATGACCTATGAAACATTTGAAAACATCGACCTTGGAACACCAAAAGACCAACTCGTCGTAGAAGCGGGCGAGCCGTACGCCATCTATGACCTCAAAGATGGCAAAAAAGAGTACGAATACATCGAAAGAATTAACCTAGGCAATCAGACTGTCATCGAAAACCACTACTACCTGACCATTTCAGAGGGTCAAGTCGTTAGCAAACGCACCAAAACCGAGCAGCCCCGCCCCTACAATATCCTCTACGAAGCCGATCCCAATTATCCCAACTACCGCAACCAGAGCCCCTAAGCTCTATCTTTTTCCCGCGTTCTGCCAAGCTGCGCTTGTGCGGCACGCTCTGAATCACAGGCTAAAGCCAGTGCTACATAAGAGAACTGTATTTTGTGTAGCGTAGGCTTTAGGGGGAGCCCGCAAAAAGAGAACTCGAAGGCCCAGAGGGCCGTAATGATATAGCCCGGGTCGAAGCGTAGCGAGAGGCCCGGGAAGTGATCAACCACAAATTCAGAGTCCTGTAAGGACGGCATTGTTAGTTAAATGTCGTCCTTACAGGA
>JAZKBL010000049.1:0-17420 GCA_040388665.1 Chlamydiota bacterium
TTTGGCTTCACAAATTTTAGCTTCCCAAAATTACCGAGGTTTTAGAAGAACTCTAATAAAGAAACCCAAATCACCTTGCTGGCACCTCCTCCTGGATAATACGCAGAAACGGGAAATGCTCTCACTGAAATGGCGGACAAGCGGCAATCTGCTACTTGTGTTTTAAAAGATCTCTTCATGAAGAGATCGTGTAACTTTTCTATGTGAATATTAGGGTGTACAGAACGGTATTGTTGAGAGGTATAAAGAACAATAGCTGTAGATTTAATAGAATCTAATGACATATTAACGCTCTTAAGTTTTATTGATTAAATTGTTGTTTAATTATATAAATTAAAGCTTTAACTATCAATTTAATAAACTTAATTTTAAAGTTATAATTAACTGATTATAAATATGTTAAATAGAATGCTGAGAGCAATATTTTTTCATAAGTAGAGCGCTTGCTGCGAGGAAAACGCTTCCTATGAAGATAAGGGCGTGTGTTCCAAATAGAGGGACGAGCTGGGCGGAAAAGCCGGCAATGGCCCAGGCGATGGCCATGATGGCAACGGAGATTCCCATGACCCATCCTTGAGAGTTTTTATCTGCAGCATTTGAAAAGGATGTGAACATTCCAGAGAAGGCAATTTCAACAGCAACTGCCCAAGGAAAGCCAAGGAGCCATATGAATTTTTCAGAGCGGGCAATGGATGAGAAAAATTGAGCAAGAAGAGTTGTTATGAGTGCGATGTAAACGATCCTTTCAATTTTAAAGCGCTTGAGCATACGGGGAAGAACAAAGAGTAGTCCTAAAGCAAATCCAACGCCCAAATATCCATTGAATAAACCTAAAAAAAGGAGGGGATGATTAAATTCAGTGGTCAAAAGAATTAAAATAATGGGAATGTAAAGACCAACGCCAATCTGCATCATTAAGAATGCGACACTTAAATTTTTAATCCGTTTGTCTTGATAAGCTTCAATAAAGACATGTAAAAAGCGGGTGATGCTTATTTTTCTGCTGCTTTTTTTCAGAAAAGTTTCTTCGAAGGAAAAAGCGATCCAAAGAAAAGCTGCAGACGCAAAAAAGGCTGCCCATAAAAAAGGAATATAAAACGCTGTAGTAGCAAGCACACCGCCAATGAGCGGCCCTACGACAAATCCGGTACACTGAATGAGAGCGACGTAGCTTAAATGCAGAGCTTTGTTTTCTTTTGTGCTCAAATCAGAGATGGTGGCTAAAGCAACAGATTGACTTGCAGCAACAAAGCCGGATAGGGCTCTTCCGAATAGAAAAAGAGAGAAGCTTGATGCTCTGATTCCAAGACTCATGCAACAAAAACCAATCGCCATCCCAAGCATACTCAAAAGCAGAGTCTTTTTTCTTCCGATGATATCGGATAAATCGCCAATAAAAGATGTGCCGAAAAACATCAGTAGAGGGTACAGCGCAAGCGTTACACCTAGGTAAAAATAGCTTAAAGTCGAGGAAGTAATATGAAAGATGTTATGTTCTTGTGTGGTGAAAAGAGAGACGAGAAGAGGCGCTACAAGCCCAAATCCTAAAACATCGATGAAGATGGCAAATAAGCAGGGAGCTACTTCCTTAAATGAAAACTTTGTCACATGCACCCTTTTAAAATATTAAATCTTTTTTCATTATCCAAAAAAATCATTATCTTACGAGATGTTTGTAGGCAAGATCACAGGCGTTTCAATTTTATTTTTTTGGATGGATCTGAAACCGATTTTTGAAGACAATGTGGGGATATACACAAAGCGGATGCAAAATTTGAGAAGCCTCTTTTCACGAAACTTTAAAGGAGAAAACTTAATGAAAAAAATAATATCCTCTTTTCTTGCATCAACACTTGCAGCAACATCGCTCATTGGAGCACCTCAAGCTGTTGTGTTTGATTTTGGTGGAGTGTTAACGGGAGAGCCTAATCGAGAAATTATCATCTCTTTTTTAAGAGAGTCGTTTGATTTGTCGAGAGCTGATTTTGAAAGGGTAAATGAAGAAAAGCGGCTCGCCATAAAACAGGGGAAAACGGATGAAGAATTTTGGATCTCTTATGCGCAGGAAAAGGGGATTAAATTGCCTCTTAACTGGGGTGAATCTTTTAAAGCAGTAATGAAAGATGGCATTGGGATTAATCAGGAGATGTTTACTTTAGTGCAGCAGTTAAAAGAACGGCATATTTCCGTTGCGCTTCTTTCTAATATTGATGAGCGTTTTGCAAGAATCATTCGTGAAATTGGGTTTTATGAACCTTTTGATCCGTGTATTCTTTCTTTTGAGATCGGCATTGAAAAACCTGATCTAAAGGCTTACGAATTTCTTTTAACCAAGCTTGCGCTTCCTGCTAAGGAGATTGTCTTTATTGACGACTTGCCTGAAAACATTGAAGGCGCCCAGAAGCTTGGAATTGACGCAATCTTGTTTGAATCAACAGAACAGATTCGATCCGCATTAAGGCAAAGAGGCGCTCTTTAAAATCTTTTTAAGTAGGCAGTGAAGTCTATTCTATAGAGTTTGCAGCATATTATCTGGTTGCCAGCCGCCGCCGAGGGCTTTGTAGAGGGTGATGAGGTCGAGGAGTGTTCGGAGTTCCGAGGTGAGTAGGTTTTGCTCGGAGAGGATGAGGGCGCGTTCGGCTTCGATGAGGTCAAGGAGATTAGAGAGTCCTTTTTTATAGCGCTTATTTGTGAGTTCTTTGATGGTGCGTAGGTGTTCTGTATTGTGGAATAGGTCGCGTTCTTTTTTTTGATCTTCTGAGTAGGCGATGAGGGCGGTTTCTGTTTCTTGAAGAGCTTTTAGGATTGTTTCTTGGTAGGTGTAGGCAGCGGCGTTTGTCGCAGCTTCGGCTGATCTTAGATTACCGACAAGGCTTCCTCCTTGAAAGATGGGTATGCCGATGTTGCCGCCAAAGTCCCAGGTTTTGCTTTGCATGTTAAATAGGTTGCTGAGTTTCAGGGATTGCAGTCCTGCGTCGGCGCTGAGGACGACCGAGGGAAAGAAGGAAGCGACAGCAACGCCGACATTGGCCGTTGCCATGGCGAGTTGTCTTTCTGTGCGGCGAATATCTGGGCGCCTACGTAGAAGATCTGATCTGATTCCTATTGCAATTGTTTTTGGTGGTTTTGGGAGGGGATTGGCTTGGAGGAGTTGTTCAACTAAAGTTTCAGGGGGATTGCCTGTTAGAACGGAAAGGGTGTAGATCGATCGGTAGATTTCTGCTGTGACATTGGGTAGTTCTGCTTGGATAGAGGCGAGTTTTGCTTGGATAGTTTCTAGATCGATCTTGTTTGTAAATCCCTTTTTGAATCTTTTTCGGCTAAGTTTTTCTTCTTTTTCTGTGAGCGTTATTTTGTTTTGGATGAGCTCGGCATTTTTTTGGCTTTTACGGAGTTCCATGTAATTCATTGCAATTTCTGCGAGAATTGAAACAAGAATGTCATTTCTAGTTTCGATAGTGCTTTCATAATTTGCATTTGCCATCTGGACGGTGCGGCGTGTTTTTCCAAAAAGATCGATTTCCCAGGAAGCATCGATGAGGGCGTTATAGAGGGGTTGGATTTGGGGAATTTGGATTTGAAAGGGCAGGCCTGTTGTAGCAGAGGGGCCTTGTGTCAGGGAGTTTCCCGCAAAAACGGGACCGTTTTTGCTGAAATAGGTTTTGGTTCCGTTGATGTTGGATTCAATTTGAGGATAGAAAGAGGAAGCTGCAACCATACGAAGAGCCCTTGCTTGCAAGATATTAGCCTCCGCCACAAGGATCTCTTTATTATGCAGCGCTGCCATTTCCATATAGGTATCAAGAAGGGGGTCTTCAAAGTGTTTCCACCAATCAGTAAGGGGTTGTTCTTCTGCAAAGGAGGTGTTTGACAGACTTTTCCACTGATCGGAGACAGTATTTTCTGGTGGTTTATAGTTAGGACCTACCATACATCCTCCTAAAATAAGGCAAAGTAACAGGCGTTTCATGCAATCCTCCTGCGGAAAAAGAGGCCAGCTCCTGTAATGGTGAATAAAGCAATGAGGATCATCGGCCAGATATTGTTAAAAACAATATGCGCGGGCATTGCTTTCATGGAAAGTCCTTTAGAAATGACGAGCATGTATTTTAAGGGAATGATGTAAGTGACGGGCTGTAGCCATGTGGGCATGTTTTCTATTGGGGTTGCAAATCCTGAAAGAAGAACCGCTGGCATGATAAATATAAAAGTGCCAAGTGTTGCTTGCTGCTGTGTTGTTGAAAGTGAAGAGATGAATAGACCGACGCCGCTAATCGCGCTTACAAATACAAGAAGGCTTAATAAAAAAAGAAAAAGCGAGCCTGTAAAGGGAATACTGAAAAGAAAAACGCCGACTGCCATCATGAATATCCCTTCAAGGGCGCCTACCAAAATGCCGGGAATAATTTTTCCAAAAAGGATTTCGATCGGTTGTAATGGAGAAACAAGCAACTGATCGAATGTGCCAAGCTCGCGCTCTCTTGCAACAGACTGCGCTGTGACGACAAGACAGGTGAGCATGGCAAGGGTCCCCACAAGAGATGCTATGTTATACCAGTAATACAAGAGATTGGGGTTGTACCAATATCTAGGAATGAGCCTGACATTTTGCTGTTTAACTTTCATTTTTTCTGCAAGTTCTGCGCCAAATTGGTTTACAATTGTTGCTGCATACCCAGAGACGATTTGTGCTGTATTAGATTTTCTTCCATCAAGAAGAAGCTGTACTTCTGCAGATTTTTCAGCATCTAGATTACGAGAGAATTGTTCATCGATCACGATGACCATGACGCCTTTTTGTTCATCAATAAAAGGAGCTATCTCTTCTTGTCCTTTAAGGTAGACAATATGAGAAAAAGTGGGCGCACCATGAAATCTTTGCACAAGTTCAAAAGCCTCTTTTCCATTATCTTTGTTTAATATGCCAATGGGCACATTTTTAACATCAAGAGTTGCTGCAAAGGCAAAAATGAGGAGTTGAATAATAGGGGGGACTAAAATGGAAAGGCGGCTTTTTCTATCACTTAAGACAGCTAGAAGTTCTTTCCAAACAAGTGCTGCAATACGATTTAGCATATTAATCGAGCCTCTTGACCATGGTGCGTGTTGTGATGAAGAAAAAAAGCAGGCCGATGATTAGCATGGGTATAAGATTTACAAGCACAATTTTTTTTACATTGCCAACAAGAAATAAGGTTTGCAAGCACTGAACAAAATATTTTGCAGGCATGACGTAAGTGAGCCATTGAATGGGAAGGGGCATGCTTTTGATTTCAAAAAGAAATCCAGACAGAATATAGGCCGGTAAAAATCCTGAAATAATCGCGATTTGAGAGGCGATGATCTGGTTTTTAGCAAATGTTGAAATCGCAAGACCGATGCTAAGAGCGCTTAATAAAAATGCTGCAGAATCAAGAAACAGAAAAAACAAAGAGCCGCGTAAAGGAAGGCTAAAGCCGATAACTGAGATGAAGACGCAGATTACCATGGAGATCATCCCTAAGATAAAATAGGGGATCACTTTGCCAAGGATTAGCTCTTTTATGGAAACTTCAGTGGCAATGAGCGCTTCCATCGTTCCTCTTTCCCACTCTCTTGCAACAACAAGGGCTGTAAGTAGGGTGCCGATGAGGGTCATGATGATGGCAAGAGATCCAGAGAGAAGAAAATATCTACTTTCTAGCTCTTCGTTGTACCAGTTGCGTATCTGCATCTCAATAAGGGAAAGTCCTTTTAAATCATCTGTCATAGCCTCTTCTTTTAGCCAGACTTCAAAAGCACCTTGAACGTAATTTTGTAGAAAAAGTGCGGTATTAGGTTCGCTTCCATCTGCGATGACTTGGATGGGGGCGATGGTATCAGGCCTATTCTTAAATGAAGAAAAATAGGAAGGGATGACGACGAAGCCGCGAATGGCGCCTTTTGCCATGTCATCCAAAAGTTCTCTTTTGTCTCTTACGATTTTTACATCAAAATAGCGGGAATTTGTAAGAGACTCTGCAAAACTAATGGCATCTGGCGCTGTGTCTTCTAGAACGCAACCGATACGGAGGTGATCCAAATCTAGAGAAACGCCAAACCCATAAATGAAAAGAAGAATAAGAGGGAGGACAACGCTAATGAGGATGCTGCTCGGATCGCGGATGATTTGGAGCGACTCTTTGTGGATGAGGGCGTTCAAATGCTTCATTTGCCGTGTTCCTCGATGAGCTTAATGAACGCGTCTTCTAAGGTTGGATTGGGATGCTCTTGTGTTTGCGCGATTTCTTTTAAGTGATCGGGCGTTCCGATGTGGATGATTTTTCCACGGTAGATGAGCGCGACCCTGTCGCAGTATTCTGCTTCATCCATAAAGTGGGTAGTCACCATCACAGAAACCCCTTTTTCTACAAGGCCGTTAATGTGTGTCCAAAATTCTCTTCGGGTAATGGGATCAACACCGGATGTCGGTTCATCAAGAAAGAGAACTTTAGGATGATGCATGGTAGCACAAGCAAGAGAAAGACGTTGTTTGAATCCAAGGGGAAGCATCTCTGCTGTAAGGTTGAAATAAGGCTGCAGCTTGAAAATTGTTACCATATTATCGATGGCATCTTTTTTAGCTTTATTTGAGAGATTGTATGCGCTCGCAAAAAAATCGAGATTTTGTTTTACGCTAAGAGATCCATAAAGAGAGAATTTTTGCGCCATATAGCCGATGTGGGATCTAGCTTCTGCCGGTGCACTTTGAAGATCGACTCCATTAATCACAGCTTTTCCTGATGTTGGGCGTAAAAGGCCGCAAAGCATTTTGAAAGTTGTAGATTTTCCAGCGCCATTGGGCCCTAAAAGGCCGAAAATTTCCCCTCTTTTAGCTGTAAAAGAGATATGATCTGCTGCAGTAAAAGATCCAAATTTTTTGGTGAGGTTTTCTGCAATGACGGCATCTTCTCCTTTACCTTTAATTTCTTCTGCATGAAATGCTAGTTCTGAAACAGAGCATGAAGCGCCGCCAAGAATATCAATAAAAGCATCTTCAAATCTTGGGGCAAGTGGCTCTAGCGTTATTTCTTGCGGAGCCTGTGCATTTTCTTTAAGGACGATACGAATGTCTCTTCCTTGAATCACTCCATCGAGAACGGAAGGGTCTTGGCGTAATTTTGTCAGTAAGTTTCTGCGGTTTCCCTGTATGTTCGTAATTTTAAAAACACGACCTTCGACTTTTTTTGTAAGAGTCGCTGGTGTACCGTAAAAAAGCAGTTTTCCTTCGTTTAGAAGTAAGATGGTTGAGCAATTTTCTGCTTCATTGAGATAAGCAGTACTCCAGATCGCGGTGATTCCTTCTTTAACAAGAGCTTCGACCATGCTCCAGAGTTCTCTTCGAGAAATCGGATCGACCCCAACACTTGGTTCATCTAAAAGAAGCAGCGTTGGTTTTTTGATTAAAGCGCATGCAAGGCCAAGCTTTTGTTTCATTCCTCCTGAGAGATCTCTTACAAGTCTATCTGTAAAAGAGGCGAGATCTGTAAATCGAAGAAGTTCTTGAAATGTTGTTGACCATTCTTCTTTGGGAAGATTACGTAAGTTCGCATAGAGATTTAAGTTTTGTTGAACAGTTAAGTCTTCATAGAGGCCAAATTTCTGAGGCATGTAACCTGAAAGTGCATGAATTTTTTCTGCATCGCGCACGCTATCATATCCATTAATGGAAATCGTTCCCGATGTAGGCAGCAGCAGTGCTGCAATAAGGCGAATTAAGGTTGTTTTTCCCGAGCCGTCAGGGCCGACAATTCCGATAATCTGGCCTTTAGGAAGGCTTGAATTGATGTTTTCAAGAGATGGTGTTTCCTTTTTAGGAAATACTTTTGATAGATTATCGATTGTGATGAGAGAGTTTTTCATTCGACCTTTTACGGAGTGTCACAGTAACTGGCATTCCTTGTTTTAAGTAGCGGTCTGGATTGTCTACATAAATTCGCAGTCTGTAGACGAGGTCAGTGCGTAGCTGCGATGTTTCTACAGTCTTAGGGGTGAATTCGGCAACTGGAGAGATAAAGCCTATTTTTCCTGTATAGACAGGACCATCTGCTGTGTCAGTTTTTACTTTTGCTGTCATTCCATAGTAAATTTGTCCTAAGCTGGGTTCATCAACGAAAGCGCGGATCCAAACAGGGGATGTCACTGAAAGGGTAAATACCGGATCTGATTCTTTCACAACAGTTCCAGGTTCTCTAATGCGTGTGAGGATGACGCCGTCTGTAGGAGCAAACACCTCGGTATATGCCAAATTGTCAAGCGCGACTTTAAGAGCCGCTTTTGTTTGTGCAAGATTGGCTTTTAATTCATCACGCGCAGCAATAGCATTATCGAGATCTTCCTGAGATACAGCCCCATCTTCGATGAGCTCTTCTCTTCTTTTTAAGAGCTTTTTTGCATTCTCGTAAGAGGCTTTAATAGAATTCATATTAGCTAAAGCTTCTTGCGCGAGATTGTTATAAGGAGTTTGGTCGAGTACGGCCAGGAGATCTCCTTTCTTAACAAGATCTCCTTCCTCATAAAGTAGTTGTGTTACCTGCCCTGAGACGCGGAATCCAATATCAACTTGCCTTACATCGACATTGCCATATAGAACAAGCTTATTTTGATTTGTTTTTGATTGGGATAGGCCGTACAAGAGCACTCCTGCAAGGATTAAAACGAAAGCAAAGACAACCGTCCTTACAAGCCATTTTTTCATAAGCCCTCCTTGTTTTGGACCCTATCAATTAAATTATTTAATTAAAACAATTAGATTTGTTGTTTTTATCTTCTTTATTTCAAATGAGTTGGGATGTGTTTAAAATTTTTTATTTATTTTTTTGTTGCAAGACAAGAGGCAGGAGGCATATAGCTGGGACTAAGAGAGGGGCAGCATGGCGCGGAAGCGTATCGCCGCACCTGGGGAATGTTAGCCACTCCGAATCTAGCTCTCAAGCAAACGGGGTTTTGAGCGAAATCGTTCGCTTAGAATCTCTTTGCCTGGCTGGTCTTCATAGAGCCTTCGAAAGAGGTCTACTTTCATTTTTGTTTGTGTATAAACATTTCGTGAATTATATAGGCAAATAGGAGTACTAGATGGGCATGAAGAGTTTTTTGGTTGCCATGACAAGCCTTTGTTTGTTTGCGGAGCTTCCGGTTCAAGAAATTCTTATTGCTGAACTAGAAGAGGGTCATGAAGATCAGATTTTTCTTGTCACACGTGCTGAGAGTCTTCCTGTAGAGAGTTTCGAAGATGCGACAGACCCTTATCTTGAAGGGTATATCCAGGCGCTCATCGATGTTCACTTTTATGAATATAACGTCATCGTCACTGTAAAAGATCATCACGTTTATCTTGCTAACTTGCCAAAAAATGGACTCGTTGCAAATAGTATTGTCACCTTTGTTCGAGATCTTCCCGATGTAAAATCGGTTGAAGTGAAGGAACTTACTGAAGAGGAGCTTTCTCAAAGAGAGCATTATGTCGAGCATCCACGAGTTAATGGGATCTGGTTTCCTCAGTCCACGCTTCTTTTTCAACCTTTTGTAGCCAACCCTCGTCAGCCCGTTTACGCTGTTGCGATGCGTTTTGATGATCATGTTGTTGGAAATGTGGCCGCATCGATTTCTCTTGGTGATGAGTTTCCGATTTTTCGCTGGAAGGATGTTTTTTTCTGGCATGGTGACATGCAGATCGGGATTGAAGCAGCTGTTTGGGCGGTGTTTAATTATAGCGATGTGCCTCATAAAAATGGTGAGACATGTGAACTTGTCAACGCAGACTACTATTGTGGATTACCTTTAACGTATGCATTTGACAGATGGTCATTTCGTTTAAGAGTGTACCATATTTCTTCTCATCTAGGAGATGAGTTTCTTGTGAATCATCCTAAATATATCAAAAAGAGAAAAAATCCAAGCTTTGAAGCGCTTGACTTTTTCACTTCCTATCAGTTTTCTCCTCACTTGCGTATTTATGGGGGTGGAGGATGGGTATTTCATAGCGATCAATCTTTTCCTATCAAGGCTTTGTATGTTGAATATGGAACAGAGATTCGCCTTTTTGGGAAAAAACTTTATTATCAGCGCCTTTTTGGAACCCCTTTTTTTGCAGTCGATATTCAAAACTGGCAGCAGCAAAACTGGAACATGAATGCTACTTATAAACTCGGCTATGAGCTCAGCAAATTACAGGGTGTTGGCCGTAAAATGCGCTTCTACGTAGATTACCATCAAGGGTACTCATTCGAGGGACAATTTTTTAACATCCGTACAAAATATACTGAAGTGGGCTTCTCCTGGGGCTTCTAAGAGACGAAGCCGTCTTTGGGAATGGGTGCGGAGGGGCCGATGGGAAGCGCATTGTTGAAAAATTGTTGGTAGATTTTAAGACCGGCAGCAGCTGTTTCTACGCAATAGAAACAATTGCTAACCCACTCAGAGCCCGTAATGGTGCCATGGTGGAGATTGTTGTGGAACCTGCTCGTAATTTTTTCTTGCCAGTAGCTTTTAGGACCAAATAGCAGGATGGGAGTGATTGTGCCGCTACCCACCTTTCTTCTGACTTCTTCTAGACAATATTCAAAGTCAGTTCCGATGCCTCCCATGAGAAAAATGGGGAAATCGAGATGAAATTCCGCTTGTCTTTCAACAAGTCTATCGAGACGGTAGGTCATTTTAGCTTCGATATAGGGATTTTGTTTTTGCTCGTTGACGAAGCTGTCGTGCTTTAACCTAAAGTCGACGATGTTTGCGCAAGAAAGAATGCCTAAGTCTTTGGCTACTCGGTTTCCAACTTCCATGACACCCGGTCCTCCGCCTGTGACCATAGCGATTGGGGTATCTTTATTTAGAAGAGGATGATTACATGTGTTTTGCATTTCTTTGATTCCTTGGAGCAATTGTTTGAGCTCATTCTCAAAATTGCCTTCAATTAGGTTTGAGCCGTAAATGCCAAAGACGGTAGCTTTCATGAAAATATCAATGAGGGGCAAAGGGACGAACATTCCTGAATCTTTATCGGGTTTAGGAGTATAGCGCAAAACTTGACCGCTTACTTGATCTACCCAAAAAACGGGAATAGAAAATTTTGCAAGATCAAGAAGAAAAGAACGGTCTTCATGAGAGAAAAAATCTCCATAAGAAAGAGAGGGGAACTGAAAATAGATTCCTTTTAAATGCCTTTGAACGGTACTTCCAAGGATCATCCGTTTCATTAAGGGAGAGGGGAAATATCGAGTAAGAAGGATGCCTTCACTCGTAATGAGTCCATCTTCAATAGCTTTAAGAAAAGGATAGGCAGGCTGATGTTCGATATAACGTTCTATCATGAAGGCTTGTCTTGAGGAGTGGGTAAAGCCTGGGAACTCGCTCATTGTTGGCGATCTTGAGATCCAATCGTCAGGCTTTAGGTTAAGAAGTTGCTCTCCTTTGACGATAAATACAGCGGTTCTATGGTGAATGGCTCCGGGAGATGTGGTAAAAGCCTTAAAAAGGTACTCTGTATTTTCTAGGCAGGTTTGGAGTTGATCTCGATCTGCAAAAAAGACGTATTCTCGGTGAGGCTCTAATGTGTAAAACTCAAGAGGGATATCGCTTACGAGTTTTTTTGAAGAGCCATGGAGTTCATACACATCTCCTGATGCACGAGTCGTTGGTTCAAGAACAGAAGCACTTGTATGGCGGTAGCCAAGAGGGAGAAGTTCTTGTATTACTTTACCAAAAACTGTGCGGATGTGAAGAGGCGGTGTTTTAACAAGCAGAATTTCTTCCTCGGTCACTTTTTTATCTTCTTTTGCTTGCCACACTTGATGTAGCTGTAAAAGGGTGCGTGTATGGGTATCTTTCCTATGGAGCGCTTTTGCAAGTGTTGGCAAAAATCCGGTCACTGTATTGTCGTAGATAAGAGTTCCGTCGAGTAAAGAAATATAAGCAACTGTTCTACCTTCTAGTTTTTCTAAGATAAAATCATCGCTGCCATGAAGGCCTCCCAAAGAAAGAAGAGGTCTTCCGGATCTATCTGATCTGCCAAACATTCTTAACAAATATTCTGGATCGCGCACGCGCCTTCTATCATCTGCAGCAAAGAGTTTTCCAATAAAAGCTCCAGGAGTTAGCTGCTCGAGAATAAGACGTGCTAGGTTTCCAAATGCTTGGAGCCGCACTTTTATTTCCGCTCTACAATTTTTAGCATCGATCATGTAGTCGGTGCCTGTTCCATCAAGACCTAATTGAGCAAGCGTACTTTTGATGTTAAAAAATACAAGACTTAAATCAATTTTAAAGCCAGCAAAAGCTGGAGAAATTTTTTCGATATGCACAACAGCCTGAGCGGTGCGCGCATCGATTCGCTCTAACGAAACGATCACACCATCTGGCGTAACAAGATCAAAGTGATCAGAAATAAGATAGCTTTCCATAACACATTTTATATAGAGGTTCAAAATTCTCTACAATCTGTTGTTGATAAGTTTCATGAGGAAAACTAAAATGGAGAGTTATGACAAATTTAATTATACCTAGAAGTGTAGGGACGCACGATGGAACATTTCATGCAGATGAAGTGACCGCGTGCGCTTTACTTTTGCTTTTTGATTTGATCGATAAGTCTAAGATTTACCGTACACGGGACCCTGAGATCCTTGCGCGCTCTGAATTCGTATGTGATGTGGGAGGAGCTTACGATCCTTCGATCAAACGATTCGATCACCATCAACAGGATTATCAGGGCCCTTTAAGCAGTGCTGGGATGATTTGGAAGTATTTATGCGACACAGGTCGTATCGATGAAGCTCTTTATGATTACATGAACCGCTCCCTCATTTTGGGGATCGATGCTCACGATAACGGGAAGGTGTGCCAAGATAGTGGAACATGTAATTTTTCCCATGTGATCTCTAATTTTGTTCCTTTGGTTTATGATGCAGAGATGGAAGCGCAAAATGCTGCTTTTGCTGAAGCTCTTGAGTTTGTTTTGGGGCATTTAGGGAGAGTTTTCAAGCGCTATCATTATATTCTTGAGTGTAAAGAACTTGTTGAAAGAGCAATGGAGCCTCATAATAAATATCTGTTTTTTGAAACAGCAATCCCTTGGATCGAAAACTTCTTTGATTTGGGAGGTAAAGACCATCCAGCTTTGTTTGTTATCATGCCCTCTTCCGGCCATTGGAAGTTGCGCGGCATCCCTCCAATTAATGAACAGAGGATGCAGGTACGAGTTCCTCTTCCTCTTGAGTGGGCAGGGCTTCAAGATGAAGAATTAAAGAGGGTCTCTGGGATTCCTGGAGCGATTTTTTGCCACAAAGGGAGGTTCATCTCCGTTTGGGAAACAAAAGAAGATGCATTAAAAGCATTAGAAAAAGTGGTGAAGGGATGAGTATATTTCAGAAGATTATCGAAGGGAAGCTTCCCTCTGAAAGAGTGTTTGAGAATGAGCGTATTCTTGCTATCAAAGATATTCATCCAGTAGCGCCTGTGCATATTTTGATTATTCCTAAAAAAGAGATTCACAACTTGCAATCTGTACAGAAAGAGGATCTTTCTTTGATTGGCGAAATTATTTTGATCGCCCAAAAGCTTGCTAAAGAGTATGGAATTGAAGAAGGGTATAGGTTGATCGTGAATAACGGCGAGGAGGCCGGGCAGACGATTTTTCATCTGCATTTTCATCTGATCGGCGGTCGCATACTCCATCACAATTTGGGATAATGATGGCAAGCTTGTTTCTTGCGGTAGTACTGGCAGCGGCACCGCTTACAGAAGAAGAAGCTGCAAAGAGGGTGTATGCGCATCTTACGATTCGGGATGCTAGATCTGCAATCATTGAAGCGAGAAGAGCTCTTCAGAGTCATCCTCAGTCTCTTCTTTTACGCCAAGCCTTAATTCGTGCATTATGCGAAGAAGGGGAAGAAGTGGAAGCCATTGAAGAGTGGCAGAAAACAATACAACTCTTCGAAGATCAAAAAAACAGCAAGTCGTTACTTGAAACGCTTGGCTGGGGGGTTCTTTCCAAAGGAGAGGATTCTCAGCAGCTCAATGTGCGCTTGACGGCGCTTATGGGATCGGCTTTTACAAGAGATGTCAAAGCGCTTCCTCTTCTTTTACGGGAACTTAAAAGCTCTAATGCTTTTTTGCGCTCTGTTGCAGCGCGCCTTAGCTCTTCTTTTGGTGATGCTCCTCTTAAAGTTGAACTTCTTCGTCTTCTTAAAAGCGAAAAAGTATGGTATGTGCGTCTTGATGTGATTAGGGCTGTGGGTCATCTTCAAATGGAGGAAGCTAAGAAAGTTCTTAAAGAAATTGTTGCTGACCCAAAAACGTTGATTGAAGAAAAAGCTGCGGCGATCATTTCACTTATTAGCATGTGCTCGAGTATCGATGAAAGGGAATTAGATAGTCTCATTAAAAGTAATCGAGCAGGGCTACGCTTGCTTGGTTGTGAAATTATTACGCATCTTGCTCTAGAAGTTTTTAAAGAAAAAATCACTCCATTACTTCAAGATAGTTCGCCTGATGTGCGTATGGCAGCACTTAATGCGCTTGGCATTTTGCATGGGGAGGGAAGTAAAGCTTTAGAACTTTTTAATGACCCTTCTCCAGAAGTGGCGATTACGGCTGCTTGGTGTGCTATGGTTAAAGATATTTCTTCCGGGGAGCTTGCTCTCAAGAGATGGATTGAAGGTTCTGATCCAAAATATAGAAGGCTTGCATCTGCAGCTCTTGCTGTTACAGGAAAGCGGGGGACGGCGCTCTCTTATCAATTGATGCGTTCATCATCAGATCCTTATGTGAAAGCGAATTTAGCGATGGCGCTCATTGGACAGAGACAGCATGTGGAGCTTGCATGCGACACTCTTTATGCGTCGTTCACAGCAGAAAGCGATGAGAAGTGGATGTGGGATGTGGAAATCAATCCTTTGTTTCGTTCGCTCTCTCCTAGTAGAATAAGACATATCGACCAGATTCCACATTATCCTATGGTCGTTGATCAGATGGTGCGCCTTGATGTTTTATCTATTTTGAGCATGATGCGTTATCCAAAAGCACTGACCGCTGTGAAGAGTTTTTTGCAAAATCAGGCGTGGGGTGCAAGCGGTTCTGCTGCCGCAACTCTTCTTGAAGAAGGTGATGAAGAGGCTTTGGTCCTTGTTCGAGAATTGCTTTCTGATCCTGATGAAAAA
Source organism: Chlamydiota bacterium (assembly GCA_040388665.1). Taxonomy (GTDB): domain Bacteria; phylum Chlamydiota; class Chlamydiia; order Chlamydiales; family Rhabdochlamydiaceae; genus DAHVFY01. The sequence goes on from JAZKBL010000049.1 coordinate 15,174, forward strand.
ATTAGAGTTCAGGCAGCGCTTATTTTGGCACTTGTTGGTAGTGATCCAAGTGCTGTAGAGGTGCTTCAGGAGGTATATCCTCGTGCTAGCCGAGAACTTAAGATGCATATTCTTGAAGCATTAGGGCACATCGGAGATCCTTCTTCAATTCCGTTTCTTGTAGAAATTTTTAAAGAGCCTTTTCAAGTTTTGCGCGTCATCGCAGCATCCGCTCTCATTCAATGTCTTTATCACTAAATCGAAATAATTTTGTTTTAAGAAAAATGTTTCTTGTGCGATAAATATCTTTTGAACTAGTGGTGCTTATGAAGACATATACAATCTCGACAGTTGCTTTATTACTTCCAGCTTTAGGATATGCAGTTTTTCCTACACCGCCGCCGGCTGATGCGGGGATTATAGAAAAAGAAATCGAAAGACAATACGAAGCTCGGCCAATTCCTCCTGAAAGAGAGATCCCTTTATTTGAAACAGATATTCCAAAAGAGCAATTGCAGATAGAAGGAGATGTTCAAGTATATATCTCTCACGTAGAGATTAGAGGTTCGACGCTTTATTCTGATAAGCAGCTTCAGAAGATTGTAGGCCCCTATGTGCGCCGCAAGCTTTCGATGCCGCAAATACAGGAACTTTGCGCTAAACTCCAAATGAAATACGTGCATGATGGCTATTTTTTAGCTCGCGTGTTTCCTCCTGTTCAAACCATTGACAAAGGTGTTCTTGTTCTTGAAATTCTTGAAGGTAATTTAGGCGAGCTGATCGTTATTGGCAATAAGCATTATAGTGAAGAATTTATCAAGAGTTATTTGCTGCGCTTCCAAGGCAGACCCATTCACTACGATCAATTTCTAAGGGCGGTTTTTCTTCTTAATGAAAATCTAGATTTAACAGTCGGTGCTGTTCTTCAAAAAGGGCAGAAATTAGGAACCGCTGACGTGATCTTGCGTGTTAGCGATAAGCTTCCATTGGATGTTTATGTTGATTACAACAACTATGGTTCCGGTCTGACATCGTTACACCGTTCGGGCTTACGCGTTGATTATGGTAATTGCCTCGTCAGTGGCGCGCAATTGACATTTGCTGAGGTAATCGGCTTTCCTCCAAAGGATCTTAACTTTACTGATGTGATTTATACGGTACCTTTAAACCGGACCGGAACAGAGCTTAGTTTGTCTTATATTTACGCGCCATTTCATGTAAATCGATTCAAAGAACTTAAACTAAAAGGGTATTCATCGATAGCAAATATCGAGTTTTCTCAAGCACTGCATAGAACGCGGCGCTTAAGCACCGATATCTCTATAAATTTCAGCTATGATCAAATCAAAAATTACGCGCAGGGTGAGATTTCTTCTTTCGATAAGCTTAGGATTTTGCAGTTGCGATTTGATTATGATTATACGGACACATTGCGGGGGCGCAATATTGGTGATGCCTATATTTCGTGGGGAATTCCTAACTTTTTAGGTGGTTTGCACGCTGTTGATTCTGAGTGCAGCCGCGGCGGAGCCGGAGGAAGATTCTTAATCTTTAATCTGGATTATCAAAGGATTCAGCAGTTGGGATGGCATTCTTATCTTCTTTTGAATGCATCAGGACAGGTTACGCCTTATAAACTCCCCATCCCTGAACAGATGTATATAGGAGGTCAGGGGACGGTTAGAGGTTATCCTTTGGCTGCAGCACTGGGTGATGATGGATATTATTTCAATATTGAACTGCGCACCCCTGTTCCCGTGCCGGGTATTATGAACAAACAAGTACCTATTGTTAAAAAGAAATGGGCAGAGTTTTTACAACTTGGCTTCTTTTTTGATCAAGGCCAAGTCTATCTGAATGGGGGAGGAGAGAATCAGTCCCACCATATTTCGTTAATGGGCGCCGGCCTTGGGTTTCGCGTTTACGGTCCTTTTAATTTTAACTTTACATATGATCTTGGTTTTGGTTTAAGTAAGGAAAAACGTACATCAACAACCGTTTCTTACTTTAAATTGAGCTGGCAGATTTTATGAGATTATACCGATTGTTTTTTTCTCTTATTCCGATGAGTCTTTGCGCGCTTCCTCAAGGAGGGGAAGTAAGTGCGGGAAGTGCTGTTTTTTTTAAAGAAGGAACAACCTTGTATGTTACAGCAGCTGATAGAACTATTATCGAGTATGATAGTTTTAATATTGCACATGGCGAAAACGTTCATTTTGTTCAGCCAAAGAGTAGCTCGACACTTCTTAATCGCGTTCAAGGAAATGA
>JAZKBL010000050.1:0-2131 GCA_040388665.1 Chlamydiota bacterium
GCAACAAAGACAAAACCTTGGTATCAGGTCGTCCGTGATGCAATCTCTAAACAAGACTATCGTTACAATTCTCCTCAAATCTATCCCGAAGATCCCCTTCGCAGTAGTCTCAAAGACAAGATTCTTACGGGACACGAAACACCCTCTAAAAAACAGTCCGAAATTGTTAGCCAGATCTTTAGTTCTCTTCAAATCTATCGCGAAGATCCCCTTCGCAGTAATCTCGAAGACAAGATTCTTAAGGAAAGCGAGACACTCTCTAAAAAACACTCTGAAACTTTTGTTAGTCAGATCTTTGAAGATGATGAGCTGAATATGCCAGGAGTTGCGATTGTAGCGGCCTATCTCCGCCAAAGAAAAACAGTGGACAATCTCTTTGTCTGTAAGTCGCATGAGGCTTTCCAACAAAAGCTCGAAGAAGTCAATCGTCTTGAGGGAAATGTTCGCTTAGCCTTGATTATGCCCGAAAGCCCTGAACAAGATGAAGAGCATGATAAAAAAGATGGAGAATATGGCGCGGACAGCACGCATAAGATTGCCATCTGCATCGAAAAAACTGGCCCCCAAATGAAAATTGCCATCCTGGACCCTATGGTTAGTAAACAACAAGTGATTTCTCCTGTGATAGTTCATCTTCCTCGAAAAATCATGAAATATGTTCCGCTTGATGGACTCGGTTACGCTCTCTGGGAGATTTTTCATAGTTCCCTAGACATGAATAATACCTCCGTCTATTACTCGTCTGTCAAACGGCAAAGAGCCTATACCGGCTGCGAGATTTTTGCTCTTTACGATGGGGTCGCATTCTTAAACGATCCTCATTTTTTTGAAAAAGCCCAAGTAAGAAAAACCGTCCTTACAGAAGAAAATTTGCAACTAAAACTCAATAAAATTGTAACCCTCCCGCCTGCCTTCATGGTCGGCACTCAATCTCTTAAGCAATTGAATAACTATTATGAAACCGCAGGACAGCAAGATCCGAAGGCAATGGAAGAATTGAAAAGAAAAGTGGAAAAACATCTCGTTGAGGTCAATGGAACACTGCAAAATCATTACACCGTACAAAAATCCAGTAAATACTATCGGCTTACGCGCACTGCTCATGAACTCCTTTCTACAACGGAACTGCAACAAATCATACAAGAACCTCTCTTGACCGCTTCACGGCTCCCTCGAACTGAAGGTCAAGCTCCCAAAGCGCTCAGCGATCTTCATTACTACAATCCTGTGGCGGTTATTGAGGAGGAATAAGCGCTCTCTAATTTTTTTTGAGCAGCCTTTAGATTAATCCCTTTTCCTAAAACGGCTTTGAAAGGATCTCCTTTTTGCAACCGCTTCGGCACTGTCTTGACCATACAGTCTCTTGGCTGATCGTTACCCACAAGTAGCATTTTCTTTGGGAAATCGTGAAGAGTACATAAACCGGGAATACATTGCGCGGACCCTCAGTTCAGGAGAAGAACGCGAGATATTCCAAGCTAAAATCGCAGTTTCGATCGGGCGAAAAATTGAGTTATCAAAAGTCATTGGATATGAGTCTGCTATGACTTGTGGGTAACGATCAGGTCTCTTGGATCGAGCCCTTGAAATTATTATTACGCAGTTGCAGCATATATATAAAATTTAATAACTCTATTTTTTCTATCAAAAAAACATTAGCATTAACCACAACACATAATATTAATAAATCATGTTCACATAAAAGACGCTAATATTTATAATACAACAATTAAATAAGATTATTTACACACGCAACATTAAAACAAGAGAAACTATGTCGTCTTTATTTGGAATAGCAAGAAGTGGTTACAATTTCTACTTAAGACCACTAATGCAAAAGTCGCTGCGCTCTTTTCGACAGTTCAGCACAGGTTCCTTTTCTTGTCAGAGTAAGCTTGATCAGTTAATGATGAAGATCACATCTCAATATCAATTGCTCAAAAAAGCTCCCCGTTTTACGAGCATTGGAAAAACGCCCCGCAAGATGTCATTCAATCCCTATTCGGTCTTCGGAATGGCGGCTTGGGGCGCAGTTGCGTCTTTCTTTAGTAGAAAAGTTGCCTTCGCTGCGGAAGGAGCAACAAAGACAAAACCTTGGTATCAGGTCGTCCGTGATGCAATCTCTAAACAA
>JAZKBL010000051.1:0-19113 GCA_040388665.1 Chlamydiota bacterium
GTTAGGTTTATAAAAAAGCAAAAAGAAGAATTCAACGCAAAGGAAAGAAAACAAGACGCAAAGACGCAAAGGAAGAATTATAGTTTTTTTCTTCCTTTGCGTCTTTGCGTCTTGTTTTCTTTCCTTTGCGTTGAACCTGATGCAGCAGATAAGTGCGTAAGGTGTGTTCTTTAGCGCGGGTTTTTTCTTTGAAAATAAAAGTTTATCTTTTAGAAGGAAAGAAAGGACATCTCTTATATGCTTAAATTACGCGTTTTCTATTCTCTTATTATGTTTACAGCATCGACGTCTCTTTTTTCTTTACCTGATGGATTTCAATTAGTTTCAGGAACTGCAGAACTTTTTTCACCTGACTTATCTACAATAGAAATTAAAATGGGCAAAGAGGCCGTCATCCACTGGGACTCTTTTTGCATCGAAAAAATGGAAACAACCCGTTTTATGATGCATGACGCTCATTCTGTCGTTTTTAATCACGTTACCGGTGGAACTTTAAGCAAGATTCTTGGAAAACTCGAAGCCAATGGCCATGTCTATCTGATGAGTCCTAAAGGAATACTCATCGGAAAAGAAGCCTGTATCAATACAGCAAGCTTTATTGCATCAGGCTTTGAAATCATCAATCAGGGCAGAATCATTGCAAAAAGCGGAGATGTCATATTAAAGGGCACTCACGTTTCCCATGCAGGGTCTATTGAAGCGCTTAAAACTGAAAAAAGCCAAGGCCGTATCATTCTCTTAGCAGACAAAGGAAAACTCGACTGTTTAGGCTCTGTCACAGCTCACGAAGGAGAAATTCAGCTTCTTGGTGAAGTCATCAAGCTTTCAGAAAAAGCTTGTATCGATGTGAGTGCACAAAATTCTGGAGGTTCAGTTTTTATTGGGGGCGGATTTCAAGGAAAAGATCCCAGTATCTCTAACGCTAAATCCTGTTTTATCGATGAACACGTGAACATTCTAGCGCATGCAGAACTAAACGGGAATGGAGGGCGTGTCATCATCTGGTCGGATGAAAGCACCTCTTTTGCTGGATATATTAATGTGCGCGGAGGTGAATGTAGCGGCAACGGAGGTTTTGCGGAAGTTTCAAGTAAAGGCGACTATTTTTATGAGGGCTTTACCGATGCAAGAGCGCCGTATGGCGCATCCGGCACACTTCTCATGGATCCCACAGATGTTACCATCATTGCATCCGTAGGATCCGGAACTTTAACATTTGGCGGGCCCTGTGGGGCGAATAACTTCTGCGGTAATGGCGCACTATCCGGTACAGTGTCCGATACTCAAATCATTACCGCTTTAGGCGGAGGCAATGTTATCGTCGATGCAGCGCAAGGATCGGGTGCTGGTTCAGGCTCTATCATAGCTAACAGCGGAGTGAACATTTCATGGGCTAACAATAATTCACTTACTCTCAATGCAAGCGGTCCTATTACCCTTACAGGAACAAACATCCTATGTACGGGCAATGGCGATATCAGCTTAATCGCTATTGGAACGATTACTCTTGAGCAAGGCACAGCTGTGGAATCTCAAGGAAGCGGCCTTATTACAGTAACAACACAGCAAGATCTCAATCTTCTTGGCGGCATGTTGCCCGGTGAATTCGCTGTTATTCTAACAGATCAAGGAGATGCAACATTTACGATAGGAGGAAATCTCAACCTTCAAGGCGGTACGCAGTTCAATACCTATGCATCTATTGGTTCCCGTTCTAGTAATGCAGGATCCAGCCTTCTTTTTAATTCCGTTGGAGGCGATGTTACACTTACTGCCACAAATGATCTTGGATATGCGTTGATTGGTCATATTTTTTCTACAGTAGCTATCGGTGTTGTTCAAAAAGGAGATATTACCTTTTCAAGTGTCGGAGGAAATTTTTCATTAAATGGCAATAACAGCGGCGGACCTAACGTTCAATTTGCGCAAGTTGGACATGCAGGAGCCCAACTAGGGGGCACCTATACGGCACAAGGAACAATTAGTCTGGCTAACGTTGCAGGGACTCTCACTCTTCAAGATGAAGCTGTTATAGGACTTGGCAATTCCTTCAATGTGGGAACTCTTACCCTCAGTAGCGACATTTTCATTGTAGCAGACGAAATCGATCTTAACGCTACAATAGGTAATGCCATTATCGGCTTTGACTATACGACAGGTTCAATAGGTTCTATCTCGTCGAACACACTAAGTGTAACAGGCAATAATGGGATTAATATTAACAGCGCGGCTGGAAAAGCTGTGATCGGCGCCTTTCCAGATAATATGGGGGGAAGCGATACCATCCTGATCAATCAGCTGACGGCTGCAACAGGGGGCACGGCAAACATACTGATAACAAGTACCTCTGCACAAAATGCTCTTCTTGGATGCTTATCGATAAATGCAACACCTGTGACTTGCAATATCACGATCAACAATACCGAAAAAGTGCAGCTTCAAGGATCATCCACTAGTACGGGAAATGCTCTCATTGCAAATGTCAACTCAACACCGCTCACTTCTAACGGCACAACAATTACGTTTGATCCGCAAACCAATATCATCCTAAATGGTGGCGGTCTTGGAGCTACAGCAGCCATCCTCTCTCAAGGGACGATTAGCATCGCTGTTACGGATGGCTTAGAACTCAATAACCTAGATAATCAAGATGGAGAAGCTCTAATACAAGCTTTCGGGGATATCCTCATTAACACCTCCAGTTCATTACAACCGATTATTACTCTAGGAACCGGGCTTAATGCGGCTTCAAGTACCATTGAAGCATTAGGGGGAAATGTAGCAATTGGTACTTCATCATTCTTTGGCGCAAGCGATATCACAATAGGTAATAGCACCATGTTAGGAGATGCTGTCATTACCTCAGCTGCAGGATCTGTTTCTATGAATATCTCAGGAGATTACACTCTTATCGGAGGCAGTTCTCTTTTCAGCAGCAGAGCTGCTATCTTAACAGCAGCTGGAATAATCCACCTCCAAGGAACAAACTATTCTCTTTTCGGAGGTCCAGGTCTTGGTGCTGATGAAGCTGCTATTCAGTCAGGACTCGGTGGCGGATCAATTACTATTCTTTCTCAAGGAATATTATCTCTACAAGGGAATGCGGATCAAAAAGCCTTCATCCAGACCTTAGGAGCCACTGGAAACCAATCGATTAATATCACAACCGTTGACATGACGATCACTGGCGTTAGTGGAAATAGTGGCCTTGAAACAACATCAGGAAATATACAAATCCTATGCGGAACAACGGGCATATCTGGCAGCTGCACTCTGCAGGGTGCATCAATCGAAGCAAATTTTGGCAATCTGAACATTACAGCAGGACTTAATATCGGACTTACTGATTCCTCATTTCTTACAACACCAGCATCTCTTGCAGGGCAGCTAATTGTGTTAGCTGGTACTGACATGGTAATTGATGCAACAAGCGTTGTAGAAATCCAAGGAAATGGCTCTCTTGTTCTTGTTGTTGACAATGCAAACAATACCTCTCCCAACTTTAGTCCTACAGCGTCTTTCACTTTATCAAGTGGCAGCACCATCGGTGTAATGGGTTTTGGTAATGTGCGTATCTATACAGCGCGGCGCAATCAAAATGGAGTACCGAACGGCAGCACAATTAACAGTGCAGTCTATATGATGGAATTTCCGGAAGGGAACACAACAGATCAGGAAGCTTGGAATGTTTATTATCCAAGCATATTACCACCTGCAGTTGGCGTTCCTTTTAGCATTTATTACAAACTTGTAGATGGCTCGCCACCTCCTCCTCCACCACCTCCTCCTGCACCTGAAAAATTGAGCAAGGGAGAAATCGCATTCATCCGTTATGAAACAGCCATCGCCACTTCAGAACTTTTCTTTGATTTATCTTTATACGACTCATTCCGCTTTGCAAACTGGGACTACATCAACTATTTTGAAGAAGGATCATTTGCCGTTGTCGTAGAAAGAAAAGGCAAAGCAGTAGATGGCAGATACCTCTTCATGCATCCAAGACATAGCTTTAATAAGTTTATCCCCTATGATTTTTCAGTTCCTGACTCCTTCAGCTCCATTGCAGCAGCTGTCGAAAAAGGACCCGAAGTCCAAGGAGAGCGCTACATCCCTCTACCCGTGCCACAACCGGCAACGAATGTGATTGACGATCATGTGCTTATTGAAAAGAAAGAAGAAGCTAAAAGTGTCGAGGCTAAAGAGGACCCAGAATCTTCGCAGGAAGAACCGCCACCAACTTAGACAAGTTCAAGCAGCGCGCAACTCCCCCTATTTTCTTAATTAGAGTTTGAACTTAAGAACGTGATTTTCCATTTGATTCAAAGCTCTGTCATATTCAGAGATTTGCTTGTTAGCATATTTTCGTAGAAAGCTTACTCTTAACATACTTATCCACTTTTCTTTTCTCATTTTTTGCATAAACAAAAAGAACAGCGACAAGTCGCTGCCAAGAAAAGCGGTGACGAGTCACCGCACTCCAAACGCTCTTCGAGCGCAGTCTTATTTAACAATTAAGTATTAATGAGCTGATTCACAAATTGCTGCGAGGCTGCTCTATATTGTCCAAAAAGCTTTTGGAGCTGTGCTGGTTGATTTGGTACCTGAGTTAAACGGATAATTTCATCATGAATTTTTAATACTGAAGCAGTGTTAGACTTATTACGGTTTTTAGGATCTTCTAGTTCACGTCTTAATTTCGAATAGTCTGCGTTAATTTTTTTAAATTCATAGACGAGCTGATCCCAATTGCTAGAATGCCCAGACACAAGGCTAATTTGTAGTTCTATACCGCGTAGAGTAGCTCCAAACTGTCTAAGCTCATTATGCCATAGTCTTACACGTTCCGAAAATTGAGTTTTTTTCACTTGTTTAGGTTCTGATAAGCTGCGCAGTGTTTTTTCAAAGCACGTTGCAATGCTCTCAAAAAATCTTCTAATGCTTTTAACGATTTTTAAAATACACTCTTCAAACTCATTTTTTCTTGCAGCAGAAAGCTCAACAGGAAGAAAACGAGTAGACTTTTGGCTGTTATTGCTAGAATTAAGACTAGACTGCTGATCTACAATGTTTTGATTTGACACTAAACCGAACATAAAACGCCCCCATTAAATTGTAATGCGCAAACATCTTAGCACCTTTACAAATTTAAGAGAATAGACTTTCACAGATTAAAACATATGCTACATAAATAAAAAACCCGCGGGATGTAATCCAGCGGGCCCCATCAACAAGGAGGAAACTTGCTTGAATGAAAATAAATTAACGTTTCGAGAACTGGCCACGTTTACGCGCGCCACGAAGACCGTATTTCTTACGCTCTCTTTTACGAGGATCTCGAGTTAAGAAGCCAACTGCTTTAAGATCTTGTCTTCTTGTTTCTTCTTCTTGAACAAGAGCTCTTGAAATACCAAGACGAGTTGCAATCACTTGACCTTGAATACCACCACCTTTAACGCGGATGATGATGTCATAGCGGCCAGCCATTTCTGACACTTTCTCGATAGGAGAAAGAATAGCACGTCGTTGAAGTTCTAAGGGGAAATAATCTTCGATTTTGCGTCCGTTGACATTGATCTTACCTGTTCCTGGGCGCAAGCGCACCGATGCGACTGCTGTCTTTCTTCTTCCTGTGCCAATATTTTCTTTTATCATGTTCTAATTCTCTTGAAAGTTAAATGGATACTGCAACAGGTTTTTGAGCTTCCATATCATGTGTTCCACCTGCAAAAATGCGTAGCTTTTTCATCTGAGCTTCTGAGAGGCGTGTCTTTGGCATCATCCCTTTTACAGCATGGCGGACAATATAATCTGGTTTACGCGCTTTCATAACGCGGAAAGGCACCTCGCGCATCCCACTCATCGCACCTGTGTGGTAACGGTAGATTTTTTGCGCTTCTTTGGCACCTGTTACTTTAATTTTTTCTGCATTGATAATGATGACGCCATCACCTGCATCGACGTGAGGGGTGAATGTTGGTTTGTTCTTACCGCGCAGGATTTTTGCCACTTCAGCCGCAAAACGACCCAGTGTCTTTCCAGTTGCATCTAAAATGAACCAATTGCGCACCACGCGTGCTTCCTCTTTCGTCAGGAGAATGGTTGTGTTTTTTTTCTTCGGAATCATCTGCTAAAGCCTTCATTACGTTTGAAACCACCAGCATACAAATTTACCGATTTTTTTGCCAATGGTTTTCTTGCACCTTTATCTGTGGTCGTTTAAAATATTGAAAAAAATGGAGAACTAATGCGACAACTCAAGACTTTTTTTATCCGCACCTACGGCTGCCAAATGAATGAACTGGACTCAGAAATCATGGTGGGATTACTTGAAAAACGGGGTCTTACGCGTACTCTCGAAGAAGATGAAGCTGATCTACTTATTTTTAATACCTGCTCTATTCGAGACCTTGCTGAAAGAAAAGTCATGGGAAAACTAGGAAAGCTTGGACGTCGCAAAACCCATAGACCCATTATCGGGGTCACCGGGTGCATGGCTATGGCAAAAAAAGAGAGCCTTTTTCGTAAACTTCCCCACGTTGATTTCGTCATTGGAACCAACAATATCAACGACTTAAACACTGTTCTTGATGAAGTTTTGGAAACAGGACGTCAAACTATTCGTACGGAAGATCAATTCGAAGAAAATCTTGACTATCTGATAGCTAAAAGAGATGATAAAGTCAAAGCCCATGTATCGATCATCCGAGGCTGTGATAATTATTGCACCTACTGTGTTGTTCCTTATACACGCGGACAAGAGGTCTCTCGAGATCCAGCTAGCATCGAGCAGGAATGCCGCAAGCTTGTTCAAGAAGGTTATAAAGAAATTACTTTACTCGGGCAAAATGTCAACAGCTACGGCAAAGACAAACCTGAATGGAATTGCCTTTTCCATGATCTTCTTTACAAGCTCGATAAAATCGAGGGTCTAGAGCGCGTTCGCTTTATGACCTCTCATCCGGTTGACATCACGGTGAGTCTTATGGAGGCCATTCGAGACCTTCCCTCTCTTTGTGAATTTGTCCATTTCCCTATTCAGACAGGCTCTAACCGTATTCTTAAAAAAATGCACCGCATTTATACGGTTGAGCAATACTTAAGAAAAGTAGAGCTCTTACGTCAAATTGTTCCCAACGTCAGCCTTGGAACAGATATCATTGTAGGATTTCCCACAGAAACGGAAGAGGAGTTTCAAATGACCTACGACATTTTTAAACAAATCCGTTATTCCGTTGCCTTTATTTTTGCCTATAGCGCCCGCAAGGGAACTCCTGCTTTCCGCTGGCATGATGACATTCCAGAAGAGATCAAACAAGAACGTCTTCAGCGCTTGCTTACTCTATATAACGAACTCTGCACAGAGGAAAGACAACAATTTCTCGGGTCTACTGTTGAAGTGTTGATTGAACGCATCAGTAAAGACGATAAATCGTTAAAAGGACGTACACGCTGCTGGAAAAACGTAGCTCTGCCCGGTGAAGAGCATCACGTCGGAACCTTGCAGCAAGTAAAAATCCATGGCTACAGTAACCAAACATTACTTGGTAATTTGGAAAGCAACTCAAATATTATCCTGATGAGTTAGGTACTAAAGCCTCCTCTTTTCAGAGGAGGCTTGAAAGGCTTATTTTTTAGCAACTTTTGCAATGACGCAACCAGCTAATGTCCAGCCAATGACGAGATCTAATATGGCAACAATTGTCCAGCCTGTAGAAAAGCCCATCCAATTCCATGCAGGAAGAGCGCTCACAATCCCTGCGAAAAGGCCAACTACTGCAAACCAACATACCTGACGTCCATAAGAACCAGCTTTTGTTTTAAGAAAAAGCCATGTAGCAAAAAAAGCTCCAATGATTTGAATAATCAAAGATCCGATGAAAGGACGAATAGAATCTGGATCCATTCCTTGTAAATGCACTGAAGCACATACAATTGGACCTCTTCTCATTCTATCTTTAGTTCCTTGCCAAGACGCATCTTTTTCTTTTTTATCCATTTTTTGCGTAGCAGCATCAGGATGACAGCTTGGTAAAAAATAAACGCCGTCTTCTGGAGCGTTTGCTTTAATTGCCATCGCAACTTGTTCCTCATTAATAAATTTATGTGTTGTCATCATATGCCATGGAAGCAACATCCAAGAAACAACTCCCCAAATGAAAACAACAATGCCTCCTAAAAGAGCACATTTCCAATAATTTTTGTTCATACGAATCCTTCGTTTCACAGTTTAATCCTATAAATCAGAGATTAAATGATTTATTATATATTTAGCAATTTACGAAATTGCTTCTCTGAAAGAATAGGGATTTTCAGCGCTTCTGCTTTATCAAGCTTTGAGCCAGGATCTTCTCCAACTAAGACATAATCTGTATTCTTACTTACAGATCCTGTCACTTTACCGCCGCGCTCTTTGATAAGCTCAGCTGCTTCTTCTCTAGAAAACCCTTCAAGGCTTCCTGTCAGAACAAAAGTTTTTCCCGAAAAGGCATGATCGATAACCACTTTTCGTTTCTGTACTTTGGGCTTCACGCCTTTTTTAAACAGTGCGTGGATCTCTTTAAGATGCATGGGATTTGCAAAATATTCAACAATGGCATGCGCTGTTTTTTTGCCAACACCTTCAAGATTTTCTAATTCTTCAATATTCATCGTTGCAAGCACGTCAATATCCCCTACGTGGCTTGCAAGAAGTTCCGCTGTCCCTTCACCGACATATTTGATTCCAAGAGCGAGAATCAATCGATCTAAGCTCACATGCTTTGATTCATCGATACTTGCTAAAAGGTTATGGATCGATTTTTCTTTAAACCCCTCAAGCTGGCTTAATTCCTTATCAGTTAAGCTGTAGATGTCAGAAATCGTACTGACAAAACCCTTTGTTACAAGCTGTTCTACAACCCTATCTCCTAAATGCGCGATATCCATCGCATCTTTACCTGCAAAAAAAGCAATTCTGCGCATTTTCTGCTCTAAGCAATCAGAATTCGGGCAGCGCACTGCAACCTCTTTGTCAATATGAACAACAGGGGTATGACAAAAAGGACATATCTTGGGCATTTTCCATGGTGTTGTCTTTTCTGGGCGTTTTTTAGCAACTACCTCAACGACTTTAGGGATAACATCTCCCCCTTTTTCAATCACAACAAAGTCACCAATACGGATATCTTTACGCTCTATTTCTTCTCTATTATGCAATGTTGCTCTAGCAATCGTACTTCCTGCAAGTAATACCGGCTCAAGTTCAGCAACAGGCGTCAATACCCCTGTCCGTCCAACTTGCACAGTGATATCAAGGATACGTGTTACAGCTCTTTCCGGCGCAAACTTATATGCGACAGCAAATCTTGGCGATTTCCCTGTAAACCCAAGTTCTTCATAGTAGCGCATCTCATCAACCTTGACGACGATTCCATCAATGTCAAAGGGCAAACTGCTTCTCATCTCTTCAATCACATCTGCAAACTCGCTAATCTCTCCCATGTTTTTGCAATGAGCTCTTTGCTTTTCGGTAAATACAGGAAATCCTAACTTTTGTAAAAATTTGTGAGATAAATGCTGCTTTTCAATACTTGCAGGCTCTTCCTCCGCAATTCCATAAAAAATAACAGCAAGACGTCTTTTAGAAACAAGACGGGGGTCAAGCAACTTTAAAGATCCGGCAGCTGCATTGCGAGGGTTTGCAAAGGGAGCATCGCCTGCCATTTCAAGTTCCTCATTAAGATGCTGAAACACTTGATGAGGCATAAACACTTCGCCGCGCACTTCAAGAATATCTGGCACATATGTTCCTGAAAGCTCTAAAGGCACACTGCGGATCGTACGCATATTTGCTGTAATATCATCCCCTTTTCTACCATCGCCACGTGTCAACGCCTGCACAAAAAAACCTTTTTCGTAACGAAGAGAGACTGCAACACCATCCATCTTTAATTCAGCTGAGTACGTAATTTCTTTTCTTGGCAAAAGTTTGTGAATACGATTAATAAAATCCTGAAGTTCTTCTTTCGAATATGTGTTCGCAAGAGAGAGCATAGGAACTGAATGCAGGGCTTGTTTAAACCCCTTTGAAAGAGCAGATCCCACTCTTTGCGTTGGCGAATGAGCAACTTTCCACTCAGGGTGTTTTTTTTCAATCGCTTCTAATTCTTTGGTTAATTGATCATATTGATAATCAGAAATGATCGGTTGACATTCAACAAAATAGAGCCTGTCATGCTTCTCTATTTCTTTAATCAATGCTAAGTAATGGCTATGACTATCTTTCAAAATGCACCTCGAAAATCATCGTTGCAAGAGGAGAAAGTTCAATATTAAACCCTTTTGAGGTGATCTTGTCTATCTGCTTGTTAATTTTCCCGCCGCCTCCAAACTCCTCTTTATCCGTGTTAAACACTTCGTGCACGTTTTGAACACGCTCTAATTGCACAAAATATTCTGAAAAAAATCTAGGAGTGAAATTATGCACACATACAAGATGAGAATCATCAGATGTACGCAAATAGCTAATGACGCAATTTTCTTTATCTGAAAAATCGATCCATCTAAACCCTGAACTATCAAAATCATGCTTCCAAAGAGCTGAATGATTTTGATAGACGCGGTTGAGTTCAGCAACACATCTTTGCATCCCAGAATGGAGCGGAAACTGAAGTAAAGACCATTCGATCTCTCCTTTACAATTCCATTCGTTCCATTGACCAATTTCACATCCCATAAAAATAAGTTTTTTACCGGGCTGACAAATCATATAACTATAGAGTAGTCGTAAGTTTGCAAACTTCTGCCAAATGTCTCCTGGCATTTTTGACAAAAGACTAGCCTTTCCATGAACCACCTCATCGTGAGATAATACAAGAAGAAATTTCTCTGAATAAGCATAAAGAAGACCGAATGTAAGATCGTTATGATGAAATGTACGAAAAAGCGGATCTTTATGAAAATAACGCAGCGTATCGTTCATCCATCCCATATTCCATTTCAAATCAAAGCCAAGTCCTCCCCAATCTAAAGGATGAGTGACACCAACAAAAGAGGTAGACTCTTCAGCACACATCAAAACACCTGGAAATTTTTCATGAACAACAGAATTAAGATGCTTAATGAATTCAATAGCTTCCAAGTTTTCATGTCTGCCGTAAGCATTAGGAATCCATTCTCCCTCCTTCCTGCCATAATCTAAATAAAGCATCGAGGCAACAGCGTCCACTCGAAGCCCATCGATATGGACCTTTTCCATTAAAAAAAGAGCGCTACCAATCAAAAAATTGGAAACCTCTTTACGCCCATAGTTAAAAATATAAGTATTCCAGTGAGGGTGAAATCCTTGACGCGGATCTGCATGTTCATAAAGGTAAGTCCCATCAAATTGAGCTAAAGAAAACTCGTCTCTTGGAAAATGAGCAGGTACCCAATCTAAAATAACACCGAGTCCCTGGCTATGAAAATGATCAACAAAATACTGAAAATCTTCAAGGGTGCCATAACGGCTCGTGATTGCATAAAAACCTGTCACCTGATATCCCCAAGATTCATCAAGAGGATGCTCTACAACAGGCATTAATTCCACGTGGGTAAACCCCATTTCCAAGCAATAAGCCGCAAGATCATGAGCAATATCTCGATAGTTCATAAAACCTCCCTGAGGAGATTTCCAAGAACCTAGGTGAACTTCGTAAATATTTAAAGGTCTCTCTAAAGAATTCACATGATGTCTCTTTTCCATCCAAGCCGTGTCATTCCATGCATAACGATCTACATCAACAACGATTGATGCGTTTGCAGGGCGCTGTTCGCTAAAATTAGCATAAGGATCGGCTTTAACGCGCAAATGCCCTTCATGCGTTCTTATTTCAAATTTATATCGCTCTCCTAAAGAGAGCCCTGGGATAAAAATCTCCCAAACGCCGGATGGCCCCATGCTTCTCATGGGATTTATCCTGCCATCCCAGGCATTAAAATCTCCTATAAGAGACACTGCCTGAGCAGATGGCGCCCACACTGCAAATTTAATCCCCTGACACCCTTGATGAAATGTTGGATGCGCGCCAAGAACTTCATAGATTTTGTAATGAACCCCAGCCCCAAAAAGATGAGCGTCTAATGCGCCAAAAGTGGGCCAAAAAGCATACGGATCATACGCTAGTAAACCGTTAAGATGATATACCTTGTAATCAAGCGGCTGAATCTTTTCTGAAACCTCAACCTCAAACATCCCTACCGCGTCAATAAGCTTGGCTTTTATAATTTCGCCGGACAGTTCGATATACACAGCAACTGCGCCGGGTCTCCACAAGCGAATCACCTTGCGCCCTTCTGCCATATGCAATCCCAAATAAGCGTGGGGATTACGTAGCATCTCTTCAAATCTCACAAGCATTTTTTCCAAAAAACCTCTCGCCTATCTAAATTTTTATAATCTCTTAGATAGGAATTTACAATAAGGAAAAACTGCACCCGATCTTTCTTAAAAAATAAGAATCAAGCACGCCTACTTTTACCCATAACTTTTTTATATCAAGATTTTCAACGCAAAGACGCAAAGGAAGAAAAAAATAACAGGATATTAGGATCATCCTAATTACCCGTAAGTTTTTCTTTCTTTGCGTCTTTGCGTTAAAATTCTTCGACTTAAGATTAGTTGCTGATGCGTGTATTGAGTTCCATTTTCCAAACGCTTTTGTTGTCATGCTGAGATTCTATAAATACATCCCTTCTTTTTATTAAAATTGAAAGAAGTTCAAACTTACCTTCTCTTTGAAAATAAGCGCTTATTTTACCAGAAGAACGCATTAACAAATAACTTGAGTCTTTCTTGATTGTATTGGCGAGATCTTTATGTATTTCTACCCTAGAGGATATATCTACTCTCTTCTCTTTCAATGAAATAAAATATTCTTTATTTCCTGTATCTACCAGCTCATTTTCATGGCAACGAATCGCCCCCCCTCCCAGGTCGATAAGATAGTTTAAAATATCCAAATTTGCACACATTTTTTCCCATGAAAATGATCGGAATTTAAGATTTGTAATTGCATGATTAAAGATCTCATTATTCATCCGATCCTCACTGTTTACTAATACCGCTTTTCTATCTTGTAATTGCCTTGCAAGAATATAATAACGAAAATTCCATGACTCTTCGTGATGCTTGATCATTTGATCAATAATTTTATAAAACAACAGGTTTTTTTCATCAAAAATTGTGATATTTTTAATGTTTTTAATAAATATCTGCATCATTTTGAATTGTTCTTCATCATACAAATAATTGGCAGCACTGAGCAGCATGTGTCTTAGAAAATATTTATCAACTTCGTTGATATCAATCCCATGCTCAATAAACACACAAGCAACGCGTAAGTAATTTTTAAATAATTCACTCTGGTCTTTGCTATGAATACTAACTGTGATGATTCCATCAAAAAGTCTTTTATTCGCTGCATCATTCTTGAAATTAGGATCATTTTCGACAAAAAATATGACAATCTTCTTAAGATTTTCATCATGAGCGCGGCTCAAAAAACGCTTCATTTGAACGGCAAGGGGAGTTTCTCCTTCACCATTTCGAGCATTAATGGTGCAACCTTGCTGTAAAAGCTTTTCAGCTTCTTCTACGGTGGACGCGTCATGTAAAGACATGTTTTTTCCAGAAAAAGCTGCATTTAGAGCTCTTATTGACTCAGGAGAGCCTATTTTCTCTGATTGAATATTTCTAATAGACATACAAGCCTCCTTTTTTTCTACATGTATACCGAAACAAACTCAAAAATTGTTTCGGCATACACAAAGCAGATGAAAAGTTGGTTTTGACAGTGCCGGCTTTTTCTCAAATTTCGCATCTGTTTTGTGTATAAATAAACGATCTTGAAAAGAATTATGCACAACTGCCGGATAGACAGAAATGTTAATAATCGAAACGAGCGCCGAGGGTTAGACCTTGCATGCTTAAATCATCTGATGTTCTTAAGTAGATAGGCAAGTTACTGTCTGTAAAGCGCTCCATCTGATTCTGACACCACCAATATTGCATTTCCCAACCAAGATTGATGCCAAAATGATTACGCTTACGGTTAAAAAAGATGTCAAAAAGAAAACCTGCTCTAATTTGCGCTGTAGGAACAAGTTTTTGTAGTGAGCTTTTTAAATGAATATCATCCACTTCATTTTGTTCTTGGACCTGCTTTAATTTAAATTCTCCCCAAAGAAGAGCGCCTGCAATATTTCCATAAATGCTAACATTGGAGACCAAAAACCAGTTCGTTCCTATACCAAGTTTTGGGCCTACACCGCTAAAGTCATTTTTAACATGTACAGAAAATTCCTGTTCTACCGATGAAACAGTTCTTTGATATTCCACGTTTACATGCTGATCAATCCATGCACCTTTAACGCCAAAAGCTGGATGAAAAGAAAGTCTTTTCGAAATAAAAAATTCACGTCCTAAATCTACATCGGCATTTTTAAATTCTATTTTCCATCGAGCTATCGCACAATCAACCTGGTTCATAAAACTAGGGCCTGGCTGGTATAATAAAAGAGGAAAAATATCACCGCGTGTATCTTTTTTTCCTTTTCCATTAATCTGCGTATACATAGCGTATAAATCCCAATCTTCTCTTTCAAAAATATATCCAAGACCTACTCTAAAACCACTTCTCCAATCAAACTCGACATCTTTATTACGAGCACCCGTAAGAGAACCGGAAACCCCATCAAAAGAAACTGCATAATCAGTTCCTCCTTCATAGAATTGCCAGAAAAGCCACTCCCCTGTAACAAACCCTCCGTAACGACCTCGCGTTGTAGCTTCATCCAAAATTATCCGATCATCTTGTGAACGGTTCACATCCATTTTAATGTCTTGCAGCTCATTTTGAACATTATTGACTTGGACGGTAAGCTGTTTTACCGAACTCATCGTGGGAACTTCATCCACTTTTTGCGCAAGAAGCTTTAAATCTGCAGCGATTTCGTCGACCTGTAACTTTAAGGTGTTTAGCGAGTCAGCAGTACTAACAGTTTCTAGCCTAGACTGCATATCGGTAATATGTTCTTCAGCTAATTTTAGATGTAAAACAATATTGCCAACCACATGATCAACATTATTTTGATCATTCTTTTCTTCAATTAAAACAATTTGATTTTTGAGCAGCTCAACCTCAGAAAATAATTTACCAAGAGCTTCTTGCATAGGAGAAAGATCATTGATTTTTTTATTTTCTTGAATTCCAAATATTTGGCTACGTAACATTTCAATCTGAGCTACAAGCCCTGCTTGGTCCATCTCGATAATTTTGCTTTTAAGAGATTCCACTTGTACAATTAAATCTTGAACACGTGCTGCTAAATTTCTAACAATCGAAACACTCTTTTCACGAACAGCTGGCAAAAATGTGGATATAGATTCTTGAGCTTCTTCTTCAGTATAGCAAGTTGTTGTGGAAACTAATGATAAGCAAATTAATGAAGATCGTTTTAATAATTTATTAGACATAACAACACCCTCCCTCATCATGTTCATAATTCTTGCTATATCTGAGAAATACAATAATTAAAATAAATATTTTAATATTTTTGATTTTTAAGATTGTATGATAGTGAATTTCATGCTATAAACTATCCTTTTACAGACTAAACTTCAGGGTATTATGTTAAAAATTGACCTAAAGGGAAAAAAAGCATTTATCGCAGGAATTGGCGACGATCAGGGCTATGGATGGGCCATTGCAAAAGCGCTCTCCGAAGCTGGTGCAGAAATCATCATTGGAACATGGACACCTATCGTCAAAATTTTCACAACATCTTGGGCCTCCGGCAAATTTGATGAATCTCGCAAATTATCAGATGGAACTCTGATGGAGTACGCCAAACTTTATGCACTTGACGCTTCTTTTGATAAACCTGAGGATGTGCCCCAAGAGATTAAAGAAAACAAACGCTATCAAGACAATGGGGGCTATACTGTCTCAGAAGTCGCAGCAGCTGTTGCAAAAGACTTTGGAAAGATCGACATTCTTGTCCATTCTCTTGCAAACGGTCCTGAAGTAAAAAAGCCGCTGTTAGAAACCTCGAGACAAGGCTACCTTTCAGCAGTTAGCGCCTCCGCTTACTCCTTTGTAAGCTTGCTCGCGCACTTTGGTCCTTTCATGAATCAAGGAGGATCCGCTTTAACGCTCAGCTATCTTGCTTCAGAACGCGCAGTTCCAGGTTACGGCGGAGGAATGAGTTCTGCAAAGGCAGCCCTTGAAAGTGATACGCGTACCTTAGCTTTTGAAGCAGGAAGAAAATGGGGAATCCGCATTAATACGATTTCAGCAGGAGCTTATCGCAGTAGGGCCGCAAGAGCCATTGGCTTCATCGACAGCATGATTGAGTACGCAAAAGTAAATGCGCCGCTACCTAAAGAACTTTTAGGCGATGAAGTGGGAGCCCCGGCTGCATTTCTTCTCTCTCCCTTAGCAACAGCGATCACAGGGACTATCCTCTACGTCGACAACGGCATGCATGCTATGGGCATCGCTATCGACAGCCCAACACTCGCGCCGGCGAATGTTTGAACGAACGCCGATTTTACAGAGAGAACTTCTAACAATCGTACGCAGCGAGATCTGCCAATCGTACGCAGTGTGGAGATTCTCTCCTAAAAGAGCGCGATGAGCGGGCCTATTGGCCTGCATAATATGTCCAAAAAATTTACCCTCGCCCTCTACTAAAATAAAATCAAAAGTGATCCTCATTGTATCAGAGACAAGTTCCACGAGATCGCCTATCTGAAACGTGGTTGCTCGACTTCCATTAACATACAATATTGTCGATGGATCAATTGTCGCATAAAATGCAATCTCATGACGATCTTCCCCCTCTTCAGGGATAGTCTCTTGCAAATGAAATAAATAATGGTCCACCTCTCTTTCTAAGATAGCCTTCTTTGGATGACAGTACAAGCTATGAAGCTTATCCCTTCCTCCCCAAAAAAGAGAAGAGCCAGCGTAGCAATAAAGCTGCTCATTAGACCCCATTTTTTCCAAATTAGGGGGAGATAAAAGAGCTGCACGTAAGTGAATGGGGTGATCTATCAACGCTCTACGAGAAAACGATCCAAAAAGCTGACCCATATAAAGGTCAAACAAAGTCACAGCAGGCTCCCCTTTCTCAAAATATTGGATAGGTCCTATGCAAGCATGAAGTTCTTTATGCCAAAACTCAAGAGCCTCTTCAACAGGCACCCTAGAAAATGCTAATGCATCGCCCCATTCTGCAGGAGTTTTAGGCATGCGTAATGAACTCTCGTCTCTTGTCTTTAAAGCGTTAATAGAAATGTCAAGACTACTCTTAATTTCTGATCCTAATACATGTGAAAATTCAAGAAGAATGATCTGCAATACGAACTGAATGGAAGACCCTAGATAAAGACTACGGCATTCAGGATACTCATGAAGATAGACGGGAAAATTATCCCCTACCTGAAATTTAAGCAATTTTTTAAGAAGCTCTTTTCCTTCTAAAACATGTTCACTAAGTCTACTCTTAAAAAGAGCTAAGCAAAAACAAAAATTATCAAAAACAGGGATCGTACAGTGTTCTTCGCTAGCATTTTCATAGCAATGGTGCACATAACCTGTTTGCTCACTCTGTCTTTTTTTCCCCGCTTTTAGAGCGAGATCGATGAGTGTTTTTCTATCATTATTTATCTTGTCCATGGTATACATCATAGTTTTAAGAAATAAGGAAATTTTATGTTAAAGCTGAAATGTTGCCTAGTGTTTCTCTTGAGCATTTTTGCAATTCACGCAGAAGAGATCAACCTACCGCCACCTGCTACAGATCTCACAACCGCTGAGGTCCAGCAAGCGGCACCTATCTCCTATGAAGGAGCTTTTGTAAAAATGGCCCTTACTTTAGGAGGCCTTCTTGTCCTTATCTTTTTAACGATCTTTGTTCTGCGCCGCCTTGGGAGAGGCCGTTTAGGTGGAAACTTCTCTTCTCGTTCAATCAAAGTCTTAGAGCGTAGAGCTCTTAGCCCAAAATCTGTCCTTTATTTAGTGGAAATTGGAGGCAAACAAGTGGTGATCGCCGAATCACAACTTGAAGTACGCCGCATCACGACTTTGGATTCTCTTGCATCAGATGACTAAGCCTTTACAGCTTCAAGCCGCACATATCTCGGAGTTCCAAATTGATCTTTTATATCAGCAAAAGATCCTCGAGGTTGAAAACAAAAAAACAAAAAGCGAACTTTATTATTAAGCATATTCAAGACCCCATTAAAACTATCTGGCGCTTCTCTACGGACCACATCATCAGAAGAGATACAAGGATAGTGCCATTCTCTTTCTATATCTGCTGCAATCTGACGTCCATCGTAAGGGCAAAAAATCGTGTAAATGAGAGCTGCTTGAAACACTAGCGCGTAAAAAGGAACACGCACAACACTCCATGCCCCTTCAGTAAAAATATGCGTCATATCAACAAGCGTTCTGCGCACAAAAACAAAAAGCGCATCAGAAGCTCCCCGATCTTTAAGAGCATCTACAGCGCTATTTCCATTATGATAACAAGTGGCGATAACGTTAAGGGGGATACGTACAACGTTAACGACCATATTGATGACAGCGCCAATAGCAACAAAGCCTGTAAGTGTTGCCATACAAGCTTTTCCCCTAACAACATGTTGAGAATCTCCCCAGAAGCCTTTATCTCTGTAGTACCTGCCGTTAATTTCGCTTTCAACAAATATTTTTTTTGGATTATTTTGATCAGATACATACCTTCCGGCAGGAATATATCGTCTGCCAAAATCCTCGGGCACCCTACCTGAGCTTATGCTAAGGCTTGTTTTAGTCGACCATTTTTTTTCGTCATAAATAGTGTTTTTTTTAATTACAATCGCATTTTTATCAGTATGTTCAGCGCGTTTAAAATAAACTTCACGATTCCAACTCTGCGTACTGCAACAAGGAAGGCAAGAACTCATGATAATACTCTCTTTTTTATCTAAAATTTTAACATAATCTTTACTAAAAGCCCACGTTAAAAAAGTTATATACACACGTTTTATAAACAAAAAAATTTAACGCGAAGGAAGAAAAAAGGCGCAAAGACGCAAAGGAAAGA
>JAZKBL010000052.1:0-1548 GCA_040388665.1 Chlamydiota bacterium
TTCTTGTTGCAGATCCTCAAGAATTAAAAGATGATCTTGTGCAAGATATGATAGAAATTCTCACATCTTTTTGTGCGCGTCTATATGGAAGGCGGTCAGCAAAAAATAAAGCTAAAAAAGCTGTAAAAGCAATTCAAGATGAAAATTAACGTAGCCTATCGCTATGCATGGAGCCTAATCCTTCTTGTAAAACATGAAAGCGTAGTCTTATTTATCTACGACTAGAGTCTTAACAGGAGAATCGATCTCTATGAATCACTATCTGGCTTTTAAATTTTCTCTTCCCCTTGCAATCTCTTTGGATGTATGAGGTCTTTAAATGCGTTATTCATGCGATAAAACTATGAGGTGATTTTCGCTTTAGATCCTTGAATGAATTATAAAAAAAAAGTGGATTGAAAATATTTTAGATGGTATCTTAGGAGAAAATAAAATGCTTGGTAATGGTCCGTGAAGACCGATTACTTCAGTTCTGAGCAGAACATGTCTATCTTGAATGAAATCAGAAGACGTTTTAGAAATCATTACTGCACATGCTGCTTGTATGTATGAAGCGAGAAGTCATAAAATAAGAAATTGTTAAAAGGTGCTACTTAACGATGATTACTGAACAATCTTCTGCTGATCTTTTAACAAAGCTTGTCAAGCCTTTGGAAGACTATGATCCGTTTACGATTTATCAGACATTTACCTACCAGACAAGACTTTCAAATCACGAAGAGAACTTGGCTGCCTTAGAAGAGTATGCCACGCTGTATGGAAGCATTGAAAGATCTCTTTTTGAGGACCTTAAACGACATGACCTGAACTTTGTAAAACAATTGTATTTGGAATGCTTTGATATTACAGCACGGCAGTTTAACGCAATACGTATTTCTTTAGAGGGTAAAATAGAGTCAGCAACACAATCTCTGATTGCTAATATTGCAAGGTTGCAAGAAACGATAGCAGCTCTTAGAAAAAAACTTCCTAAAATTAAGAATCCTCTTGTAAAACATGAAAAAGGAAGATTGCTTGTCCGCCTGCAAGATAGTTTAAAGGCTCTTGAGGAAAAACTAAAAAATAGTAAAGTCTCTATTTGCTTTGGAGGGAAAAAACTTTTCCACGCACAATTTGCTCTAAAAGAAAATGGATATGCTTCTCAAGAAGAGTGGTTAGAAGATTGGCAAGCTGCACGCAGTTCAGAATTTTTTTGCTTGAGCTCCAAAGATGAAACCGCTGGCAACCAAAGTTGCATTGCAGTGATTGATGTGAATGGCAATCTCACTTTACGTCTTCGTCTGCCGAATGATTTAGTTAAGAAATATGGAAAGTATATAACTTTTTCTGGTGTTTTTTTTAAGTATGGCCATGAAGAGATCTTGAAGGCTTTAGCCTCAGGGCAAGCTGTGAGTTATCGTTTTAAAAAAGACGAAAAGGGATGGCGAGTATTTGCTAGTTGTAAACAAAAAAGCGCTCCGATTGTCACGAATCAAGCTAATGGAGCTATTGGGATAGACATAAACGCCAATCACATCGCTTTAGTTGAAATTGATCACAGTGGTAATC
>JAZKBL010000053.1:0-18739 GCA_040388665.1 Chlamydiota bacterium
CTTCCTTCATCGGCAAAAAAAAACTTCTCCCCATTGGGGAGAAGTTTTACTTTGCCGATGATCGGACTCGAACCAACACCTTATTGCTAAGAGCAGATTTTGAATCTGCCGCGTCTACCATTTCGCCACATCGGCATGATGGAAGAATGATACGTGATGACAGAATATAGTTCAATAACGCATGTAGCCGCGGAAGGCTTTTTGCCAGGTGTAGATGACGCGTTCATTGAGCTTTCGGTCGAAGCGGACTTGGATGGAAATGTAGGGGTAGTGGTGGGAGTTGTCGAAGTCTCGGCCTTCTGTTTTTTTGTAGAGCTTGATCATGATTTCTTTGTTGTACCAGGGAGGGATTGAGACGTTTGTATCAGATTTTTCGTAGCGAAGGAACTCTTCGTAGTCTTTTTTGCCTTTAGAAAAGGGGGCAGTTTTGTAAAATTCCATGATGAGAT
Organism: Chlamydiota bacterium; assembly: GCA_040388665.1. Classification (GTDB taxonomy): domain Bacteria; phylum Chlamydiota; class Chlamydiia; order Chlamydiales; family Rhabdochlamydiaceae; genus DAHVFY01. The sequence goes on from JAZKBL010000053.1 coordinate 450, forward strand.
TGATGACAGATTCAGGAGAGTATTCCAACCCTTCGAGATAGAAATCTACTTCGGCGCCAATCATGTGCTTAGAGGATTGATTTAGGGTGCTATCATCGGCATAGGTGTTATGAGTGGGGCATCTGTGACCGCAGGTGATGATGACTTTTTTGCCGGTTTTTTGCTGAAGATAGTTAAGAAGGTCGATAAGGATGGGGTAGATGAATTCTTTATTATTTTGAAGAGGAAGGCTGTGTCTTTGCTTGCCGCCGCAGTCAGAAAGGGGCTCTTTGCTCAATTTTAAGGGGTTAGAAGCGCTTCCATTACAACGGAAGTATTCTTTTGTAATGCGGGTGTTATTCCCGGCCAAGTTGTCTTCCCAGGGGTATTTTTCTCTTGTATGGGGGTTGAGGGAAGGGGTAAAATAGAGTCTTTCGCTCTCTTTGCGAAAAATGAATTCTCCTTTGGCGTTTTGACGCCGAATTTTCTCTTGTTCTGACTGTTGAGGCCCAGAACAAGAGAAAAGAATGAGGAATGTTGCAATTAAGACTTTCGCTAATATCGCCATTTTCTATAATCCGAAAAGATAGACCCATCATAGAGGTTAGGAATGGTTATTGAAAATGGTGATCTTTTGCCCCAAAGAAAAAGGGAACAGATCATCGCCGAAAGCGGCTTTATGAAACAGATCCTAGAGGATGTGATTAAAGTCGCAAAAAGTCATGCAAGTGTCTTCATTAGCGGGGAATCGGGAACGGGGAAGGAAGTGATTGCGCACTTGCTTCATACAAAATCGCTAAGAAGCGAGGGCCCTTTTGTCAAAGTAAATTGTGCCGCAATTCCTGAGGCTCTTTTAGAGTCTGAGTTTTTTGGTCATGAAAAAGGGGCTTTTACGGGAGCTATAGCAAAAAGGTTTGGTCGTTTTGAGCTTGCTAATCATGGAACGCTTTTGCTTGATGAGATTTCAGAGATACCTCTTTCGATGCAGTCGAAGTTATTGCGTGCTGTTCAAGAGCTTGAGTTTGAAAGGATTGGAGGTGTAAAGTCGATTAGGGTAGATATCCGTTTTATTTCTACATCAAATAGAAACATGAAGGAAGCGATTGAGCAGAAAATTTTTCGCGAGGATCTTTATTATAGACTTAACGTTGTGCCTATTCGTCTTCCTGCTTTAAGGGAGCGCAAGGAGGATATTCTTCCTCTTGCAGAACATTTTCTTCAAAGGCTTTGTTTTGAAAATAAGAAGATGTTTTCTTCTAAGGCAAAGGAGCTGTTGATTGATTATCCTTGGCCAGGAAATATTCGAGAGCTTGCCAATGTGATTGAGCGGACAGTAGTCATGGATTCTTCTTCTATTATCGAACCTGAGCATTTGAGCTTAGAGTTTTGTCCTGTAAGGTTAGCCTCTCCTTGTCTTTCTCTTGAAGAGGTAGAAAAAAGGCATATATTAGAAACTCTCTCAGTTTGTGAACAAAATCGCACTAAAACAGCCAGGGTCTTAGGTATCAGCATTCGTACTCTCAGAAATAAGCTTAAAAATTTTTTATGAATTAAGAAAAATATTTTTAATAAATTTAGCAAAAGAATAAACTTCTTGTGTATACCAGCTTCATGATCGATTCTGGTATAATTCGCTTTGTACCATTGTAGATTTGCGGGGGTAACATGACTTTACAAGTTCAACAAGAGGCTTTTTTAAATTTAGATCTTTGGAAGTTTGGTGTCAGTGTATTTCAAAGTATTCCGATGGATAAAAGGATAGATTCCGACTTAGGTAGACAAAGTATCGAATGGCGACGACATGCTTATTTGGGTATGACGGGTTCACAAGCTGCTAAATATGCTCAGAAGGTGAGACTGTGGCTTTCTAAATGTCAACAAGAAATGATAGAGATCAAATGCGTGCATATGCATAAAAGTAGAATTTTTTCGATTCCTGAAGAGATCATGCAATTAGACTTTTTAGAAGAGGTAATTATTTGTGATAGTAGGATTCGAAGGTTTGATATTTTGTGCAGCATGTCTCAGCTAAAGGTAATTGTTTTGAACAAAAATAATATTGAGCGTATTCCTAAGGCAATTGGTAAATTACACGGTCTTGAGTCTATATGTCTTAGTGAAAATAAGATAACAAAAATTTCCAAATTGACATTTTATTTGAAAAATTTGAAAGAATTAGATCTTTCTAAAAATGCAATAAAACAGCTTCCTGTATCCATCAATCAGATGAATTGTTTAGAAGCTTTTTTTCTTGATAATAATGAAATTGAGAAAGTCCCTGTGCAAATCGGATCCCTTGTGAGTTTGAAAATTCTGAGCCTTAATGATAATAAAATTAATAACATTTCTGATGAAGTGTCAAAATTAGTAAATTTAGAAGAGTTTTATATTGATTCAAATTTTCTTGGAATTGATAAAATCAATCTGCTTTTTGAAAAAATGAGCTCTTTAAATGTTCTCAAAGAAGTTGCTTTACGCAATAATAAGCTTGAAGAAGTGCCGCAAGCGTTATTGCATTTAAAAAATTTAAAAGTTTTGGATCTTTCTGAAAACTTAATTAATCATATCTCTCAAGAGTTTTTAGAAAATTTTAAAGTAGCTAGAGTGGACTTGTCTTGTAATCCAATAGAAGATCGTCTCGAAGATGCTTCTGGTTTTTCTGCTTGGAGAGATCGCTGTTTATTGAATATGCAGAAAGAATATGAAAACTAAAGGTATACATAAAGCAGATAAAAAGTTGGGATTTTGACAAGGAAGCTTCTCAAAATCCCAACTTTTCATCTTCTTTGAGTATAAAGAACTTGGTGTAAGAAAAGTCCCTGAGGGGGGGCAGCTGTATCTGCTAGGCACCTGTTTTTTGCTGCAAAGAGTTCTGGTATCTCTTCTATTTTGCGCTGTTTGGATGCGATCTCTAGAAGAGTTCCGACGATATTGCGCACCATTTTGTATAAGAATCCATTTCCTTCAAATTCAAGGCGGATGCCTCCTGGTTCTTGGATGATGTCTAGGCGCTTTAATGTTTTTATTGGATTGTTTGCTGCTGCACCTCTATGCGCTTCATTTGCAAATGAGGTAAAATCGTGGGTTCCAAGAAAAAGGAGTGCTGCTTTTTTAAGAAGTTCTTGATCTAGAGGATAACGAATATGCGTGCTGTAGAGTCGGTTAAAGGGATCATGGTATCTTTCTAAATGCAGATGGTAATGGTAGATCTTTCCTTGTGCGCTATAGCGTGCATGAAAATCGTCTGAAACAGGTTCCAGATCAAAAATTCGGATATCTGGAGGAAGAAGGCCATTGAGCGATCTAAGAAGAGTCTTTATGTCAAAAGAGGTATCTGTTGTAAAGTGGGCAACTTGTGCTCGCGCATGCACGCCTGCATCTGTTCTGCCAGATCCTGTGATGTGTGTTTCATGACGCAGCGCTGTTGTTAACGCTTTTTGGACAAGTTCTTGAATGGTAAGGCTGTTTGGCTGTATTTGCCATCCGCCATAATGCGTACCATCGTAGCTTAAGATGAGTTTATACCGAAAATAATTCAAGAATCGGTTTTCAGCTGCACCGGCATCTCTAACTTTGAACCCGGGGGCGAAGCACCTGTGTATACACGGGCGCTGCTTCGACGTCGGCTTCGCCTGTTCAAATTTAGAGCGCCGGCTATGCTGAAACTCCGATTCTTGAATCATTTTCGGTATAAATTTGTGCATAAAAAGAGGGCAGAATGTGCGTCATTCTGCCTGCAAATCTGAAATTTAAGATAGATGTTTGTTAACGAGTTTAACCATTTCAAACATATTGACTTCTTTTTTACTCCCGAAAACTTTTGCAAGGTTTTCATCTGGGATAATATTGCGTTTATTCGCTGGAGTTTGTCTTTTGTTCTTTTTGATATATTCCCAAAGCTTTTTTGTTACTTCTGTACGAGGAAGGGGGCCTTTTCCAACAACAGCTACGAGCTCCTCGCTAAGCTTCATGGGTTGCATAAATTTCGATTTTTTAGCGTCTTTTGCCATATCTTTAGTACTCCTTAGGATAAAAATTTGGTGGAGAGCGTTCAAAGAACACTGCACTTCGAGGACCGGGACTACTTGTGCCTCGAATGACAGTTGTATCTCTCTCGCGCTATTATAGTCAAAAAAAATCGTAGCTTTACACATCTTCTTGCGTTTTAGGTAACAGAATGGCAATTTGACAGTTGTTAACGGAAGATAAGGAACCTTTTGATGACAGCGTCTTTAATTGGAAGAAAACTAGAGGAAATGGAAGTCCTCATGAATGATTTGCATCAGTGTTCTAACAAGTTAGAAGTTCTGAATGCTCACCCTCTTGTAAGAGAGTTTTTTTCTTTATCAACACCTAATTTTTCTGAAGGAATGTCTGAAGAAGAAGAGATTGTTGTTAAATCAATGATTGCTATTGGCCAGGGGAAGCGCATTTTTGTTTCTCCGTCCTTTATGTTGGAATCTGAATCTCGTTTTCGGGAGTTAATGCTGCAACTTCTCCCTGTTGAGCGTTTTTACGCTGAACTTGGTGGTATTATTGGCTATTACTGGCAGGTTCTTCAGTTAATGAAAGGAGGTGCTGAAGGGATTCCAAAAGCTGCGTACCATCGCCCTCAGGGGATTGACATCACGATTCCAACGCCCAGTGTGGCTGAAGCTATTTTCTGTGGCATAAAGCATCTTCCTGAAATTGCTGAGATTTATCCTGTGGGTGGCGCTGCTGATAGATTGCGGTTGCATGATGAACGAACAGGACTGCCGTTACCTGCTGCAAGACTTATTTTTTGTGGTAGAACGTTGCTTGAATGGCTTATTTTCGACCTTCAAGCGCGTGAATATCTTCGTTATAAGACATTCGGTAATCAGGTTATGACACCGATTGCTATGATGACATCTCATGAAAAAGATAATCACGCTCAAATTCAGGCGATTTGTGAAGAAAATCGGTGGTTTTTGCGCTCAAAGGAGAGTTTTCGTTTTTTTTGTCAGCCTTCTGTTCCTGCGATTAATCAAAAGGGGGATCTATGTTTACAAGGGCCTCTTCGACCTCTTTTTAAGCCGGGTGGTCATGGGGTGATCTGGAAGCTTGCACGAGATGAAAAAGTGTTTGATTGGCTATTTTCGCAAGGGAGGAAAAAAGCGCTCATCCGACAGATCAATAATCCCATAGCAGGATGTGATCATGGTCTTTTAGCTTTTTGTGGTTTAGGTTGTAAAGAGGATAAAATTTTCGGATTTGCTTCTTGTCCAAGGCACGTGAAAGCATCTGAAGGGGTTAATGTATTGATTGAGAGGTTAAATGCTGAAGGTAAGCAGTTTCTTTTAACAAATATTGAATATTGTGATTTTAAAAAATTTAAAATTGTTGACGAACCGGTATCTGAAGGAAGTATTTATTCTAAGTTTTCTTCAAATACAAATATCTTATTTGCTGATCTACAAGCAGCTTACGACATTGTAGCAAAAGCGCCGCTGCCTGGGATGCTTGTAAACTTTAAGAAATCGATGTATCGAAGAGAGGATGGTAGAATTGTCGAAGAAGAAATGGGGAGACTTGAATCAACAATGCAAAATATTGCTGATCTTTTTGAAGCATCTGAAGAAAGCGCTCTGCAAACGTTTTTAACTTACAATGAAAGGCGTAAAACGATTTCTACAGTAAAAAGAGAATTCGTTTTAGGATCTTCTCTTCTTGAAACCCCTGATGGTTGTTTTTTAGATCTTCTTAAAAATGCACGAGATTTACTTGTTAGTGAGTGTGGATTTTTGGTGCCGGAGGTCAATGATCCTACAACATTTTTCATTCAAGGGCCCTCATTTATTTTTCTTTATCATCCAGCACTAGGACCTCTTTATTCCATCATTGCTCAGAAGTTGCAAAGAGGAATTTTAGAAAAAGGGAGTGAGCTTGTATTGAATATTGCTGAGGTGAATATTGAAAATTTAGAGCTTAGAGGCAGCTTGCTGGTTCATGCAGAGGCCATCATGGGGCATGAAGAAGGGGATGTTCTTTGTTATTCAGAATTATCAGGAAAATGCGTTTTGAAAAATGTTTCTGTGCGTAATAAAGGAATTGATTGGGAAGCTTCCAATGTTTTTTGGCGCAGCGAAATTACGCGCAAAGAATGTTTTTTACTCTTGATTAAAGGCAGCGGCGAGTTTTATGCTGAAGATGTGATTTTTGAAGGAGATTTCACAATTGAGGTGGAATCTGGAACCAAAGTGACAGCGATTATGGAAGAGGGTTGTGTGCACTTAGTTTCAGAGCCTATTTCTGCCCCTAGTTGGTATTGGGAATATCGAGTGGATGAGCAAGATGCGCATCTCTTACTTGAGATGCGCAAAAAACAAGATCTAGAGCTTAAGCGCGTCTAGGTGCGTTGTTATTGTTAACCGGTGCATTTACAGGTTGTTGAGTTTTATTTGACATTGTTTTGCAGCAGAGGATGCCGGCAATTGCTACGATTAAGGCTACAACTCCAGTGATTGCAACAGCTCCGAATTCTTTTGGATGCGTTTTTGCAACTTCTGCAGTAGATTTTGCAAGAGAGCCTAGCCAAGCGCCGAATTGTTTTACTGATGGCCAAATTACGTTTTTGATAAAAGTGCCGATTTTAGAAGCTGCTGCTGAACCGTTATCAACGATCCATCTAGAAGCTGATCCGCCCCATTCGCCTATTTTTTTACAAGCTTGTCCGCCAAATTGTCCAACAGCATTACATGCATTTGATACAGAATCACACATATTGACCTCCGATTTGTAGTTGTAGGGTTGTTTTTCCCTAATTTTGTGAAGAAAAGCATGAATATAAAAGAATAGGCAATTGGTGTAAAGGGAATGTTAAGTTTTTGTAAAATTTTTTTGATGCTTTGACTTTTTTAAGACTGATACGTAATAATAACTTCTTAATCTAAATTGACTGAAGGATGTTTTATGTCAGAACAAATGGATCAACGATTAAAAAACTTCGAAGAAAGACTTTCTCATATGTCGAGGTATCTTTGACCTCGGTCAAAAAGAAAAAGAATTAGAAGAACTTCAACGGCAGATGGAAGAACCAAATTTTTGGGACAATCATCAAACTGCGCAAAAAATCATCGGTGAAGCCAATGTGCTCAGAGCTTGGATAGTTCCTTATCACGAACTTAAAGAGCGTTTTTCCAATGTTACAGCTCTTTACCCAGAAGTGGATGATAGCTGTGATATGGAGCTCATGCACGATCTTGAAAAAGAACTTGAGTTAATTGAAAAATTGCTTGCAGAGCTTGAAATTCGTAAGATGCTTTCAGGAGAGCTTGATGCAAGGAATTGTTTTTTAAGTATTAATTCAGGTGCCGGAGGTACTGAAGCTTGTGATTGGGCTCTTATGCTTGCACGTATGTATGAGAGATGGGCCGCAAAAAGAGGATGGAAAGTCGAAGTTTTGGATACGGTTGATGGAGACGTAGCAGGAGTTAAAAGCATCACGTATAGAATCTCCGGATCATTTGCTTATGGCTACTGTAAAGCAGAAAAGGGGGTTCACCGCCTTGTGCGCATTTCTCCTTTTGACAGTAACGCAAAACGGCACACAAGCTTTGCATCGGTTGATGTAGTTCCTGAGATTGATGATGATATTTTAATCGATATTCGTCCGGAACAGATACGCGTTGACACGTACCGCGCTTCAGGAGCCGGTGGACAGCACGTGAATAAAACGGATTCTGCAGTGCGTATCACACATCTTTCTTCCGGTATTACCGTCTCTTGTCAAAGTGAAAGAAGCCAAATTCAAAACCGAGAAACGTGCATGAAAATGCTCCGTGCTAAACTGTATGAAAAAGAAGTGGAAGAGCGCTCTATAAAGTTGCAGGAGATGGGTGGAGAAAAAAAAGAGATTGCGTGGGGAAGCCAAATCCGTAATTATGTATTCCATCCCTATACGCTTGTCAAAGATGCCAGGACGAAATATGAGGTGGGAGATATTGCTAAGATGATGGATGGTGAATTTTTGGATGACTTTATCAATGCATATTTAAAAGAATTTGGATAATCTCATGACCGATTATGATTTTCGCTATACAACACTAGATGATATGGTCTATTTAAGAGATTGGTTATCGCGCCCAGGAATGCTTCATTGGTTTCCAATGTCAGAAGGAGATGAGCTCGAAAATGCAATTCAGTGCTGGATGGGTTTTTGTCGCTATAGTTGCTCTCTTACTGTGACAATCAAAGATCAACCATGTGCTATTGGAACTCTTTTTCTGATGCCTTATCGTAAGGTGGCGCATCATTGTCTTTTTAAAATGATTGTGGCTCCTGAATATCAAAGAAAAGGGATAGGCGCAGCTCTTCTTAAAAATTTAAAGCATTTAGCAAAAACGTATTTTCGTTTGGAGTTGATGCATATTGAAGTTTTTGAAGATAATCCGATGATTTCGTTACTTTTAAAAGGTGGTTTTCGCGAGTTTGCCGTACAGGATAAATTCGTTAAAGAAGGAGATCGTTACTTTAAAAGACAACTTTTTGAGGCTGATTTATGACGCACTTAAAAGAACTTTCTATTCGCCTGATGGAAGAGGAGGATGCGTCTTATTTAGCGCGTTGGTTAAACGATCCAGAAATTCTTATTTGGTACCCGATGTGCAACGAGAGAGAGATCGAAGATTCTGTGCGCATATGGCTTGGCTACTCTAAACTTAAATCGGCATTTACCGCATTATGGAACAATGAACCTTGCGGTATGGCTGTCATGTACATCCAACCTTTTAAGAAACTTTCTCACCAGTGTTTATTTGCCATTATCGTTGCTAAAGAGCACCGCAGCAAAGGTGTTGGAAAGGGACTGATTGAGGAAATGATGAAGACCGCAAAAGAGAGTTTTAACATTGAGGTTTTTCATTTAGAAGTGTATCAGGACAATCCTGCGATCAATCTTTATCGTAGGCTAGGATTTACAGAGTTTGGGTTTCAGGCGCATTTCATTAAAGAAATGGGGAAATATCGAGGCAAATTTTTCATGCAGAGAGAATTATAAAAGAAGGATATTGTCATGGCTGGACATAGTAAATGGGCAAATATTAAGCACCGAAAAGGCCGTGCGGATGCAATTAAGGGAAAGATTTTTTCTCGTCTAACAAAAGAAATTATTAGTGCCGTGAAACAGGGAGGTCCGGATCCCAAGTCAAATTCAAGATTACGTCTTGCTATTCAAAAAGCAAAGATCGCAAATCTTCCTGCAGATAATATTGAAAGAAACATCAAGAAAGCGAGCAGTGCAGATCAAGTTGATTATGAAGAAATTATGTACGAACTTTATGGTTATGGTGGTGTGGGTATTATTGTAGAGATGATGACGGACAATAAAAATCGTGCAGCTTCGGAAATACGCATTGCTACCAATAAAAGGAGAGGAACAATCGCAACCCCTGGTGCTGTCGCTTTTAATTTTGATAGGAAAGGGGTGATTCAGGTCCCCAAAGCTGGTGTTGAAGAAGATGAACTTTTTTTGATGGTTTCCGAGGCTGGGGCTGAAGACTTTGATGTAGAAGAAGAATTTTATATGATAACAACACCTCCTGATAAGCTGTTTCAGGTAAAAGAAATAATTGACAGGGCGGGTATTAAAACGGAAGTTGTTGAGTTTCAAAGATTGCCAAAAACTTATATAGAATGTAGTCCTGAAGTTATAAAAGAAAATATGGCACTTATTGAATGGCTTGAAGGAATTGATGATGTAGATACAGTATTTCATAATATGCAAGAATAATATGAAACATTAATAAAAACGCCTTTTATATTTATTTAAACCTCTGATTAGGTTACACTGATGCGAAAAAATCATGGTTTATTATGGTTTCTTTGCATAATTTCTTTAAGAAAGCTCAAGGAGAATCTTACTACGATGCTGTCGTAATAGGAAAATCTAGCAAGCTTACTCCAAAACATAATAAAGAAACGTGGAAGGTTTTTTCTACGGCTGTACGTGAAGCTTGTTCAGAACAAGTGATTAAGCGTGTAGAAAGGCGTTATCATTTCACAATTGATGAAAATCATGAGAAACCTCTTCTTATAAGACATGTTCGTGCTGTTCAAGCAGTTTTTGTAGATCCTCTCCGTAAAGATCTTTATAAAGAATCCGACACTCTTACAAGAGAGCAGCTTATCGATCTGATTCCTAAAAAGCTGCCGAAAGAGCAACCTGCCCACAAAATTAAGGGCGGTGTATCCATGTCTTCGATTCGTGAGTTTTTTGTAACAGATCTTGTGCTCATGGATCAGAAGAGACTTCAGCTTTATGCCGGGATCGAAAAACTCAAAAAGCATGCTTACTTGCAAAGATTATCGATGGCAATCATTTCCCACCCTCTTAAAAAGGGTATGATTATTCCGGCGCCTGATGGAATGAAAAGAAGGGATTATTATGAGATCGTTCATCTTGGGGGTAAGGAAGGGCTTGAAATTTGTGCATTAGCGCCGATCGCTATAGATTCTAAGCTAAAGCCTGTGATTGTCTTTCAGCCAACACAATTATCTTTGGACAAACAAGGCATTTTTACATTGCTTAATGATTTTGAGAAGGATCCTGGCAGCAGGGGATACATTGCTTCTCGAAAAATCATTAAACAAGTCATGAAGGATTCTCTTTTTTCTAAAGGGGATGTTACGCTAACATCGTATAGCATGGGTGGCAACCACGCCCAGCGTCTTTTAAAGGATTACCCTGGCCGTTTTAGACGCGTTGTTCTTTTTAACGATTATTCCCCAGGCTCAGATGAGCCTGCAGAAAAATACGCATCTATTGTTAATTCTAAAAAATGGACAAAACGCTGCTCTCTTCAGATTTATCGTAATGTTTTCATTAAAAATGGAGTTAGATATGAAGATTTAACATCTGGCTTGGGCAAAAAACATGTGGGACATGGTGTCAAAAATTCTCATGTTAAAGTTAAGGTAACAGAGCTTCATTATGAGACAAAAAATACCACCATTCAAAGACGTCATATTAAGCGTCTTTTAGATTGCAACCCTAAGAAAAAACATCGAGTAAAGAAAGTTGTTTTTTCTGGAGAGGAAGTTGATAAGCAGCTTGATAATACAAAGCGTGGTCATAAAATAGGCTTACTTGAAAAGATGAGGAGCTTAGCTGCTTCTTATTTTGTTCATCCATTATTAGATGCTGTTTGGAGCGCTTGTCAGAAGATTTTGGATCTTGCCATGGTGATTCTTTTTGGCAACGACAAAGATATGCCTTCGAATAAAACTTAAACATTCTTATGAGGTAAATCACGCGTCTTCGAGCCTTAGCTCTTGAAAAAAAAGGGGGAGGAGGGGATCTTGGAGTAAAGAGGTTTGTCTATGCAGGTTTTAGAAACTCCACAATGGGATCCTAATCACTTAAGTTTAGAAGATCATGCCATATCGGATCTTCTTTCTTATCTTAAAACACACGGATCAGCGCTTCCGTTTAGAGTACGCATGAGGCTCAGAGATGAGTTTCACAATCTTTTAGCAACAGTCATTCGAGAAGAAAAGATCGATGAAGAGGAGTTTAGGCTTCTTGCAGCACAATTTATTCGTCTTTGGGATCATGCTGAAGCGCTTGCGTATCCTGAAGAAAACAGAATTCCTATTTCTTTAACGCAAACAAAGAAAAAGATCCTTGTTTTAATTAGTGAAGGGGGAGGAGGTCATAAATCGGCGGGCGAATCGTTGCGAGAGATTCTTGGAAGTTTTTATGACGTGCAAGTGATTAATGCAATCGATGAAGTTTTACAGCCCCTGGATTCTTTAAGCGTGCTTACAAATCGGACACTTTCTGGTGAAGATTTATATAATTTGTTTCTTCAATGGGGATTACATTTTATCACACGTCTTTACGTTTCCATTGGCAACCTCTACATGCACAAGAATCAGCAAAAAATTGAGGATCTTTTCTGTGAGTACCTCTCAGCTGAAAGAAGGATGCCAGATCTCATTATTTCGACAATTCCTGTTGTTAACTGCGGTTTAATACTTGCAGCATATCAAAAAAATATTCCTTTTTTATTGCTGCCCACAGATCTTGATACGAAACTTTGTTTGAACGGCTTAAAAGAACTAGATCTCAAAGATCATCAATATTTTCGATTAGCGCTGCCTTACGATGATCCGGATGTGCGGATGAAAGTTGTAAAAAATAGCAATCTCAAAGCAGAACAACTTGCTGTTACAGGATTTCCTGTGAGAAGAGCTTCACAAAAAAAATATACGGCTAAAGAAATTCAGAATTTGCGCAAAAAACATGGAATGCTCGAAGGCTACGAAACGATTACCATTGTAGCTGGAGCTCAAGGAGGTGAGATTATTTTTGAACATGCTAAAAATGTTGCAAAAATCAACTCTAAGATCCGTTTAGAAGCAAATGTTTGTGTTGGTATGAATGAAAGAATTAAGCAAAATATTATCAAATGGTTGCTTCGTAAGGGAGGGGAAGTTCTTTATGTGGATGCTAAGAGAACGACGATCCAAACAAAGCAAGGCATCATTTTACATGTTCGAGGGTTTATTAAAGAAATTATCGAGATCATGGCATGTTCTAAGCTTCTGATTACAAAAACGGGTTCTTGTTCAGTAAATGAGGGGATTTATTTGGGAGTGCCTTTACTTTTAGATAATACGAGACATTCTTCTGCACGCCATTTTTGGTGGGAGCGTTTTAACATACAATTCATTCAAAAACTTGGTGCTGGCGATGTTTTTACAGACTCTAAACAGTTAAGGGAATTAATCCCTCTATTTTTAGATAAACCATCGCGTAGTCCTTTTTCTTGTTTTACACCCCCTGATTTTGCAAAAAATATTTTACGTCTTGTAGCAGACATGATTCAGTAAAGGTTTTAAATATGATACTTTTAGAAAAATTTTATTTGTGGGTTATTAAGGCAGGCATGCCTGTTGTTTATGGTTATGTTTTTTTATGTGGGAACGTTTTTTTTAATACTGCAGCAGAAGATGCTACAGGGTTAGAGAAAATAGGCAATCAGTTATTAAGCCCCGTGCAGTATATTTTAGCCGGTAAAGTGGCGAGATCAGAAGATTATGAGCTTAAGCAACGCTTTAATTACAAACAAGATTTTTTTTGGAAAACAGTTGGCTCCACAATCACTTTACCAGCAAGTGTGGTTTTAGGCACAGTTGTCAAGGGGGCTGCTTATCTTTTTCCTGAAACAAGAGAACATCATCGCAATATTGTTGCTAAGATCCAGTCAAGAGATGTTTCTTCAAATATAGAGCATTATAAAAATTTAAAAATTCCTATAGAGGACTTCCAAACAGAGAGTTTTAGATCTTTGCAGTATGAGAGACGCCTTGGCGATGAACATAATTTACGAATAGAAAAAGAAGCTTTAAAAGAAGTTGTCCGCATTTTTAAAGAGAATAACATCCCTTGCTGGATGGATTGCGGAACGCTTCTTGGCACGTATCGTTATGGAGGAGCGATTCCTTGGGATAATGATATTGATATCGCCATTTTAGCTCCTGATTTTAATAACGCGAAACACGCTCTTAATGCTCTTAATCCGGAAAAATACCTTGTCGTTGATTGGTCGGGACGTACACGAGAAGAGACATTTCTTGTTGTATGTATTAAGGAAACAGGAAGCCGCATTGATATTGCGCATTTCGCAATTAATAGTGAAAGCCAAGAAATCACTCATGTGCTTTCTAATGAAGAAAACATGTTTCTTCCTGAAATATGGAAAAAGATTGAGCGTATTTTTGTTATTCCTACTCCATTTGACGTGGTCTTCCCCCTTACAAAAGCATCCTTTGATGGGATTGAAGTTTTTGTTCCAAATAAGGTTGAAGAGTATCTAAAAGCGCGCTACGGAGAAGACTTAAGACCTGCTAAAGTCTTTAATCCTCTCACAGGGCAATACGAAAAAGACCTAAGCCACCCCTATTGGAACAATTTCTAGCGCCAGGTGACGAAGGTGCCGAGGGCGTGAATGTCTTCTTTAGAGATGCGCTCGTAGTGGAAGTCGTTCTCTTCGGCAAGGACACCCTCAACGAGGATGGCAAGGCGGCGTGCATTGCCTCTTGAAAGGAATGTCTTGGCTCCTGTGATGAACTGCTCGTAGGTGATAGATTCAACGCTTGCAATTCTTTTATTGATCCAGTCAAAATCCCCTTCATAATCAAAGGCGAAAGTGGAAAGACGCAGTGCCATGCCTTGCATATTTTCAGGAGGCATCTGCAACGATGTGATGAGCATTCTTTTGATGGTCTCAAAGCGGTCTTCCGGAATATCTTCTGGGATGTTTTTAAGGAAACTTTCTAAAAAGAGCTCAAAACGAGCCAAGAGTTCAGCTGGGTGATGAGTGCTTGATTGTACGGCAAAGAATTGTAGTAGTTGACGCTCCACTTCACTATCCCAGGCTTTAGCGATATAAGCTGTTTGTTGCTTTGTACGCAGTGTGTCAAAGAAAGCATCTTGGAGCGCTTTTGAAATGAGTTGTTGCAGTGCGCGATTTTCTAAAGAAAAAGGACCTTCTTCAAGAAGAAGAAGTACAGCGTTGCCCTGTCTTTCTGTATTTTGGACGATCATGTAAGGACCGTGGTTTTGAGGAAGAAGAAGAACGGTTTTATTTTTTTGTTGATCCTTTGGATAAGGAGTTGCAGCTAGCGTCATTTTTAGACTTGTCCATAAATTATGCGCCTCGTTTTCCTTCAAGTTTCCATAAAAGACACCTTCGATGTAGGTTTTTTCAAAGAGCGTTGAGGAAAATTGGATGAACTCTTCATAGCTAATGGTAGAGATGATTTTCAGTTTTTCAGCATTTGTTGGAGAGTCGTTAAAAATAAGATTTGACAGAGTTTCGCGCGCTTGAAAAATGGGGAGTTCTTTAGAAGCATTATCGTAGGCGCTATTAAGTGATTGCTTATAGATTTGGAATTGTTCTTTTGTGGGATGGACTTGTTTGCTTGCAGTAAACAGCTCTTTTAAAAGAAGAGGGAGTTTATCGCTATACCCTTGAACAAAGAGGGAGAGTTTCATGTTTTGATATTGGCAGTTCGTATTAAGATTTGCTTGATTTGCAAAAAAAAGCGTACTAGAGAGTTTGTCTTTGATGGCTTTAAGATAAAGATCTATCAAGACGTTCGCTTTTGCTGAACCGTCAAGAAGAGGTGTTTTAAAGTTAAGAATGGCTGCGGTTTCGGGAACATAATAACGGCTGTCCGGTGCAAAATAAATCTGACCGAATTCGTCATTTGCGATAAGGGTAGGTGTTACCTCTTCTGCTATAGGCATAATTTCAAGTTTTTCTGGAAGAAAAGGGTTTGCGCGTACATTCCCAATTTGGGGATGTAGAGTAACGTCACTCCAGGCGATAAGCTTTTGTGTAGGGACCTCTTTAATCGTATACTCCACATCCATCCATTTTTCTTTTTTATCGGGAGTCACATGAACAAGAGTTGGATCAGCAATAACAGAGAAGAGGCATGTTTGGGGGGTGAGAGTCTCTAGAAAAGCATTATTAAAGGCAGCATCATAGGTTGTATAAGTGCTTGATTTTAGCGGGAAGGTATAGAGATCTTCATAGAGCATACTAAAGGCATGATCCATGACAAATTCAAAAGCATCTTCTCTTGATTGGTATTGATAATTGAGATTAGCAATCGTGCGGAGCTCTTCAAAAAGAGAAGGGGATATCCCTGTTTTTTTAAGCTGAGCAATCGCTTGGAAAGTGCGTTCAATTGCGGTATCGATCTGAGATAATCCCTGTTCAGTAAGGGAGATGTCGATGCCAAAAAGAAGCTCTTTTTTACCGAGCCGATCTTGAGATACAGAAAGAGCTTCTGCGATGTTTTCTCTTTTTAGTTGGGCTAGTAAACTGTTTTCATCTTTATTGCTAAGCGCATATCCGATGAGGCTCAACGCTCCACGATCGGTGTCCTGCGCAAATTCTTCAGAAACTTCCCACTGCAAGCTTAAAACTTTTAGATCTTTAATAGGTTTGATGTAGGTGATATGTCCTCTCTGGTTGTCTGAGGTCATTGTTTCTTTTAGTTCTTCAGTAGGATGAGTTGCTACCGGAACTTTTGAAAAGTATTGAATGACGTAGTCAGTAAGTTCTTCAAGAGGTGTGGGAGAGATCGCAAGTAGGAGCATTTGATTTGCGCTGTAGTGATCTTTATACCACTGTTTCACAACATCTGTTGGTATGCCGGAGAGTGTTTTAGCATTGCCTGTTGAAAACTTAACGATAGGATGTGCAACGTTCGCAGTTTCCTTAAACACCATGTACTGACGCCATCCATCATGTTCGATATTTTTTGCATGCTCTTGATCAACTGCATGCAATTCTCTATCGATTCCTGACCTTGCAAAAAGAGGGTCGATGAAAAAGTGAGAAAATCTATCTAGGGCATTAAAATACGCTTCGTTGTTAATCGAGAAGTAGTATGTCGTATGGTCTGAATATGTAGCTGCATTGACTGTGCCTCCGTGATCAGCAATGAATTGCATGTACTCAAATTCTTTGGGATAGGCGGCATTGCCCATGAATAGTAAGTGCTCGCAAAAATGCGCCATGCCAGGGTATTCTTCAGGGTCATTCCAGCTTCCGGCACGAACAGAAAGCGCTGCAGCTGACTGGTCAAGTCCTGGGTCAGAAATGAGATAGGCTTCTAAACCATTATCAAGACGCAATTTTAGAGTTTTTCTTTCAGATAATGCCGGTGTGAGAATAGGCAAAACGGCTGCTTTATCTTCGATGATTGTATAATTTTCTTGTGTTGTCTCTGAAGCTACAGCTGCTGCTTGAAATAATAAGAGGGCATAAGCCATCTGTGCATGCCATTTCATACTCTACCTCATGTGGAATTGATCTATACCGAAGTGAATTCAAAATTTGGTTTTTGGCTGCACCGGCATCCCTATCTTTGAAGCCGCCTGTATCGCACGTGTGTTCACACACGCGCTGCTGCGGCGTCGGCATCGCCTCTTCAAATTTAGAGCGCCGGTTTTGCCAAAACTCCAACTTTTGAACTCACTCCGGTATAGTATAAACATACTTGATGCACATCTCTGAAATCAAGAATTTAGAATTTGGCGTAGTCGTGTTTCACCTGTTGCCAGATGAAATCAGCGCGCAGTTCTCGTCTTAGATGTTTGTCTGGATGTGTTGATGGGGAAAATTGTTCCATATCAATTTCTTTGCCAAAACATAGGTGGATGCCACCTCGTTTTGTGCTACGTGTTTCACCAAGCTCGACTTGAATAATTTCTGGCGGGGGAAGGATGTCGTAGGTAGAAAGGGCTAAGGTATAAAAATGAGTGGGGTGGCTAGCTTTTTTTGCCATGAGATAGAACATTTCAATACTTTGGGGATCAAAAGGGTCGACTTCCACATTTCCCTTTTCGTTAGGACGGTCTCGTCCGCCTGAAGGGGCAACATAGATCACTTTTCCTCCCTCTTTTAAAAGTGCACTCATCTTCTCCATTGTTTTTTTATTGTGAAGCTGTTTTTGCATTTTCTGTTCGGGAGGACGGTCAATATACCGCTTAGAATAAATACAAAGAAGATTGCGTCCCATACTGAAGGGAACGGCTAGAGGATCTGTAACAACTCTGTGGCCTGCCACAAAAATCATTTCGCGACTGAGGTTTGGATAGGTTTTTTCTAAAAGCAGGCTGATGGCTTGCGGGTCTGCTTCGATCTGATGATTGGCAAAAAGAATCACATTTTCGCCACGTTTCACAAGCTCATTAATTTCTTCTGCGTAATTTAATCCAAGAGCAGAAGATGCGCTCATATCAACAAGCGGCCTTAAAAATTCGATGCCAAAATGATAATAATTAAAGGGTTTTAAAATTTGTTTGTGAAAGAGCTCGAATGGATAAGGATTTTTAATTTGCTCTTTGATTAACTCTAAATAAGTATCGAGAATTGGCTGTTGCTTTTCTAGAGATAAGTTATGTTTTTCTAGTTCTTTTTTATACCCGATGCAAAAATTCATCAAAATTTGATGAAATTTTTCTGGAATAAAACCTTGTTGCAACAGCTCGTCGAGTTTGGGAAAGGGTCCTTTAGACATCGAGTTTTTTTCCATTAACTGTGGAATAAAGGTGGAAGTCATTTAAATGCAGCGTATCTTTCGTGCTAAAGGTAATTTGAGCATTCGATTTTTCTACAAGTTTACAGTAATAACTTTTGTCGTGATGGTTCAAATAGTGATCAAGTTCAGGGTGACAGTAAAGCTCGAGTCCAAAATGCTGTTGCTGAGAGATCACTTTTTTGATGGCACGTTCAATTTCGATAGATATGCTCTCATATGTTTTG
>JAZKBL010000053.1:18749-27306 GCA_040388665.1 Chlamydiota bacterium
CTGCCTGAGCAATAAGGGCAATGCGTAAAGAGTGTTTGTGACAGCGACTCTCGATTTCTTTGCCGTGTCATTTCTACAAGACCAAATTCGCTCATGCCGAGAATGGTACATTTTGCAGAATCATCTTTCATCGCTTCTTTGAGTCTGTCTAGAACTCGTCTTTGATTTTTGCGCGAGCGCATATCGATAAAATCACAAATGACAAGGCCTCCAACATTACGTAGGCGCAGTTGACGTGCGATTTCTTCTGCAGCTTCCATATTGATATGAACAAGAGCTTCTTCTACATCGCCGCTGCCGCTTTGAAGGTTGCTTCTACCTGAGTTGACGTCAATCGTGTGCATGGCCTCAGTGCGGTCAAAGAACAGGTAGCCGCCGCTTTGCAGCCATATTTTGCGGCGAAGAGCCCTGTCGATTTCTCGTTCCACATTAAATCTTTCGAACATCGGGGTTTTATCCCGATAAAAATCGATTTTAAGAGGATGCTCGTTACTGTATTTTGTGTAGATCCGTTTACACGCCTGATAGGTTGCATAATCATCCAAAAGTAAACGATCATATTTTTTGTCGACAGCAGTGATTACAGAGCGTTTAATCAAATCAGATTCTGCGTATAAAAGTGTCGACTTGGTGGCTTTGTTAAAATTTTCAACGATACTTTGCCATGTATTTAAAAGATCCGTTGCTTCATCGATCAGCATTTCTGCTGTCGCATTCATGCTGGCAGTGCGGCAAATAAGACCCATTTCTTTAGGCATTTCAAAAGCGCGGATTAGTTTTTTTAGTCTATCTCTAGCCCCAGGGTCTTCAATTTTGCGAGAAACTCCTCGATGGTATGTGTTGGGCAAAAGAACAAGATAACGGCCCGCAAGAGAGATGTTGGAAGTTAACCGCGCTCCCTTAGAACCTATAGGTTCTTTCACGACTTGAACTAAGACCGGTTGGTCGATTTTCATCAATTTAGAGATGTCTGTTTCCATTTTTCGTTTGGTTTCTTGCGAACCCATGTCATAACCAAGATCAAAGTCCATATCGAAGATCTCTTGGAATTTTTGTGTATTCTCCAAAATATCAGAGATATGGATAAATCCATTTTCCCCTTCATTGATGTCGATGAATGCAGATTGAATGTTATGAAGAATATTTGTAACTCTTCCACGGTAGACGTTTCCTGTAAGTTGTCTACTTTTTTTTCGTTCGATGATAAGATCGTGAAGGATACCATTTTTTAAATGGGCGTAGCGGATTTCTTTAGATTCTACGTTTAAAAGAATTTCTTGCATGAAGTTGCACCTAGTTGAGTTTTAATCTTATCAAGAAAATGATGCTGAGTGAGCCTGATGGCTCCTTTAATGCTGCTAATAAGAGCTGAAGGTGTAGCGTTTCCATGACATTTAACAACAATACCGTCGATCCCGCAGATAATAGCTCCTGGAAAATCGGTATGATGTAGCCTATGATGGAGGGCTCCTAACGTCTCTTTTAAGAAAAGAGGGGCATCTGAGCCTACTTTATCCCAAAGCTGGTCGAGAATAAAGCTAGCAATACCTTCCGCAGTTTTTAGAAAGACATTTCCTGTAAATCCATCGGTAATAAGAACGTCGATATCTCCCTTAAATACATCTCTTCCTTCGATATTGCCTAAGAACACAGGAGGGTTATCTGTGTTGCGGTTGAGGATATGCAGCATTTTATAAGCTTCTTGCAGCTCAGGGGTGCCCTTTTTTTGTTCTGTGCCAATATTTAACAAACCGACAGTGGGATGAAGGATGCCACGGCTTTTTTGATAGGCAATTCCCATAGAAGCGAATTGAAGCAGGTGCTCTACTTTATAGGAGATATTTGCCCCAACATCCAGAACGGCAATTTCTTTTTTTTGAGTGGGCATTAGGGCAAGGAGTGCTGGCCGGGCAATCCCCGGAAGCATTGAAAGCCGCATTTTAGCACTTGCGATGAGGGCACCTGTATTGCCGGCGGAGACAAACGCATCGAGTTCCTTTTTCTCTAGCATGCGCATCCCTACGCAAAGAGAAGCCTCTTTTTTCCGGCGAACCGCGACAAGAGGATTCTCTTCCATCGTAATGATTTCTTTAGTTGCAATACAGCTGAACTTGCGAGAGACCATTGCTGGAGTGCCGAAGATAACAAAGTCGACTGTATCGCCACATTCGTCGTAAAAATCTTCAACAGACTCGAAAAATTTCTCTGGAGCGGTATCGCTACCTAAAAGATCGATGCCAATTCTCTGCCGCGGTGATTTAACTTTCCCTCGCATGTACAACCGCCCGTCCTGCATAAAACCCGCAATGCGGGCAAATTTTGTGCGTTAAACGCGGCTGGCTGCAGTTTGAGCAGCTAGATAGATTTTGAGGTTTTTTTGCGTGATGTGCACGGCGCGAATTTTTTCGTGCATTAGAGGTTCTGTTACGTGGTACTGCCATTATTTACTCCTTAAAATATTCTTTTGCATTTCTCCAGACGCGAGGTAAGTCTTGTCAGATTACGCAAGAAACACATTCTATGACAGATTCAATTTTTTTACCAGACTTATAAGCCCAAGCCGGAAAAAGGAAACTGAACATCGGGGGCGTCGGTTGACGTTTCTTTTTTTAAAAATTTACTGATTGTTTCTCTTTCTGGGCAAGCACCCTCATGACATTCCGTAAAGGGAGGAATTTCAATAAGGATCGATTCGCGCAGTATGTCGCTGTAATCAAAAACAGGATTAGTGATTTCTTCGACAGGAATCGTGTTGTAAAAATCAGTTTCTATTGGGTAAAGAAAAGGTTCATTACAGACAGCGCAAGGAATTTGAGCTCTTGTCTTCACCTTCATGTGCAAGATCAGGTGGTCTTCAGCAAGATAGGCCTCTCCTTGCACGGCAACGGGGACCGGGAAAGAAAGCTCTTTTTCTGTGATATCCAGAAATGAAGGATCGACCTCTTCCTGGACTTTTTCTGTATGGCCGTTTTTCAGCCTATCAATATAAATTTTAAACTCTTCTGTCATAGGGACCAATTCTAGCTAAACGGCCCCTTTTTTTAAAGCAGGAATTGTTTAACCTTTATAGAGCCGTGTAAGCAAGTCAGAAAAATAGAATTCCATATCTATGAAATCTTCTTTTTTCGATACGATGTTTAATGCTCTTTGGAACTCAGATGTCAGAACAGGTATTGGTTCTGATTTTTTTGAAAAACGGCTGTAGTAGTCCTTTAAGGGCGCGGTAGCAATGACCTTTCCATCAAAAGCGATTCCAATAATTTCTTTTTTATTTTTTAAAGAATTTGCGATGGTTTTTTCGTGTAAAGAATTTCGTAAGGTATCAAATACGAAAAGTGAAAGATTTCCTGCAACTGGGACAAAAGCGACACATGCTCTTAAAAGATTTTTAATCGCATTTGGACAATGTTGGAAAGACCCTTTCGATACTGTGCTAAAAAGACAGTGTATGGCTTGATAGGTTCTTATGATGCTGCCGAACGAGCTAAATGCCGGCGTGTAGTCAACACGGCTGACAGAAGGGCGCATATGACACATTTGTAAATCCGCTTTTTTTGTCTTTAAGAATACAGAGAATGTATCGGGTTGCGTTTTTGCGCCTGTGTAAAAAATGTTTTTATACGTATATATCGCAAAAGCACCAGGAGCAAAACCTGTTGGTTTTTCTTGAATAGCCATTTAAATGCCTCATAAATTAATTAAAACACAGTAGTTATATCAACAAATTGTGTTTTTATTCAAGATGTAAAAACTGATTAGAAGCATGCTTGGCTTGTGACAACATCAGAAATGATACGAATGATATAATAATAATTTATTTTCTTTTTTATCATTCATATCATTATATCATTTTAACAAAAAATTTTATTGAAGATAGCAGTCGCTGCCTCTGTGCTGGCGTCTTGCTCGCCAAGGAGTGTGCGGACGGCTGCACACTTGGTAAGGCATTCTTGTCTGTAGTCGCCGTCTTCGATGAATTTGTCGGCATGGTTAAAGAGCGCATTTTGTGTGAGGGCGGGGCCGATGAGCTCGGGGAAGACCTCACCGCTATAGATGATGTTAACGAGGCAGTAGTAGGGAAGGCGGATCTTGAAGATGTGTTTTGCGAGGAATGTGTCGAGAGGGGAGATGGCGTAGGTGACAACTGTTGGGACGTTGTGGAGTGCAAGTTCAAGCGTAATCGTTCCTGATTTTGCAAGAGCGAGGTCGGCTTGCTTCATGAGCGTGTAGGAATCTGGCTCTAGAGGGAGATTGAGATTTTCTTTTTCCATGATCTTTTTGAGGAGATCTTTGAACCTTGGATGAGAGAGGGAGACGATGAACTTGAGATGAGGGTGTTTTTTAAGAAGCTCCTTGGCGCAAGTTAAGTATCCTTTGAAATTACGTTCGATTTCTTTTGTACGACTGCCTGGAAAAAGAGCGATTGTTTCTATAAAGCCTTTATGAGCACTGTTTAGCGGAATCCTTTTGATGAGGGGGTGACCGGCATAGTGGATGTTAAGGTTTGTGTCTTTAAAGCAGTTCTTTTCAAAGGGGAGGATTGTGATGAGAAGGTCAAGGTTGCGTGCCATTTCAGGGATTCTTTTTTTGCCCCACGCCCAGACACTTGGGCAGATGTAATGACATAAAAACTTGGTGTACCCTTTTTTACGCAGCGCATTTTCCATCCGTAAATTGAATCCGGGGTAGTCGATAAAAACAACAGCTGTTGGTTGTTTTTGTAGGAGCGTTTTTTTAATGAAATAAAAATGACGCAAGAGGCGAGGGAGCGCTAAGAAGACATCGATAAAACCCATGACTTGGAATTCTTCCATAGGAAGAATGCAGTCAAGTCCAGCTGCACGCATTTTAGGTCCGCCAACGCCCCAGATTTTAAGTTCAGGATCTTTCAAACGCAGTGCGTGGATTAATTTTTCTCCATGAAGATCAGCGCTGCTTTCACCTGCAAAAAGAAAGAGGTCACGCATTATTTGGCTTCCCAAGATGCTGTGCTATCCAAGCAGCTCCTTCATGAAATGTTTCTTTTGAAGTGCCGTGACCGTACTGTCCAATGGAGGGCTTGATGAAGAGCTCTACTTGAGGGGATCTCATTTTATGATGGAAGGATTCTTGAGCAAGAGATTCGATGAAGTGGAAAGCGCGATGCGTACCGACGCGGACGTCGAGGTTGCCGATGTAAAAACGTAGGGTCCGACCAATAAGAGAGGGGATCAGGTGTTTGAGGTTGAGCGCCTCTGCAAGCGGATTTTCTTTTAAGTTTTTGAATTCTTTAGCAAAGGTAAGTTCTGTTAAAGGAGAAAACCCAAGGATTGTGCTGACATTAGGGATCGATGCTGCTACATGACAAGCAATAAAAGCGCCGCGTGAGAGACCAGAAACTGCGAGCTTGCCGTCGATGAGCGCTCCTTGAAGTTTTAGATCGTCGACGACTGTTTTTACTTCATGCACAAAAGAGGTAATGGGATCTCTTCCTAAAGAAACCTCTTCTGCCCATGCCGACATGGCGTGGATGGCAGGTAGCCCCGGTCCATGAGCCGGCAAATTTAAAGAGAAAATTCTTATGGGAAAATTCTCAAGAAAAACAGCTGGTTGGTTATAAGGATCAACTGCAAGGCTTTCTTCAGCTGAGAGTCCAAAGTAAAAGAGAGTAGGAAGAGGTCCTTCATTGATGTCAGGTCCAAGATAGTAGCTTGTGCCAAATTGTTTCATGACGCATCTGCTGCTGGTTTGCGCTTTCTTGGGCGTCTTGTGCGCCTTCTTGTTTTTGGACGATCGGAGGAAGTGTAGGCGCTATGCCATTCATCGTGGACGATTTTTAGCCCAGGCTCAAGAGCTGCTCTTACGGTTAAGAATTTTAATGCCATGCCAAAATCAGGATCGCTTGGGATGCGTAACCTTGATCCTCTTCTTTTTTCAATAGGAGTTAGGCGATACTGCGCTGTAAGGATAGCGCCTGCGCTTGCGCGCAATCTGCGAGGTAAAAGAAAGAAAGGATGGAAAACCTCATGAATAAGGTGATGGCTTTCGTTGTGAATTTCTCCCAAATGAGGGTGTTTTCCTCTATCGATGTAACGTGTTTGGATCCTTTTTTGGAGGATAGGAAATAGGAGCGCTGCAAGTAAAATGGGTCTTTCTAAAGGAGGTGTGCCAGGTTCATGAAATGTGGTATCGATCTCTTCTAAGAAGGAGTAGATTTCTTGACCCTCAGAAGCTTCCATATTGTGAGTGAGTGTTGGCATCATGAGTTGCAGAAGGCCATGCTCTGTCATTAATCTAAAGAAAGAGTTTGACGCTCCAGATTCTAACATGCGTAAGAGTTCTTCTAAAATCCGCACAGGAGAGCTTTTGATGATTTCGCTTTTGCATTCAAGAAGGGCTATTTTTGCATCAGGGTCAATATCAAGACCGAATCGTGCTTGAAACTTGATCAGTCTGATCATGCGTACAGGATCTTGTTTGAAGCGTAAGAAGGGCTGGCCAATGGTTCTGAGATATTTTTTTTGCGTATCAGGATAACCGCCCACGTAATCGATGATGGTTTGTGTGAGAGGGTCGTAGAAGAGGCCATTGATTGTAAAATCGCGTCGCAGCACATCTTCTTCTGGAGTTCCCCAGACGTTATCTCTAAGAATGAGGGCATCTGTTTCGTTATCACCTGATCGAAATGTAGAAACTTCTAAAATTTTATGACCAAAGCGCACGTGCGCTAATCGAAATCTTTTTCCGATGAGGATGGAATTTCTAAATATTTTTTTTATCTCTTCAGGACTAGCAGACGTAGAGATATCAAAATCTTTAGGTTTTTTTTGAAGTAGGAGATCGCGGACGCTTCCGCCGACTAGATATGCAACGAAACCTGCTTCTTGCAGTTTTCTGATCACATAAAGGGCGTGTTCATCAACTTTATTGATTTCTAAGAGATGTTCATCAAAGGGGTAAACTTTCTGTTTCACTAGCAGCTGCTTTGAAAGAGATTGCGAAAGGCTTACCTTACTGTACTTTAGTTAAAAAGTCAATCGATTCACGGTTCTTTTCTAGGAAAGAGTCTTTCCAGTGATAGTTGTCGAGAAGGAAAGAGGCATCTCTACCTGTCATTAAATAGGCGATGAATAAGGCTTCGATGCTGGCAAGTCCGCAGGGTTGATCCTGTGTGCGTGGGTAGGCTGTTGTAATTCCGCCTGGGATACTACGGCATTTAAAAAGATGGGGAGCTGGTAGACTCTTAAACATGACGGCTGCATAGCGCCAGGTGGCATCAATTAGGAAAATGCCGGAAGAGGCATCATCTGTTGTTAAAGCTTTAGCATCAGGAGTTAGGAGAATATAATGATCTAAAGAAGGTAGAATGTCTGTTGGGTAAACGAAAAATTTAAAATCATCTCGAGACTCTAGACCCCTAAGACTGCATTTTTTTAAATTTTCCTTACGGTGCCGTAAAATAAGTGTGGGAGTAAATGAAATCATTTTTTATATAAGAAGATAACCTTGTGGAGGTGTTTTTTGCGAATCATTCTTGGATTTTTCGTAAGCGTGAACGTCTTTCTCTCTGCGGCTGTTTGGAATGAGAATTATGAAGAAGCTCTTGTTTCAAGTAAAGAGAGTAATAAGCCTCTTGTCTTAGCTTTTCTGGAAAAAGAGGGCTGTCCTTGGTCGCAAAAACTTTATGCTGAAGTTCTTTCACAACCTCAATTTTTAGAAGATCTGGATCCATTTATCTTAGTAAAGATTGAGTTATCCCAAATGGGGAGTTCTTTTTTTAAAGAAAAATATCAGATTCAAGAAGTTCCTTCCCTTATTGTGCTCAGTTCTTTGGGTGAAGAGATGGCAAGAGTGGGTTATATGCCTCTTAAACCTTCAGAATATGCAGAATTTTTTACAGAAATAAAGAGCAATTATGAAGAGATCTCCGGTTCTGATTTGAGAACCTTAAGTGGTGAGAAGTTACAAGAGCTTTATATGACAGCTTTAAAATATGGGTTTAACGATTATCGATATGAAATTTTATCAGTAGGGCTTCAACGAGATAAAACGCCTTTTTTTCTTTTAGAAAAATATAAACTTCTTATTGAGAATGGCAAATTCAAAGGTAGAGAAGCTCTTGATGTGAGAAAAGAGCTTATTAAACGGGATCCGAAAAACGATTACGGCGTACACAGAACGTTAGCTATTGTTGATTTTCACAAATTATCCAATCGTTATCGACTTCGTAAAAAACCAGACGAAGTTGCAGCGCCGCTTGTCGACTATGTAAAAAAATTTGGAGCAGGCGATCAAGAGCATCTTTGGAAAATTGAAATGATGATCGCACAGTTTTATTTTGGTCGAGATAGGGTACAAACTGCAATTGCGCATGCTGAGAGGTCTTATCAAGTAGCGCCAGATCTTGCTAATGAGGAAATTGCTCAATCTATTGAATTCTTGAAGTCTAAATCTTGAAATAGTGGGATAGGCTCATGACAAAAGGCATTCTTGTTGCAACAGATCAAAAAGAAGAATGGCTATTACCTGGGTGGTGGGCGTCATATTCTCGTTTTAATGCGTTTCCTGTGACGTTTAT
>JAZKBL010000054.1:0-18570 GCA_040388665.1 Chlamydiota bacterium
CAACTGCAGAAACGGAATTTTCTGTCAAAAAAACTTATGGGTAAAAGTATGTTTGTGTCTTTGCGTTAAATTTTTCAGTTTTCAAGCTCGTTTACTTAAAAAATTTAACGCAAAGACGCAAAGGCGCAGAGAGAAGAAAAAAGGCTTGAGGAGGATCCTCAAGCCTTTAAGCGCTTTTGATTAGAATGCAAAGAGTGCAGAAATTGTAAGACCGTTGTAAGAGAGATCGCCCTGGTTGCTGACGGTGATGCCAGGTATGAAATCATCGACAACACGGAGAAATTGGTTTTGGCTAAAGAACATATGCTGTTCCCAACCTGCTTGGAGACGGAAGTAGAATCTGTCTCTATTGAAATATTGTCCCCAGCGTAGCCCCGCACCTAGATCCACAATGGCTCTGCATGCTGTAAATTTACTTTTCTCATTAAAAACATTGAAAGATACTAGACCGGTTGGTTTGAAATTTTGATCCTCATCAATGTGGAATCTACCGAAAAGAAGGGATGCTGCAAGATCGCCAAATAGGCTAAATCCATGTCCCATGCCCCATTGGTTATTCAAGCCGCCACGCAGACCAATTCCCCAAAATTTACATTTTTCTTCACTATACAAAGTTCCCGGAACATTCAGATCGATAGGCGATGGACGGATCACATTGAAACTGCCGTGGTAGTTTTGTTTGTAATCTTGGTTGACCCAAGCTGTACGTAATCCAAAATGGGGTCTTAATGTGAGCCATTTACTAACAAAAAATTGACGACCGAGTTCTAGATCGATGATGTTAAGATGGGTTTTCCAATGCGCGTTTGCGGAGGATATTTGTGTACTTATGCTATCAATTTCCTGCAGATTCATGATTGTAGGAAAAAGATTGCCGCCTGAGTTTGGTGTTACGTGTCTGTCTGCTCGAGAAATAAGCCATGTCCAGTCTGCATACACATCCCAACCATCATGTGGAAGGTTGTAGCCAAGGCCTAAACGAAAGCCTGGTTCATATTTAAAGTGCGGGCTAACAAGCTTTCCACTATCTACAAAACCGGCATTTGTACCGTTTTTTACAACAAATCCAAGGCCGCTTTCATTGCCAATCCAATAGAGAAAATCGGCTGTAACAAATACATCGGCACCATCTCTTATTTGAGGTCTTCCATTAGGATTGATCATGCCATTCGCAGATTTTCTTTGTTCTAAAGCTGCCACGCGGTTTTCAAGGTTGCGCATTTGTGCGTCATCGGCTGCATGCACAACGCTTATTGCAGTGAGAAGAGATGCGGCTGCAACAGACTGCATCATTTTAAAGTTTCGGTACATAAAGATCCCCCTTAAGTTTCGACCGATCAAATTCATAGACTAAAGCTGTGTGTAGTATATACTCCTGGCACTCGAAAGTTGGGTTTTTTTTGCGTCAGCAACCATTAAATTTTAACCCGCCTGCAAAGCTCAGCTTATTCAAGTTGAGCTTCGACGCCAGCCGTGCTTAGTTTAAATTTAAGGTGCTTTCTTGATAAAACCCCAACTTTCAAGTGTTAGGAGTATATAAAAACGCACACACGAAACTTATCTTGCCGTTCTATTATAAGATAAGTCCTGTTAACAATCTAATTTTTGATGGGATTTCTGGTCAATAGACTTCTTTCAAAGCTCGCTTTGTTTGAAAAAATTGAATTTTTTTGGCATTTTCAAAATCGATTTTTGAAGGTAATGTGAGGACATATAGTTGAAAAAATAGACTTCGGAGACGCCAAAAAAAAACCTGAGTCTCGTACGAGACTCAGGCTGAATTTTAACCTGTCTTACTTCTATTAGAAGTAGATACGGCCACCAAGTGTGAAACCTTGGAAAGATAGGTCACCACGCTCATGAGCGAATGTCTGTGTGTTATTGTCGCCTGTGCGCAATACTCTCCAGAATTGGTTCGCATTAAAGAATAGGTGCTGTTCCCAACCGAAATTGAAGCCAAGGCCCCAGTTTCCGTCGAAATCATGTCCCCATTCTAAACCAAGAGCGATGTCTGTAACAGCTCTTCCTGTTTCCCATTTGTTGGTATAGTGAAGTTCATTCACATCGCTAAATGAAGTTGTTACATCATCTGTAACTGCAGAGCCTTCAATTGTCTCTGAATGTCTTACTTTGAACTTGCCGTATAACAGAGAAATTGCAGCATCTCCGTAGAGACTAAAGCCCCAGCATAGACCCCAACGTGAGTTTACGCCAGCTTTTGGACCTACGCCCCACCATTTATTTTTCATGGAGACTCTATCTTCAGATACGAAAACGATGTCAGCATCATCAAATGGTTCTGGGTTTACATGATTTACATCAAAGTAGTTGATTTTATACGACTCATTTGTCCATGCACCTCTAACACCGACAAAAGGACGGAGTTCAAGCCACTTAGATGTCATGAATGCTCTGCCTAACTCAAGATCAACGATATTGAGGTTAACTTTCCACTTTGTGCTGTAATCATCAGCTGTTAGGTTATTACCATCTGTTGGTAAATCAGACCACATAGTGATAATAGGGGCAACATCAGGAACTACACAGCAATCATCGCAATCATCGTCGCAATCGCCTTGACCATTTTGGTAGTGTGTCCACCAAAGATCGAGATCCCAACCGTCGCGGTGGAATACATAGCCGAGGCCTAAACGGAAACCGGCATTCCAACCTGGACATGGCTCTAACATTTTGCCGTTATTGATAATGCTGTTTGCGTCATCATATTCTGAATCTTGTATTCCAAACTCAAGTCCACCCTCGCGAGCCCACCAGAAAAGTGCCTCTCCTGAGAAGAACACGGTATTTGTGTGGTATGCGTTTGGAGTGATCATCATATCAGGTCCAACGCCATTTTTTACCATTGGTTGGTTTTGGACATTGACTTGAACCTGAGTTCCATTCTGTTGAGTCATTGTATTTTGAGAACTAGAGTTATAATCAGCATTTACAACTGTTGTAAATGCAACAAGAGATGCAGCCAGCGCAGGCCACATTTTCTTTAAATTCAAATCCATAAAGATCCCCCTGGGTTTGGATCGAGTCATCACTTAGTTGCTGACATCTGCCACTGTTGCAGAGTCGTTTTATATCCCCACTCTATTTTTTATTAGGATTTTACGTCAACGAATTTTCAAATTTTCATTGTGTGTATAAGAAAATCGATCTTCTGGAACCACTGTAGAGATAGTTTTCCAATTTGCTCAAGAATGAAAAACCAGCCCAGCCAGAGCAGTGCCAGGGCTAAAAGGGATTTAAACGCCATTCCTAAAAAGGCGATTTGGACTTGCGGCGCTAGCCTGTTCGCAATTCCTAAAAACATTTCAGCCATCAAAACTGCAACAAGAGCTGGCGCTGCTATTTGGATAGAAATAGCGACAAAATGGTTGACGAGTCCAAGCATAGTTTTCCAAAAAGGCTGGGCAAGAGAGAAAAAAGCGGAAGGGATAAGGGTGTCGATGGGGATGAGGGAATAGGATTCCATGATGCCATTTAAAAAATAAAAAGGACCGCTTAGCTGAAAGAAAATAACAACAGAAAGGTAATTAAGAAGGACTCCAATGGGGGATGTCTGTGTTTGTAAAAGGGGGTCTTGGACTTGTAGTGATGAGGAACCACGTACATAGTCGATCAAAATACCCGAGGCTTCAGCAATATAAAAAGGGATAGAGGCGAGCATCCCAATGATCATTCCAATAAAAGCCTCTTTCAAAGAGAGGCCGAGAAACGTAAGATTAAAGTCCAAAGGGTGCGTGACTGTAAGCATAATATGAGGAAGCATAATGATAGAAAGAGATGTTGCAAGCCCCATTTTAACAGCGCCCGGTAGTCTAGAGCCTAAAAACGAAACAAGCGCAACGATGGGTACAAGCCGCATTAAGGACAAGAAAAAAACGGTAATAAGAGATGTGAAGGATATATGAGGTAAGCTTATGAAAAAAGAGTAATAATCATCTGTCGATGGCATTGAACCTATCCTGACATGCTGGATGTTTGGTTTTTAATGGATTTTTTCGTAGATTGTAGAGCTGTTTTGTATCCGGAATGTTGGGATAGGTTCATTATGAAGCCCATTTGGGGAAGTTTACAAAGATGTTATTGGCAAATTGTAGAATCTGAGCGCATAGCCATCCGCCGATAACAAAAAGGGTAATAATGACTGAAAACAGCTTTACCATAAAGGAGAGGGTTTGTTCTTGGATTTGGGTTGCAGCTTGAAAAATCGCAACAAATAAGCCGAGGATTGTGCTGATCATAATTGGAGGGCCTGACACGATCAGAATCAATAGCAAGGACTGATAAGAGAGTTGGTAGATTTCTGCAGAAAACATCTTGCCTCCTTAGGGCTTGTAAGAAAATAAGTTCCAACAGTTAAACTGCGTCAAAGCTCTCGCGGTTCAACGATCGTAAATGAGCTAATATTAAATCAATATAAACTCATTTACGATCGTTGAACCCCGAGGCTTTCACGCAGTTTAACTGCGGACATTATTTCCTTACAAGCCCTTAGCGAAATGATAAAACGAGACCTTGAATAATGAGTGTCCAACCATCAACCATGACGATCAGAAGAAGCTTTAATGGCAATGAGATTGTAAGCGGCGAGAGCATCATCATACCCATTGCAAGCAAAATATTGGAAACAACAAGATCGATGACAAAAAATGGTAAGTAAATCAGCACGCCGATTTCAAATGCCGCTTTCAACTGGGTTGTGATGAAAGAGGGGATGAGGACGATGAAATCGGTTGGCTTTAATGTTTTTCTAAAGTCCTCAGGAAAGGATTTATAAGCGAGTTGATAAAAACCTTGGATATGTTTTCCGAGCGTATTTCTTTGTAAAAAATCACGCATGGGCTCTTTTGCCTTATTTGCTACATTAATCATGTAAGTAGCGGTGGGTCCTGAAATAAGAGTCACAGGCGCGGCTGTTTTGACATAATCTCCCGCAGCATTATACATGGCAAGGCAGGTCGGATACATGACGTAGATCGACATCAAAAGTGCAATTCCGTTGAGAATCTGATTAGGAGGGGAATTTTGCACGCCGAGCGCATTGCGGAGCAAAGAAAGGACGATCACCATTTTAATGTAAGAAGTCAGCATCATGATGGCAAATGGAAGGAGAGCCAGTCCTGCTAGTACCGTTAATTCTGTTGTAACAGAGGGCGTAATCGTGGTTTCGTTGACTCTTTGTGCTTGCTCCATTGCCTGTATTTGTTCAGGTGTAGGGGTGGCGCTAGTAGGATCTTGTGCCAGAAGAGAGCTTCCTAAAATTAAGCTCAGGGCGAGAACAAAAAGAAGATATTTTTTCATGAAAATTTCCGTTATTTCTTGTAGCGTTCAAAAGCCGATTCAAGGGCGCGCCACTGATTTTCAATGGTGGCATTAATAATTCCAGCTTCCGTTTCTATAATACAGCCTCCAGGAGAAATATCTGACCTTTCTTGGATGGCAAGGACTTTAATCTGTTCAAAGATATCTTTAATTTTTTGCCTTTCTGTTTCAAGAAGTTCTTTATCCGTCTTACTTACGTAGATGGTGACTTTTTGCGCTTGTGTTATAGGTTTTAAAGCGTCAAGAACGATGTCTACGATCGTGTCAGGATGCATTTGAAGTTCTTTGCTTACAATTTTTTTTGCAGCTTTTAGAGCAAGTGGTAGGATTTGAAGATAAGCTTCGTGGTGCAGTTTTTTAATTTTTTTTTCGAAGCTCAGAATATGTTCGTTGAACGTTTCTAGTCCTTGATCAAAACCTTTTTGGCGAGCTTCTTCTTTGAGTTTTTCACACTCTTCTTTAGTCTCTTTTTTTAGTCGGATTGCATCTTCATGTGCTTTTTTTAAGACATCCTCTGCACTCAAAAGAATACTGTACTCTTCTTGCGGGATGATTTTCTCGTCCTCCGATGTGTGCAATTCTCCTTGATAGATAAGCGAAAAGAACTTCATGCTGTTTTACCTTGAGGTGTGTGTTTGAAGATAAGAAAATGCTTCTTCGATCTGGACAATGAGAGCATCTTTGGCGCGCGGTAAATCCAAGGGCGTAGAGAGTTTAATAAATTGTTTGGCTGTTTCTATTTCTAAGCGATGTGTTAGATGCCAAATAAAGCTTTCATGTTGTCCATAAAGAGCTTTTGCGAGCCTATTAATGCCTCTTCCTTGAAGGATGTTTCT
The DNA here is from genome assembly GCA_040388665.1 of Chlamydiota bacterium. Classification (GTDB taxonomy): domain Bacteria; phylum Chlamydiota; class Chlamydiia; order Chlamydiales; family Rhabdochlamydiaceae; genus DAHVFY01. The sequence continues at coordinate 6,174 of JAZKBL010000054.1, forward strand.
AAGAGATATTTTATCTCCTGTCCACTGAGAAAGAGAGAGTTTTTTAAAAGCAACAGGCTCTTTTTTTTGCATTAAAATTTTTAGAAATTTAAGTTCTTCTTGATATAGAGTCGATTGAATTTTTTTTAGTTTGGCAGTTTCAATAATTTGACGCATCTCATGGGCTAAATCATGGAGTCCGAGTAAAAAGATGAGTGTGTTAAAAAGGCTAGAACTTAAAGTTAAAAGGATATTTAAAGGAGACTTAGGAAGACATGCTAGAGGATATTGTTGGAAAGCTCCTAGCTTGTCCCATAAAGTTTTTTGCAAAAAATTTTTTGCAGAGGAAGAGAGAGAAAGTAGGTTATTGGTAAATAGTAAGTTTTTTTGCAGCTCTTCAGCATGTGTTTTTTTTAGAGAAGAGAGAAATAAACGGATATCAGATTCTGCAAGAGATCTTAAAAAAGGAGCGATCCAGCTGGGGTGGATAAGATAGAGCTGCTCTTCAAGAGAGTCTTGAAATTGCAAAGGGTCTCTTTCTGGAGCTGTTAGTTCTTGTAGCTCTTTTTGCTTCGATGAAGGAAGGAGCTTAAAGAGAGCTTTTCTTTTTTCAGAAGAGCATTTTAGCAAAAGAGATTGGCATACAACCCAACTTGTTTTTTGCATATCTTAAGAGTTGTCCTCCTCGTGGAAGGAAGCACTTTTTTCATTTTCTTCTGGAGAAGATTCTTTTTGTTTAATAGGAAGGGGATTTAATAAGATTTTAAATCCGCCTTCTTTGCGGAGAATGGGATAAAATTTCCAAATCAGCCATCCGGTTAACACTGCGAAGAAAATGGAGAGGATTAAGAGCGTAAAGAAAATGACGCGGAATGTTCCCAAAGAAGCTTTGTTAATGACCATTGACCAGATGCTAACATATTCTTTTGATTTGGGCGTGAGCTCATCGGTGACTTGCGCCATTGTGATGTCGGTATAGCGGGATCTATCGGAGATCACGGTTACGTCATTGATGTCAAGGCCTGTAACGCTACCTGAAACAAGACGTTTGATCTTTGTAACAAGGTGACTATTGGGATCGTCAAGGATTCCTTGGTGTTTAACATATACGGAAGCTGTCACTTTTTGTTGCGGTGTATTGGATGCTCCGGGTAGAACTTGTTGTTCAGGAAAAGAGAGTTCCACATTTGCATCAATCACCCCATCAATCTTGCGAATCGTGTTTGTTAGCTGTGATGCAAGACCTGCTTGATAACGGATTGTTTCTTCTTTTTCAGAAGACATAAGGCCCTGTTTGGCAAAGAGGTCAAGAAGGTTGACGCCTTTAATTCTGGGTAATCCATTCTGATTTAAGATAGCCATCGCTTCTGTCATGCGCGGAGGAGGAACCGCAATGCTCCATAACTGCGCAGTAACTTGCCCGCCGCCAGCACTAGCTGTAGATGGTGAAGGGACTTTGTCGGCAGCAATGCCTTTGCTTGCAAGAAAGACGATAATTTCGTTGGCTTCACGCTCTTCGACATCATTGACAATGATCATATTGGTTTCGCAGGCTGCAAGGCCTAGCAAAAGGCAGAAAACGAGTAATTTTTTAAACATAACCTTGTATATTTCCATTGAGAACAGCTCTCCTCGCAGCCAATTTAATGATTATCCATTTAATAGTCTATACCAACTTTCAGACTTTGGGTATACATAAGATCTCAGGGGTTGTGGGGAATTTCAAATCTTTGCTATTCTTTTTATGGTTGTCACAATTTTATAAAGCATTTTAAGGAGGAGTTATGTCTGAACCTGCAAGAAATTTTTCAGTATCAAGACCTATTGCTATTTATGCTGTAGTGGAAGGTGAAAACAGAGTGCGAGCAGGAGATTTGGGGGCGAATGGGAAGACTTTTCAGCTTATTGTTAATTTCGATAATCTGTCTTTAATAGAAAAAACAACTGGTATTTTGCTAAATATTGATCTTGTAAATCGACTTCCTTCTGATATCAATCAGAATGAAGGAAAGTATAGTTTTGATTTACATGCCGAAAATGAGCTTGAAATATTTATGCGTTCGCTTAACCTTTCTCCTGCTCAGTTTAAAAAATTGCTTCAAGAAAAAGAGACTCAATTGCAAACATTAGAAGATCGACATACGTTTTATGAAAAACGGTTATCTATGTTTCCTGATGACTTTTTGATTGAATGGGAATGTGTAGAAATCGATTGGGATGAACCACGATTAGAGAGTGTCAGGGAGGCTGAAGGGGGAGAGCTTGGAGTTTATTGTGTTGTTGTCGATAATCTCTCTTTAGAGGAAAAAGAAAGAAATGTTTTGAAAAATGTTACGCGTATTTTTCAAAATGATAAAAATTGGGAGGATGAATTGATTGCAGAATTTCCAATTAATAAGATAGATATTTCAAAAAAAATAGAAGAATTAGAAGCTAAAATCAATAAACTTAAAGCTGAAATAGGATGAATTTTCTTATTTGTAGATCCAGGAGGGGCCTTTCCCGAACTTGTTGAGAAGGTAGTCTTTGATACCAGAGAGTGCTGCGCGCTGTTTACGCAGGTATTTTCTTTTTTCTTCCTTTTTACTTTTTGAAGAGAAAAGTAGAAGGAGGGTTTTGATGATCTGCAATTTTAACATATGGAGCGTTTCTGGAAAGATGACTGTTAAAAAGAGACGCCATTTTTCACTTGTTGAACAGTTACGATGAATCCAGAGAAGACGGCCTCTCCACCAGAAATAGGTAGAATGGACTTTGCCCCCTACAAAAGATGCGGAGACCTTGTGCCATACTTTTGCTTGTGGACAGAGTTTAATTGTAAATCCTGCTTTTTTTGCGCGGAAACAAAAGTCTGATTCTTCCCAAATCAGAAAGAATTTAGGCTCTAACATACCGATTGTTTCGATCACTTCTCGTTTAATGAAAAGAGCGGCTCCACAGGCGTAATCGATCTCTAGGGGGTCTTCCCAAGAAGTTCTATCGTCGACGACTCTATTTGCAATGAGATCAAATGTTGCTGTTTCTTTTTTCCAGATACCACCTAAGTGGTCGAAGGTATCTGGTTTGCTGTAGAGATAAAGTTTTGCTCCAAGAATATCAGCGTAAGATGATCCTTCAACGAGAGTGTCTAAAAGATCGGGCGCTGTAACGGTATCATTATTAAGAAGAAAAATATAATCTGGTTTGAGTTTAAGAGCGTATTCAATGCCGAGATTATTACCTCCTGCAAAGCCGAGGTTTTCACTAGATTCAATGAGTGTGATATTTGGGAACTGTGCGCGGATGGTTGTTACAGAATCATCAGTTGAGCCATTGTCCACAAGAATGATTTTATAATTTGTGTAGTTAAGCTTTTCTAAAGAAGACAGACATTCCAGTGTGTCTTTTTTCCCATTCCAGTTAAGAATGATGATCGCAATGAAAAAGTTATTTTGTTGCCGCATATGCATTCCAGGCCTCTTTTTTGTAGAGTTTTGCTTGTGTATATGGATCTTGTGCGTTGCAAATGTCTCTACCCACTATAATGATGTCTGTCCCTTGATCGACTGCCATTTGAGGTGTTTGGTATTGTTGCCCGAGAGTGTCTTTTCCAGAAATCAGTTGAATGCCAGGTGTCATATGGATGAATCTTGGGTCTTCTGTTATTTTACCGAGGGAAATAAAGCCGATGACAAAATCGCTATAGGTGCTTGCCATCTCGCTCGCTTTTTGTGTATAAGCCCCTGTTGCAAGGGTGCCCTTGGAGCTCATCTCTCCAAGAAGAAGGAGTCCTTGGTTACGAGGGAGTCCGACGGAGCTTAATCCCTCGATAATGCCAGGGCCTGGAATAATATGCGCATTGATGAGATCCGTCCATTCTGCAATTTTGTAAATTCCCCCTTCGTATTGCTTAACGACGGTACTGCCGATGTCAGCAAATTTTCTATCTTCAAAGATTATGAAGTTTTTTCTTTCAGCAATACGACACAGTTCTTTTGTGACCTCAGGAGTATAGTCAAGAAGAATATCGATATGGGTTTTTAAAACGCAGATCTCATCACCGATCAGTTCTGCAAGCTTTAAAAATTCCGCAGCATGTGTCACATCACAGGCAACGCTCAGTGTCGTTTCTTTTTCGTCCATGATGTGAAAAAGTCTGCGAGCTGTGTGGTTTGTTGTCAGTTGCGCTCTTTCTTTAAAGCTTAGCATATATTCTTACCTCTTCAAGAGTTGCAGCGTTGATATGGCCGCGTGCATCAAGAGTCCGTAGTACTTCCGAGAGTGTTAAAAGAGAGTGGACTGTCAATCCTTGGGCTTCGAGCTTCTCTTTGCCTTGCTGTTCTCGATCGAGGACGACAGCGACATCTGCAACGTTTAAACCTTCTGCCTTTAAAGTAACAATCGTCTCTGCGATACTCATTCCAGATGTGATGACATCTTCGATGATAAGACAGGTTTGTCCTGGAGTAAATGCCCCCTCTACCATTTTTTTCATTCCATGATCTTTTGCTTCTTTACGTTTTAATACCATGGATAGGTCATGCCGAATAGACAGTGCCGTTGCAATAGGAATTGCTGTATAAGGAACTCCACAGATGATATCAAATGTGAGGGAGTTGATTTTTTTAAAAAGCAGATCGCTTACCTGCTTCAAAATAGTAGGATAAGACGTAATGAGACGCAAATCGAAATAGATCGGAGATAAAGCGCCGCTTTTTAATGTGAAATTGCCAAATTTAATCGCTTGGATTTGGTAAAGACTTTCAATTAACTGTTGTTTAAGCATGATTTCCCAGATGTTGCGTGGTAACGTGCGGCTAAATAGGGATCCCACATCATCCCCGTAGCTGTCATGGCGATGTCTGCACCAGACTTAAAAAAAAGATCGAAGTGTTCAGAAAGAGTGACTCCTCCAACACCTAATATTGTGAGATCTAATTTTTCTTCTTTTGTAATTTTTTTTGCATCTTGAATAAAAGATAAGGCTTCCTTTCGAATTGGTCCGCCGCAGATGCCGGCTGTTGGACGATGTAGTCCAAGAGCGGGATTCCCCTGGAGATCAACGACTTTTTTACTGACCGTATTAATTCCGTGGATTGCTTGAAAGCCAGCTTTTGCTGCAGCTATAAGAGATTTTCGCATGATGTGCAGCGACGGAAAAAGTCCCATTTTGATGATGACGGGGATGGGATGAACCGCTTGTACGATGCGCGTGCCTATTTCCAAAATCACCTCAGGTGTCATATAAAGACACCCGGCTGTTTTATCGACATTCGGACAGGAAAAATTGGCTTCGATGATTTTTGCCCCTGCATTTTTTGCAAGAAGTGCTGCATCGATAAAATCTTCAATAAATGGTTTTTCTGCGTCAGTTGATCCTACAACGGAGACAATCATCACTTGGCCGCTTTTAAGAAAGGATTGCGCTTTTGGGATGTCTTCTATAAGAAACTCAGCAGATTTAGAGGGCATGCCAAAGGAATTTGTCACTCCAAGCTGTGCGATATCATGCGAAGGGGCTGTGATTTGACGCGCTACCCCCATTTCTTTTTGTACATAGATCATATTAGGAAGAGGGTGAGCTGGATGTTTTTTGCTGCGGATGGTTTTATAAGTGACAATGTCAAAACCGAGAGCTGCTGCAAGAGCTATCCATTTTGAAGTTAACAGAGGGCCTGCAGCGATGCCGATCTTTGATGCTACGTTCACTCCTAAAAAATCAAACCACATATCTTCTTTTGGAAAATCTCGTTTAGGAATCATATGATCAAAAAAAGGGCCGAAAGCGGCATTGTCTTCATAAGTTTTATAAATATCGTAGATCGGAGGGAGATGAGGAAACCAAGGAAGCAATTTATCGGAAGTCATAGATTTTGCCTTGCATGATCGTGATTACAGGAAAGCCTTTTAATGTGAGTCCTGCATAAGGAGACCAGCCACATTTTGTTTTAAGATCGCAATCTTGGATACATTTTATTTTTTCTCTATCAATCAACACGATATCTTCATTCGTTTTCAAGTGAAAAATCTTTTCGATGTTAGTACGCATGAGTTTAACAAGAGTTGTAAGAGGGATCTTATTTGTATTGAGTAGAAGAGCTAGCATGAGTTCGATGCCAGGAATTCCTGAAGGGGCTTGTCCATAGGGTTTATTTTTTTCTTCCAGTGTATGTGGTGCATGATCAGAGCCGATCGTATCAATGATCCCTTCTTTGATCGCTGCAAAAAGGGCTTCATTATCTTCTTCAGTTCTAATAGGAGGATTGACCTGTACTTTCGTTCCTAAATTTTCGTAGTCTTTTTCAGATAGCAGCAGATGGTGAGGAGTTGTTTCTGCAAAAACATCGACTCCTTCTCGTTTAGCCTCTGCGATGAGTCTGAGTTCCTGAGATGTGCCTATATGCAATAGATAAAGGCGCGTTTTATAGAGTTTTGCAAGAGAAATTGCCTTTTCAGTGGCACGGTAAGCGACTTCCCAATTTCTGATTTTTGAATGAGCTCTTGGATTTAAATCTCGGCATGAGGCTGTCCTTTCGGTAATGAGAGCCTCGTCTTCAGCATGGACAGCAACAACTAGATTATGAGCGCTTGCGATGCTAAACGCGGCATGCAAGCTGCTATCATCATCCATGACAAGATCGCCCGTTGTCGAACCCATGAAGACTTTTAAACCAATGATGTCTTGTTGTGCAGCAGAGATTTCATGGAAGTTGGCTTTATCTGCGCCGAGATAAAGATGATAACGTAGAGGACAATGTGCTTCTTTGAGTTGGATGTCGATGATCTTCTTTTTCTCATCGAGTCTTTGTTTTGTAATACAGGCGGGCAGCGTATTGGGCATATCAAAGACGGTTGTGATGCCTCCTTTAAGAGCAGCGAGTGCTGCTGAATGCCAGGTTTCTTTATGTTCAAGGCCAGGAACGCGGAAATGAACATGAGGATCGATTAAAGCTGGAATCGCGATGAGGCCTGTTCCATCAATGACCATTTCATCTGCTGATGCAACTTCCAGGACCCCGATTTTTCCATCTAAATGCTCCACATTGTTAATGTAGATCACCGGCTGCACTCCACGAGTTCATCAAGTGTAAATTCTCTTTCGCAGTACTTGCAAGAAAGCTGTACTTTCTTTTTAAATTCTTCTACAAAAAAAACGGTAAAGACGGGCTCTATATGTGTAATGCACTTTGTATTTGGACAGATCAAGATCTTTTCGACAACATCGGGAAGAACCGCTGTGATTTTTTTCACAACGGCAAAATTTAGGATGATGTTGATTGTCGCGTGCGGTGCAAAGATGGCAATATCATGCGCTTCTTTGGGCTGTAGAAAGTAGTTTTCAATTTTGATAAGATCTTTTTTTTCCTTTTTTTCACTTGGCAAATTGAGCCCCATGGCGATGCCATGGGGGAGATTCTTTAGGTTTAACAGATTGAAAATAGAAAGAGCCGATCCCGCAGGGATGTGATCGATAACGGTTCCTTGCTCAATCGCAGCAACAGACAACGTTTCGATACATTCCTCCCTAATTCTTAAGCAAGATTTTAACAAAAATGATAACAAAGTCTAGTGAAAAAAGAGATGCGAATGGTAAATCTAAGTTTCATATGGATAAAGACTGGATTTTAGGGATTTATACGTCGGGAGGAAGTGCTCATGAGCGGGCGATGGAAGATCTTTGCCAAAGAATTGCGAACATTGAAAAGATCAATCTTCTATCCTCTACGTGCACGTGTTTTCTATTCATTGGTCATTTTTTTGCTTGGGTGTGGAATCATGCGCAGCAGTCAGGTCTTGTAAGGCTGCAGATTCTTTTTGGCAGGTCGCAGATGCTTGCTGCAAGGATTTTCTTTTTGCCCACATATTTTACAATTTATTGCAGACTTCGGGTACGCGGTAAATTGCTTCCTAAAAGAGTGATTGCAACAGCGCCCCTTTTTTTGTCAGCAATTTGTAAGGCAGTCATTGATGCTAATGCTCGTAGCTGTGAAGGGAAGATAGAATCTGTTGATCTTTATATGATTGAGCCCCCAACTGATGAAGCTTGCTATTATTTTGATACAATTAAAGGTCTTTCGTTAGAGAAAAAGACGCTCCTTAAGTTATTTGCAGAGCATCCTACACAAGAAGATAGCACGCGGTTTCAGGATGAAGAAAACTATTGGATGGAAAAAACAGGGCTAAAAATTAAGCAAATTGTTTTTGATTCACCTGTAAAGCACATATTTAAGCAAGCCGCAACAGCCCTACCTTATCCTGGAGAAGCGGTTAAGATACATATCGAAGGTTATGATCACCCCTTTCAAATCAAAGCTCAAGATAAAGTAGGACTGATCATGCTAGGGGGAATACCTACTTCTGATGCTGTGATCAGGTATGTTGAAGCTGCGTTATCTCTGAGCCGTTTTTCAGAAAATATTTGTAATTATCTTTTTGTTGCTTGTGGAAAAAAACCTCTTGGTCTTTATAAAAAAATGCACGAGCTTTTATCCTCGTTTCAGATTCCTGCATCCTTGGAGGTTATTCCTTTTTGCAATCAGCCTGTAGAAAAAATATTCGGTAGAGCCGATTTTAGTATTACTCGTAGCGGAGGGATGACATCGCTTGAAATTTTAGAACTTAAAAAAAGAAAAGAAGATGATAAACTCATCCTTCTTCATGCGCAAATTGATCACAAAGAACCACACACTCTCTCACAGGAAGATCTCATCCATCAAGGCATTCCTCTCTGGGAAGGGGGCAACGCACGCTACCTTTCCAAAACAGTTCCCAACGTCGCCATCGTAACCCCCAGATCTAGTGCCACCTTCATGGCACAAAAATTTACGCCTATTGGCTGAACATTGCGAGCATACCATCTAGCTGCTGCTCGCGTGCATAATCATAAGCTGATTTTCCATTAGTTCCTTTAGCAAGATGTGCAGTTGGATCTTTTTTTTGAATCCATTTCAGTATAGGTTTATATCTTCTCAGCAATTTTTTATATGTTTTTTGATCTTTTATATATGGCTTTGCTTGTTTTATAATTTGATAACAAGCCGTTTCACCATCGATATTCGAAATTTTTGGATCAGCACCTAGAGCCAGAAGCTCTTTGAAACCATGCAAGGGAGCGTCATTATCATCTTTGAGCGTTAAAATCAGTTCGTGAAGAATTGTTCCATGGAGCGTAGGTTGATTGACAGGAGCTCCTCGCTTAGTTAGTAGCATGGCCATAACACTATCGGTAGTGTTTGCGGCCTGAGCAAATGCTGTTAGACCATTATGTGTAGTATTAACATCAGCTCCGTAATCTAAAAAACATTTAACGGCTTTGTATGCTGTAAAGTCAGCAGTAGCAGCATAAAACAATGCATTAAAATCATGATTGGACATATTTGCTGATGCTCCACGTGCCATTAAAAGGCGGGCAAGATTCCAATCGCATGAGAATACGGTGTTACGTAAAAGGCGTTCCATCACCGGCTGTTGTGTTGCCTTATGGTTGAGAAATAAGTCGACGATATTAGTATAACCATTTTTTGCGGCGTTTTCTAAGGGCGTGATCTTTAATTTTTTATTCCATTTACAAACCGATTTATAGATCGTGTTGATTTTTCCTTGATCTTCAAGCCATTGAGCGATATTCAAAATTGCGCCGTTGCTGGTGGCGCCATCCACTAAAGTAAGCCAATCTTTTTTAGTAAGAAAAGTTCCATGTATATCCGGTTGAGTTGAGACTCCACGATGATCCATTCTAAGAAGCATATTAAAATCTCTACAGATCTTGTGTTCATTAAAGGGAAGGTCTGGGATGAGGCCGCCCCCATTGCCAGTAATAACAACTTGTTCATTTGCATCGTCATAGGCATCATCCAATGTTGGAGAAGATTTGCCTAAGTCCTGCGCAATTCTGTACCCATGTAAGCACTGAAGATAAAAGTGCAACATTTCGTGCACCAAGGCAATATAGCGAGGTAAAGGAACAAGTAATCTACCCTTTGGTGATTCAGCAATCATGCTCATCATAGTATTAAGATTCATTCCTATAATATTTGTGAAAAAACCGCGGTCCTGACAGCAGCCTTGAGCTCTTTTTTGGATGTGCACATGTTGCTGTTGCTCTATTAATTCGAAGAGAAATTCTCGACTTGTCGTTCTGCTAAAAAGAATCACAAGATCGAGGAATATTGCCTGACAAAAATCTTTAGATTCTTTTTGAATTGTAATAGGTGTGCGTCCGTTAATGATAGAGAGAAAAACTGTTTTAACTTTTTCATATTCTTGCTTTGTAATTCCATAAGATGGAAGCGTGTTCGCATAATCGTCAGGATAGACGGTGAGATCAGTGCATGCAAACAAGCAGTCTAGATCATCTGTTTGGTCAAAGGTCCACGGGGTAAATGCTAGCGGCTGTATATTATTTTCTTTATATTCAAGTCCAGCTACGGAATATGCATTGTTTGTTGCCTGTTTAACCATTGAAATGTAGTGATTTAAGCTTGTACATGCTTGATCTCTACTTTCAAAAACTCCAAAAACTTCTGAATTGCAATGAACTGACACAATAAACCTTTTTAATGTCTTAAATTCAGTTATTATACAATTTATATATTAATATATGATAAATGTTCAGCCACTACTCAAGAAGAACTTTAATTTCAAAGCGATCATCGGTTAGCTTTAGAGGGTCTCGTCCAAATCCCGATGACTGACAGATTAAAATGGCCGTATTTTGATGAATACGGCCAAAAAAACCTGTAAAATGGCCGTATTTTGACGAATACGGCCAAAAAAGCTTGTAAAATGGCCGTATTAAAGATACAATTGGCCGTATCAGAGAGGGAAACATTGCATGAAATCTAGTAGGGATAAAAAATTGATAGTATTACATCAGCTAAGCCAGGAAGCTGAGCCTATTAGCTTATTGGATTTGTCGGCCAAATTAGAAGATCATTATCCGGAACGAACAGTGCGGCGATGGCTCAATGAGTTCGTGGATGAAGGTCTTGTAGAAAAGCTGGGAAAGAAGCGAGGCACGAAATATATAGCAACGGATCAATCAAATCATAGCAAGCATACTATGAGTAGTTGCTTTGGATCAAATAGCGTCAATGCAATCAAACAGGTGAGGCGACCTCTTTATGAACGTGAGCCTGTTGTTTATAATGACAATTGGTTTAACGCCTATGTGCCAAATGAAACCTTTTACATTCAAGAGCGTTTTAGAATGCAACTTCATAGAACAGGCAAACGTTCAAAAAATGGCGATCCCGCAGGTACATATGCTCATCAAATTTTTAACCGTCTACTGATAGATCTTTCTTACAATTCTTCTAGGTTGGAGGGTAATACTTATTCACTATTAGATACCGAAAAGCTTATTTTTGAAGGTACAAGCGCTGAAGGAAAGCTTGATGAAGAGAAAGTGATGATATTAAATCATAAAGAAGCGATACGCTACTTAGTAGATATAGCTCCTCGTTTGAAAGTTGATAAGGAGAATATTTGTACGTTGCATTATTTGCTTGCAGATGGACTATTAGAGGCTCGCTATGCAGGCAAAGTTAGAGATCACCCTGTTCGCGTTGGAGGTTCAACATATCTTCCTTTTGAAGATCCTAAACGATTACAGATTCAACTTGAGCGTATTATTGAAAAAGCTGCAAAGATTGAAGATCCATTTGAGCAGAGTTTGTTTTTACTTGTGCATATCAGCTATGTGCAGGCGTTTTCTGATGTAAATAAACGAACCGCGAGGCTCTCTGCTAATATTCCCTTAATTATGAATAATCTTGTGCCACTTTCATTTAATGATGTTGATAGAGATGATTATATGTCAGCCATGATTGCACTTTATGAGCTTCAAGATGTATTTCCTATTATCGACTTATACGTTTTTTCTTATATGCGGACTTGTGCTGCATATGATTTTACTGTGAAGTCTATAGGATTTGATGAGGTACGCGTACGTTATCGTCAAAAGCGACGTGCAATTGTCCGAGAAATTATTGACAAGAAGTTGGTAGGAACAGCTCTCACAGGGTATGTAAAGGCTGAAGTGAGTCATGGAATCCCTGAAAAAGACCAAAAAGCTTTTTTTGACGATGTGTTTGAGGATTTAAGAGAGATGGATCAGAGCCGATTAGCAGGGCTTGGAGTTACCGCCCCCCAGCTTGAGATGTGGAAGAAGTTGTACAACTTATACTAGACTTCTTTCGAAACCCCATTTGTTCGCTAAAATTGTTTTTTTTGGCATCTCCAAAACCGATTTTTTCAGCCATGTGCCTCCACATTGTCTTCAAAAATCGGCTTCGGATCTATCCAAAAAAATTCAATTTTTTCAAACAAAGCGAGTTTCGAAAGAAGTCTACTAAAAAAAATGAAGAGTTGTATACATATGACAAAAACATCTTGCTAAAATTCTCTTTCTCATTTTATTCTTCGCCTAAAAATTTTA
>JAZKBL010000055.1:0-19995 GCA_040388665.1 Chlamydiota bacterium
GCCAAGAAAAGCGGTGACGAGTCACCGCACTCCAAACGCTCTTCGAGCGCAGTCTCATTTTAATTTTTTCCTCTTTGAGCCTTCGCGTCTTTTCATCTATGCGCTCTTTCTTTTGTTTGTGTTTATAGGTACAATAGGGGAATGCAGGCGTTATTTTCTGAGAGTGATTTGCGAGAAGGGCAAGCTTTGATTGATCAAGGCAGGACCCTCCAGCTCCTTTTTTCTGAGGGGACGTACCAGATTGAAGTGGTTGATTCTCAAGATAAAGAGTCTTTCTGGCCTTTTGTGCAGATTGATGATAAAGGGGTCATTCTAGATCGCTTTTGCACTTGTGCAAAAGCGGAAAAAGAAGGAATTTGTGAGCATCTTGCTGCCGCCTATTTGAAGATTTTTAACAAGAATTACGAGCCTTTACATGCTCGTTTTCGTGATTCTTTATGGAATCAACTCTGTCAGATTGCAAGTATTCGTCATGGATATGATACTTCTGTGTTAAAAGAGGAGAAACCTCATGGATATTGCGCCTTTTCAGTAACTGGTAAAAAGTTATTCCAAGTAAAGTCTCTATCAGATGCAGGCGCAATGCGCCTTCAAGAAATTCTCGTGAATCGGGTGCGCGAAACAGAAGAGACCTCATTAAAATTTTCAAAATTGTCCGCTCAAGAATTGTCTCTTTGGCGAGAGGGTCGTCCCAGTCACCATTTATGTTATGAGCTTTCTTTTTGGTCTGATCTTGCTAAATGGTTGATGTTATTGCAAGAGGCGGGCAGCGCTTATGAAATTGAATTTGTGTATAAAGAAGATTCTTTACCTAAAGGGATTGAAATCCGTTTTTCAGATGTTATACTTGGATTTTACATAGCATTCGTAAACTGGAAAGAGATTATACCCGCTCTTATATCGGTTAATTCTCCTCTTATTGTAGAAGAATTTGCAGATCAGAAGATTGAACAAATCACCTACGATCCTTTTTCTAAAATGTTTGTTTTAAAATTTTTGCCCAAAACGGGAAATGAAAAAGAAACAAAGAATTCTTTGGAAGGAATTTCTGTAGGAGAGTGGTTGTATGTTCAAGGTAAAGGGTTTTATGCAAAACGTATCGATCCTTATCTAAAGGAAGAAAAAATTCCGGAAGAGAGAATCTCTTTAGTTTTAGAAAGACACCCAAAAGTGATTCAGAAACATCTAGTAGGTACAAAAATTTCACGAGATACGATAACGCCCCGTTATCATCTTTGTATCGATGAAATGAAAAACTTGCATATTTCTTGTTATCTTTTTGAACCGGGTGATTTGCAAAAGTCTACTTCAGCTCTTTTTGGCAATTGGGCGTATGTTGATAATTTTGGTTTTTATCATTTGGAAAATTTACTTTTTGAAAGTGTAGAAAAAGTTATTGTAAAAGAGAAAGTAGGGGATTTTGTAAGTCGGCACCGTCATTGGTTGCAGTCCTATGAAGGATTTCAGACACATGTTTCAAGCGTAGAATCACAACTGAATTATCACCTCACAAAAGAGGGGATTTTGAGGTTAGAAACACGCTCAGATTTTTTTGAGGAAGGCGAGGAGATCTGTGATTTTGGAGAATGGCTCTATATTAAAGATCGAGGATTTTATGCTAAAGTGACGGGGGGAACGGGGATGACGCTGCAAGCAGGGATGAGTGTATTCCCAAATGATATTTCCCGTTTTATTCACTTCTATCAAGACGAATTGGAGCGGATTCCTCAATTTTTTGCAGGGGGATCTCCTCTTGAGCGTACAGGGTTGCATGTGAGTCTTACATCTGAAAATCAGATTAAAGTGGCGCCTATTAATTTTTTTAAAACTCCTTATCAGATCAGCAGAGTGCGCTTTTTTGGCGATTTTACTTATGTTGATGGTGAAGGTTTTTTTGAAATTCCTCATGAATTAAGATTGCCAGACGCTTACATGCATGAAAAGGTGATTGATGAAGCATCTGAGCCTTATTTTGTTTCTTATGAACTTGACCTTTTGCGCTCTCATCTCTTATCGCTAGATTCTCGTCTTACAAAACCAAAAATGCTGTATTTACGTATTGGTAAACTGCGTAGAAGCTCTAAAGCAACAACGGGAGATTGGCTTGCAGAACTTGAATATGTCAGTGAAATCGGCACGGTTCCGGCTGTGGATGTTTGGAAAGCGGTAGCTGATCACAAAGGGTATCTTTTTTCAGATGCAGGGTTGCTGCTTCTTAAGCCGGCAAGGTTTAATTGGCTGAAAGGAATTGCTAAAAGGAAATGGTTAAAGCTTGGAAAGCAGCTTCGTTTAACGACACTCGAATGGTTACGGCTTAACATTTTTGAAAAGACATTATCTCCTGAAGATGATCCTGAGAGTTGCCGTTTTATAGAAGAAATGAATAAGTTCGAATCTAGCATTCCTCTTGATTTAACCGGGTTAAAAAGCAGTCTACGTCCTTATCAAGAGACGGGCGTTCGATGGTTGTGGTTTCTGTTTACGCACGGCCTTTCAGGGCTTCTTTGTGATGAGATGGGGCTTGGAAAGACTCATCAGGCAATGGCAGTGCTTGCTGCTGCTGCAAACTTAGAGAAGAAAAAATATCTTGTTGTTTGTCCGACATCTGTTATTTACCACTGGGAAGATCTTCTAAAACGCTTTCTACCTCATTTAAAAGTCCGGGTGTTTTATGGGATTCAGCGGACGTTAGAAGAGTTTGAAGGGCAAGCAGATATTTTGCTTACCTCTTACGGTACTTTGCGTAGTGAAAAGAAGATGGTTTCAAAAATAGATTTTGATATTGCTGTTTTTGATGAAATCCAGATTGCTAAAAATGTGCGCTCGCAAACTCATCGGGCACTTCGTATGGTCGCAGCTAAAATGCGTCTTGGTCTTACGGGCACGCCGATTGAAAATAGGCTTTTAGAGATTAAAGCGCTTTTTGATTTGGTCCTTCCTACATATATGCCGGGAGATGCAGCTTTTAAAGAGTTCTTTGTAAATCCCATTGAAAAAGGACAAGATCCTGAGAAAAAAGCTCTCCTTTCTCAGCTAATACGTCCTTTTGTATTGCGTCGCAAAAAAGCAGAAGTGCTTTTAGAGCTTCCAGAAAAAACAGAGGAAATCGCTTATTGTGACTTATCTCCTGAACAGTTTGAAATGTATGGCAAGGTTTTTATAAAAGAAAAAGATAAGCTCTTAAAGGAACTGCAAGATGAAAATAAACCTGCGCCTTATGTTCATGTTTTTTCCCTTTTATCTAACTTGAAGCAGATTTGTGATCATCCGTGCCTTATTAATAAGCGAGTGGAAAACTATGCACAACATGCTTCCGGTAAGTGGAATTTATTTATTGAACTTCTTCAAGAGACACGTGAGAGTGGACAAAAACTTGTTGTTTTTTCTCAATATTTACTCATGCTCGACATCATTAAAACTTATTTAAAAGAGCGTAAGATTGGCTTTGCTGAAATTCGTGGAAGTACGCGTAATAGGAAGGAAGAGCTTGATCGCTTTCGAGAAGATCCTCTTTGTGAGGTTTTCGTTGCTTCACTTCAAGCGGCAGGTGTTGGTATTGATCTTGTTTCAGCATCTGTTGTGATTCATTATGACAGATGGTGGAATCCAGCCCGTGAAAATCAAGCAACGGATCGTGTGCATAGGATGGGTCAGAATCGAGGCGTTCAGGTGTTTAAAATGGTTACAAAAAACACTATTGAAGAACATATCCATCGTTTGATTGAAAGTAAAATGGCACTTATGGAAGGCGTAATTGGCTTTGACGATCAAGACCAGATTAAAGGTCTTGATCGCTCAGAACTTGTACGTCTTCTGCAAGAGATTCATGGGGACATTAGAAATCAAACTTTAGGCCCGCAGTAAGCCCTTGGATTCCCAAAAATCCCGCAGTGAAATTTGCGTCTCTTCCACCAGTTGGGCTATCATCAAGAAAGACGGGACGGTAGACTTCTTGAAGATTTGCAAAGAAATTCAATTCATATCCTGCATATAAGAGGAATCCAAAACGGTTATACTGCTTTCCCCATGCGGGCATTAAAGCAAGTCGTAGGTGGAAAATGAAACGATGGTCATTGATGTGGATGTCGTTAGTCACTTGAGGAGTAAGTGTAGTGATTTCATTTGAAGGAAGGTGATTATTTGTTTTGTTGAATGCGAATTTTGACCAAGGACCAAAGATAAGAGCAAAACTCCCTTCTGATAGAAGACTAAAGCCTTTACCCATGAACCAATCTGTATCTAACCCAAGACGCAAACCAGCACCAGAAAACTTCCAATTTTCTCTACCTTTGACTGTTGAACCCGTTCCAAAATCAATCCCATTAATGATAACGGAACCTGGAAGATATTTGTAACTCATATGTTGATCGATAGATCCACCGGTTACCCCCAAAAGAACGCGTAAGAGAAGAGCGTCGGTTGCAAGTAGTCTTCTCGCAAGTAAAATATCGCCTAGGTTGTAATTGATGCTAACGGAAGCTCTTGCAACACGAACTGGAGTATGTGTGTATTGAGTAAATGTGCCAACTGTTGTTTTTGCAGGTAGAGGGTTTCCGCTAGGTGGAATCGTCTCTACAATATTAGGTGGATAGCCTTTAGGATGATATGTTTGGTTGCTGTGACTACTGTGATAATAGGTGTAGTTCGCTTCTACTTCCCAAAAATCAGGAGCAAAACGGTATCCGACATAGACTCGATAGCCGGGAGCCCATGTAAAAGTAGCGTAATGCATTTTGCCAATAGATCCAATTTGTTGAGAGCTTCCGGGATTTGCCCCTTTTTGGCCTTTAACCGCATAATCTAAGGCGCCTTCGTAGACTTTCCACCACAGAAATTCTATACCAACGTAACCCGCTGATTTTTTGATTTCCGGGCGGTATTTAAAAATAGATAAAGAGGGTTGTTCAGGAGAGCTTTCTACGTAATTATCAGGAAGAGTTGCTGTTGCGATGAGCTCGCCTACTTGATTTGAGAATTTTTTCATCGCTTTTTCATGAAGTCTATCTACTTTTAAATTCATCTTTTCTAAATTCTGTTCAAGAACTGCGATTTGGTGTAAATACTGCGCGCGTTCTTTAAGAAAACTTTCATTGATTGCTAAGACTTCGAGCTTCACAGCTTCTGTATTTTTTTCTCCGTCATTTTTTAATTCCAGATTTTGCTGCTCTAGCTTTTTAAGCATGGCCTGAACAAATTCTAGTTCTTTGTTGAGAGCTTCCACATTTTCTATTGATTGCAGAACTAAAGCGTTTGCTTTATTCTGAGAAGAAAGCGTTTCTCTAACAGTGTCTAACGAAGACTCCGGTAATACGGAGCCAAGCATGATATGCAAAGCTAACAATCCTAAATTCATATGTTTATTCCATAATTTGAGTAGAGTTAAAAATCAAAATTTATGCCGGCAGTAAGTCCTTGCATGCCTAAGAGTCCATAAGTAAAGC
The DNA here is from genome assembly GCA_040388665.1 of Chlamydiota bacterium. GTDB lineage: Bacteria > Chlamydiota > Chlamydiia > Chlamydiales > Rhabdochlamydiaceae > DAHVFY01. Next base: position 5,442 of record JAZKBL010000055.1, read on the forward strand.
TTGTTAATCTTTGAACATACGATGCGGTGTCAGCAGAAGAACGATACACTTCTTGTAGATTTGTAAAGAGGTTAAGTTCATAACCAGCATACACAAGAAATCCAAAATGGTTAAATTGTTTGCCCCATGCTGGCATAATTGCTAAACGCGTGTGCATAGAAAATCTGTGATCATTAATTTTAAGATTTGTAGTCACTTGCGGAAGACCCTGGCCGCCACCTGCTAAGAGATGGTTATTTGTTTTATTAAAAGAAAGGTTTGAGTAAGGGCCAAAAAAAACAGCAAGGCTTCCATCTGTAAGTAAAGTAAAACCCTTACCGATGAACCAGTTCATATCCAGGCCTAGACGAAAACCTCCCGCTGAGAACTTCCAATTCTCTTTGCCTTTAACAGTAGATCCTTTTTCACTAACGCCATTGGAGATCTGCAAGCCGGGCAGATAGGTATATTTCCAATGTTGATCTAGCCATACCCCGGAAATGCCAAAGAGACCGCGTAGGATTAAAGCCTTTGTCACAGCAAGTCTTCTGCCAAGTAAAATATCCCCCATGTTGTAATTAAGGGTAATGGAGCTTTTGGCAATATCTACGGGAGTGGTTGTATATTGAATAAATGTTCCTACCAAAGCTTTTTCGGGAGGCACGCCATTTACGTTATTGGGTGGAGAACATTTTGGATGAGATGCTTTATTGTGGTGGCTGTTGTGGTAGTAGGTGTAAATCGCCTCTACTTCCCAAAAATCGGGGGGGAAACGATATCCTAAATAGGCGCGATAGCCGGGAGCCCATTCAAAAGAAGCAGACTTGAGCTTGCCAATGCCTCCCAAGTCTTGATTGCCACCTACTTGTCCCTTAATCGCATAATCTAAAGCGCCTTCATAAGCTTTCCACCAAAGAAATTCTACACCTACATAACCTTTTTGTTTTTCAATTTCTGGCAGATAGTGAAACATAGCGGGTGCTGCAGGTGGAGCAGCTGCGACTTCATATTCAGGAAAAGCTGCCGTTGCGATGAGTTCTCCAACTTGGTTTGAGAATTTTTTTATTGCACTTTCATCAAGCCAGCTTAATTTTTCCGAGACGAGAGTTAAGTCATTTTCGAGAATTGAAACTTGTTGCAGCTGTTGTTTTTTTTCTTCTGTGATACGTTCGTTGATTGTCGAAATTTCATGTTTTACAGCCTCTTCATGAAGCTTTTTCAATTTGGCGATCTCTTGAGCATGTTCTTGTTTTTCTTTGAGAAGCTGTTCGTTAATCGCAGAAATCTCGAGTTTCACAGATTCTGTTTGTTCTTGGCTGAAATTTTTTAATTCAAGATTCTGATTTTGTAATTCTTTGATGATTTGTAAGTATTTTTGTTTTTCTTGAAAAAGACGTTTGTTGATCGTGAGGACTTCATTTTTTACTGTTTGGGCATTTTTTTCTTGCGCTTCTTTTAACTCAGCATTTTGTTTTTCGAGGTCTTTAATCATCGCTTGGACAAGCGTCAATTCTTTATTTAATTTTGACATATTTTCTGCTGATTGCGAGAATGCAACGGCAGCTTCGTTAGATTTATTTTTAAAAGAGGTTTCTTCTGAAGCCGTTTCAGAAGGCACTTCAGGTAAAAGTGTGGCGAGCGTCGCATGCAAAATAAATAATCCCAAGACCATAAAGCAACTCCATAAGATGTCTTTTTTTTAAATTTCATCTAAGCCTATTTGAAAGTCAAGAAAAAATTACAATTTTATATTTCATGATTGTTGATTAATCCAATCTCTCTTATACTTGTGCGTCACTATGAATAAGATTTTAAAATTAGCTTTAGTTGGGCGCCCGAATGTCGGAAAGTCGGCGCTGTTCAATAGGATTTGTAAAAAGAAAATTGCAATCGTCGATGAGATGGAAGGCGTTACGCGCGATCGTCTCTATGCGGATGCTGATTTTTTTGGCCGCCCCTTCGAAATTATTGATACCGGAGGGATTGATTCCCATTCCGGCATTCCCTTTCAAGAAGAAGTGCGTCGTCAAACTGAAATTGCAATTGTTGAAGCAGATGTTATTGTTATGGTCGTTGATGCGCGTGTTGGCATTACAACTTTAGACGAAGAAGTTGCTAAACTTCTTTTAAGAACAGGGAAACCCATTTCTCTTGCAGTTAACAAAGTAGATGATTTTGAGCATATGCATCTTCTGCATCAGTTCTATTCTTTAGGGATTTCTAAACTCGTTGCTGTATCTGCAGTCCAAGGATTTCAGATGGCGGAATTGTTGGAAACAGCGTTTAAAGATGTTGCATTTCCTAAAGAGAGTCAACAAGCGGGCCCAAAGCGCATTAATGTCGCGATTGTTGGTCGGCCGAATGTTGGTAAGTCCACACTCCTTAATTTTCTTCTTCAAGAAGACCGTTCTGTTGTAAGTCCGGTAGCCGGGACAACACGAGATAGCATCGATGTGGATGTTGAGGTTGATGGCACCGCATTTACGTTAATTGACACTGCAGGGATTCGTCGTAAAGCGTCAGAACATGATGTCATTGATAAATTTGCAGCAATCCGCACAGAAAGAGCGATTGAACGCGCAGATGTATGTGTGATGATGCTTGATGCTCAAGAGGGGATCACTTCTCAAGAAAAACGGATTGCACGTCATATCGAAGAGCATGGGAAAGGATGTATTCTTCTTTTTAACAAATGGGATCTTGTTAAAGGCTTCCGGATGGAGCACTGCCTTCAAGGTGTGCAACACATGGCAAGCTTTTTAACACACTGTCCGACTCTTTTTGTCTCTGCACAAACAGGACGCAATTTAGAAGGACTGTTTAAGCATATTCAAGAAGTACATGTTCAACATAATAGACGCATCACAACAGGTCAGCTGAATCGATTCATGGAAAGGACCTTGCAAAAATATCATCCTCCGATGATTCAAGGAAAACGATTGAAGATTTTTTATTTGGCGCAAGTGGATACATGTCCACCACGCTTCGTTTTCTTTGTCAACGATCCTGATAGAATGTGTGAATCCTATAAAAAATACATCATCAATCAATTCCGTGAGATGTATCAATTCACAGGCGTGCCGCTTATTTTCTCTCTCAGAGGACGTAAAGTCAAAGAAGATCGGGAAGAACAAGCCCACGACTTCGCTATCAGGTAGAAATTGCTTCGATATAACTCTTATCAAAAAACTAATTATTTATAGTTTTTTTAGGCAGTTTGAAAAAAGAGATTCGGTAATAATTCTTTTATATTTGATGGCACGCTTATGAATTAATGAGTTTAATGCTTTGTTGTCAGAAGGAGATACTTGCTTATGTCGCTCAAAATTTTCCTCAAGTGTTTCTATGCCTGATGGTGATTTTTGACAAAGCATTTCGGTAGATTGATTTGAAGCTTTTCGGTTTTCAATATAGGTTAAAAGGCGATTTACAAATTGTGTTGTCTTCATGCATTCAGGAGGAAGGTTTGTGAAGTAATTAATTTTTGTTGATGCAGAAGATGAGAGAGTTTTTAAAAATCCTGATCCATAACGCGAAAGATAGACAAGATCTCTCACAGCAAAAACAGCACAGTTATGACGGTCGTATCGAGATTGACGAGGATATTCATTAATATGAATGTGTCGGATAGGAAGCTGATCTGGAATTGTATTCTCAACTTGTTCAATAATCGATATCAAAGGTTTACAATAGGTTGCCCTAGTATCAGCACTCGTAGCGCTATCTAGAATTATAAATTCCCAAGACCCCTCCACTCTTTTTGTCATTAGAGTAGTAACATGTCTTGCAATTGGACATTTGCATTCTTCGATATGCGAAACAATAAACAAATGGATATATCCATCCTGAATGTTTGGATCTTGTGCCAAAATTTGTAATTCTCGGGTAAATGTTTTAAAATCTTTACAAACAGTTATATGATCTTCTTTGCATAGGGAGGGACTTTCTTTGTTTGTAAGATAATCGATGATAATTTGAATTCCCCTCGGAGCAAACATTGTATCACTTGATTTTGGATGATGCATGTACTCACTAAGTTGAGGAAGAACTTTAAGTCGAGAAGAAAAATATTCCAAGAGGGTTAATTTTTCTGGTACCGAGAGTTTTTGTAACATCGTGGGATTGCTAAGGTAATTAATTAACAAATCCCAATTTTTTTTAATGAAGTTTTCTATTTTTATGTCGACGTGTTTTATTAGAGCACAGATGTTAAATGAACGATTTGGATTTAGTTCTTTTGAGAATTTTTTTTGTGCTTTAAGAATGTCATCTTCTAAAATGAGTTGAGCAATAACGCTTTCTTGATGTTCTTGAAACCATGTTTTGAAAAAAGAAAGTAAGGCGTTTCCTGTAAGTGTGTCCAATTCATACTGTCGCCAATAATAAGGCTCAGCCAGGAAGAATGATGGATAAAAATATTTGAAAAAGATTTTTTTCTCTTTTCTATTTACTTTTTCTAAAATATTTTGATCAATACAACGTTTTTTTATAAATTCTTTTTGTTGATTAGTGAATTCTAATTCAGCTTCATCGATGTTGTCTTCATTTAATAATCGTATAATGTGTATTTCTTGAGAATTGTTATATGTTTGTAAAACGCTCATTTTTTACTCCTTATAGAAAGATTGTATAATAAAATTGAGAAAAAGTCAATTAATTAATATTAAATAGTTTTTAAACTATATTTTGATGTAGTAAGTTGTTTACAATAAAGGATATAACTAACTTACTTACGTGTTTTTTAAAATTTAGGATTAGATAAAGCTGGCATAAAATTTATTGGGGGATGGGGTCGTGCTTGTAGACGGTGCCGTCGATTTCGATGGTGCGATAGACCCAACTCTCTTCATTTTCTCTGAGTAATCGATCACAGCCCATCATGAAGCCTTCAAGAAAACCGTGTTTGCGGATGGCGAGAAGCATGTAGCGAGAAGAGGTTGGCCTAAAGTGACTGCGCGGCCCATTTGCGTGTGTTAAGACATTTTGATGAAAAAGAATGATTTGTTCTGCAAGTTTTCCTATTAAGGATAAGCGGGGGGAAGGTATTGGCTCCTCAAAGGGGGCGGGAACTTTTAGGTTGGCATCTTTGCCCCAAGGCTCGTGATAACCTGGAACTGCATGAGCAAGTAATGGAAATAATATAAAAAAAAATTTAAAACGCATGTTGTAACATGAAGAGAGGAAATAACCCTTCGCGGTTCATGATAGGGGTCGCTGTTTTTTCATACAAGCGTTCATTATAAAATTTAGCATCCTGCCCCGCCCCATAAATTCCTCCAAAATACCAACCCGCTTCAAAACTTGTGAAAATGATACCGGCAGGGATATTGCCCTGATGAAAAAAATAATAAGTGGCTCCAATAAAAAGACCGTTAAGAAGAAAGGCTGTAAGTGCTGTTTGTTTTTGTCCGACATACAGATAACCGGCTCCTGGAAGGACTGTGTTTAGCCACTGCGCTCTAGGTATAGACTTTTTTTTTAAGTCGTATTCGGTAAGGATTGTTGTTACAGCCGGAGATTGATTTTTAAGTGTTTCTAAAGTATCAATATTTGCGCTCATAAGCGCTGTAGAAATGATGAGTTTTTCTTCTGTTTCTGGGTAGTAGTAGCGGATGAGACTGCGTATTTGATCTGCGCGTTCGACTTTGCCAAGATGCATATAGCTATCATAAAGAATGAGCATGAGGTCCTGGAACGCAGGGAAGCTGTCGTCGGCAAAACGCAGTTCGCTTTTTTCAAACGTATAAACTACATCATCATATTTTTTCCCGAAGTAGTAACAGAGGAGAATTTCGTAATCAAGTTCTACTTTTCTTGTTTTTTCTTGAGATGGAAGTAAAAATTGCGCTCTTTTGAAAGCGGTCATCGCTTGATAAAGGTCTAGCTGGTGGGCGAATCCAAATCCAATCTCAGTTTCTCTTCCCCAGGCTTCTTGTTTTTCTTGAGTTGTTAAGGGATCGAAGGGGGAGGGTAGGTTTTGCAGGTATCTGTCTTGTACTGCGTAGTCGATTCTAGGTTCGATCGTATCCGGCACCCTATGGCAGCCGGATAAAAAGATGAGAAGTACGCAAAATTTTTTACTCATTTTCAGGAGTTTTGACAATATCGATAAATTGATCGATTTCTTCGCTAATAACTGGTAGGCCGGCATTTGCTTTAAAGGTATTCTCTTGTCTATCAGTAAGTTCTTTATAGTCATCAAAGCTACTGATGATATGGGGGCGAAGGAAGAAGATCAAGTTCTTTTTCGATGTAAGCCTGTCATTTTCACTGAAAGCAAGACCGATGACAGGCAGGCCGCCGAGGCAAGGAATGGAGCTTTTAAAGTGGGTTGTTGAATCGTTAATGAGACCGCTTAAGATGACAAAATGGTTATCGGGGACATGAACCCTCGTTGTCATGTTTGTTTGATCTGTCTGGATCCCGTTAGTGCCGCCTTGAGTACCGTTAGCATTTGTACTGGATGTAGAACTAATATTGGTTGTGATGTCGAGTGTTACAACGTCGCCATTACCAAGTGTTGGGGTGAGACTTAAGTTAAAACCAACATTGATATATTCAAGGCTTGTGATGTTTGTGTTATTCGCTTGTCCGCCGGAATTGATGGTGACATTAGAGCCGACATAAGGGATATTTTCGCCAACAAAAATTGTGGAGTTATTATTATCTTGTGTGATGATTTTAGGATTAAAAACAACAGCGCTATCATTGTCTGTTTGCAGAGCCTGGATCAAAGAACCTAAGGAAATGAAAGATTTTCCTTTATGCATGATGATATCGCCAATCACCCCTAAGTCAAAGCCTTGGCCAAAAAGTGGAAGTTTATTCGCATTCGGAGTTGTCGTTGCTGAGATCGGTTGCAGAGCTCCTGTGATGGCATTAGAAGCTGATGAGCCAGAGACATTATTAGCTCCGGGCAGATTGGTTATTCCTGCTGCAGTTTTCGTGAGGTATTGCAACTGACCGCCCCATTGTAGACCAAAGTTTTGTGCATTCGTAACAGAGGTGCTTACAACAAGTACTTCGATAAATACTTGTTTCAAAGGAACATCAAGGCTGCCAACGAGTTCTTTAAGTTTTGTTAAAATTCCTTGGTCACCTGTCGCTAGAAGAGAGTTAGTTACCTGGATCCACTGGAGAGAGTTAATTGCATTTAATAAGGCTTGATTAGTTGGAGTTACTGTTTTGCCAAGATCTGCACCTACTTGCTTCAGAGCTGTTTGAATGGCGCTGCCGGGCTGATATTGAAGCTTATAAACAAGGAAGCTTGTATTTTCGATCGACTCAATGGCTGTTGCGAGCCCTTCTTTAGATGGCTGATCAAATTTTTCTAAAAGAGTTTCTATTTTTTGTACTGTTTCCGGATCTCCAGATACAAGAAGAGAAGAGGTTTTATCAATCCATTTGATGTTGTTAATTGAGCTAAAAAGGCGAGCATCAGAGGCTCCAGATGCCGATAAATTTTGCTCGAATTCGCAGAGAATAGAAATCAGTTCAGGGCCTGTTTGGTATTTAGGCTTGTAGAGGATAAATGAAGAAGCGGTTGGAGGGCCTTGGGTTGCAAAAGCTGAAGCGTCAAACTTCTGTATTAACCCTTCCACTTTAGTTAGCGTTTCGCTAGTCCCTGTGAAAAGAAGAGAATTTGTTTCTTTTACAAAACGCATTGTTTCAATAGATTTTAAAAGGTCTTTATCAGCATTTGGCGTTCTTGAAAGATCAGAAGCTAGATTCTGAAGAGAGGTCATTAACTGGCTTGTGGAGATATATTTCGGTTTATAAATGATGAATGTCAATTCTCCAATTTTTTTAATTTGCCCCTGAGCGCCATCGATTGTGATGAGCAGGCTTTTAAGTTGGTCGAGAATGTCTTGAGGACCTGTAAAGAGGAGCGTATTATTTGTTTCGACATAACGCATTGTTGTGATGGTTAAATAAAGGTTAGGGTCAATCAGCCCCGAGGCTTTTAAATCCTCTGCCATGTCTGTGAGATCTGACTGGATCTCTTTTGCTGTGCGGAAAACAGGCTTATAAGCAAAAAATGCTGTTTTGCCGGCAAAAAGAGCTTTAGTTGGAGGAATATCAAAATGCGAGATGATTGTTTTAGCTTCTTCAACAGCAGCGCTCGGGCCCGTAATAAGAAGCGAGTTGGTCTCTTTTACCCACGTGATACTGTTGAGTGTCTGAACAAGAGCAGTATTCGGAATGCCGGAATCTGAGAGGTTCTCTGCCATACGATGGATGTTATCAAGAGCTACATCACCCTGGGTGTTTTCTAACTTGTAGATAAAGAAAGAATAACCTGTTTTTCCAGGTCTTGAAGGAACTTGGTCAAGAGATTTTAGAAGTTCTGTGACTTGAGAGATTCCATGAGGTGTTCCTGTAAAGACAAAGGAATTTGTTTCTTTAATCCATTTGATGCTGTCAATTGTTGTAATGACTTCATCATCGGGAAATTCTGAAGCTTTTAATTTGTCAGAAACACCTTGCAGTGCCTGCAGGAGCTCTTCTTCATTGGCATTTTGGATTTTGTAGATAAAGAAAGAATACTGAAGATTCGCATGATATTGACTATCGAGATTTGTAAGAATCTCTTTGATTTTTGCAAGAGTGGCCTCATCTCCAAAGAAAAGAAGAGAGTTGGATTCACGCACCCACTTTGAGTTTTTTAATGTTGTAACGAGTTGGATAGGAGGAGAGGGTGCTTTATTGAATTCATCGGCGATTTCGATAAGGGTGCTTTGTAATTCAGATGCAGGGCGGTATAAAATTTTGTAGAGATAAAATGTGGCATTCACAGGAAGAGGTTTATTAGGAACATCGAGATCTGCAAAAACGGTAAGAGCTCTTTCTAAAAGATAAGGAGTAGAGACCATAAAGATCGTACTCGTTTCTGGTTGAGGAACGAAGATGAGGGGGTTTCCTTCAGAAAAAGGGCTGAGGATCTTCGTTGTCATCTCAATCATTTCATCAAGAGGGATGTGCTTGGCGTTGTAGCTATCAATATCAAGAGGAGAATGGGGGGCGTCAAGGCTTGCAAGTAGAGCGCCGATTTTATCCACGTTTGTTGTGATATCGCTTACAATAAGCTGTCTTGTTTCATTCGAGACTTCGATAAGAGCAGTACTCGACATCATCGGTTTGATGATTGTTGCAATAGAGTTTAAGTTTGCGTTGTGGATGCGGAAAACACGGGTGATGATAGCGGCTCCCCCTGCTTTTGAATTGGGTAAATCGCCTGAGACAATTGTTGGGATTTGGTGGACTGTTGTGCTTTTTGTAATGAGTAGGTTGCCTTCTTGCTCAAGAATGATGAGATCATGGATTCTTAGCACTTGAATGAGCGCTGACATAATATTTTTTGTCGTAACGGATTCTTCAGACACAATGGTGACGTTAAATTGTAATTCTGTCTCATCGAAGACAAAATTGACATTAGCAACCCGGCTCACAAAGCGCAGATATTCAACCATCGAAATATTGTTGAAATTGATTGTGTAAGTGTCCTGGTCACCGGAGTTTTCTTCCATTTGAGGAAGGTAGTTGTCATTTGAGTCTTTAGCAAGTGAAAGACTTGTCAAAAGTAAGCAGGATGTCAATAGCACATGTTTCATCGATACCCTAAGTATAAGAAGCTTGTATCGAATCCTAAAATACTTTTTGGTTTATTGTAAACCTCTACTTTTAGGTAAGTCTGCGCAGAGTGATGAGGATTTGGGGGTGTTTTTGCAGCGCTGCAGCGGAAAGATTATTTAATTTTTTCAGAATTGATTCTGCTTGTCTGCTTGATGACAAGAGGAGATTTTCTTTAATGGCAAGCGTTAGATCTTCATTGGTTGTTGCATCAAGAGAGTGTAAAATAAGAACATCACCAACCTGCCAGTTATCGAAAGTTTCACTAAATTCAGGAGAGAGAGAAGATCCCATGAGAGGATTATTAGATTCTAACTTGCGTATGGATCTACTTGCTGCGGGCACATGAAAGAGGCCGCCAAGAGTGCATGTTGCGTAGTGAAGCTCATCTTGAAGAGGGTTAAGGTGTAATAGGGATAGTGCAAATTGTTGTTTCCAGCTGTCTTCTACAAGAATTTGATTGAGAATTCTTAAAAAATGCGTGAGATCGAAGGGCGGTGGGCTATGATGGAGCAGAGTTCGGATCATGCCGCGTAAGAAGCTAAGGAAAATAGGGGCGTCGATGCTGCTTTGCGGTCCTTCAGCAAGAAGGATCAATAACGTATTATCGGAAAACTTAAAAAAATCGTAGTAGAGGTTTAACGTTCCTCCTTTAGATCTACTGATGCCAATTTCTACAGGGGGCCATTCGGGAGGAGAAAGAGGGGATAGGCTCTGGGCTGTCTTTTGTAGAATTTCAATCATCTCTTTAACTTGATCGCTGCCTGAGCGGTCCTTTTCAATTTCATCAGATTTCAGATATTGAGAAAGGTCTGAGATAAAATCGACAATGTCTTGATATCTTTCTTTTATTGATAGAGCAAGCGCTTTTCCAACGATTTTTCTAAGGCCTTTTGGCAGAAGAGTCAAATCGATGATCCCATAGCTTAATTTACCCAAGATGAGCTCATAAGTGATGACTCCAAGAGAATAGATGTCGGAAGCAAAGGAAATATTATGGGAGTTTTCTTTTTGCTCTGGACTCATATAATTAGGCGTGCCGATCATTTGAGGCGGGGAAGATCTGCCTTTAACGGGTAGATCTTCGTGAAGTTGTGCGATGCCAAAGTCGATGACTTTGACTATCCCATTCTCAGTAATCAGAATATTTTCAGGTTTAAGATCGCGGTGAATGATTCCATAACTATGAAGATGAATGAGGGCATAGCCCACTTGCAAAATGATATCGAGGGTTCGTTTTAGAGAAAGAGACTGCTGTGCAATAAATTGTCTAAGTGTTATTCCATGAATCATTTCCATGGCAATATAGAGTCCTTGTTCCCATTTGCCTTCCCCGTAAAGTTTAACGATATTGGGATGATCTGTAAGTGTGATGATGTGCGCTTCTTTAAGAAAATGTTCGATGGCTTGCGCTTCAGTCACATATTCCGGGGAGAGAACTTTAACGACGATAGGTTGTTTGGACTTAGGGTGTAGGCCAAGATAAAGCAGGCTCATGCCTCCTTTTGCAAGAAGGCTTTCGATCTTATAAGGACCAATTGTTTGCGGTAGAGGGGGCTCCTCTACCTCTTCTGCATTAATCCCGGGCAGTGTGGACTGTTTATAAAATTCTTTTCCGGACAAGGGTTATCCTCCAATGTGGAGGATTCTTATCCCCAGAGCCTCTCCAATTTTGATTAATTCTCCTTTTGCCACCTTTTTGCCATTGATAAGGAGGTCAACTCCTTGTTCTGGATGGACAGGAAGTGTTAATTCATTGCCGGGTTGCAGCTCTAAAAGTTTTTCTACGGTTAATTTAAGCCTTGCGACTTCTACAGTCATCGTGAGAGGAATCGTGCTGGCAGTGATTTTTTTTCCAAGACCTTTTTTCTCATCACTTGAAGGTTTTTCCCAAAGAGGTTGTTCTTCTTTAGCGGGAGGTTCTTCTTTTTGCGCACTGTCATCAAAGGTTACTTCTTCTTCCTCCTCGTCATCTTCGTCATCCTCGTCTTGGTCTTCATCTTCGTCTTCGTCATCCTCGTCGAAATCTTCATCTTCATCTTCATCGAAGTCTTCATCTTCGTCATCTTCGATATCATCCTCTTCGTCCATAGTTGTCATCTCCTCTTCGTAATAAAAAGCGTAGTCGAGAATTTTGATTCCCTCTTCTTTAAGCCGTACGTGAAATAGTGGTGTTTGATCTAAGACAAGTTCTGCAGAACCTTTATGCGTTTTAGGATCAAAAGTGCATCTGTCGAGCAATAAAAAATCGCCAGGTTTAATTGCTTTCCATTTTGATAATGGTAGTGATGTTGTTCCTACTTCAATTTTAAGTGTGAGTTCTAAAGATTTTATAAGTTCATGCGAAAAAGCATGAGGTTTTTGTATAAAATGAGTTTGAAAGGATTTGCAGAGTTCTTTACCAAGTAGAATTCTTGCCCATATAGGCTTCCCTTGAACTTCTCCTTGAATATCGATGCATAAAGCGCCGCTTTCTGGAAGAGGATGGTTTCCTGCTAGTGTGACAGAGAGATCTTCAAAAGGTTTAAGTTGTTCAATAGAGTATAAACCTTCAAGAAGAAGGTATTTGTAGAATCCGTCTTGTAACTGTTTGTCGGAAAATCCTTTGGTCTCTCCATGAGGAACAAGTGCTGCGCGCGTGAGCCTAGAAACATCTTCTGAAGAGATGGCAAGTAATGCGGCTCCTTTTAAAGGCGATAGTTCAAAAGCGGTTATTTCTGGGTGATTCCCAAGCCCCTCGAGCAGCTGATCATGTGTGCGCCATAGTGTTTTGTATGGGGTAAAAGAAAGATCTGGCAAATTCCAACTTTTAGAAAGAGCTTTTTTACATTCTTCCCAAGGAAAAGCAGGGGGCGTGCCCCATAAAGGAACCTCTTGCGTGAGTCTTGCTGCACGTTCAATTTGTTCTACCCAGTAATAGGGAGCTTCTTTAGACATCTTTCAAAACTCCATTTGTTCGCTAAAATTATTTTTTTTGGCATCTCCAAAACCGGTTTTTTCAGCCATGTGCCCCCACATTGTCTTCAAAAATCGATTTCGGATCTATCCAAAAAAATTCAATTTTTTCAAACAAAGCGAGTTTTGAAAGAAGTCTAGTCATTATTTTTCCTCGTCTTCATTCTGATCAGAGATATCTTCTTTTCTCTCTATTTTTTGAGGTTCGATATCACTGTCTATACGGTGAATCGTAAAATTAAAGGGGGATTTTTGAAAAGCTGTGAGTAAATCAGATGCATGCGTATTAAAAAGAGCAACCATATTGGGAGCGCCAACAAGTGTGATATTAAAAGCTTTTGGAGCAGTGTTGAACTCTGTAATGACAACTTTTGCCCCGGCAAATTGGGGGGTGTCGAGAAAAAAGGTGGTCTCAGAAATCCCAGAAATTGTGAGATGAGCCATGCAATTGACCCCTTTTTCAAAGATTTCTAGCATTTCAGGAGAGATCGCTGCATTGCGAATCGTGGATATTGAAAAAGTAGAACCTGCCATCACTCCTTGTAGAGGGGCCACAGGAGGTAGGTTTGCTCCTTCTAAGAGCAGTTTTTCTTCTTCTAACGCATTTTGAAGCGCTATGAGTGCAGCACTTTCAAGTTGAAGAGAGATCTTTTTTTCTAAGCTCTTTTTTTGAGAGCGAAAGGATGTAGGAGATCGATGGTTCGAACTCTCTTTGTTGTTCCGCACGGGATGTATGATTTGAGAAGAGATTGTCATTTCCATAAATATTTATTGTAGTGAAGTTTCGATGTTGTTTACTTTGAAAGTATAAGGCATAGCATCAAACGCGTCCATTATGTCTTTCTTATGAGCTTGAAAAAGTTCTACAGCCTTCGGTGCTCCAGAAAGTTCTACATTGAACTGTTTTGGAGCAGTACTATATTCCCGAATAGTAATCTGCGTTCCATTAAAAATAGAAGGCTTTTCTTCTGAGGACATAATAGTAATCGTCGTTTCTTTAACGCCTGCTTGATCTAAATACACAAGAGCTCCAATCATGCGCTCGAAAACATCCATGACATCTGGATGTAAGTGTGTGTAGGCAGGTGGAGGCTCTTCAGGAAATACAAGCGCCTCTTCAGGAAGCGGCTCCTCTATTTTGGTGTCTTGGGTTTCAGATACGCTCTCTGTTTTTGCAATCGGGGTAACCTCAGATCCTTTTGCGGCAGCACGTTTTTTTTCCTCTTCTGGGGTATCGGGAGAGGCCTGCATCGTAGCTCCGGCTGCAACCTCTGCTTGTCTATTTTTAATGATGTGTTCTGCACTCGCATGCTCTTTTGCTTCAGAAACAAAGCCTTCTACCGCATCTTTGTGGGAGAGTACTTGGTTTAAGGAATGTTCTTGATGAACATCTTGTTGTGTAGACACTGTTTTTTCTATGGAGTCACCCCCGAGGGATGTTGCCTTGCTAGAAGAAGTCGTTTCTTGAGAGGAGGGGACTTTAAAAGATCTTTCTGTTTTTTCTGTAGGTTCAGGTTTTTTTTGTTCTAAGCCTTTGCGCGAGAGTTCTTCTTCTCTCATGGTTTCTTCAGGACGTTTGCGTTTATTGGCTTCATCAGGATCGACTTTATCCACTTGGTCGACTTTTTGCATTTCGTCTTGGAAACTAGAGCTTCCCGGTTTACGTGCAGATCTGCCGGGCTTGCTAGATTCTGGGGGGCCGCTCGGACCTGGTATGCGACTTACATCAGCCATAAACTTTTAAGTTTTTAATCTTTTTTTTTGTTTAATTTTTTGCGCACATGCCGCACAGAACCCATTTCATCTTCTTCTATAGCTTCTTTACGCTCAAGTTCAAGCTTCATTTCAGCTTCCCACTCTTTGTGGTGGATTTTTAACTTTTCTACGTCTTGTTGTTTTTTTAGCAGGTTTTGTCGGGCAATTTCTACTTGTTTGGCAGCTTCCGTTACTTTTTTTGTTTGTTCTGTAACTTTGAACTCTTTTTGCATCA
>JAZKBL010000055.1:20005-26404 GCA_040388665.1 Chlamydiota bacterium
TTGAGGTATTCTTTCATCTGCTGAATCTTGTCTGAAGTGGAACCTGAATCGAGCTCATTGCGCAGTTGCGTTAACTTTGCTATCTTATGAGTTTTTACTTTATTGCGCTCAAGCTCAACAGAACGTAATCTTTCTTCTTCTTTAGCGAGTAATGCTTTCCTTTCTTTAAGGAGTTTTTCTGCTTCGTCGAGTTTTCTTTGTTTGATAAGAGCTAATTGCTCCAAAGGATATTTGTTCATATTCTTCTATCTAAAGAGCATTTTTAGCTGCTGCAGTGTCTCCTGGAATGTGCATTTTTCATCAACTAGTTGTTTTAAGAATCGATTCACCTTATCTATATATTTGATGGCAAAGTCAGCCCCTTTATCAGATCCGGGTTTATATTCCCCGATACGAATCAACAGCTCATTTTTCTTATAGTTCGAGAGTACCTCACGAATTTTACTGACGAGCTGCAGATGTTCTTTGTCGATGATATGTGAAATGATACGGCTTACAGATCCAAGAACGTCGATGGCTGGATAGTGATGCTGTCTTGCAAGTTCGTTAGAAAGGATGATATGTCCGTCAAGGATGGAGCGTACTTCATCAGAGACGGGTTCGTTCATGTCATCGCCAGCAACGAGAACCGTATAAAATGCCGTCATCCACCCTTTGTCAGAATTACCTGAACGCTCTAAAAGACGTGGCAGTGTTGCAAATACAGAGGGCGTATAGCCAGCACGTGCCGGGGGCTCTCCCGCTGCAAGCCCGATTTCACGTAGAGCTCTTGCAAATCTTGTGACAGAGTCCATCATAAAAATGACGTTTTTACCCTGTTCGCGAAAGTATTCGGCAATTGCTGTTCCAACGTAGGCGGCATTCAGTCTGAGCTGTGCTGCTTGATCAGACGTTGATACAATGATGACAGAGCGCGCAAGCCCTTCAGGACCAAGATCATTTTCAATAAATTCTCTTACCTCTCGTCCCCGTTCACCGATGAGAGATATTACGTTGACATCTGCTTGAGCATAGCGTGAAATCATGCCGAGCAGTGTTGATTTACCGCCGCCTGCTGCTGCAAAAATGCCGACTCTTTGTCCTTTTCCGCAGCTTAAAACACCATCGATACAACGAACGCCTGTTGAAATGGGCTCTTTGATCATCGTTCTTTTTAACGGATCGGGGGGCGCATTGACAACAGAGTAGGTTTCTGTGAGGTGAAGAGGGCCTTTTTCTTTTTCATCAAGAGGCTGGCCTAATCCATTAAGAACTCTACCTAAAAGCTCAGGGCCTACTTTAATGTGAAGAGGAAGTCTTGTTGGGATAACCTCAGAAGAAGGACCGATGCCTGACATTTCGCCAAGAGGAGAAAGATAGACTTCATCTTTTGTGAAGCCAACAACCTCTGCCATGAGAGGTTCGCCCTTTTCTCTTTTGATAAGACAGACCTCTCCCATTTTAACTTGGGGAACGACCGCCTTGATTAACATACCTACAACTTCTGTGATACGGCCGTGAACAGTTGTGAGCTCTAGGTCTTCCAGGTGGGAGATGAGTTGATCAAAAGAAGCATGAGGGTCCATCGAAATGTCATTCCCATTCTATAATTGAATGCCAAAAAGCATTTTAATATCACTGACAACATTACTAAGCATGATGGAAGAATATTCGAGTTCTTGCTGAGCTTTGTTTAATTTAAGTTGGACAAGCATGAGTTCCGCGGGATTGACACCATCAGGTGAAGCGCTAAGTTTTTTAAGCTGTGCTTGTGCTGCCTCTAGTTGATTTTGTCCATCCGTGACAAGAGCGACAAATTTATGCCCTGGACTTGTCGTCGAGGGCGATCCCGCTGCTTCAGCTTTTTCTTCAGATGGAGGAGGAACGCCAAGCTTGGCATTAGCAGAACGTAGATGCGTATTAGCGCTTGTCAGCTTGTTTTTAAGCAGGTATTTTTGCGACTGCTTAAGTTTAAGATTAGGGGTGCTAAGCGAGTTAGAAATATCTCCAAGCGTTGTTTGCGCTTGAGCTGCCTGTGTGAGCAACGATTGTAGAGTAGGGCCCGTTGCAAGAGGACGTCCTCCAGCTCCTGCTGCAAGATCAAACGGAGAGTTAGTGGCAGCAGGAACTTTACTGCCAGGCGCTCCAGGAATTTGCGTTGAGCTTCCCTTGCTGTCCATTAAACTTTTAAAAGTTTGATCAGGAGCCTTTCCGGTTTCTTGCCCTAGAGGGGGCGTTGCTGCAATTTTTTCAGTTCCGGGAAGTTTATCAAAAGGAGATGGAGTTGTCATATGGAGTTAATCACTTTTTCTTTTTTTCTTGTGTAGGTTGCATTTGAGCAGGTGTTGGCGCTTTTTTCACAAACTTTTCAACAAAGTCAAGTGCTGTTTCTGCAAGAGTTTTAATGTTGGCATCACTTGAAGTAGTAGCTATTTGTTCTAAAACCTCTTCTCCTTTGGCGACCGCGTTGGGAGTAAGCGATAAAGCGATCCCAAGAAAAGCTTTTGCCATTTCATTAGAAGGATCTTTTTGCAGAACGTCTTCGAAAATTTTGCATGCTTGTTTTAACTCAAGCTTACAGAGGTGCATATAGCCCATGCCAACTTCCGGGAGCATGTTGTCCGGTTCAAGAGTTGTTGCTGCTTTAAAAAGCTTAATTGCTGCATCTTCGTCCCCTTGGTTTACGGCAATGAACCCTGACTCAACAAATAAAATGTAATCTTGTTTGTACTTTTGAAGCGCTTCTTCCATGGTTTACCTTTATCCTTTTTGGTTACGTACCGCATTTTGAATCACGGACATGACCTGGCTAATTAAGTTAGAGATCGAATCACCGATCTGAACAACCTGACTCATTTCAAATTGTAAAAGCAAGAACTTTCCAGGTGTTGCCTGTGAAATACGACTTGCCACTGTACGTACCGCGGATACAACCTTACTTTGCAGTGCAATGTATTGCTTAATTAGAGTTGCAAATGTAATTGTTCCCGACCACGGCGATGCATAGGTATCTTTTCCGCCCGTTCCACTCGTCATAGACCTTTCCTCTTGTTACTTTCTATTCATTCTATTTAAAACTCTTTGCAAGGCTGCATAGCCATGGAGTAAGATTCCAAATTGGTCGAAGCTTGAACTAGTACCGCCTTGACGTAGAACTTGTTTCACATCATTGACTTTGCCTTCAACAGTTTTAATGAGTTCAGCAAGTTTATGAGGATCATTTTTCAAATCCTTTTCCAGGTCGAATTCAAAGCGTGCTTTTGGTTTTTTTTCCAAGCCAAACATAGAACATCTCCTTAACCGTTTATTGCAGATTGTAGTTAATCTTAAATTTTAATCCATCTTTTTCAAGAAGTACCATATTTTGTTGGACCCCTGTGATGATCATGCCGTCTAAAATATCGCCGGTTGTTAGGATCTTACCTCCAATAACAACGTAAAGCCTTTCAGAATCTTTTGTCGAATAACCTGATATTCGGTATTTATCAGAGAGATCGATACGCGATGTGTCAGCTGTTGTGTAAATCACAAAGGATTTTACAAGACGAATTCCGGAAAGAGCTTTCATTTCATTCATCATATCTGTGAAATGGTGCGATTCTCGTGCATCGACTCGCCCTACAAGAACAAGCTCGCCATTGCTTAGTTGGTAGGAGACTCCGCTGAATCCCTTTTCAAGAAGCATGCTGTCAATTTGCAATGTTAGGTTGTTTTCGACGACAACGATGTTATCTAGTCTGTCTAGATAGGGAAAATTGACATTAACGTAGTCTACAAGGGCTTGAAGCTCTTCTAGTGTTTGGACATAGCCGCGCAGGACAAAATGGCCGGCTTCCGGAGCATAAATGGAGACCCCTATCCATGAAGAATTTGTCATCAGAAGAGCGTTCATGTTTTGCCAGACGAGCTCGTCAACGACGACATTATCATCAATTTCTAAGACAAACGGAAAGTTACGAAGGGTATAAGTGAGCTCTTGTTTGTCAACTGTTGTCAGAACATGTCCGACAAGAAAGAGTTTTCCGCTCATTTCATTAAAAGAAAACTGCACATCTTTATAGTTTTCGATTGCTTTTTGGATCTGCTCTCCTTCGTGCTTTTCCACAGTTACAATAGGCTCTGATTTGAATAAAGAGACAAGGCCCATGATGCCGAAAAGAAGGAGGACAGCAAAAACGGCAGCAACGATTAAATGCCTTTTAGGAACAACGAGCTCTCTCCAGTCTTTAACAGGAGGAGGTGGGAGAGATGTTCCTTCTTTGCGAGTAGCTTTTGATTCAGCCTTTGGGATACTTGTTGTCGCAGCAGGCGCCATGATGGTCTCTTGCGTATCATGACGGTCGATAATAAGAAACGTTGTGGTTCCAAGAGCTATTAAGTCCTGAGAGGAGATTTGATGACGATCTGTGATGAGATCCCCATTAACAAGAACGCCATTACGGCTGCTCAAATCTTCGATAAAGACATTTTCTTGTTCATCAACACTGATCCGCGCATGCTGGCGAGAGACGCTTAGGTCTTGGAAGACAATATCGGAGAGGCTTGCGTCTTTACCCGCAATATAAGTAGATCCTCTTTGCATATTGAATTCTGCTCCGGCGTTTGGTCCTGCGATCACTTTAAGAAGCCAGCGCGTTTCTTCAGATTCTGTAAAATTCACTGAAGAGAGGTCTTCAGATTCCTCAAAGGAGAGGGGCTCCTCTTTGGACTCATTTTCTTGAGGTATTTCAGTAAAATGGAAAAAAGTAGAACCGATTTGGATGATGTCTCCCTCGTGCATCAAGATGGCGTCTGTAATCACCATCCCATTTTGAGTAGCAGGATTGACAGCGCTTAAGTTTTCAAGAAGGTAACCTTCATGAGTCAAACGCACAACGACGTGCTTGCGTGAGACCATGGGATCTTCTAAAACGATTCCCGCAATATCCGGATCTCGTCCTAGAGACCATTCGTTACCCACTTCGAAGCGGATAATAAGTCCCGCCAAGGGACCTTCTTCTGCTATGAGATATCCAGCCATGTATTATTCCAAAATCGATTTAGAAGTTTGTTTGTGACGGATCAATTCTTCTCTCCAGTAATCGATGTAATTAACGAAATCTTCGACCGTCTCTTTGAAAGTTTTATAGTTTATGTCATAAGGTATGTGCAGTGACAGTGTCAAGAACTTCTCATCATTATCAAGACTGATACTGCCGCCTCTTGTTCCTTGACCTAAGAAATTGGCACGAGAGAGAAGTATGAAAAGATCTTCCCGTTTTTCTGCCGGACATTCAGCAATCCGTCCGGAGAAAAAAAGACCCTTTTCAAGTTCTTTAAAGGTAAGGGTTAGTGTTGGACTAACGCCTAAATGAAACAGGTTGGTTTCATCTTTTGGCAGTAATGGATCCAATTGCAGTTCTTCGCTAAGCTTTGTCAAGTATTGTTCTAGCATCGTAATCTGTACTCTAGCGCCAGGAATCTCTCCCCACGCCCCTATAGATTTACTGGATTTTGTCCTTAAATGCAAATTAAATCTTATTTTTATTTCATGCCACTAAAAATTAGACACTTGTGCATTTTTAGCGGCAAAACTCTCTTTATTAAATAAAGTTATGCTATAATAAAATTAATTGGGAGGGGAATTATGAAAGAAGAGTTTAATAAGTTGATGAATTTACTAAATCAACATCAAGAAGGGAAAAAAATAGATCTCGATGAATTACTGAAAGCCTCGACGATTTTCTTTAAGCATTTGCAAGAAGCCTTTCTTACCGCAGACCCCTCTGAAAAAAAAGATATCCTTAATATGGTCAATGAGATGTATGCCGCAATGGCAGCTCACGCTAAACAGATTTCTAGAGCTTCGGGCTTAAGTCAAGAAGATATCGCAGGGTATGTGCAAAATCCTAACAATTTTACTCCTGAGCAGTGGCAACTAATGCAAGAAGCACGCCAACAGATTGTAGATTCTAGTAAGGGAATTTCTGATCACTTGAAACAGTTTTCTAATGAGACAAAACAGCCAGGTGGTCCAGCTTCATCGCCTCCACCTTCTGGCCCTAAGACTGATAAGAGACCGCCGAGCTCAAGGCCTAAGAAAGATAAATGGATGAAGTCTTAAAAAACGCGCCCTTGCCCCTGCCCTTGCCCTAATATTTTAAAGATCGGGCATGGGCAAGGGCAGGGGCACGTTTTTTAGGATTGGTTTAATGCTTATGAATAATTCACCTTA
The DNA here is from genome assembly GCA_040388665.1 of Chlamydiota bacterium. Taxonomy (GTDB): domain Bacteria; phylum Chlamydiota; class Chlamydiia; order Chlamydiales; family Rhabdochlamydiaceae; genus DAHVFY01. The sequence goes on from JAZKBL010000055.1 coordinate 26,199, forward strand.
CGCAAAAAGGTCTCAGATTCAAAAAAAGTCCCGCAAAAAGAGAATTCGAAGGCCCAGAGGGCCTTAAGTTGCAACTTCCTCTTCAGTCTGTGACTTTTGCCCTTTGTGCGTAAGGTGAGTGAGTAAAAAAAAGCCGCTATCCCGATGAGGGGATAGCGGCCCTTTTTGTTTTTCGCGCCAGTTATTAATTTTTTTTAATTAGAAAG
>JAZKBL010000055.1:26456-29921 GCA_040388665.1 Chlamydiota bacterium
TAATTTGTGCAGCAGACACCATCGAATTTGTTGTACCATCAACACCTTGGTAGGCTTGTTGAAGCATTTTTTCAAGGGTTTGTAGCATCATTTGTGCGACCGATGCCACGTTCTGGCTAAGAATTTCGCTTTGTGCCCATTTTGCAGAAGATGCTGTAAAGCCGGCTTGAGCAGCAGAAGATAAGCTACTTACAACGTCTTTACCGATACTTACGTAGTTGTTGAGTTTTGTTAATCTGTTCGTAAGGTCATCCGATGTCTTACCAACTTTTTTGTTAAGATCGCTAATCTGGTTTTCTAAGCTACTAAGAGCACCCTTAAAGGATCCTTCAGGTTCTTGAGCCATATGCAGCATCGCTTGTTTATCTAAATCACTGCCATCTAGGTCTTTATAACCTTCAGGTAAGGAGTCATTCCATGCTTTTAATGCTTCAGGATTTTCACTAAAGTCACCAACGGCAAACTGTGTTTTACGGGCTTCAATTGAGGGGTGGACAGCATCTCCGCCTTCAAGGTTAATCTCACCTGTAGCACCTGCTGCGATAGCAGCTTGTTTGAAGTTAGTTTGTATGCCTTCAAGGTCCATGCGTTGTCCTTCAAGGGTGCTCATTTGCGCATTTGCTTTTATAGTCTCGGTGTTAACGAACGGGTTCTTTTCACCGTAGTTGTTTTCAGGGGTAGCACTTCCGATACCGCCTGCCATGTAGATACTTCCACCAATCTGGATACCAGCAGAAAGCAATTGTCCAGCACCTTGAGTCAGCTGTCCTAAAGCTTGCTTGCCGATCTGTTTCTTTTTCGCGGTAGCTTCGTTTCGAGCGGCAGCGCCTATGGTGCCGATTTGATCGGCAAGTGTTTCTGTGTTATCCATAATGACCGACATCGAAAGATCAAATTGCTCTGCTATTTGTGGGGCAATCGCACCAGTGACTGTCTCTTGGTATCCAAAAGTTGCATTTGCTATATTTGACATGATATTATCTCCTATTATTTTCTTATTATCTTATATTATTAACAACTTAAGCTGGCATCTCATATCCGATTAGGAGATGAGTTAAATCTTGTCCTTCAAAGACCGATTTTTCGATATCAGTTACGTTTTTTTGTACCATTTGTCCTGTTTGCGCACTCATTTCTTCAAGTGCTGACAAAATAATCATATTTGATATATTGTCTTTCATTTCATTATAGCTGTGAGCTGCTGCAAGAGCAAAACCGCCTGAAACGCTATCAGAAAGAGCTTCGATCATTTGCGATCCAAAGGCTGCTTTTTGTCCTAGTTTACGGAGCTGTACAAGCTTTGATTTTCCTTTAAATTGGTCATCGATAAAGTCTGGAGTTTTCATCGTCATCGCGCCAATAGAAACTGCAACGCATGAGATCGTCTGTATCAAAAATGTTGTAAATTCAATTGCTTTCCATGCCTTACTGTCAGGGTCAGATGTTGTACTTGCAACGGCTGTTACGATATTGACGTCCATGTTTGTCTGCATCGTTGCTTGAGAGCCGAGCATGGCTCCAAATTTTGCGGCACGTTTTACGCGTTGACCAGTTGTTGGCTTCGCTTTTGTTTTAGCTCCATCATCTACTACGGATCCAGCGACATCTTTGCCGGCTGTGCTTACAACGTCTTTTCCTACATCTTTTCCTACATCTTTACCAATATCGGATGCAACGTCTCCTGCGACGTCTTCTGCTACGGCTTCGCCAACAACTTCTGCACCGGCCTCTGCGATGACTGCATCTCCAGCACCAGCTGTCACGGCACCGATAACAACGGCTGCTACAACGATCGCTGCTACGAAAATCACGTCTGAAATGGCTTTTGCTTCGCTGTCGTTAAGGTTAGGATCGATGTCTTGAAGACCTTCGCTGATCCAGCCCACGATATCTTGCGTAATTCCGGCAATGTCTAAGCTTTGTGTAAGCATTGAGGTCATGCTAAGCATGGGGTCTATGGGGATAAGTAACACGGTGGCAATACCTGAGAAAATATCGCCTAAGACACTAAATTTTTGTTCTTTTGACTGCTCCTGAGCTTCTTGCGTAACATCTTGGTTTACAGTATTTAAATTCTGAATTTGAGCTAGAGCCTCTGCGTTTGATGCAACTTGTTGAGCCTTAGTCTGTGTCGTTGAATAAACAGAAAGCGAGCTTACGAGCCCCTGCATTTCCGCAATCATTCCGTTCACGGAAGATACTACGTTATTAGGTGACGACGTCGTCGTCCCAGGATCTGTATCCCCTGGTACTACAGACGCGGTCGCCTCAGGAGCTTCTGTGTCTCCTGGTACTGAAGAAGTCCCTTGAGGGGGTGCTTCTTGAGTATTATAAGAATTTGATTGAATGTTTGTTGTCATAACGCCTCTTACTTTATTATATATTATTTATAGTTTAATTTCAACTATTATTTGTTTTAGTAGTAAGTTCCTAATAATGATGACAACTTAGATAGAATCTGGAGAACTAAGTTACCTACAGTACCATCTGTTTTCATGTTATTTGAGTCAGGGCCAGAGGTTAGGTTTGTAAAAATAGTACCTTGGCTTGTCATAAACTCCTGTTGTGACTGAAATAGAGCAGTTTGCGTTGATTCCACCTGTTGAGCTTCTTGCAAGTTCGTGTTTGTTGTCGTTGACGATGAGCTACCATCTGTATTTTGCGACGAAATAACAGCTGACATCGCTTGAGTTGATTTGTTGTCCGCAGCAACGATTGTGTTAGCTTCACTGTTCACTTGAGTAGAAGTTTCAGAGTCTGTTTTAGTCATCTGTTGCTGAATGTTCATCACAACGACGAGTGCTGCAATGATTCCAGCAAGGATCGGCATAGAAGACGCTGGAGCTAGGATATCTTCACCAGTACCGTCTGCTGTGCTACTTGGAACATTTGCTTCATTTGGTATGCTGCTTGTTGATATTGTTGACATTTTTTTACCTTTTTTTATTATTTTATTATTGGTTAGTATTGCTAATAATTGTCTGAGAAAGTGTCGCTGTGTCTCGGAAGAAGTTTCCTATTGCTGCTAACGCATTACTTGTTAAGTTAGTTAAAAATCCAATCACTGGCATACTTTGCGGGGCAAATCCTGTTGTAGAGGAGTTGATCGTTGCAAAGTCGTTTTCTACCTGGTAAGCACTTTGGTTTTGTGTCATTGTAGGGGCGTAAACTTCAGTTGTAGGTGTAAACCCTGTGTACTGAACAGGTGTTGCGTAAATGTAGAACCAGTTAAGCATCGCGTAACAAACGATATCACCAGCAGATGTTGGGTCGTTCATTGGGTTATTTGTATCACCGCTATCGACGCTACCTGTCATGTCACCTAAGTCATCTGGAGGAGGCGTCCCTGTTGGATCGTTGATCTCTGATGAGTATTCTTGAGAGTAAGTTCCAGCTTCTGTAGAGCCTGTGCTTGGCGGTACGTACATCCCTCCTGTAGAATCACTGCCGGCTTCTAAGTTATTG
>JAZKBL010000055.1:29931-32878 GCA_040388665.1 Chlamydiota bacterium
AGTTATTGTACATTTCGTTATATGTACTAACCATTTGGTAAGCGATATCCTGTGTTGTTTCCTGGATTCCGGCTTCAATTCCACTTAAAGGGTTTACCGTCTCTCCGTTAGCACCAGTTGCTGTAAATGCAGCGCCTGAAACGTCGTAATAGATGTCTTGAAGGTAATCAATGAAAACGTTTGCTTGGGCCACTTGCGTTGCATATGTTGTGTTAAGAGTGGTTATTGATGGCACTGGTATGTTTTGATCGGTTTGAGTACCGGAGCCGCCATATTCTGCCCATGTCGATTGAGAAAGTTCATTGATGTATTCCACGCCATTTGAAAAGATGCCTTCTGCGCCTAGTAATAGTCCTGCTACAGATTCAGCACATTCATCAGATGTTACTTTACAAGCTGTCATTAGCTGAGAAAGGGATGCTAAAGCGCCTAAAAACTCGAGCATTTGACCCCATGTTGACATATTAGCAACATCACTCTGAAGTTGGGCTACTTCGTTTTGCTCTAAAGTATAGACTGTATTGAAGGCTCCTGCAGCTGAGTCGAACTGTTGCTGCTGCGGAAGGTTGTCATTAGGAACAGTAGTTGATGCCGGGGGAAGGTTGGCTGTTGTTGACATACTTTTTATACCTCTTTTTATTATATTACTTGAGAATACATTCTCTCTAATCTTAATTATATATTATTTATATTAAAATTTCAATTAAAATTATATAATATATCATTATGTTACTTATAATTAATAACTTGAAATATAAAATTAACTAGCAATTGTTGTAATTTCGTTTAGAATTCGTTAAGCCTATATATTAATGTGGTTTTCTTTTTGTTAAGATTGTTAATTTTCATCTTTACTATCTAATATAAATATGATATAATAAGTTTATATAATAATGTAAATACAGGTAAAACTATGAGTAATAATATTAACTTACCACACGCCAATGCATTAGAAATGGGCGTGCATCTTGAGGAGCTAGCTCCGCGAGTAAATGATAATCCAGCTCGGGTGAATGGTGTTGGGATGGATGTTCGTTTGGATGCTATTGAAAATGTCGCTCATGAAGCTCTTGGAAATTACCGTGCTGAAATTGCAGATTTCTGCATTCAATCCCATACAGGGCTGTCTACAGCAAATGCTAGAGTTTCTGCTAAAGAGAGAGAAACTTTAACTCCTCTTATCCAGTCTCTTGCAGATAGTCTTGCTCATCGTGGTAAAATTGCTCGTATTAATCCCAATCTAAATATCATTGTGATCATTAAAGCTAATGGCACAAGAGAAACGCTTTATGCAGATCAACTAGAAGGGGATGCTAAGGCGCATTTTGAGCGCTTGAAGCTGCATTATAATACAAAGCATGGTGGATTTGCTTGTACAAGGCCTACCTTTACAAATGGGAATAAAGCAAACTTAAAAGGTTTCCAACCATTCTATACAAAAGTTTCAGAGGATCCAAAGGATCTAAAAGCAAGCGCGTTCGTTGCACATGAAAATTTTGCCAAAATCACTGAAGGAATGACAGAAGAGAAAAAACTAATTGTAATGGAAAGGATTAAGCTTGTAGAAATTCTTGTTGTACAAAAAATAAAGAGATATGAGGGATTAATTAAAGCTGTAAAAAAAGAGATCCAAAAATCTAAAAATGAAAACGATATTGAAAATTTACAAAAAGATTTAACTAAACTGCAGAAGAATCTCCAAGAACTCAAACGTTTAGATCCTGTAGCTCTTTACTGGCTTGCAGCGTTTTATCCGGAAAATCCCGATGATAAAGATGAATGCAAAATGCAGGCATTAGCAATTGAAGCAAAAGCGAAAGAAATTTTAAAAGACAGCAGCCACGCTCACGATTTAGCTTCTGTATTGATTAAGGATCGTCAAGAATATTTCTTCTTCAGTGGTTCTAAAGGGATGCAAAATACACAACCTATGGAAGATATTCTACGTGAGGTTGTGAATGCTGAGAATGGAGATCATGTTGAGATAATTGAGGAATATGAATCTGATTTAGTCAAAGATGAGCTTCAAGAAGTTCATAATAAATTAAATGATCGCATAGAATCGCGTGTTAATAAATTAGCTCAAAAGAAAGCAGAGTTTGAGCATCGTGTACAATTAGCAAACGAGTTTGTTGATGAGCGTCTTAGATGTTATAAGGAGTTTGAAGGTTGGATTCAAGAGGATCGCGCCCTTTTAGAAAAGAGCTATAAATATATAGACCATGTTTTACAGGATCGCAAAAACAGGGCTGTTAATTTTTTAATTTACTATGGTGTAAGAATTCAAGCGCCTCTTGAAATACCGCATTTGATTGATTTACTGAGAGCAGAAGCTAATGATATGTATTCGTTAGAGGATAAAGCTTCATTTAGTGATTACGCACGCCGGATTGAAGATGCTTATGGTAGAGTGAATCACATAAAGAAACAAATTGATCAAATTGATCATGATGTTAAGGTGATAGGTCAACGTATTGATGAGTTAGAGCGTTTAAGTAATATAGATCTTGAGTTCCTTGCGCATTATTATGTTGAGGGGTCTAAGAAGCAGAAAAACAATCTTAATGCATTAGCTGTTGCTGCAAAACGCCAAGGATATAATGAAGCAGGAATTAAGAAGCTTAAACAAGACATCATGAACTCTGATGTGCGTAAAATGTTAAGAGCGATGATGAAGTTTAAAAAGAATCGAAATTCAGACTCTTTTGCAAACGCAGCACTTAGGTCCCTTGAGAAGGGTAGCGAGTTAGTGCCAAAACATCAGGATGCAGTAAGGCGTATAGAAAAGGATGTTTGTGATTCTGCAAAGGCAAGATTTAACGGTCCTGTGAATTTAATGAGATCTGTAAATATCATTGAAGATGATGTGTAGATTGAGTTTAGATTCTCAACTTAAGTTTGATACTAAATGAGACCGCGCTCGAAGAGCGTTTGGAGTGCGGTGACT
>JAZKBL010000056.1:0-2554 GCA_040388665.1 Chlamydiota bacterium
ATTTAGTTTTATATTTAAATCATAACTTGCAACTATTTAGACATTGAAAAGCCCTCATCAGTGAATTTATTTTTTCACATATTTTCTATGCCTCCGAAAAAAACAGCTTCAGTCATCCCTCCGGGTGAGACCAAAATAGCCCTTCTCCACTCTACTTGTCACAGTGTGACCGAGGGTGGATTGAGGTTTATGGACATGGACAAAATGGTACAACACATACGCTGACATATGTGGATACACCTCCCACTCTTCCAGACACACATGGAGATCACCAAAGTGATCTCCAAAGGCAATCTTTCCTTTTTGTTTCCAGTTGGGTCATCGAGGTGTTTGAGGTTCTAAACTCCATGATTGATGTCAGAAGTGGTAAGTGTCTTTTTGTTTTGCGCACCTGTTGTTGACCAATGCTCTCCAGGCAAGAAGAAGAAGAATGGGAAGCCAATCATACGGAACGTACGCAGCTTGTTGACTGACAACTCCGACCTGTCCAAAGTTACAATTTTGCTTTTTTGCAACAAACGAATGAGCTTATCATAGGCTCAAAAGCTGACAAAGAATCAAGAGTCGCAAGTGGTGTAAATTCTTTCCTTGCAACCGAGGTATTTGTGCTGTCTTTCGTTTTGTCAATGACTTGGTTTCATTAATATTATTTCAGTTGAGAAAAATTATTCAAGACAAACCAATGGACCCTTGCTTCAATGCCTTTGTTTTCCGTGGCACACCTTCTGCCAAACAAGGTGCTCTTCGAGTTGTGGTCAACGCCATCGCAACCACAGCAAATGATTTTTTTTTGAATCTCTGTCCTCTGTCAGTTTCTTCGGTCATGAGGAGGTAATCCATTTTCTGTTTGAATTACAATGATTTACAATGATAATAAATGTTTCAAATTTCTCAGCATGTCAGAAGAAATTCGCGTCTGCAATCCTGCAATTTTTCCGACCAGTGGTGTCTTCAGGCTTGAGTCAGGACCAGAGGAAACGAAGACTTGAGCAGATCCAGAAGCAGAGGCAGCGGAAGGGGAAGAGAAAGAGGCCGAAGCAGAGACAGACACAGAGAGGGACAGCCGGGGTAGGAAAGAAGAGACAGAGAGAGGAGTTTGAATCTCAGCGACAAAAGTGGCGATTTCAACCGTGAGAGAGAGCGAGGTCCAGCAGACAAGGAAAATACGTGTCGAAGAGTTTCAGATTCAGATAATGCCAATGGAAATTTGTCGTGTTTCACCATGGGAGGAGCAGTGTACGGTTTGGGGGCAAGTTCAGCCGATCTCCAATCAAGTGTGGAAACTCAAGCACAGAGTCAAGATTCTCTTATTGTTTCTGTGGACAAAGGTGAAATTTTGAAGAAGATGACAGAGTCAAGCAACACACAACAGAGTGATAATTGAGCACATTTGTTTTTGACGATTAATTAATGTTCATTCAACGCAAATTTTTCACTCCTAATTGAATATCACGCCAACCATTTAGGTCTGGAGAGTAAGGTGGAATAAAGACGTGTCGATGTTCAAGACTTGATTAATAGTCGCAATGGAAAGAGCTGTCTCATGAATCTGGACGCAAATATACAGCACTTAAGGAAACATGATCAAGATTACAGTAAACACGATACTACCCTTGCATTGTCCAAAATAACTGTTGTGAAATCCATTAAATAAGGTTTCACATCGTTCTGAAGCTGTGGCGCCACACCATCAAATATGTCGTTGACACCTCCTTCAACAATTCTCCAGGCTAAAAATCCAAATGGCGAATAAGCTGCAATCGTGGAAAAGCTTCGAGTTCCAATTGTAAATTGCGTAATAAGTGCAACGTCGCCTTGAGGTGCCCACCCGAATTTCTCCATAAATTCTGAAGCCGATGAAGCCGTTTCATCAATGTCGAGAAGACGAAGAGGATCAAATGTTGCCATCTTTTGAACATACTGCAACAAGTTTGTCAGACATCACAAAGTAGATGCGAACCTCAACACGGAGAATTGGATATTGCCTCACGTGTCGTCGTTCCAAAACTTTGCGAGTGAAGTTGGAACTGAGCAAACAACGTCTCCAATCTGCAGTGATAGATGAATTGTTTTGCCTCAGTGGACAGTGGAATTCCAGAGGGCATTGTAAGAGATGACAATCAAAAGCTTCTTCCTTGAAAGGGCTTTTCAATGTCTAAATAGTTGCAAGTTATGATTTAAATATAAAACTAAATAGTTATTAGGTTGTGAACAATTAATATTGAGGATAGGAATAATTAATTTCAGCAATTTTTGGAAGAAGTTATAGCATCACTTTTTTTTCGGCATACTCTTCTTTTTTTTCAGCATACTCTTCTTTTTTTCAGCATACTTCGCCACTTTTGGGGGGCATAGTTGTGTATATTTTTTTAGGTATAGTTGTTCTTTTTTTAGGGCATAGTTGTTCTTTTTTTATGCAGCAACTTCATGTCTTTTTTTTATATAGCATGTTTTTTTTATTCCCTTTAGAATTTTACAATAATAACCTCCTTCTTTATACCTTCCTCCTCTCCGCCTCTTGCTGCAATGGGTTCTGCCTTTGCTCGAGCCGGTG
>JAZKBL010000057.1:0-4300 GCA_040388665.1 Chlamydiota bacterium
GGGTTGTGCGCATGCTGTAAGCAATGTGAGAATAATTATTTTATTCAATTTGCGTAAAAGCTTGATACAAGCTTCGATCGAAGAGCGTTTGGAGTGCGGCGACTCGTCGCCGCTTTTTTCTGCAGAGACAAGTCTCTGCATCTTCATATAGGCATCGCCCAAGCCGATGCCTAGAAAAGCGGCGACGAGTCGCCGCACTCCAAACCGCCTGATCGGCGGCGTTATTTTAAAGCTTCTTGAAAGACGAGGAATTGCCAGAAAAGACCCATGTCGGAAAAATTAGAGGTGATTGTTTTTTCAAAAGGCTGCCAATGTTCTTTTTGAAAAGTTTTGTCTTCAAGAGAAGTTCCTGTGAGCGCTTTTTTTACGGCATTTAGACTGGTTTTTAGCATTTCTTGTCTTTCTTCACCTGAAACAGAAATGAAAAGATCATCTGTAACGATGAAGGATTGAAAGGCTTTTTGGAAATCTTTTGTTAGGGCGCCAAACTCTTCTTTAAGGGCTGCAGCTGTTACGATGTAGGCAATCTTATCTTTAAGAAAGATCATCTGCATGAGCCTAACATCGCCCCATTCTGTTTTCGAATCGATCTCTGTAAGACTGGATTCTCCAGAGAGCGTTCTGATTTTACCTAGTTGTCTAAAGCGATTTTGCGGTATTCTCTCATGAATTTCTTTAACAGCTTTGATGTACTCGTTAGTTGAGAGATCGCCCACATTTTCTACAGCAAGGTTTAATGAGGGGGCAAATCCGCTTTTATTGGGGCCAATAAAGCCGAGCTTAACATGAGCAGCGTCTTTATCGGGAGTTGCGATTTCCCAGCCTTTTGGAGGTGAAAAATAACTATAGACTGTAGCTTCTGCAATGAAAGGAGTTGCAAGCGTAATAAGATAAATCAAAAACCTGAACATTAGTCGTGAGCCGTTGAGCTTTTACTTTGATGCAGCAGGGCGCATAGGATGCCGATTCCAAGACCGAGGCCAACGCCCCATCCAAGGAGAGACTTACTTAAAGAGGTGTAAGAGCCGTCATAGGCGCCGTCACCGACTCGATATAAAGCATCGGTATCTTCTGGAAATTCTGAAATATCATTTTCTATGGCAGAAAGCCTGGTTGATGAGCTGAGCGTCATTAACGCGCAGAGACAACTGAGGAGAACCTTTTTCATAGCAACCTCTTTAATTTTCATCTTGACATAGCTCATAGGTTTACTGCAAATCTTTTGTTTTCCCTTGAAAATAACTAGCATATAGAGAATAAAAGATGGTATCTCTAGTGGAAAAAGGTGTGTAATGAAAGGATTAGATACTGGTAAAGATAAAGTTAAAAAAATATGTGATGTGTTAAAGCGAGAAACGCTTGAACCTGCTAAAAAAGAAGCGGAGGAAATCGTTCTTGAAGCTAAATCTCGGGCCGAAAAAATCATAAAACTTGCGGAGAAAGAAGCTGAGAAAATGCATCTTGAAGCACGTGCTGAGATTGAGAAAAACAAAGCAATTTTTCAGTCATCCCTTTCTCAGGCCTCTAAACAAGCCATTGAACTCCTTAAGCAAGAGATCGAAGAAAAACTGTTTAATAAAGAGTTGAGATCAGCTCTTGCAAAGGGGGTTGAAGCTCCTAAAGTTATTGCTGATTTGATTAATGCGGTTGTAAAAGCGCTTGAAAAAGAGGGTCTTGATGTTGATTTAAGTGCCTATGTTTCTTCATCGGTTCCAGCACATACTGTCAATAGCCTTCTTGCGCAAAATATTCTTGATAAATTGCGCGAAAAAAGTGTCCTTCTTTGTGATAATGCAGGTGGTATCGAGGTAAAGTTGCATCATGAAAATATGACAATTGATGTATCTCTTGATGCATTAAGGGAGGTTGTAGCTCAGTACATCCGTAAAGATTTTCGTGCATTGTTTTTCGGACAAAAATAATCTAAAGGTTTTGTTTAGATGGGAAACTATTACTTTTTAGCGGCGTCTCTTCCCTGTATTATTTTAGGGCAGAAGCCTGAAATTTCTTTTGAAGAGCTTAAAAGTAGAATTGAGATCAATCTTACAAAAGAAGATCTTGAGAAAGCGAGAGTTTTTGGTAGGTTTATTGATATTAACAATATTCGTGCGCAGCTTTTAGAAGAGCCTATTGATCCTCGCGGGAATTTGTCTGAAAAGGAACTAGATGAAGCGCTTCTTGTACATAACATTTTACCTGAGTATGTATTTGATTTTTTAGATCAATTTGATACTGTTTCTGAAAAAATCCATAATTTCCCAGGACTTATTTCTCGCTTTTTTGCGGAAGAAATTCCTAAAACCAAAGGTTTTTTGCAGACTTATTTGCGTTTTCAAAGAGATTGGAGGCTTGTTTTAACAGCTCTTCGAGCAAAAAAACTTAAAAGAGATCTTGTGCATGAGCTTCAGTTTGAGGATTTTTCAGATCCACTTGTTGCACAAATTTTAGCAGAACGAGATGCACCTCAATATGAACCTCCTGAAGAATTTCATGAGTTAAAAGAAATTTTTCTCGTCTGTGGGGATGATCCTTTAGAGCAACATAAAGCGTTTGATGCTTGGCAATTTCGAAAAATTGAAGAGATGGTAGTGAAACCTTTATTTTCAATTGATTGGATATTGTCGTATATGGCTCTGCTTTTAATTGTTGAATACGACTATGAATTAGATAAAACCAAGGGTAAGATGATTGTCGATACCCTGACGCAGGAATAGAGATGAGTAAAGTAATTGCAACTGGAAAAGTAGTTAAAGCATTTGGAAATCTTCTTCATGTCGAGTTTGATGGTGATATCCGTCAAGGAGAAGTGGCGACCGTTCGCCTCGGTGATTTGAACCTGAAGGCGGAAGTAATCGAAATTGCAGGGCATGTGGCAAAAATTCAGGTTTTTGAAGATACTCGAGGGATTAAACTTGGCACTTCTGTGCAGTTTTCTTCTCATCTTTTAGAAGCAGAGTTAGGGCCTGGTCTTTTAACCTCAATTTTGGACGGTTTGCAAAATCCCCTTGAAAAAGTCGCAGATAGCTCAGGGTTGTTTTTGATGCGGGGCATTTATCTTCCCCCCTTAGATCGGATCAAACATTGGGATTATCATCCAACTGCGAAAATTGGTGATCAATGCAAAAGAGGCGACTCTCTTGGATTTACGATGGAAGGACGCTTTCATCATCTCATCATGGTGCCTTTTAATCATTATGGCGCCTATACACTTACATGGGTAATCAAATCTGGTTCTTACACGATCGACACAGTTGTAGCGCGTGGAGTCGATGAAAAAGGGTTTGAACATGAATTCAGTATGGTTCAAAAGTGGCCTATAAAAATTCCTCTTTTTGAGGGAGAAAGAGTTCGTTGCGAAAAGATGATGGATACTGGTGAGAGGATCATCGATACCCAGTTTCCTATTTTAAAAGGGGGAACTTTTTGTACACCAGGTCCTTTTGGTGCCGGTAAGACAGTTTTACAGCACCACCTTTCTAAATATTCCTCTGTTGATATTGTGGTTGTGGTCGCTTGCGGCGAGCGCGCTGGTGAAGTTGTTGAAGTTCTTAGAACATTCCCTCATCTGATCGATCCACATACTTCAGAACCTTTGATCAACCGAACGGTTATCATTTGCAACACATCTTCCATGCCAGTTGCAGCCCGTGAAGCATCGATTTATTTAGGTGCAACGATTGCTGAATATTACCGGCAGATGGGACTTGATATTCTTCTACTTGCAGACTCTACATCTCGTTGGGCACAGGCGATGCGTGAGATGTCGGGAAGGTTAGAAGAGATTCCAGGTGAAGAAGCTTTCCCTGCTTATCTCGCTTCTCGCATTGCAGCATTTTATGAACGTGCGGGTGTTATTAGTCTTAAAAATGGCAAAAAAGGATCGGTAACTATCGGTGGAGCCGTGTCTCCGGCGGGTGGTAACTTCGAAGAGCCTGTGACACAGGCAACACTTAGCTGTGTTGGTGCATTTTTAGGATTATCGCGCGCTAGATCCGATGCACGGCGTTATCCTGCGATCGAGCCTCGTATTTCATGGAGTAAATATGTGGATCAGGTGAGTGCAGAGCTAGATACTCTTGCAGAAGGCTGGAAAGAAATGGTTGTAAGAGCTGCAGCCTTGCTCAAAGAGGGAGATGACATTGGTAAAAGAATGGAAGTGATTGGAGAAGAAGGGATCTCTCTGAGAGATATGATTCGCCAAGATTACAGAGTTAAACAAGGCGGTCACATTCCTGCGGCATATTTAACTACAATTGCCGACAAACTTGATGAACTTATACTTATCACATAACTAAAAAAC
>JAZKBL010000058.1:0-2039 GCA_040388665.1 Chlamydiota bacterium
GTGGTAACGCAATAAATATAAAGCAACAGCTTTGGCCCCGTTACCACAAAATGACGAAATAGACCCATCCTTTTCTACTACAAACATTTGCCAAATATTCGGCTTGATTTCTTGTAGAATAAGGCCAGAATCGCGACCCTCTATCTTCAGTCGATCAATGAGCGCATTTTGAATATATTTCAAATCATCTCTTGATGGGATTTCATAAATCAAAAATGTATTTCCGCAAGATTCTGCTGCAATAAATTTAGCGTATATAGATTGCTGTTGTTCCATTGCTATCTGGGGTGTCAAAAATTGCAAACTTTTTCCCAGAGTAACTGTTCCTGATTTTGTTCCAGAAATTTCTTGTCAGGCTTCATAAATGCCTTCTCCAACCAAGCATTAACGTCTTTGCACTTTATATTCGTCATGGCTTTGTAAACCAGCTCCTCAGAGAACTCGCCTATTCGGCTGCTCATACATAAAATCAGTCGCCCCAGTCCATTTAAGCTCATCTTATTCTCACCGACCATGCGCTTATAACCACCAAATAAGCCTTCAAGAACTTCTGTCGTTCCTACCACTCGATTGTCCCTGTGAACTCCTTCCCCCTCAGAACGCACATAATCTACAAGCGCTTCAGTAAATTCTTCCGTTTCTTCGCTTGTTAGGTTCATTGCAATGAGCCTGTCCATCAACGCTTCATCCGCCCCATCATAAAAGCCCTCTCTTCTGATCTGATCCCTTGTTACTTGGCCGATTTGCACCCATTCTTGCCATTTATGAACCTCCCTTTTCATAGGAATGAGCCACGCTACCTTACGTTGCACTTCCTTCGGGAGGGTATCGTATTGAGCCAGCATGGCACATGCCCATTTTACAAGAGAATCAAGGTTCATATAGCGCGCTTTAGAACGTTGTTGCGGAGGAGCAAATTTTGCAAATTTGCTCAAAGATAGAGCTTTTTTAGTTTGTACAGCGCCCGATGTCATCTTCTCCCAAAGAAGATTCTTGTTTAGGCGTTTTTTTAACTCACATGCCACCTTGTGGCAAACATCATATTTTAGCTGCGTTCTAGGATGATTTTCGCAAAAACGGCGTGCCCCAGCATATAAATCAGAGCCATGATCGATCACAAGAGCGTCGGGAGAAAAGCCAACCTTTTGAACAGTCTTTTCCAGTTTGCGAGCCACTTCTGTTCCATTTGATGTTTCCATTGGCAGCAGTGCTATTGGCTCAAGATCTTCTAAGGAGACTGTTAAATCCTTCTTTGTCAGAAGAGTTGCCATGCGAACTCCAACAATTACAAAACACTTATAAACGCCAAGTCGAATCACATGATCGGCCATCCATATCCAACCTCCGTCAGTCGGCTTTGGGCGCTCTAACTTATATAGCCCAATCTTTAATTCCCATTGGATCAGCGTTTCGGCTGATGGCGCACGATCGATCTTTTGCTGAGAAGCCATCTGTTTTAAAATGGCAGCGACACATCTAAACCCCGTCCATGCAGCTCGTAAAAATCGTAGCCCCCAAGAAATCTGTCCCTGAGAAAACGTGTGCCGTTCTAGCTTTTGGTCATCAGGCGCAACAAGTACTTTTTTTTTAGATCTGCGTTTTCATGTTCGAGTTCCTGAACCTTTGTTTTAAGACTGGTGATCTCCTCAATCTTCTCTTCTAAAAGCTTGGCCTGTTCTTTTTCCAACCGTTGACACTCAGCTCTCCACTCTTGCCTACTCTGGCGAGCTCTTTTTTGCGCTTGTTTTGCGACCTTGAGTTCAGCTTTAGTCATTTGGGTTTTGCCTTTCCAATCGTCGCGGCTTTTGTTAAGCCAACCGATCGTCTTATCGGGTCGGACAGGGAAGTTTTTAGGTTCTTCGGATAGTTGGTCCATAAATCACTCTCTCTAAATGGAGCGAAAAATTATGGCACAAAACTTTTTTTGGAAGAAGTGTGGGATCGTTTTTTTGATCAAGAATCTGCCGTTTTAGGCAGATTTTTGACATCCCAGAGTACATCCGAGAAGAGCTTGTCCATTGATTTCTAAATTTTTCCAA
>JAZKBL010000059.1:0-9892 GCA_040388665.1 Chlamydiota bacterium
ATATCTCGTACATATTTAAGCTGCTTATTTAAAACAAGAAGGTTGCGCATCACTTCTTCTTCATTGCGCGGCATAAAAACAGGACGCATCAATTGCTCTACGCTCCCCTTTAACTCTTCAGGAAGACCTCGTCTTAAACAACTAACCTCTTCTAAAGAAAAAGGCAAACCGTCCTCTTTTTCAAGCTCAAGATAGATGGTGTGGATTTTATCTTCACGACTGCGACTCAAAAAAAATGATCCCTTTACAGCACGAACCCCTGGAATATAATTACAAAAAGCAGAAACTAGATGATTTTCTTCAAACAACTCATTTTCTTTAAGAAAATTAACACCTACAAAAACGCTCAAAACCTGTTTAACACCAAAAGGCAAATGCAATCGTGTATTCAACAACTTAAGACTTACATGGCGCTGCTTAGGAAATCTCTCGACAAAAGAACGTACAGCTTTTCGAAAAAGATAAAATACGTAAATAATCCGGCACATTTGCTTGCACTCTCTTAACGCTTTAAATTCACTCTGGCAAGTCACGAGAAAGTGTTGCATTTGTGAAAAAAGGTCATAATCAAAATCCTGTGGACGCTTGCGAATTAAAGAAGCTATAGATTCCTGAATTGCCACTGTTTTTTCGTCAGCCGAAAGACCCTTAATCTCTAAAATACGACTCGCGTGATAAGAAGACGCTATCCCTAAACGAATTTCCCAATCAATCAAAGGGAAATTCTTGAGCATTGCTTTAAGCTCTCTATCATCGTCTGCCGCAAACATTATCTCAGCGATTGTATAAATTTCTTCTTTTCTACAGGACAGTTGAAAATCGGCTGCAAAAAAAAGCGCAGAATCTAAACGTTTTCCAGGAATTAACCAGCGGCTTAGCATTTCAGAAAAAAACCTCCCCGCATGAGGCCTCTGCCTACACAAAAGTAATATAGAAAGTTGTGAAGATTCAGACGATCCAACTGAGGGGCGGATCAAAGGAAGCCTGCTAAAAAGCTCTTCCATATCTTCTTGACTATACTCATCAAACAAATGCTCCTCTGTCAAAAAACGACGAAGAAGATGCTTAATTGAGTTCGTATAAAAGTGTGCGCTTACACATTCAACGACAGGAACAATCTGCATTAACTCAGAAATAAGGCTCATAAGCTGCTCTTCATAAAGTTGTTACATCATTCGCATCATTTCCAATGCCATCTCTTAAGTCAATCATTTTTTATCAAAAATTTTATTTGTTAACTTTTTTTTTACATTGAATAATACTCTTTTAAAATGATACAATAATTAAAGTTAAAGAAAACAATATAAAAAACTAAAAGGAGATTTTATGTCTAACATTATTAACGTCGGCTCTTCATATAATAATATAATTGAATGTGATGATCTTATGGAGACTCTACAAAAAAATAATGCAGAACTCACTGCAAGACAACAGTCTGTATATGATATCTGCGAATCCTCAAGAAAAACACGCTATAAAATAAATAATTTAAT
Source organism: Chlamydiota bacterium (assembly GCA_040388665.1). Taxonomy (GTDB): domain Bacteria; phylum Chlamydiota; class Chlamydiia; order Chlamydiales; family Rhabdochlamydiaceae; genus DAHVFY01. The sequence goes on from JAZKBL010000059.1 coordinate 1,494, forward strand.
CACCACAAGAATGATCGATCTCATTAATGCTGGCAGGAACATTAAGACCGAGCATGGACTATCTGCTAAAAAAACACTATGTCAAGCACAGCAAGCTTTAAGCTTCTTGCAACAGGACGTTGAGATGATAAAAGTTGAGATAAGAGCCGTGCAGCTAGCTAAGAACGAGTTTCAAAAAAAATATGGAGAATCCCATAACTGGTATTTTGAATCTAATATCAATTGGATAAACGATTGTTTAATTGTAACTGAAAAAGATTTCGATAGCACTCAAAAAAAAGCACTAGAGTATTGGATTATGGAAATGAACGAACGAGTGCTGCAATAGCGCAAGATCGCTCATCACCTTAGTTGATGAGTTTCTGATACTCATCCGATAGCCTATATTTTCGTCCTTTATTTGACGCATCCACAATGGTTAAAAAGCCACTTTCAACCCAGCTTGCACAGAGTGCAGCACTTGAACGTGGCTTGAATCCAAATAATGCGCCGATTTGGCGGCTCGTAATCGTTTCAAATTCCTGGAATAACTCAAGTGCTTTGCGCTGTCTTGGATCAAGTTTTCTAATTAAAGCACCTTGATCAAGTGAATCTTTAGATTCATCCATACATTTCAAAACATTTTCAAATGAGACGGCCATTCCACCTACAAAATATTCAACCCATTTTGAGATATCTGCTTCAGCACGACCCATGTAATAATTATGAGATTCTCCAATACTAATTGCCGCATAGTAAGCACCTAAATTACGAGCATAATATTCTTCCAAAGAATAGAGCCCTTTTAAGTCATATCCCCCTAAATGTAAAATCAATGTGGTAAGCAACCTGGCTGTCCTACCATTACCGTCATAATAAGGGTGGATAGTTGCAAACTGATAATGGACAATTCCTGCAATAATAGGGCAAGGCAATGAAGTATTTGTATTAATCCAATCTACCATACCGGTCATTAAACTTTTCACATCTTTAGCCTCTGGCGGCATATACACAATTGCTTTTGCGACACCGTCGCGAATAACATTTTGAGCATCTCTATATGCATTTGGTTTAGCATTTTTTTTACCGCTGGATATAACAAGTGCATGAAGTGTCTGGATCATTTTTTCTGTGATGGTTACGCCCCGTGCCGCCCATTTTTCTACTTGGGCTAACGCAGCATAATAGCCTTTCACCTCATGTTCATCACGTTCACGCCCGGGAAAATGACCTCGATGCTTCAAAACCACTTCGATTTGCCCAGGATCCAGTCTATTCCCTTCAATCATTGTAGAATAATGAGTTATATAAAAACGCGCCGTTTCTCTTAAGGAACTAAGAACTGTTGGCGTCAAAGGTAAGTGCAATATTTTTTGCTTTGCTGCTTCAATGCGCAGCAAAAAATTCATAATATCTGAGGAAATAACATAATTTGGTTTAAATTTTATCAGCATAATAACGGCTCTTTATCTGCATTAGCTAATCCTTAATTATGCAGATAAAATGCAGATAACACCAGCTTTTTCTTTTTATTCTACTTCGACATTCCTACGTAAGTAACTGAGCATTAGCGTGTTGTTTCTGCGAACCGACGCGAAAAGGGACCCGCGACGAAGGCGCGGGGGGGATGAGCCGCGCGAGCAGCCCGCGGCTTCAGATCGCACGGCAAAATCGCACCACAGGAGAGCCCGCCAGGGCGTGCGATGCTGTGTAGGCACACAGCGAGCCTTCGAGGACGCGATCTTGCAAAGCGAGGTGAAGCTCAAGGGGGCAAGCGGGGGATCAAGCCGAAGGACTTGTCCCCGACATGTCTATTCAACATCGCACTATGTCTATTTAAAACCCCTATTGTAAGGCGGCGCTTGATTATAATATTCCGGTCGGATAGTATTTTTCCTTATATAAGCGTCAGTTCGTCTGTAGCATTATATGTAGCACTCCAGCGCAAAGTTTATATTTGAAAATATCGACTTTACTCTGGAGTGGTGTCCCCTTAAACCTTTAGAAACGAGAAAACTATAACATGTCCAAGAACCTCAACCAAGATTGGAGCTGTAGCAAAATCATCGATGACGTTGATTTCCAAGAGGAAGATGCTAAACAATTTCGCAAACTTTTAAATGTTAAAGAAGAAGGCGCCGGAAAAGGCTCCGTCTCTCTTATGAGCACTGGCCAAATTCTTAAGGGCAGAGTTGTTGAAATTACAAAAGACTTCATCGTTGTTGACGTTGGCTTAAAATCTGAGGGACTTGTTCCTATCAACGAATTTACAGACCCTGCTGAACTCTTCCTTGAAAATGAAGTTGAAGTTTTTCTTGATCAAACTGAAGGTGAAGACGGTCAAATCGTCCTTTCTCGCGAAAAAGCACGCCGCCAAAGACAATGGGAATTCCTCGTCAACCACTGCACAGAAGGCTCAATCGTTAAAGGTACAGTCATCCGCAAAGTTAAGGGCGGACTCATGGTGGACATCGGCATGGAAGCATTCCTGCCAGGTTCTCAAATTGACAACAAACGCATTAAAAATCTCGATGAGTTCTTAAATCAGACTTACGATTTTAAAATCCTTAAAATCAATACTGAAAGAAAAAATATCGTTGTGTCTCGAAGAGAACTTCTTGAAGAAGAAAGAATCTCTCGCAAAGTGGAAATGTTAGAGAACATCGCTGAAGGAGAAGTTCGTAGAGGAATTGTGAAAAACATCACAGACTTCGGCGTTTTCCTCGACTTAGACGGTGTTGATGGATTGCTCCACATTACAGACATGACATGGAAAAGGATTAAACATCCTTCAGAAATGGTCAGCCTCGGTCAAGAATTAGAAGTGATGATTCTCCACGTTGACAAAGACAAAGGCAGAGTCGCACTTGGAATGAAACAAAAAGAAAGCAACCCTTGGGAAGAAATTGAATACCGCTACCCACCGGGCACCCGAGTTCACGGCAAAATCGTTAACCTCGTTCCTTACGGCGCATTCATTGAAATCGAGCCCGGCATCGAAGGACTGATCCACGTCTCAGAAATGTCTTGGGTCCGCAATGTAACAGACCCTGCTGAAGTTGTTAAAAAAGGCGACGAAGTGGAAGCGATTGTCCTCTCCGTACAAAAAGAGGAAGGTAAAATCTCTCTTGGCTTGAAACAAACTGAAAAAAATCCATGGGATGATGTCGAAAACAAATATCCTATTGGAAGCAGTGTTCAAGCTGAAATTCGCAACCTCACAAATTACGGCGCTTTCGTTGAACTTGAGCCTGGTATTGACGGTTTGATCCACATTTCTGATTTAAGCTGGATCAAAAAAGTTTCTCACCCATCAGAAGTTCTGAAAAAGGGAGACAAAGTCGAAGCGATCGTTCTTTCTGTTGATAAAGAAAGTAAAAAAATCACTCTTGGTGTAAAGCAACTGAGCAATAACCCTTGGGAATCCATCCAGGAAACAATGCCTGTTGGAACACTCATTAAGGGTATTGTTTCTAAAATCACCGCTTTTGGAGCCTTTGTAGAATTAGAAAATGGCATAGAAGCTCTTGTGCATGTCACTGAACTATCCGACCAACCCTTTGGAAAAGTCGAAGATATCATTTCTAAAGGTGAAGAAGTTACCGCAAAAGTGATTAAGCTTGATCCTGAACATAAAAAAATTGCTCTTTCAATTAAAGATTACCTCGTTGAAAAAAACAAATACAACAGAGATGATATCGTTGTAGGAACAGCGAAAACACGCGATCAAACCAAAAAGCGCAAGAAAAAATCGACAGAAGAAGACGAAGCTGAAGAATCACATGAAAGCGCTTCATCCTCAGAAGAAGAGCAAATATAAATTATCAATAGCCCTGGATTCCTCTATTTACTGATTAAAGAGGGATCCAGGGTAACTTTTTAAGGGCTATGACGAATGAATAAAGACCTAGTTGCCATTTTTGAATACTTAGAGCGCGAGAAAGGAATTAAGCGTGAGATCATCATCAACGCTATAGAAGAAGCTCTTCGTGCTGCGGCTCGTAAAAGCGTAAAAGGGTTAATCAATGTCTCTGTTCACATCAATCCAAAAACTGGCAACATCGATGTTATCGCTCAAAAAGAAGTTGTTGCAAAAGTAACTATCCCCGAAGAAGAGATAACCTTAGAAGAAGCGCGTCTTATCAATCCTTATTGTGAAATCAATCAATGGGTTGATATTAACGTTACTCCTCAAGATTTTGGCAGAATTGCAGCGCAAACAGCGCGTCAAATCATCTCGCAAAAATTACGCGGCGCAGAAAGAGATGTGATCTATGAAGAATATCGTCATCGTTTGAATGAAATCGTTTCAGGTACAATCAAAAGAATCGTGCGTGGCGCAACGCTCATTGTCGATCTTGGCAAAGTAGAAGCTATCCTTCCCGATCGTTTCTATCCAAAAACGGAAAAGTATAACGTGGGAGAACGCGTTCAGGCGCTTCTTTATCAAGTACGCGATACAGAAAACGGCGGAGCAGAGGTAATTCTATCACGCAGCCATCCTGAGTTTGTTTCACAGCTATTTATGCAAGAAGTTCCTGAATTAAGCGATGGCACTGTGACTATCGAAAGAATTGTACGCGAAGCTGGATACCGGACGAAAATTGCTGTACGCTCTTCAGACTCAAAAGTCGATCCTGTCGGCGCGTGCGTCGGCGTGCGGGGCAACCGTGTCAAAAATATCATCCGAGAGCTTAACAATGAAAAGATCGATATCATTCCTTTTGTAGATGATGAAATACAGCTCTTGCAAAACGCTCTTTCTCCTATTGAAATTAAGAAAATTAGCGTGAATGAAGAAAAATCTGTAATTTCTATTGTTGTTGATGATGAAAGTTACCCTGTAGTTCTTGGCAAACGAGGCATGAATGCTCGTCTTAATGGCGCTCTTGCAGATGTAGAGCTTGATGTACAAAAAATGTCTGATTATCAAGCGACAATATCACAAGAAAGAACTCAGTTAGCTTCTTCAGAAGATCCTCGTTTAGACGAAGAGCTTCATGTTGAAGGAGAAAGCTCTCTCATCATTTCAAGCTTGGTGGGTGCCGGTTACGACACTCCAAGAAAACTTTTGAACTCAACACCTGAAGAGTTAGTTTCATCTATCCCTGGGGTAACCTTAGATAGACTAGATAAAATTCTAGAAAAAATCAGAAAAAAGTTCGCAAGTTAAATGCATTATTGCTACTTAAGAAGTATATAAGGAAAAAACGTTGGCTAAAAATCTCAAATTAAATATTAAGAATACGCAACTTGCGGAAGCGCTTAAACTCAATAAGCAGAAAAAACCTGCTCCTGCTAAGAAAAAAGATACAGCAGCACCGGCCACCACCGAAGCGACTCTTCAAGAAGCCCATGTTGAACACCCATCGGTTCAAGAAACCCCTTCGTCCCTCAAGCCAAAGTCTTCCTCTTCTCCTAAAGGAGCACCAAAATCTGAGACTCCATCAGCAGATGCAGCAGCTCCTGCTCAAGACACAGCTAAAAATCGTCCAGAAGCACCTTCTCAAGAATCCCCTGTTCCAGCTCCAGCTGCATCTAAGCCGGAAATAAAGCCAGAACCTAGACCTGAAAGCCACCCGGAAAACAGACCGGATGCGAGGTCAGACGTAAGACCGGACACAAGACAAGGACAGCGCCCGCCTCCAACAAGTTACGGACAGCCGCGCCCTCAACAGAATGAGTATCAACCCCGTTCTCAACAAGGTTATCCTCAGCGTCCTCAACAAAATGGTTACCCACCGCGCCCTCAACAAAACGGTTATCCTCCACGTCAACAGCAAAATGGATATCCCCCACGCCCGCAACAAAATGGTTACCCGCCTCGTCCGCAGCAAAACGATTACCAATCACGGCCGCAACAGCAAAATACAGGCCAATATCCTGGAGCGCGTCCTCCTTACCGTCCAGCTTCACCCGGAGGCACAGGGACAGGTTATGGAAATAGACCGGGAGAAAGACCTCAAGCATATCGTCCTCAGCAACGCCCTTATCCCCCACGAACACCAACGCCACCCACAGCTATTCCCCCTAAACATACAGAAAAACCTTCAACAAAATCTCATGAAGGACCAGGCGATACTGCTCGAAAACCTCCAGGATTTAAAGAATACCGTGATCTTAAGCCACAGAAAAAATCAGACCAGCGCTCTTTTGATGTACGCGATAGACAAGGCTTACGTGTTTCTGATGATGAAGCGTGGCGGAAAAAAAGACCCGCACACAAAGCCCGCTTTACTTCTCAGCAAGAAGAGATTATCCGTCCAAAAACTTTAAGCATACGTCTACCGATCTCTATTAAAGATCTAGCATCTGAAATGAAGCTCAAAGCTTCTCAGCTAATTTCCAAACTTTTCATGCAAGGCGTTGTTGTCACACTTAATGATCTTTTAGACGATGAAACAACCATCCAATTGCTCGGTCACGAATTTGACTGCGAAATCAAAATCGATACAAGCGAAGAAGAACGACTACGCATTACAGAGAAAACAATTAAGGAAGAAGTTTCTGAAACGCCTCCGGAACAGCTCGCATTTAGGCCGCCTGTCATCACTTTTATGGGTCACGTCGATCACGGCAAAACGAGCCTCATCGATGCAATCCGCAAGAGCAATGTAGCATCAGGCGAAGCAGGAGCTATTACACAACACATTGGTGCATTCCGTTGTCATACAGCTGTTGGCGATATTTGCGTTCTTGACACTCCGGGTCACGAAGCTTTCTCTGCGATGAGAGCACGCGGTGCTGATGTCACAGATATCGTTGTTCTTGTTGTTGCAGGTGACGAAGGATTACGCACACAAACACTTGAAGCAATCGAACAAGCACGCTCTGCGAATGTCCCTATCGTCGTTGCAATTAACAAATCAGACAAACCCAACTTCAATGTTGACAATGTCTATCGACAACTTGCAGATAATAATCTTCTCCCGGAAAGCTGGGGAGGAACAACGATCACTGTCAATTGCTCAGCTATAACTGGCGACGGAATTAAAGAACTTCTTGAAATGCTCGCACTACAAGCAGAAATCCTTGAACTCAAAGCAAATCCAGAGACAAGAGCCCGCGGCACAGTCATTGAATCTGAAATGCATAAAGGTCTTGGCGGCGTAGCTACGGTTCTTGTCCAAACAGGAACTCTCCGCTTAGGCGATCCTATCGTCTTTGCGCAACACTGGGCGCGCATTAAAACAATGCACGATGAACACGGCAAAGAACTCTTGTCAGCTGGACCTTCTACCCCTGTAAAAATTACTGGCCTTTCAGGACTCCCTGCGGCAGGAAGCGAATTTATTGCTGTAAAAACAGAAAAAGAAGCAAGAGTCCTTTCTCGTGATAGAACTCTTGGACAAGAGCAGCAACAAAGACAGTTACAAGCCAAACGCACAGGATTGGAAAATCTTCTTCAACAAACAGCTGATGCAGCAGTTAAGAAAACGCTTAATTTAATTCTTAAAGCTGACGTTCAAGGATCTTTGGAAGCGCTAAAAAGCTCTCTTCTTAAAATTGCTACAAATAAAGTCGAGCTCAATATCATCTCCGCTGAAGTGGGCGAAGTGTCTGAATCTGATGTACAAAGGGCTGCAGCTTCAAAAGCAACGATCATTGGTTTTCATACACAAGTAGAAAATCATGCAGAATCACTCATTAAACAGTTGAAAGTTACAGTAAAGCTTCACGATATTATCTACCATGCTATCGATGATGTGCGCGCTATCATGAAATCCCTTTTAGATAAGATCCCTCAAGAAACGGATACAGGATCTGCAATTGTAAAAACAATCTTCAAATCTTCACAACTTGGCGTCATCGCTGGCTGTCAAGTGCTGGATGGAACCATTAAGAGAAATCACTTGGTTAGAATTCTTCGCGGCAAAGAAATTGTATGGAAGGGCTCAATCGCCTCATTAAAACGTCTCAAAGAAGATGTTCGCGAAGTCAGCAAAGGATACGAATGTGGTATTCTTCTGAATAACTACAGTGATGTAAAGGAAGAAGACATCATTCAGGCATACGAAATTACTTACTTAGAACAAGATTTATAATGGCAAAAAGAAGAACTGATCGGCTAAACTCCTTGCTTAAAGAAGTCATCTCCGAAGTGATCATGCGTGATGTGCGCAATCCTCATGTTACAACTCTCATTACTGTAACTCGTGTTGATATTTCAAGCGATTTACACTATGCCAAAGTGTACATTAGTGTGATTGGCAGCCAAGTCGAAAAAGACGAGACTTTAAAAGCGCTGCAATCAGCTGCTGGATTTATCGCTGTCGAAAAAGGCGGCGGTCAACCTCATCCATGAGTTGAAATCGCAGCAGCCGCATGTATCGATTATCGCGCTGGTGCCGTACGGCGAAGACGAATATGCCGCCGAAATGATCAAGGCGGGCGCGGATGATTTCCTGACCAAGCCGGTA
>JAZKBL010000059.1:9902-16211 GCA_040388665.1 Chlamydiota bacterium
TCCATTCATCAAAAAAAGTTGTGATGCGTTACTTTCCTGAACTTACCTTTAAGCTCGACAATTCCGTCGATCATCATATGCGTATCGACACCCTTTTAGAGCAAATTCACGATGAAGAGCGATCTAGACCTTAGTAAGTTATCGATAGTATCAAAAACTACTGAAAAGCTCCCTTCAAGGGAGCATCTTGTTCTACTCGATAAACCTCTCGGAAAAACCTCTTTTAATTTAGTTGCAGCGCTTAGAAAAGCGAGCCATATCCAAAAAATTGGACATGCAGGCACCTTAGATCCCTTTGCAACAGGGGTCATGCTCCTTCTTGTTGGCAAAACATACACAAGGCTGTCACCTCTTTTCTTAAATCAAGATAAAGAATACCTAGCAACTGTCCATCTAGGAATCTCTACAGACACCTTCGACTGCGACGGAAAAATCCTAAATGAAAACACACGCATTCCAACTTTAGAAGAAATCCAGGAAGCTCTCAAGCAGTTTCAGGGAACAATTTTACAACTGCCTCCCATGTTTTCAGCAAAAAAACAAGGCGGAAAAAAACTTTACGAACTCGCTCGTAAAGGCATTGAAGTAGCACGGGAAAAAGTGCAAATCACTTTATCAACCATGCTACTTTCCTATGAATACCCTCGCCTAGAACTTAAAGTCAGCTGCAGCAAAGGAACCTATATACGCTCTATAGCTCACGACCTCGGAACTCTTCTTGGAACAGGAGCTCACTTATCAGCTCTTACAAGAACACGTAGCGGTGCTTTTCATCTTGCAGACTGCTTATCTCTGGAGAAAGCATGCACATTATACACAGCCTAAACGCACATACTGCCTCCCCTCCTCCATACGGTTTAACAATTGGCAGCTTTGATGGCATGCATCTTGGCCATCAATTCCTTTTAAAAACACTCCGCGAACAACTCGGTCCTAAAGGCACACTTGCAGCACTTACCTTTTCCAATCATCCTGCAGATGTGATCCCTGGACTCAAAAAAGCACCTCTTTTATGTTCTTTCGAATATAAGCTACAACTTTTGGAAAAGGCTGGTGTCAACCTTGCTATCATCTTAGAATTCACGTCCTCTTTTTCTGAAAAATCTTATGATGTTTTTTTAAAAGAAGTTTTTAAGTGCATTCCCTTTTCTTATCTCATTTTGGGAACCGGCGCTGCGTTTGGCAAAAATAGACAAGGCGATGAATTACATATAAAAAATTTAGGAAAAGAGCTCCATTTTGAAGCCACTTATTTAGACAAAAAAAAAGTAGATGATGAAAACTGTTCTTCAGGGCTTATCCGCCATTATCTTCAACAAGGAGATATTCATAAAGTCGCTTCCCTTCTTGGTCGCCCCTACGCTCTTTATGGTAAGATAAAAAATCATATATTAGATACGACAGGACTATGCCTCCCCCCTCCTGGCACCTATTCCATCCTCATTAACAACATCCCAGCAAAAGCTCATATCAACGATGAAGTCACCATCGAATGTAAAGAAATTCTTTCAGAGTGCACAATAGAGGCAATTTTTTTATAATCACTGCTTATGGCAAATCTTTCTTGTGGAATTGTAGGACTTCCTAATGTCGGTAAGTCGACTCTTTTTAATGCTCTGACCCGTAAAGCCGCGGCAGCAGCAAACTACCCCTTTTGTACTATCGACCCCAATGTTGGAATCGTCGAGGTAAATGACCCGCGTCTTGCTATTCTTTCAGGCATTTCCCACAGCAAGAAAATCATTCCTGCTACAATCACCTTTGTCGATATTGCAGGCCTTGTTGCTGGAGCTTCTCAAGGAGAAGGTCTTGGCAACCAGTTCCTTTCCAATATCCGAGAAACCGACGCCATCGTTCATGTGGTGCGCTGCTTTGAAAATGATGACGTGATCCACGTTGCGGGAAAAGTAGACCCCATCGCTGACATTGAAGTCATCAACCTAGAACTGATCCTTTCAGACATGCAAATGGCTGAAAACATCTACAAACGGCAAGAAAAACAAGCTAAAGGTAAAAAAGAACTCCTTCCTTTACTTGAAACTTTAAAAAAAGCACTCGATCACCTCAATGAAAGCAAGCCCCTACGTTCGCTAAAACTAACCCCTGAAGAAAAGGGTTACATTGCGGCATACCCCTTCTTAACAGATAAAAAAGTTGTTTATGCATGCAATGTCTCAGAAGACTCTCTTCCTTCCATGGAAAATGAATATGTCGCTAAAGTACGCGCTTATGCAGAAAAAGAAGGAAATCAAGTGATCCCTATTTGCGCGCGCCTCGAAGAAGAAGTCGCCCAGCTCAGTGAAGAAGAAGCTCTTGAATTCCTAAAAACACTAGGACTACAAGAAACAGGTCTCAATAGACTGATTAAAACTGCTTTTGAAACCCTCGATCTCATCACGTACATCACAACAGGAGAGATCGAAACACGCGCTTGGACAATCAAAAAAGGAACGAATGCTCAAGAATCTGCAGGAAAAATCCACACCGATTTGCAGAAAGGCTTTATTCGCGCAGAAGTTGTCTCCTTTAACGATATGGTCGCCTACAAAGGCAGAGTTGGAGCGAAAGAAGCCGGAAAAGCACGCGCTGAAGGCAAAGAATATATTGTCCAGGATGGAGATGTCATCTTATTCTTCCACAATTAACACCTTATAAAATTAATGAAACAAGAATTATTTGTTACGTGCCCACGAGGCCTAGAAGATCTTCTTCATGCAGAACTTTCTCAACTTGGCTTAAGCGTGCGCAAAGGCGTATCTGGAGTCTATCTCCCACGTACAATGCATTCTGTGTATCTCGTTAATTACTGCTCACGCATTGCAATCCGCGTTCTCTGGCCCATGTTTAATTTTCGCTGCCCGCACAAAGAAGCCCTTTATAGAGGTGCGCGAGAAATTGACTGGACAGAGCTCTTAAATCTTGAAAAGACATTTTCTATCGATGCCAACGTTGTTCATCCCACTTTAAATAACAGCCTATTTGCATCGCTTGTTGTTAAAGACGCCATCTGCGACACCTTAAGAGAAACGTTTGGAGAAAGACCCTCCGTTAATACTAAAAATCCCGACGTACAGCTCAATCTTTATATTTTTAACGGTTTTGCCACTATTAGTCTCGACACGTCCGGCGCGCCACTTTATAAACGTGGATGGAGAGAGCAGACAGGCGAAGCACCTATTCAAGAATCCTTGGCGGCTGCACTTCTTGCTCTTTCAGAATACACAGATGAAGAATCCTTATGCGATCCCTTCTGCGGATCGGGAACGATCCTTGTCGAAGCTGCCATGATGGCAACAAAAACACCTCCTGGTTTTTTTAGAGAAAATTGGGGCTTTACCAATCACCCCGGTTTTTCACAAGACGACTGGAAATCTGTAAAACAAGCAGCAAATGAAAAGCGCATCCCTCTTGCTGAAGGGAAAATCTTTGGTGCCGATAAAGATCCAGAATCTGTCGCCATGTGCAAAATGCATCTTGAAAAACTGGGCTGCGCTGATGTTATAGATCTGCAGCGTCGCGGCATTAATTCTTATTCTCCTTTTCCAACGCCTAGCTTGATTGTCACCAACCCTCCTTACGGAAAACGGCTTCACACCTCATTAGAATACTTTCGCGCTCTTGGCGAACTTGCAAAAAAAACGCGCACCTGCCTGCTTGCCCCTGACAGCTCTTTCATCCAAGCCACCGGCCGTCCCATCCAACAATCCTTCCCCCTCGTAAGCGGCGGACTAAAGCTCTCTCTTTTCCACATCTAATCTTGAAAAAAAAAGACAAAGCGTAGAAAGTCAAGATAAAAAGAGGTTCATCCATGCTACGTTACTTATTTTTTTCCTTACTTAGCTTGTCTTGTTCTATTGCACAAGCAAGCACACCATCACAAGCGAGCCCTCCAGTACATTCATGTCGCACGCCTCTTAGAAACCTATCCTCATTTGCAGTCCTTCCCATATTTGCTTTAAGCAACCCCACCCATGCGCACCTTTATGAGCAAACTTATCAAATCTTAAAAACAGAACTTGGAAAAATTGGGGAAATCCAAGAACTAAAGATGAATAACCTTGCAGGGCTAACTCTTGCTGGAGCTTTCCTCGCAATCAATATTGAAAATATCACCATTCCAGGCAGCAATAATATTTCCATTACAAAAACATCGCTGGCAATAGAAACTATGACAACAATTAAAAAATCAGATGTTGATTATTTAGCACATATTTGGGAAAGAAACTTATTCACCGAAGACGATTCAGATAAAACCATCATAGCATCCATCCAAAAACTCGTACAACAATTCACCGCCTGCTACCAGACATGCAACACACAAGAACCTAAAAAACCCACCTTCTATTTGTATAAATCTTAATAATCTTTTAAAACATTAAACCTCTTGCATAATTCCCTTCCATGCCCATCCCCATACGCGTATGGGCAAGGGCATGGATAAGGAATGTTGACTTTATAAGGGATTTCTCATAAGCTGTTGCAGGTCTCCTTAGGAGAATGCATATCAAATCCAAAAATATATTAGTTCTTGACGAGCGTAGAAGAGCTCATATAGAGTGCAAACATGGCAGAAAAGAGTGAAAAGGCGACCCCGAAGAAAATTCGGGATGCGCGTAAAAAAGGGCAAGTTGCCAAAGCACAGGACTTCCCTTCAGCATTTACATTTATCGTTTCAATAGCCTCCGTTATCACACTTTCAGGCTATCTCTACAACTTGCTCGCAAGCTACATGATATTAACTTTTCGTTCAATCAGCGGCAACATCGATTTACAACGAGGCGCTGCAGGTTATGTGGGTCAAGCGATGTATGTCATGATGCAATGCAGCCTTCCTGTACTTATCCTTACAGTGATTACAGGACTCTTTTGTAATGTTGTTGTTGTTGGACCTCTCTTTGCTCTAGAAGCTGTTAAACCGGATGTAAAAAGACTCAACCCTGTTACAAACTTAAAAAATATCTTCAAATTTAAAACAGCTTTTGAACTTTTAAAATCTGTTTTTAAAATTACAGGCGCTTTTGTCTTAATTTACAGCGTCGTTTACAACAGCATACCGGAAATTATATCAACAGCTGCGCTGCCTGTTATCGGAAGCGCCATGGTTTTTAGCGACTTCTTAATTAAAGTGATCATTCGGGTTGGAATCTTTTTTATCGCTATTGCCATTTTTGACCTCGTCTTCCAAAAAAAGAACTTTGCAAAAGAAATGAAGATGGAAAAATTCGAAGTCAAACAAGAACATAAAGATACAGAAGGCGACCCTCATATCAAAAGCCGCCGTAGACAAATCGCTCAGGAAATCGCTTATCAAGAAGGCCCTGCTGCGACAAAACGTGCAAAAGCTGTCATTACTAACCCAACACATCTAGCTATTGCTGTTGAATACAACGAAGAAACAGAACCTGCACCAAAAATTGTAACGATGGGACGTGGCATCATAGCTGCTATGATCATTAAAATCGCAACAGAAAACAATGTTCCGATCATGCGCAATGTCCCCCTCGCACATACACTATTCCAAAAAGGGAAAATTGGCGATTATATACCTGAGGAAGCCTACCAAGCTGTAGCGGAGGTCCTCAAATGGCTAGAGCAACTTGAAAAACCAGAGTCTGAGAGTGTGGAGCTATTTCAATGAATAAATTTTACCAAAACTTATCAAGGGCTTTAGGCGGGGACAAAGTCCTCAATCTCATTGGCAGATCAAGCGATATCCTGCTTGCATTTTTCGTGATCACCATCATTATGATGATCATCATCCCGGTATCTCCAGGATTTCTTGATAATCTCATAGCGATCAACTTAACTGTTTCCGTCTGCCTTCTGATGGTAGCGCTTTACATTCCCAAAGCCGTTCATCTTTCCATCTTCCCTTCGGTGCTGCTCATTACGACTTTGTTTAGACTAGGAATTGAGATTGCAGCTACAAGGCAAATTCTATTAAATGGCTATGCTGGTCATATCATCTTTGCGTTCGGAAACTTCGTCGTTGGAGGAAACTTTGTCGTCGGGGGTATCGTTTTCTTAATCATTACAATCGTTCAGTTCATCGTCGTCACAAAAGGTGCTGAAAGGGTTGCTGAAGTTGCCGCCCGTTTCACCTTGGATGCGATGCCCGGTAAACAAATGAGTATCGACGCCGATATGCGCAGTGGGCTTATCGATGCCAATCAAGCACGCGATTTACGCTTAGCTCTTGCAAAAGAGAACCAACTTTATGGTGCTATGGATGGTGCTATGAAGTTCGTAAAAGGGGACGTCATTGCAGGTATTGTTATCGCTGTCATCAACATTATCGGAGGACTTGTC
>JAZKBL010000059.1:16221-63422 GCA_040388665.1 Chlamydiota bacterium
GTCGATAAATACGAAAATCCTGATCTGAAAGGTAAGGGCGGAGTGTTTAAAGTTACTCATGGTGTTCAGAAAGCTGGGAAACCAGGGCAAGTTTTTAACTCGCCGTTAGCAGAAGCAAACATCATTGGACGCGCCATCGGTATGGCGATGCGTGGGATGTCAGCTTTAGATGCCGCACGCCTTTACACTCTTCTTTCTATCGGCGGCGGTCTTGTCACGCAAATTCCATCCCTTTTGATCTCGATGACAGCGGGTATTATTACAACACGAGTCTCTAGCGATAAAAATAATCTTGGCAGGGAAATTTCCTCTCAGCTCCTCGGCCAACCTAAAGCGATCATGCTGGCATCTATTGTCCTTTTCAGCATGGCATTCATTAAAGGATTCCCCTCTCTTATTTTTATCATTTTAGGTCTTGCTGCTGCAGGATTTGGCTTTAGTTCTTGGTATAGCATGAAAAAAGGCGCGACCAAGACAGGTGCTGGAGGGCTTGCTCCAACATCCATGGGAACTGATGTAGAAGGACATTCCGTCATCCGAGGGGCCGGCGATGATTATTCACTAACCCTTCCCGTCATTTTAGAGGTTGGAAAGAGTCTTTCTGAGCTGATTAAAAAAGAACGGCAAGGGACCACTTTTGTTGAAGACATGGTTCCCAAAATGCGTCATGCTCTTTATCAAGATTTGGGCGTGCGTTTTCCAGGTGTGCATGTACGCACAGATTCACCAACGCTTGAAACCGATGAATATTCCATTCTTTTAAATGAAGTGCCTATTGTACGCGGAAAAATCTATGAGGGATCTCTTCTTACCAATGAAACATCTGATACGCTTCGTAGATACAATCTCCCCTTTACGACATCAAAAAACACATTAGGACAACCCTCTGTTTGGGTGGATGCCAAATATCTCGACATTCTGCAAAAAGCCGGGATTAAATTTTGGAAGCCTTTGGAAGTGATGATTCTGCATCTCTCTTATTTTTATAGACACCATGCAAGCGACTTCATCGGCATTCAAGAGGTGCGCGGTATTCTTGAATTCGTAGAAAAATCGTTCCCCGATCTTGTGAAAGAAGTCACTCGCCTTGTGCCTTTACAAAAGCTTACTGAAATCTTCCGCCGCCTTGTACAAGAACAAATTTCAATCAAAGACTTAAGAACAATTTTAGAAGCTCTTAGTGAATGGGCGCAAACAGAAAAAGATACTGTCCTTTTAACGGAATACGTTCGGTCCTCTTTAAAACGTTATATCAGTTATAAATATTCTCAAGGCCAATCGATCCTTTCTGTCTATCTCTTAGATCCTGAAATTGAAGACATGCTACGTGGCGCAATCAAACAAACATCCGCCGGCTCTTATCTTGCCCTTGATCCCGATTCTGTGCAGCTGATCTTACAAGCAATGCGCTCTGTCATCGTACCAACCCCTGTTGGAGGACAGCCGCCTGTCATGCTCACCGCAATCGATGTGCGCCGTTTTGCACGTAAATTAATCGAAGGGGAATTCCCCGATATTTCAGTTGTTTCATACCAAGAGGTTGTTCCAGAAATCCGCATTCAGCCTCTGGGCAGGGTGCAACTTTCTTAAATTTAGGTAGCTATCTATGGCAGGACCGGAAGACTTATCTACGCACGGAGTCAGTTCGTCTGAGGGCGCGCATCTAAAAGCTCAAAAAGTGACAAGAGCGCAATCTGAAGGAAAATTTGCAGCAGCTCAAGTTAAAGCTGAAGAAGACTTTATTCCTCACGTTGACTTCAATCCTCTTAAAATGATGCGTAGATTCCAAGCTCTTGAAGCAAAAGTGGGAAGAAGAGAACAACTGTCTGAAGAACAAGAAGCAGACGAAGTGCTGACAGTCAAAAAAGTCGAAGAATTTTCGATGAACTACCAAAAAAAGAATCAAGAACTTGACGCAGGCAAGCTTCTTGATCTTCGATCTCGTATCACCTCAAAAGACAGCAAAGAAGAAATTCTCGCAAAAGTCCTTCAGGCTTTTAATGATTACACGCTAGCTGATGAAGCTATCGACTTCCTGATCGACACAACGATTGAAGGCGATCTTTCAACAAAACTTAAAGAAGCAAAAGAAACGCTTAATGAAAAACACGCAAGACAAGTTATCGCCGGTCGTAACATCAATGAAGCGGCACAAGCTTATGCTAAAATGGGAGTGGACTCTCCCACAGCACTGCGTGATATGTACCGAGACATTACAGGCAATCCAAGGGAGGCCATCACTCTTTTTGAGGAACTTTCTCAAAAATACCCTTTTGATAGAATGCGTTCTGTCATCGCATTTCTTCTTCACTCTCTTGGTGCTGATTTAAAATCAAAGGGTCCATCTATTGGCAGAGCCGAGCTCCATCGTCTGATGACAGACACACGCTCATTACAAGCAATTCTTGGCGTCTACCGTTTTTTTCGCAGCCGCATGCGCATTATTCTAAAAGGTTTTGAAAAAGATGGTCTCCCCTATCCACAAAAAATCACCTACGAGGTCCTCGCCAGGTTGTTCATCAAATTTTTGCAAGATAGATACCCCTCTGCTGAAAAAGTACGCCACTTTGGAGCAATCCTTGGAATCGGCGATGAACTTCTTGCACAAATCATCCTCGGCACTCAGATGCGCGATGCAGTAAGACAGGTAGCCCCTAGATTATTTAAATCAGAGCAGCATAGACAAGATGTACTCTTAGCTTTCATTGACGCATTAGCTGAACTCGAAGAAGAGATGGAAGAAAAAGAGGAAGAAGAGGAAAAGGAAGATAACGACGAAGCCAAGGAATAACACAATATATGGACCGCTTCCAACAACTTCTATACGACCTTGGCGATCTTTTTGAGATCCCGCTTTATGCGGAACAAAATCAAAAATGCCGGATCAGCATCAATGAGGAACTTGAGGTACAACTAGAGTATGACGGCTCTAAAGAAAAAGTCCTCATCGCCACCTATTGTTGCGAAATTCCTCCAGGAAAATTTAGAGAAAACGTTTTAAAAGAAACGCTTAAAGCCAATGGCATCTTTCCTCGTATTGGAACATATGGTTACTCGGAAGAAAAAAATAAACTCGCACTTTTTGAATACGTCTTTCTTGAAAACTTAAATTCTAATCAATTTGCCGATATTTTAGCCAAATTTATCGATAGAGCAACACGTGTAAAAAAAGCAATAGAGCGAGGCACTCCAGCTCTTCTTTTAGAAGTCTCCTCAGAATACAATAAATCAGCTTTTGAATTATGAGCCTATCCCACTATTCTAAGAATTTGCTTTTCGCGTCTTTTTTCCTATTTTTCAGAACTTTTTTTTGGTCTACTTATTCAAGTATGTCTCGCAAAAAAGTTCTGAAAAATAGAAAAAAATCCACCAAAAATCAAAATCTTGAAATAGTGGGATAGACTCATGAACCTATTCACAAATCTTCTTAAAGGGCCAACAGGTAAGCAATGGCAATTAATAGGCCCTTCGCCCCACCATGGGATCTGCTTACCTTTATCGAGTTTACATACAGAAAACAGCTGCGGCATCGGTGAGATTCTAGATTTAATCCCCTTAATAGATTGGGTACAATCGATTGAAATGGATGTGATCCAACTCCTTCCCTTAAATGATTCTGGAACCGATTGCAGTCCCTACAACGCAATCTCCTCGTGCGCATTAAATCCTATCTATCTCGCTTTGAGTGCGCTCCCTTACCTAGAAGAATATCCGGATCTCGTTGCAAAATTGAATGATTTTAAGTCTTTCAATACCACACCGCGTGTTGACTATAAAACGGTCTTAGAAAAAAAAATGGAGTGGCTTTTCTTATACTTTGAAAAAACAGGAACCGTCATTACTAAAGACCCCGCCTTTCATCAATTTGTCGCAGATAATCCATGGCTTGAACCCTACGCTCTATTCAAACTCCTTAAAAACACTCTGAAATGGGAGCCCTGGCAAGAATGGGCTCAAGAATTTAAAACTCCCGATGCTAAAGAATACGCCCTGCTTGTGCAAGAAAATTGGGAGGGACTGTGCTTCTACATCGCCTTACAACATCTTTTATTTGAACAGCTAACAACTGTAAAAAATTACGCAACAGAAAAAAAAGTCAATCTCATGGGAGACATCCCGATTTTAATTAGTCCCGATAGCGCTGATGTTTGGCATGACCCTTCTATTTTTGATCTCTCTATGGAAAGTGGAGCCCCCCCAGACATGTATATTAAAGAGGGTCAAAATTGGGGATTTCCCATTTATAACTGGGAAGAAATGGAAAAACGTCATTATGAACTATGGAAAAGACGTCTTTCTTGCGCAGAACGTTTTTTTCATATTTATCGCATTGATCATGTCGTTGGGTTTTTTCGCATTTGGGCTATGCCAAAAGGAAAAAGTCCGCGCGATGGAACATTCGTTCCACAAGATGAATCTCTTTGGCAGCCTCAAGGAGAAAAATTATTAAAAATGATGATTAAAGCAGCTCCTTCCCTTTTACCTATTGGAGAAGATTTAGGAATCACTCCCGACAGCACACATGAAACTTTAATCGATCTAGGAATCTGTAGCACAAAAGTCATGCGCTGGGAACGTAAATGGAAAGAAGATTATAGATTTATTCCCATAGAAGAATATCATCCTATTAGTATGACAACCGTTTCTACACATGATTCTGAACCACTAAGTTTATGGTGGAAAACTAGCCCTAAAGAAGCTATGGCTTTTGCTGCATTCAAAAAATGGGAATATACCCCAATTCTTACACAAGAACAAAGACAAGAAATTCTCTTTGATAGCCACCATTCAAGCAGTATATTTCATGTTAATCCTCTCCAAGAATATCTTGCTTACTTCCCTGAACTTGTTTCTTCAAATCCAGAAGAAGAGCGGATCAACATTCCTGGAAAAATTCTGCCCACAAACTGGACCTACCGCTTCATTCCTAGCATTAGAGATCTACAGAACAATCTACTACTTAAAGAATTCATGAGAAAAATCCATGTTTAAGCTCCTGAGCATTTTTTTACTCTTAAGCAATTCTCCGGCGCTTTTTCATAGCTTAGATCCTCAATCTATTGCTGAACATTTTGCTTTTTACGAGCTTTACCCTGACAGCCCAGAGGGGAAAAAAGCACTCTCTCACGCATGGAAACTCTTAAGTGGAGAGGATGCGAATGTTGCACTACAAAACCTACCAAAATTTGATCTTAGCGCCATCATCTCTATGGTCACAAGACAATCTTTTGAAGCACCTGTCCTTCTGAAAGAAGAAGAACTAAACGCTATCAACAACATCGCTTCAAAATTGGCAAATCGACAACTTAAAGGCGCGCACACATGGAACAAAAATGAAATTCTATCTCTACCCTCTGAGGAGATCGACCTTGCAAGAGGACTGCTTCTTTATCAACTAGAGGACATAGAAGCAGTTAAACAATATGAAGCAAATCTTGATCTCATTGCCCTGCAGATCCAAGCGCGTTTGTCTGAAGAATCAACGCCTGTTGATAAAATCTATGCTATTAACCGCTTTATTTTTGAAGAGATGCAGTTCCGATTCCCTCCTCATTCTTTATACGCCCAAGATGTCGATCTTTATACATTTCTTCCTTCTGTTCTAGATAGCAGACAAGGCGTTTGCCTTGGCGTTTCTATCCTTTATTTAGCGCTAGCTCAACGCCTCAACCTTTCCTTAGAAATCATCACACCCCCCGGTCACATTTACGTTCGCTACCGCGATGACGATACCCTCATCAATATTGAAACAACAGCGCGCGGCATCCACCTTCCCAATGAAGTGTACCTTGGAATCAACACACGCAAGCTTGAGCAAAAACAACTCAAAGAAGTGATCGGTTGCGCTTTCATTAACGAAGCCTCTGTCTACATCAGCAAAGGAGACTTTGCAAAAGCTGCAACCCTTTACGATAAAGCGCGCCCCTTTCTACCAAACGACCCACTTCTTGATCTTCTTCAAGGATTCATGTACGTCTTTATTGGTAAAACATCTGAAGGAAAAAAGTTCTTAAAAAATGTACGGAATTACACGTTTGATCATGCCGTATCTCCCGAAACCATGCCGGAAGATTACCTCTTAGGTAGAGCTAACATCGAAGGAATTAAAGCGATTTTCTTACCTGTTGACGAAACAAGAGCATCCATTCTTGAAAAACAAAAACAACTACAAACAATTGTCAAAAAACACCCCAAATTTAGAGCGGGCATACTCCAACTTGCAACAACCTGGCTACAGCTCGGCCGCCTTCTTGAAGCGCAAGAAGTATTAGAAAAATACCACTGCCTCGATTCTCAAGACTCTACCGTAGAATATTATCTCTCCATCATTGCGCTCCACCGACTCGACTACAACAAAGCCTGGCAACACTTAAAAATTGCCGAAGCGCTTGTTCAAAAGCGCGAGCACAACCCAAAAGCCCTAACAGAGCTGCGCCACGAATTGCATCGCCTTTCGCCTGAAACGTAACATCTTGCATAACTCCCCTTACGTACTTATTAGTATATAAGTGCGTAAGGTGAGTGAATTAATTCTAAGAGCTCTCCCATGCGATTTCAGCTAATCTACCTTTAAGGGAATATCGTAATAACAAAGACACTTGAAAATTCTCTAAATTGTTTAAATTTTCAAATGTCTCAGGCACATTTTCAAGATCTCGATTATTTCTTAAATCAAGAGATTTCAAATGAATTAAATTTCCTAATTCTGATGGCAGTTCATGAATTGAATTATGAGAAAGGTCAAGATTTTCAAGTTGCGTCAAATTTCCAAGTTCTTTAGGTATTTGCCTAATATCATTGTTTGATAAATTAAGAGTTGTAAGATTTTTAAATAAAAAAATCACCTTAGTAACACAGGGCGTTACTGGAATAAATGCATTCTCAGGAACAAGTTTTTCAGATAGATCCAAAGACTCAATGCCATCTAACTTTTGTTGGTAAACCGATAGTCTATGATAAATTCTCTCACCTGTTATCTGCCCTACAAAATGACCGCACAGTGATTTTTTTATTGATTCTTCTATGGGTGCTACATTCCAAAAATGCATAAAACTTCTATTCGTTTGCTGTTTTGTAAAATACAGCGAATGTATCCCACCAGATGTTGTAGGAAATTGTTCTTCAGAAAACATCAGCGGATTATTTAGATAGATAATTTTCATAAGTCTCTTAAATTTTTCTAAAGGATTGACCTCTAATTTTTCAACAAATCCGATATATTTTTTATGCTCTTCTAAATCATGGGTGTCTAAAAAACTTAATGGCATTATATCTCTTACCTGCCCCCAATCTTTTGCAAAAACCATCTCACAAATAATCGCATCAAAACGCTTACAAACTCCCCGTAATGGCATGAGTTCCTGCTTATTATCGGATACATAACTCACAATTTTTGTTAACAATTCTGTAGGCATCTCATCATTTACTAAGTGACTATCTTGCTCTATATCATCGTTCTCAATGATATAAAAATTATTGTTATTAAAAAACGTTATTTACTTGTTCATTTATAGACATACATCTCCTTATTATCGGTATTTTGTTTAATTGATTCAATTTTAACATTTAATAATTTATTTTTTATAAAGATTTTAATTTTTTTAAGCGATTAATTATCAATAAGTTGAGTTTTAAATAAAAAAATCATTGCATGAAAAATTGTAAAAACCTATACAAGAATTATGATAAAATTATTACTTTTGGCTCTCATTGCCGCAGCTCCAGCTATTGCTCTTGTGGATCTCGACCAGATGATGTCTGAAAACGAGAAGCTCAAAACAGGCGTTGCCACAATGACGCGGGACCAGAAAATGGAACTCGCGCTCTGGATTGAAGAAAACTTCACACCAAAAGTTCCAACAGCACCTACTCCGGCACCCAGCTCAACATCTCTTTACCTCTCTGAAAACATCAGCGGGGGTAAACAAATACGTCTCTCTGATGGCTCTCTTTATGACATATCCCCCGACGACACCGAATTTACTGCGTTCTGGATCACCCCATTTCCTATCGCAATAAGTCCAAGCGGAGATCCTATTTATCCCTTTCTCATCACCAATACAAACACCGGCACATCCGTAAAAGCCAAACTTAGCCCTCCTAAGGCAAAGACCACCCCGGCGCCTGCGGTGCCAATACCCTCCACTCCAAAAGCAAAATAAGTTTTGAGTAATACGACCATCTCAATGATCATGGCTATATATTAGACATCTTGCATAACCTCTTCTTCGTGCCCGTGTGCGTACCCTTGACTTTTCAGAACGGAAGATCTAACCTATAAGAGAACAACTTTGAGGTGATCTATGGCGCCGCAATTTACTGAAGCTGTCACAACTGCAATCGAGCAAGCATTTCTCTTTGCAGAAGAGCATAAACATACAGAACTCACAGAAAACCACCTACTTCTTGCCCTCTTATCTGAACCGCAAGGTTACTTTCAGACCTTTGCAGCCGGAGCCAATCTAAACGTACAAACCCTCATTAATGCTCTTGAAAAAGAGCTCAAAAAAGTCCCAACCTTTTCAGGAACCCCTCAAAGACCCACAACATCCCATAACCTTCAAGCACGCATCAGCGAAGCTGAAAAAATTGCAAAAAAGTGGAGCGATAGCTATATCAGTTCTGATCACATTCTCTTTGCATTTTGGCAAAATGCAGGTGAGCCTTTTGCTTCTTGGAAAAAAGATTCAGGACTCTTTGATAAAGAAGTTGAAGAAAAGATCAAAAAAATCCGAGGAGGCTCTCATATAGATTCTCCAACAGCAGAGGCCAGTTTACACACATTAGACAAATATTGTAAAAATCTAACAGCTCTTGCAAAGGATGGCAAACTTGATCCCGTCATCGGACGCGACGAAGAAATCAGACGCACCATGCAAGTCTTAAGCCGCAGAACAAAAAATAATCCCCTTTTGATTGGCGAACCAGGTGTTGGAAAAACAGCGATTGCAGAAGGGCTTGCTCTAAGAATCATTCAAGGAGATGTCCCTGATTCTTTAAAAAACAAACAGCTCTTCGCTCTTGATATGGGAAGTTTAATTGCTGGCACCAAATATAGAGGAGAGTTTGAAGAAAGATTAAAAGGGATTTTAAAAGATGTAGAAAAAAACGAAGGAAAAATCATTCTTTTCATCGACGAAGTGCATACCCTCGTCGGAGCCGGTGCGTCTGAAGGTGCTATGGATGCTGCGAATCTTCTAAAGCCGGCGCTCGCAAGAGGCACACTCCACTGCATCGGAGCCACAACGTTAAAAGAGTATCAAAAACACATTGAAAAAGATGCCGCTCTTGAACGACGCTTTCAACCTGTCCTTATCCAAGAGCCCTCCCAAGAAGATGCAATTACCATTTTACGAGGACTAAGGGAGCGTTATGAAATTTTTCATGGCGTGCGCATTACAGAAAAAGCACTCTATGCAGCAGTCTACCTCTCCTCTCGCTATATTACGGACCGCTTTCTTCCTGATAAAGCCATCGATCTCATTGATGAAGCTGCCAGTATGATCCGTCTTCAACTAGGAAGCCTTCCTCTTCCTATCGATACAAAAGAAAGAGAGCTTAGCGGTCTGCTCGTTAAACAAGAAGCTCTAAAACGGGAAGAGACTCCAAGCTCTCTTGAAGAAAGTCAAAAGCTAGAAGCTCAGATTGCAAAACTCAACGAAGAACTCTCTGTGCTACGTGAACGGTGGAGCCAAGAAAAAAAGATCATCGAGGCTTTGAAAGAAAAGAAAAACACTCTAGAAAGTTTACGTTTTCAAGAAGAAGAAGCAGAGCGCGCTTCCGACTTCAATAAAGTCGCAGAAATCCGCTACAGCTTACTTCCAAAATTTCAAAAGGAAATCGAAGAGCAGCAAAAAGCTCTTAAAGCTCAAGACCACCGCCTCCTCCAAGAAGAAGTCGATGAAGCACTCATTGCTCATATCGTTTCAAAATGGACCGGTATTCCTGTTGATAAGATGCTAGAAAAAGAAGCGAAACGATTATTGCATTTAGAATCCACTTTAGAAAAACGAGTGGTTGGCCAAGATTTTGCTGTGATAGCCATTAGCGAAGCAATCCGCAGGTCGCGTGCAGGTTTAAGCGACCCTGCAAGACCCATTGGAGTATTCCTTTTTGTTGGACCGACAGGCGTCGGAAAAACAGAACTTGCCAAAGCACTTGCCGATCAGCTTTTTAATGATGAAGAAGCAATCATCCGCTTAGATATGTCTGAGTATATGGAAAAACACACTGTTTCTAAACTCATTGGCTCTCCGCCAGGTTACGTTGGCTATGATGAAGGAGGGCAGCTCACAGAGGCCCTACGCCGCAAGCCTTATTCTGTTGTGCTCCTTGATGAGATTGAAAAAGCTCATCACGATGTTTTCAATGTTCTGCTTCAAATTTTTGATGATGGCAGGCTAACAGATAGCAAAGGACGCACCGTCAACTGTAAAAATGCCCTTTTTATTATGACCTCTAATATCGGCTCGGAACAGCTTATTGAAGGATTGCGCGCACAAGGACAAACATGGTCAAAAGATGCCATCTTAAATCTCCTAAAACCCTCCATTGAAAGTTATTTCCGCCCCGAATTCATTAACCGCCTTGATGAGATTCTCCCATTCCTTCCCTTGCAAGAGAAGGACATGGGGAAAATTGTCCTTATTCAACTAGAAAAAGTTGTAGAGCGGCTATTAGAAAAAAACATTCATTTAAAATGGAATGAGGACCTTGTTCTTTACCTCGCAAAAAAGGGTTACGATCCCTTTTTTGGAGCGCGCCCACTAAAACGCCTTATCCAACAGGAAGTCATCAATCTACTTTCAACAGCAATTCTAGAAGGAAAAATTAAAGATGGCGCTACAGCGATGCTTGCACTAGAAATCATCCCTAAACCCCATATTACGCTTGGAAAAATTCTTTAAATTGAGCACGTAGAGAGGAGGGAACAACTTCCTCTATTCCTGAAGGGTCATAAGTTAAGAAATAAGTGCAGGCAATGAGAATCCCAAATGACGGACTAATCAGCGCAATCATTAAAGCTACACCACACACAAGAGAGCGTTTAAAAGAGATCCATGTTTTTGGAAGAAACGCTTTTACTTTCTGAAATTTGAACCCTGTAGCAAGAGATATGATCCCAAGCGTCATAAGAAACAGCACATTATAAACAGCCCACAGAGCGTCTGCAACAAGAAGGAAAAGAAAAAATAAACGTGCAGCGGACGATGAAAAAAAACGATCCCTCTTTGAACGCATTGAGGGAACTTCTTCTGTAGATTGCTCTTGCATACCCTGCCCTTACCTTTTATGCTTTACCTTGTTGATTCCATTAAGCGCTGCAATTCTATACCCTTCCGCATAGGTCGGATAGTTAAACACTTGATCGATAAAATAATCGATCCGTGCTTTAAAACTCATCGCGACTTGTCCAATATGAATCACTTCCGTTGCAGCACGACCAATGATGTGAATACCGAGAATTTCGAGTGTTTCTGCATGAAAGAGAATCTTGAACATTCCAGGATCGTTGCCGACAATCTGATTACGCGCTATTTCATAATAGTAGGCTCTACCCACCTCATAACGAAATCCAAGTTGTTTCAGCTGTTCTTCAGTATAACCACATGAAGAGATTTCTGGAATCGTATAAATCCCAATCGGGTAGAAGCTGGGAAAGTGATGTGTTTGTGCACCAAATGCATGACGTGCAGCAAGCCTTCCCTGTTCCATACTCGTAGATGCAAGCGACGGCGCTCCAATCACATCCCCTGCTGCATAAATGTTTGGAATCGATGTTTGAAAAAGCGCATTCACAGGAACGTAGCCCCATTTATCAAGGGCCACACCTACGTTATCAATATGTAGATGATCCACATTAGCCACCCTTCCAAGAGCATAAAGAAGTGTTTCAGCCTTTAGTTTCTCACCATCCTTAAATGATACTTCTACGTGATCACTCACTCGAACAATAGATTCAGGCTCTTTATTCCCAATAAATTTAAGTCCAATTATAGCCAAAGCCTTTTGCAAATGCATTCCGATCTCTGCATCAAGTAAAGGAAGAAGATGATCTTTTTTATCAATCACAGTCACTTCTGTTCCGAGCGCTGCAAAAAAACTAGCATACTCAGAGCCGATAATCCCTCCGCCTAAAACAATCATCGTCTTAGGAACATAGTCGATCGAAAGAAGTCTTGTTGAATCAAAAACTTTTTGATCATCAAAAGGAACATTAATCGGATTACGGGGCTTAGATCCTGTTGCAATCAAAAAGTAATCCCCCTTGATCTGATGCAAAATGCGCGATTCATCATCAAGAACAAGAATCTGATGCCTATCTTCAAAACGAGCAATGCCTTGAATTAAACGGATCTTATTTTTCTCAAACTGCTTAACCAAAATCTTTCTTTGCTCATCAAGAACCTTATGTAGCCTGTAGTTCAAATCGTTAACAGAAACTTCTTTTTCAAGGGGCTGCTGCCCATAAAAGCTGCGCTTATAAAAATCAGTGAGATCAAGTATTGCCTCGCGAAGGGACTTAGAAGGTATTGTTCCAGAATTAAGGCTCGCCCCTCCCGGATAGGCATCCCTCTCTATAACAACAACACTTTTCCCGAGCTTTGCCGCCTGAATCGCTGCCTTTTGACCGGCTGGCCCCGACCCAATGACAACAAAATCTGCAAAGAATTCTTCCACATCCACCTTCATTGTAAAATTTAAACTTAACCGTATGAAAATTGTTGTTCAATAAGAAACAAGATGGTACCATTGGGGCCCATAAGGAGTGTTGTTATGTCAAAACGCTGTCAAGTTACTGGAAAAGTTCCTGTTACAGGCAAAAAGTACACAATTCGCGGTATTGCGAAAAAGAAAAAAGGAATCGGCCTGAAAGTCACAGGAATTAAGCGCCGTAGATTTCTTCCTAATCTCGTCAAAAAACGCTTCTGGTTTGCTGATGAAAACCGTTTTATTACGATCCGTCTTAGCACAAGCGCTATGCGCACCATAGACAAAGTAGGGTTACCTGCTGTTGTCCGAGAACTGCGCGCTTCTGGTGAATCGGTATAAGAGATCCATTGCTTTTCTAGCTGTCGCCGCTTTCTACCTATGGTTGATTCATGTGGCGACAACCCACCCCCTCCCTTCAAAAGACGTCCCTCTTATTTTTTACTCCAATCAGCAAAGACAAGATTTAAAATTAACACTTTATCACGCCTTAAAAAAGGCAAAAAACTCGATCACACTAGAAATGTATGCGATCACAGATCCTGACATCTTAAAATTTCTTAAAAAATCACCCATCACCCCTTCAATTCTTTACGATAAAAGCGCATCTCCTAATCTTAAGCGTATCGGAGGCACGCCCTATACCGGAAAAGGTTTAATGCACCGTAAAATCCTTGTGATCGATCACTCCCTTGTTTTCCTTGGATCCGCTAACATGACCTCTCAATCTCTAAAATTTCATGACAACCTAACACTTGGCTTTTTTCATAAAGAACTTGCAACCTTTCTTGAAACAAAAACAAAAGAAGATTATTACGCTTTTTCCATCAAAGAACAAGAAGCTGAACTCTTCTTATTGCCCGATCTCAAAGGCAATGCAATAAAAAAATTAATTAATCTGATCGATACCGCTAAGAAAAAGATCCATCTCGCTATTTTTACACTCACACACCCCTTAATCACTGAAGCGCTCATCAATGCAAAAAAAAGAGGAGTTAAAGTTAAAGTCGCCATCGACTTTTTCACAGAGCGAGGAGCTAGTCAAAAAGCTGTAAAAAAATTACTTAACGAAAATATTCCGATTTACTGCAGCCAAGGCAACCAACTCCTGCATCACAAATGGGCATGCATCGATCAATCGACCTTAATCATCGGCTCTGCTAATTGGACGCTTGCCGCATTTGCAAAAAACCAAGACTGCTTTTTAGTTTTATCTTCATTAACTGCACGACAAAAAAAGTATATGAAAAATCTCTGGAAAACAATTCGACTTGAGTCAGAACTAAAAGTTGAGTAAAATGGAAATTATGACAGATTTCGATAAAATTTTTAAAATTGCTTTTTCACTGTTTATTCTAATGGACCCTATTGGAAACGTCCCCATTTTTGTTTCAGTTTTAAAAAACGTCAAATCTAAAAGACAATGTGCCATTATCTTCCGAGAACTCGTGATCGCATTGATCATCATTATCTCCTTTTATTTTATTGGAGATTTTCTTCTTTCAGCCCTTAGCGTCACAGAAGATGCTGTGATGATCTCAGGAGGAATTATTCTCTTTTTGATTGCACTTAAGATGATTTTCCCCACAGAACAAGATCTGAAAACAGATCATGTAAAAGGAAAAGAACCCTTCATTGTTCCGCTCGCTGTCCCTCTCGTTGCAGGCCCGGCCATCTTAGCAGCTGTCATGATCTACTCAAAACAAGAGAGCAACTTAATTAATATCACAGCCATTATCCTAGCTTGGGTCGTATCTACACTGATCCTGCTAGCCTCTCTTTTCATCAGAAAACTGCTAGGCGAACGCGGTATCATCGCTTGCGAACGACTGATGGGACTGATTCTTACCCTAATTTCCGTGCAAATGTTTCTACGTGGCGTCACCTATTATCTCAATCATAAATCTTAAATTAACACTTGCTTACGAGGGCACCTCATATCTCGGCTGGCAAAAGACCAACATGGGGCCAAGCATTGAGGAAACTCTTCAACAAGCGCTCTTTCAAATCTTTCATACACCCATTTTTTTACAAGCTGCAAGTAGAACCGATGCTGGAGTCCATGCAGAAGGCCAAGTTGTCAATTTTATCATTCAGCTAACAAAAAAACCTAACCTCTTCCAGCTTCGCATCAGACTTAACGCTCTTCTTCCCTGTGATATTTCCATTCTTAATCTAGAAATAGCTGACCTCTCGTTTCATCCCACAGTCGACGCTCTAGGTAAAGAATACCACTACCACATCTACAATCATTCCGCAGACCACCCTCTTTATAGAAAATTCTCCTGGCATTTCCCCTATCCTCTTAACCTCAAAGCGATGCGTGATGCCGCTATCTATTTTCTTGGAGAGAACGATTTTTCCGCCTTTTCTAATGAGCGTGTTCTCGATGGGGCGCGCAAAATAACAGACATCGAAATCTCTGTTGTTTCAGAAAACAGAGTACGTATTGCTGTAAAGGGAAGTCATTTTCTCTATAAGATGGTACGCAATATTGCGGGAACCCTCATCTACGTGGGCTGTGGAAAAATCCCTTTAGATGACATTCCTCTCATTCTTGCAAGTAAAGACCGCAAATTAGCCGGCGTCACGGCCCCCGCCCACGGCCTCACCCTATTTCAGGTTTTTTATGGTTGTTCGCAACAGTCCTCTTAAGCTACAATTACTGACTTCATCTGAGGTCAAATGATTACACGTAATGATCCTTGCTGGTGTGGAAGCGATAAAAAATGGAAAAAATGCCACTACCCAACTCTACCAAGCACTGAAAAAACAGATTCTCTCGCGCATCTCTATAAAAAAAAATATGGAATCTTTCTAAAAACTCCTGAGCAGATTGCAGGCATCAGACGCGCATGTACGCTTGCCGCCTACATCCTTGATGAAACCTGTAAAAAGGCCGTTAAAGGGGTAACAACCGCTGAATTAAATGCCTTTGCGCACAAGTTACATAAAGACGCAGGAGCGATCCCTGCATCTTTAGGATATGGCACCCCCCCTTTCCCTGGAAGCATCTGCACATCGCTCAACGAGGTGATCTGCCACGGCATACCCGATAACCGCCCTCTTGAAGAAGGCGATATTATCAATATCGACGTGGCCTGCATCTTAAACGGCTACTACGGAGACAATAGCCGCATGGTCATGATCGGAAAAGTTAGCGAAAAAAAGAAACGCGTTGTCGAAACTGCTTACGAGTGTCTCATGCGCGCGATCGCCATTTTAAAGCCAGGAGTGCTTGTCTCTGAGATTGGAGACGTCATAGAAAATTATGCGACCTCTAAAGGATGTTCGGTTGTTAATCAATTTGTTGGCCATGGAGTCGGCGTTGATTTTCATGAAGAGCCCCAAGTTCCGCATCACTACAATCGGATTAAAATTCCACTGACAGCTGGCATGACCTTCACCATCGAGCCCATGATTAACGCAGGTGTTAGAGAAGCTGTCATCGACAAAACCGACCACTGGACCGCTAGAACCGCAGACGGAGAGCCAAGCGCGCAATGGGAACATACAATCCTCATCACAGAAACCGGCCACGAAATCCTCACTCCTTTCCCTTAACAATCCCATGTCATTTTCAAGTTCTAAAATAACTCATTCGAATGCTTCAGAATACCGCACGCAGATACACGTTGAAGAAGTTAATGCATCTGTCAACATCATTTCAACTTTAAGCCAGCCTCGCATTTCTAGCCTTAAGCTCTCAAAAGAGGGATCAAACAACCAAACGAACTACGCATCAATCCTCGAATTTGCTTCAGAACAAACAAAAGAAAATACGCAAGCTAACATTGATCTCATCGAAAACAAAGAAGACAAAGTAACCGAACTAAAAAAAGCTGTTCTTAAAGGGAACTGGAATGATTCTTTATTTGATCAAACCAATCCAGATTTCATTGGAATTGAAAAAGGAGAATTTTTTGAATTCCCCTTCATAGCTCTTTATGGCTTACAGCAAAAAATTATTTCGTATCAGGAATTTTTTATCATCCAATGTTATTACGGGTTAAGAAATCAATTTTCTAAAGAAGAGATTCACTTTCATGCGATTTTTCAAAAAAATCGCACCGTCAATAAAAATACTCAAAAGCTGTTAACCCAATGTCTATGCGATAACCTTATTATAGAAGGTACTCGTCTCAATTTTTCTAAAGATCAGTTGCAGCAATTTTTCTTCACTCTTAAACAACACAAATCGCTGCATGAAATGGTATTATTTTCTGTTAAAGAAGAACCTTTACAAGAAGAGAGTCATACTATCTGGAATTCTTTTCGTAACGACGATAAGATGTCTATTTTTAGTAACAATGATCGCCAATTCACTCCCTCTCTCATTGCTCATCAAATTTTTCTAAGGATTCTCTATCCCCATTCTCATGATATCAAACTACGTGCTCGTATTGGTTTTACACCTCCTATCATGCAACGTCTAAGAGGCCAAGGCTATTTTGATGTGCTAACTCTTGTGCCAACATGCTATCCTGAAAGCATTGATGATTTTCCAGCTCCAGGGCTGCAGGGCACTCACCATGACTTACTCGGCCATGCATTAACCGTTCTTGCAATTTCTCAAAAATGGCGTCAACAACTGATCCAGTTCGCTGAAAATTTAAGAGAATTTGAAACAAATTATCAAGATAAATTAGATGATGAAGATCTCAGACACGAATGCAGCGACATCGTTTTTAATTTAGATTTCACCTTCTATTCACTATTTAATCCGGGAAAAAAAGCTATCGACACTGATATAAACCTCGCGCCCCTAGTCAGATTCTTAACACACCCAATCAAACGTTCTAAAAAAAATTACAACATCGCTTTAACCACCCATCTACGCTCATTATTACCCTAACAATTAAATAAACGAGGTCTGGAGGAGTTCTTGTTTTTTAGGCTTGGAGACTTTTTTAGGGGCAATTAGAGTTTTAATCACATCGTGAAGGGCTGCAATTTCAGCTTCAAGCGCTACACATGTACTTTCTGCTTCACTTAGCTGATGCGTAAGTAAGCTCTCTTGAGGAGGCAGTTCTAAAAAACTTTCCCTCTGCTCTCTTTGAAGAGCGAGAAAACTATTTTCCACATGAAATAAAGACTTTCTTGTTTCATGTAAAAGGTCTGATTTTTCTTCGAATTGATGTCTTAATTGAATGTCTTTAGGATCTATTTTCACAACTTCCACAATTTTTGGAGGAGCAGGATGATGAAAAAGAAGGGAGAGTTGGTAGTTATCAACGCGCAACGTATTGAGCTCTTCTCTTTGATTTGCGATAGAATTCTCAAGAGCATCGTAGCGCATGCGCCACTCTATGATTTCTTTTTGAAGATTTTCAACTTGAGAGTCAAGCACTGCTGTTTCACTTAAAAAAGCCTGTGCTGCATGGACTGCTTCCGTCTCTTTTGCAAGCTGCAGAGCGCTTAATTCTTCTTGTAAAGATGCAATCATTTTTTTCTCTTGCGATGCCGGAAAAGAGAGCACTGCAATCAAAAGACTTAGTAGTAGTGAAGACGTAATAAGAATCTCAAACATTACGAGCCTATCCCATTATTTCAAGATTTTGATTTTTGATGGATTTTTTTCTATTTTTCAGAACTTCTTTGCGAGACATACTTGAATAAGTAGACCAAAAAGAAGCTCTGAAAAATAGGA
This sequence comes from Chlamydiota bacterium, assembly GCA_040388665.1. GTDB lineage: Bacteria > Chlamydiota > Chlamydiia > Chlamydiales > Rhabdochlamydiaceae > DAHVFY01. The sequence goes on from JAZKBL010000059.1 coordinate 34,583, forward strand.
AAAAAGATGCAAAAAGCAAATTCTTAGAATAGTGGGATAGGCTCATATATGCCGCGTTAAAATGTTCGTCATAAGAAGCATTCCTAGTCTAAATCTATCCATTCCAAAATGCTCGTTCGGGGCATGGATATCATCTCCATCAAGACCGACACCGATCAGAGCTACCTCTGCACCAGAAGCTTCAGCTAATGCCCCCACAATGGGAATCGACGCGCCGCATAACATGTAAGCGCACGGCTTACCCCATACCTCTTGATAAGCATTTGCAGCAATTTTGACAACCTGAGATTGAAGCGCGCTACGAAAAGCTTTGGCTCCATGATGATATTCAGCCTTTAAGGTAATCCCCTCAGGCAATTTCAACTTGATAAAAGAAACAATCTGTTCATAAATTTTATGAGGATCCTGAGCTGAAACTAGACGACAAGAAAGTTTTGCAATCACTTTAGAAGGGATCACTGTTTTAAAGCCCTCTCCTGTATACCCTCCGCCGATTCCGTTAATTTCCAAAGTCGGCCTTAAAAGATTTGACTGAATGGGAGAATAGCCCTCTTCATGCGCAAATGCATACACACCAAATTGCTTTTGATAACTTTTTACATCAAATTGCATATCTAGTTGCGCACTGTCCTCTTCAAAAAAAGATAAAACATCTTCATAGAATCCAGGAACTGCGACTCTCCCCTTTTCATCAAAGAGCTCTGCAAGAGCTAAAATGAGCGCTCTGTTAGGATTTAAAGCAATTCCTCCGTGCAATCCTGAGTGAAGATCGATCTTTGCATTGATACACTCTAAGTGCATCGCCATGATTCCACGAACACCCACTGTTACAGCGGGTTCATCAGGAGACCTAAGGCCTGCATCCACAACAAGGACATGATCTGCTTTTAACTCTGTTTTTTTCTTTTCAAGGACCTCGTAAGTGCCAGGACCTCCTGATTCCTCCTCACCTTCGATAAACAATTTGACATTCACTTGAGCATCTTGCGCAAGTTCTAAAAAAGCCCTAATGGCTGTTATTGTATAGAAGCATTGCCCTTTGTTGTCTGAGGCTCCGCGCGCATATACGACATCATCTATTATTTGAGGTTCAAAAGGAGGCGACTTCCATAGCTCTAAAGGGTCTACTGGCTGAACATCGTAATGATGATAAATTAAAAGAGTGGGCTTAAGTGGACCTGCCTTTAAATACGTAGCAAAAACAACAGGTTTACTGGATGTTTCCCAAACGACGGAATCCATACCGATTTTGTTTAAATAATTATTTAACCATTGAGCCGTCCGGCAAACATCTGCATGATAAGCTTTATCCGTGCTGATGCTCGGAAATTTAAGAAAAGTAAAATAATCTTGACGTACTCCCGCTTCGTTTTTTGCATACCAGTCTTTGAAATCGTCAAGAGATGGGGTCATACACCTGTATCGTCAATAAAAACTTGGGCGCTTTCTATGAGATAAGCTGCAAGACACGCATCGCCCTCATACGTCATCTCTACTTGCATTTTACCATCCTCAGACGGTTCTTCACAAGTAATCAGAACGTAACAAGCATTTTTTTTTGAGAAAAGTTTTTCAACATCTTGAGGGACCTTACGCATAAGACTCCTTAAACCAATTTTTTGGTCTCTGATGTGTATACATGTCATACCCTGGATTTTCTATGCAAACAAATTTGCAAATGGTTAAACTAGAAATTCCAGGAGATTCTTCTATGACAATTGCAAAACGTATATTTTTTTTTCTCGCCGTTAATATTCTTGTTCTTTTAACACTATCCCTCATTCTTAACGTGCTAAACGTACGACCCTATATCACCCAATATGGAATTGACTACCAATCCCTGATGATTTTCTGCTTAGTCTGGGGCATGGGAGGCGCTCTTATCTCTCTTGCCCTATCGCGCGTTATGGCCAAGTGGATCATGGGTGTGCGTTTCATCGATCCTGACACTTGTGATCTTGAATCAAAACGACTGCTTAATACCGTCTATGAACTTGCACGTACGGCACACCTAACCCACATGCCCAAAGTAGGCATTTTCACATCTAAAGAGATCAACGCTTTTGCAACAGGGCCCTCAAAAAAACGCTCCCTTGTTGCAGTTTCGACAGGACTTTTACAAAAAATGTCGCAAAAGGAGCTTGAAGGAGTCATAGCTCACGAGATCTCTCACATTGCTAATGGCGACATGGTGACCATGACGTTGATTCAAGGCGTTGTTAACGCGTTTGTCATGTTTTTGGCGCGCATTTTAGCCTCTGTTATTTCAAATGTCGGCAAAAGCCGCAACTCTTCTTCCAGCGGTTCTTATGGCGGTTACATGATCCTTGTTTTCGTTTTCGAAGTTATTTTTATGATCCTTGGATCTGTTGTTATCGCTTGGTTTTCAAGGACGCGAGAGTTTCGTGCAGACCGAGGAGGCGCAGATCTTGCAGGCAAAGAAAAAATGATTGCCGCCTTAGAATCTCTGATGACAGTACAAAACATAAAAGACCCAAAAGCAGATGTCCCAGCTTTTCAAGCACTTAAAATTTCTACAAATAACAAAACGCGTTTTGGAGCGCTATTTGCAACACATCCACCTCTTCAAACGCGTATCGCAAGGTTAAAACAACTTTGAAGATATGAATACTTCCTGTATACATGGTTAACATGCGCTGCACTGGTTATTGCACAGCTTCAAGCTATGACATCCCCCGTTTATTCTATGCCATACAGAAATATGGCCCAGCCCACCTTTATCGCGACCTCATTCACGTCCAAATTAAAGATGGGGATACCATCCGGGGTGATATTTTCTGCTTTTCTTACGGAGTGATCATCGCATGGGGGTTTACCGCAGAAGAAGAGACGGTCTACCTACATGAGCTTAAAAATTTTGAAAGGGAGCCCCTTCTCAAACCAGAACTTGACGAATTCACTTTTTGCTACGGAGATATGATGAAAATTGAAGAGGATGAAATCACTCTTCAAAACAAAAACGTCCTGACTAGAATCGCTATTTCCCAAGGCATTGCCCAATCCGTCAAGCTCACAACCTTTGAAGAACTGATTCAAAAAACAATCGACCATACCAAACACCTCCCAAATGACCTGGCAAGGAAAGGAAAAATCTCTCTTTCCCGCAAAGAAATTTCTAGAAAAATGGGAGAACTCTTCATTGAACGGAACTTCATCAATCTTCACACAGAAGTTCTCGACACCCCTGAATTTTTCTGGGAACATCCAGAATTCGAGCCTTTTTATAGAAGAACGTCCCACTACCTCGACGTCTCTAAACGCGTTGAAATTCTCAACAAGCGCCTTAATATCATCCATGAGCTGTTTGAAATTTTAACAAACGAGCTCAACCATCAACACTCTTCACGACTGGAATGGACCATCATTATTTTGATTATCATCGAAGTGGCCCTTGCAGTCTTTCACGACATTCTCAAATGGATCTAATAAAACGATTCATCCTCCTTCTCTTGCGCATTTATCAACTCATCGTCAGTCCGCTTTTTGGCAACTGCTGCAGGTTTTACCCTTCTTGTTCCCAATACTCTATAGAAGTCATCCAAAAATATGGGGTCATCAAAGGCTCCCTGCGCACGCTGAAAAGACTCATTAAGTGCAATCCCTGGCACCCAGGCGGCCCCGACCTTCCCTAAAAACATGCCCTTGCCCTTGCCCTTGCCCTTGCCCTGATCTCTTCTTCTCGTTTTCTCAAGCTATAAACCCACGTTCAAAACAAGAAACAAAGATCGGGCATGGGGGGCATGGGCACGGGTTGATTATTTAGGGATTTCTAAGGTTTTGCCAGGACGGAGGCGCTCTGATTCAAGCTTGTTAAGACGCATGATCGCATCGATTGTCGTATTGTATTGCCGAGCAATTTTCCACAAACTATCGCCTGGAAGGATTGTATAATAATATTTTTTTGGCAGCACAACGGCTGTAGGTTCAGCTTGTTCTTGCTCTTTTTCTAAAATGATTTTTTTATTTAACGACAGCTCAGGAGCAAATCTTTCTAGCGCGCGCGTGTGGTCATAAGGATCTGGAACAGGCTCGCCTGCCATTGCATAAAGTTTATGAGCAGCTCTCTCTCGAACAGCGTCGCTTCGCGGAGATGTCAAAAGTTCTTTAGCAAAAGCCAAAAACCCAGGGGTTCTTTCATCAACAAGATGCACAACCTTTAACACCTGCTCATCGGAAAATCTCTTAGAAATAAACTCTATATCAAACCGGAAAAACAGATGAACTGCCAGATCTGAGCCGACATTCATCCACTCTAACAAAAAAGCACGTCGTCGTTCTGCCGTCAAATCAAGGCTTTGCTTCTGTTCTTTAACAAACCGAGAAAAAAGATCCCATTCCCCATCTGCAATAAGAGCTATAAGAATTTCTTTCGGAAGGGGCATGCCGGACCGATTAAACAAAGTAAAAACAATATGAAATTCAGGCGTCAAAGAAAAAGCATCAACAAGAGTAGAATCTCTCTTCTCTTCTTTGCGCTTCAATGCAAAAAAAAGACCTTGAGAAGTGAAGGGCCATTTTTCTGTTTTAGCATAGTGAATAATTGCTTGAAATTGATAATCCGCAAGCCCTGGAAAGATAGTGAGCATTAAGTCAACTTCACCGTCGTCGTCGCTAAAAACAATTTTACGCTGTTGAAGAGTAAGACCTCCTAAGGCACGCTCTAAATTAAAATGATGAAAAGCGACAAGGGAAGCGAGTGCTAAATCTCGTTTCATGTAACCCTCTTCCACAAGCTCTTTGTTTTCTAAGCGCAAAAGAAGATCCTGAAAAGAAAGGGTTGAGTAGCTGCTCAAAATTTTTTCGTTAGAGATTTCAGGAGATTGTGCACTTGTTTCTGAGGATCGCATTTCTACAGAGATAGAATCTTGACTATCCCGCAAAACAAAATAGACAAAAGTAGCAAATAAACCGATATTTACAGTTCCACTCAAAATAAGTAATTGAGTTAAAAGACGCACACGGCGCACCCAAATATTTTCCTGTGCACTCCGACTCAATTTCCTTTTCCTCGATCTGGGATTTATGATACAATCTATTTTCCAGTGTAACCATTTTTCAGATTTATATGAAGATACCTCTCTCTTGGATTAAAGAATATTTACCCACAGCCGCTACTGCTCAAGAAATTGCAGATGCGTTAACGTTGCTTGGGATTGAAGTCGAAAAAATACAGCCGCTATCTCTTCCTTTTCAAGGAGTTGTCATTGCTAAAATTCTTGCGGCTCATCCTCATCCTCACGCTGATAGGCTGCGCGTTGCAACAGTCTTCGATGGTATAGAAGAGCTTCAAATTGTATGTGCAGCTCCTAATTGCAGAGCAGGTATTAAAGTTGCTTTAGCAAAAATTGGCGCTACCCTGCAAGATGAAAAAGGAAAAAGTTTTAAAATTAAAAAAGGAAAACTAAGAGATGTAGAGTCTTTTGGTATGCTCTGTGCCATTGATGAACTGGGCCTTGGTGCAAAAACAGATGGAATTTTAGAGCTTAACACGCAACTTCCTGAAGGGACCGATTTATTACAACTTTACGGCGACACCATTTTAGAAATCTCGCTGACGCCAAATCTCGGTCATGCTTTAAGCGTTGTGGGCATCGCAAGAGAGCTTGCGGCTCACATGCAATGCACACTACACAAGCCCTCTATCGTTCTAAAAGAAAATGTTAACCTTCCCATAGATAAGCTCATCAGCGTATCTATCGAAGATAAAGCAGCCTGCTCTCACTACGCATGCAGAGTCATGCAAGGAATCAAAGTTGCACCATCTCCTGATTGGTTAAAACAACGACTTGAAGCTTCCGGTGTACGCAGCATTAATAACGTTGTCGATATCTCGAACTACATCATGTTAGAGTATGGTCAACCGCTCCACATTTTTGATTACAACACACTTCATGGAAAACAGATAACAGTCACTTCCAAAAGCACCTTCCCCACCCTCACAACAATTGATGGTACACTACGAGAAATCCCTCAAGGCGTATGTCTCATCTGTGATGATAAAGAACCTATAGCTTTTGCCGGTGTGATGGGAGGTGCAGACTCTTCTGTCAATGATACAACAACAAACATTCTTATTGAAGCTGCTCATTTCTCTGAAAACGCTATTCGCAAATCAAGCAAAAAAATCAACTTACGTACAGACGCCTCTCATAGATTTGAACGAGGCACCGACCCTCTTATTTTAAAGCAAGCTTTGAACCATGCAGCTTTTCTCATCCAACAAATTGCAGGTGGCGACATTGCCCACGGCATCAAAGAAGAAATTGCCGTCCCTTTTACTCCTCAAAAAATCACCTGTCGCACTACACGTGTTAACCAACTTCTTGGCACAGAACTGAGCACAGGAGAAATTATTAACTTTTTCGAACGACTCGAAATCCATGTCGAAAAAGAGGAAGCTCAAACCCTCCACACAATTATCCCTTCTTATAGGAATGATCTCAAAAATGAAATTGATTTAGTTGAAGAAGCAGCACGTATTTACGGCTATAATAATATCGATCTTAAACCGCCGCAATACTCCTCTTCAAACATCAGCGACTCTCCTATTTATCTCTTCGAAAGAGAAGTTAGATCTCTTCTGACTGCTTGCAACCTAACAGAAATACACACCTGTGATTTGATTAGCCCTTTTCTTTCTGATCTCACAAAAGAACATACTTTCTCCAAAGAGAACGTCATTCATGTATTGCATCCCTCTTCTATCGAACAATCTGTGCTGCGCGTCTCTCTTCTTCCCGGTTTTTTGCAAACAGTAAAAAACAATTTCAACAAACAAAATTTCACAATCAATGCCTTTGAAATTGGAAGAATCCATTTTAAAGAGGGAGCAATCTTTAAAGAACCCTCTATGGCTGCCATTCTTCTCACAGGCGCTGCAGCCCCCTATCACTTTGATCCGAAGCCTGAAGAAGTAGATTTTTTTGATTTAAAAGGAAAAGTCGAAAATTTTCTGCAAGCACTTAACATCTCCAACATTTCTTTTGAGCCCTCTCATTTACGCAATTTCCATCCCGGCAGACAAGCTCGCATCAAGTCAAAAGACACTATCTTAGGATCCCTTGGAGAAGTTCATCCCACTCACCTTTACGAATTAGACATCCGCAACCGTGTCTATTTTGCAGAGTTAAATCTCCACGATCTTCTGCTTCTAAGACAAAAAGAACTTCACGTTGAAGCGTTAAATCTTTACCCGGGCTCAGAGCGAGATTGGACGATCACTCTCAAAGAAGAATGCCCCATCGGGCTTTTTTTGAAGACAATAAAAGAAACTTCTTCTCGTCTTTTAGAAGATGCTTACCTTTTAGATCTTTACAAAAGTGAACAAATCGGGAAAGATAAGAAAAACGCAACGTTCCGATTTATCTACCGTGATAAAGAAAAAACGATTAGTCAAGAAACTGTAGAACAAGAACATGCGAGAATTACGCTCGAAGTAACAAAAAAGCTAAGAGATCAGATCATTTAGCGATAAGCCATCAAGAGGTCAATGTTTATGAATAAGCAGATCTATTTCGTTCTAGGAACTCTAGGACTCTTCCTTTCAAGCTGCGGAAAGGACAATCAAGAAAACCCTGTCATTTCCGAGCGCTATATCCATAAGTACGGATATGCGGTTTCCTTAGAAGAGTGGGAGGCTAACCGCTATCCCGGCCAGATCATCACCAACCTAACAAATGGTGTTACCATCACTGCAACTTATGAAAATGGCATCAAACATGGTCCCTGTACTCATACATTTCCCCATAGCCAGACCATCGAAAAATACTTTCTCTACAATCAAAACACCTTAGTTAAAGAAATCGTCTATGACGAGCGCGGCATGCCTTTAAAAGAAATGGTTCAACTCTCTCCTTCTCGCCACTCTGCAACCGTGTGGTATACAGAAGGTAGCCCAATGTGCATTGAGGAATATGCTCATGAAGAACTTTTAGAAGGACAATACTGCACCTTGAACAATGAGATCGAATCACGGGTAGAAAAAGGCACCGGCCTGCGCATACGTAGAGATCAAAACGGCATTCTTCTTTCAAAAGATGTTGTCGAAAGAGGTTATGTAACGAAAAGAGAAAGCTTTTTCCGTAATGGAGCTCCTGAGAGCGTTGCTTATTTTCACCTAGGAAAACTTCATGGAGAAAAAAGAACTTTTGCTGAAACAGGAGAACCTATCGCCGTAGAAGAATGGCTCAATGGTAACTTGCATGGCCTGTGTACTTACTTCAAGAATGGCTATAAATACCTAGAAGTTTCTTACCTGGATGGAATAAAAAACGGCATAGAAACGCACTACATCGACGGCGATCGCATTTCTCATCAGATTTCTTGGGAAAACAACAAAAAACACGGTCCTTCAACATTCTTTGTTGATGGTGTCGCGCAAGTACAATACTATTATGACGGACACATCGTCCATAAGAGCCGCTATGAAGAAATGGCACGGCTTGACGAGATGATTTCCAAAATCTCACCGGAAGTCACCCTCTACCGTTAATCAATAAAGACAGGCCTTTGGAGTGCGGTGACTCGTCACCGCTTTTCTCGGCAGCGGCTTGACGCTGCTCTTTAAAAATGAAAATGCAGCACCAAGGTGCTGCAAAAAAAAGCGGCAACGAGTCGCCGCACTCCAAACCGCCTGACCGGCGGCATTTGAAAAATCTACTAGGCAAAAAATGCCTAGCGAGGTTTTTCTTACCTTATATCGGCTGTAGTCTCTGCCATGCCATCTTCTTCAGCGATGTTCTGATGCTGAGTCGGTTGTGTTATTTCTTGGGCCATCCTATCGAGCTCGTCAAATTCCCGCTCTTTTTTATTGTCACTGCAGCTGGATAAAGTGAATAAAATTGAAAATATCCATAAATATAAGATCTTAAATAGCATAATGAACTCCTTTAGACACCATTCTAGTGCGCAAATCATTTTTTTCAAGCCTTGGCACACTTTTGGCTTATACTATATACACAAAGCAGGGCAGGATATCATTATGAATAAAGAACAGCTATTAAAAAAACTCTCCGAACTAGAGTCTATCAATGACCAGCTATCTGCTGAGATACGCTATCTCGACACCTTATTAAAACAGCTCGGATTTCAAAAAGGACTGACAACTCTTAAAGCTGCAGCAAAAGAACTCTTAGAACAGGACAAACACTCGTAAAAAGTTCTAGAAATATTCTATAGTCTTAGATTACCATGATCTCTTTTTTCTTATACAATGGAGAGATTATGTCCCCCCTCAGACTACTCACAGCGGTTTTTTTACCACTTTTCATTTCTTTATCGGCAGCCCCCTCTTTTCCCGAACCTCTAGAGCACAAAAATAGTTCGATGCACTTACTTGTCATCGGCACTGGTTATGTGGGTCTTGTCACAGGCGCTTGCTTTGCAGAAATGGGCCATCATGTCATCTGTTTAGACATCGATACAAATAAGATCGAAAGGTTAAAACAAGGCATAATTCCTATATTTGAACCAGGTCTTGAAGAGATTATCAAACGCAATACACAAGCTGGGCGCCTTGTCTTCACTACAAATTACAAAGACAGCTTAAAAAACTCTCTTGCTTGTTTTATTGCCGTCCCTACTCCTTCTGATGAAAATGGCTCCTGCGATATCAGCTATGTACTGAGCGCTGCCACAGAAATCGCAAAACATATGGATGGCTATAAGCTCATCGTGAACAAATCTACCATCCCCATAGGCACAGGAACACTCGTTCAACAACGCATAGAGCAAATTTTGAAAGAAAGAGATGTAGACTATGCTTTTGATATGGTCTCAAATCCTGAATTCCTAAAGGAAGGCACAGCTGTCAGCGACTGTCTAAACCCTGATAGAATCATCCTTGGCGTAAACAATCCAACTGCAGCATCCTTGATGAAAGAGATCTACTCTTCCTTCACATTAACACCCGACCGTATCATTATCATGGACGTGCCCTCTGCCGAAATGACAAAATATGCCGCAAACGCCATGCTTGCAAGTCGCATCTCTTTCATGAACGAACTAGCAGGACTTTGTGAAATCCTCGGAGCAAACATCAACAACGTACGAATTGGCATTGGCGCTGATAGACGCATTGGTAAACATTTTCTCTTCCCGGGAATCGGGTTTGGAGGCTCTTGCTTTCCCAAAGACATTCAAGCTCTTCAAGCAATGGCAAAAGCTGTCAATTACGATGTCCCCTTATTGAAAGCGATTGAAACGATCAATGTCCGTCAAAAAACAGTGCTTGCGAAAAAAATTCATAATTATTTTAACAATGTTCAAGGAAAAACAATTGCACTGTTAGGGCTTAGTTTCAAACCCGATACAGATGATATGCGCGAAGCACCTTCTCTTCAGATCATTGCAGAACTCCTTGCTAAAGGCGCTATTTTACGCCTCTACGATCCTATAGCCATGGAAAAAGCAGCACATTTTCTTCCAAAAAACCCCAACCTTATTTTCTGCCAAAGTGAATATGAAGCGGCAACAGGCGCCGATGCTCTCGCAATCTTAACAGAATGGAAGCAGTTTCGTTTCATTGATTTTGAAAAAATTCAATCAGCCATGAAAGGCAAAGCAATTTTCGATGGGCGCAATCTCTATCAGTCTCAAGAACTACGTGACAAAGGATTCGATTATTTTGGAATAGGAGTTCCTTAGATGATTACCAAGAAAAAGACACCCCAGCAAAAGTAGGACTTTGCGCTATCCAATTAGAGAGCAGTACACGACATCCCTCTTCTATTTCATCATTAACTGCTTGACTAAGAGCCATTTCATCAGCTAACATATCCAAAGAGGTTTGTTGATCTTTATTAGCAATGTCTAATCGGGCGCCAGCTTTTAACAACCGCTCAATAACACGCACATCTCGATATTGACACGCTTTATGCAAAGCAGTATAGCCTGCATTGGTTTGTTGGTTCACGTTGATATCAGTCGCAAGGATCATCTCAATAAGTTTTAAATACTCTATTTTTTTATGTTTTTTACCATGATGGTTACGACGCATAATCATGCTAATAAGTGGAACTTCCGTTTTACCATCACCGTTTAAATAATTATCACTACCGAACATCATAATTATTGCTTGAGCCATTTTAATATTACCGTGTTCTATAGCCATACAAAATGGATTCTGCTCTGAACTATTTAATATTTCGGGAGAAAGACCTACGTCTTTTAATAAGGAAAGATAAGGCATATAGCTCTCATCATCAACAATTTTATGAAAAATCGTTGCTCCGAAATCATGTTGCAACAATAAAAATTCTTTTTTCAGTCCTTCTTTAAGAATATAGAAAAACTCCTCCATATCTGCTTCTGTTGGATTTTTCTTAAGCGTCTTCCATGCTAATTCATACCATACTTTTGCAGCTTGTTCATGATGAGATATCCCTTTTAAAATACCACTAATTGTTTTTAAAATCTTAGCATTCAATTCGGCTTGCGGATGAAGCTCATCTTGAAGTTTTATGATATCTAAGCTATCATTAAGAGAGTGAATAATAAAAAATCTTTCTGCATAAAGTCCATGAGAAACTGAATATGGATATTGATAAATTTGTTGAGTAATACTGAATAATTTATCACGTATTTCTTTAATAATTTCACAAGATTCTACATCTTCTTTTTGATTTATATAATGATCGATATTATGAATCAAAACCGAGATTTTAGGTTCCACTTTAGATATATGCACAACTCACTCCTATTTAAAATGAAGCGACCAATCTTACAACACATTCTGTAATTTTAACAATAGCGTTTATATAGGAAGCCCATATTTGCTGTGGGTCTGATCGTGACTTTCTTTTGGTTCTAGATGTGTAAAAACATCTGTTTCTTCTTCAAGAGACATCTGAAGACAAGACTCAATCTCACTTGCAAGCTCATGCGCATGAACAATACTTACGTCTTTAGGAAAAAGAAGATGAAATTCGATAAAGATCTTACTTCCTGATTGCCGGTGTCTTAGATGGTGAAATTCTAAATCTCGAGAACGCGTTTCTTGCTCAATCACCTCTGAAATTTTCTTGTGAAGGTGCTTATCCGCTCGGTCCATCAATCCCCCAACACTGCGCTTGATAAGCTTACTGCCCGTCCATAAAATATTCAAAGCGGCAAGAATGGCAATGCAAGGATCAAATAAAGCAATATCTGTCCACTTCACTAAGACAAGCGCAGCAATCACGGCAAAACTTGTCCAGCAATCAGTGAGAATATGTTTCCCATTGGCTTCAAGCACAATCGATTTATGCTTCTTCCCTTTTCTGATGAGATAGCCTCCGAGAAGAAAATTGATAACGACAACAACCACTATAAACTCTAAACCAGTATCAATATTCTCTATCTCAAAGCCTGTGATCATTTTATGAACCGCCTCATAAAAGATAAAACATGCAGCTCCAATAATCATCGCTCCTTCAAAGCCAGCTGAGAAAAACGCTACTTTCTCATGACCATAAAGGTGATTTTTATCAGCAGGCTTTAAGCTAAGCCACATACTATATGCTGCAAAACCAACAGCAAATACATGAATCACAGACTCTGAAGCATCGGATAAAATCGCTGCCGACCCTGTGAGATAATAAGCATAGGTCTTAATGAAAAGCATGAACAGCCCAACGCCAAACGAAATGCGCATCGCAAAGTTCATATCTTTTTTATCTGCGGAAGAACGGCTAAATCTTTTCATGAGCCTATCCCACTATTTCAAGATTTTGATTTTTGATGGATTTTTTTCTATTTTTTAGAACTTCTTTGCGAGACATACTTGAATAAGTAGACCAAAAAGAAGTGCTGAAAAATAGGAAAAAAGACGCAAAAAGCGAATTCTTAGAATGGTGGGGTAGGCTCATACCTTGATTATCTCTGATTTTCTATCGAAACACAACCCAAGAAAATGTTCTTTACAACTTTCAATCAAATTTTTTAAAGTTAGAGTTGTGAACACAGAACTACTCAAAAATAAAATCGTCTTTATTACGGGAGCCTCAAGTGGAATTGGAAGTGCCTGTGCAGAACACTGCGCGGCACAAGGTGCAAAGCTGATCCTCACAGCAAGGCGTCTTGACAGACTGCATAATCTACAGGAAAAACTAAAAAAGCAGTACCACACAGAATCTCTCGCTCTTGAGCTAGATGTACAGAACAAGACTGCGGTTAGCAATGCCATCCAAGGCTTGAGTAAGCCTTGGGATCAAATCGATATTTTAATCAACAACGCAGGACTTGCACTAGGAACAAATCCTATTCAAGAAGGAAATCCCGATGATTGGGACCTTGTGATCAACACAAACATCCTCGGACTGCTTTACGTGACAAGGGCGATACTTCCCCAAATGATCGCACGCAATGTAGGCCATATCGTCAACCTCGGCTCAGTTGCTGGCCATGACTGCTATCCAGGGGGTAACATCTACTGCGCAACAAAACATGCCGTAAAAGCAATTAGTAAATCTTTGCGCTTAGATCTTTTAGGCAAATCCATTCGCGTTACTGAAATCGACCCAGGCGCTGTCCACACAGAGTTTAGCGAAGTGAGATGGAAAGATAAAACAATAGCAGACAACTTTTATGCAGATTTTACCCCGCTTGTCGCAAATGACATTGCAGACGCCATCATCTACTGCGTCACGCGCCCTCTACACGTCAACATCGCCGAAATGATCATCTATCCCTTAGCTCAGGCCTCCGTAACCCATCTTGCGCGGAATAAAACTTCTGCTTAAACGATTTTACTTTCGTGGTCAAGCAACCATCGCTTGTGCTCAAGGCCTCCTGCATATCCGCCAAGAGTTCCATCTGCATAAATAACGCGGTGGCACGGTATCACGATGGCAACTCGATTGGATCTATTCGCTTGCGCTACGGCTCGAAAAGCTGTAGGTCTTCCTAAAATCCGCGCAATATCTGCGTAGGAGCGTGTCTCACCAAAAGGAATCTTTTGCAGTTCTTTCCAAACGCGTCTTTGAAAAAGAGTTCCAAAAGTTGCAAGCGGCGTTTTAAATGTCTGCAGCTTGCCCTCGAAATACAACTTAAGTTCTTTTTCTATAAGCGCCGTGATGGGGGTAGAGCCAGGAACAATCTCAGCTCCTGTTTTTTTCTGCAGTTTCTCTATATCTTTATCTAAACCACCTCTTCCCTCAATTTCCAAAAGGTAAAGAAATTCTTCATCTACGAGTGTAATAACAGACCCAAGTGCAGTCTCAAGCCTTGATTGTTTAAGTATCATAAACCACGTTCTTTAATAATTGTTTGGCAATACTGTAAGCTCGCTTTGTCTCCCGCTGTAAGTGGCATCTCGCTCAACTCATTCAATAAAAACCCATGAAGAGCATACTCTATATCTGGTTTTGGAACAACTTGATGTTATCGACATTTTTATAACCTAAGCAGGAAGAATTTAACGCAAAGGAGGAAGAAGACGCGAAGACGCAAAGAAAAAAAAGAGAATTTATGAAATTTTTCTCTTCTTTGCGTCTTTGCGCCTTTTTTCTCCTTCGCGTTAAATTCTTCTTCTTGTTCTTTTACAAACCTAATCGCTATTGCACCGCCGAAAATTCTTTTAGGACATTCGTGCGCAAGACCATGCTTTTGCAAAAAAATTCTCTAGAATTCGCGTCATATTCTGACGATTCAGAGCATAAAAATTTGGCACAAGAATCTGCTGCTGTGTCTGAATATATTCCCCCGGGGAAAAATCTTCAGGACAATTTTTGACAATCTCCTCAGCGCCTTGCAATGTCATCTCTGGATGGCATTGAAAAGCGTAAGCGTGGGGCAAGTAACGAATGATCTGACGAGGACAGCCTGCGCTTGTAGCTAAAACAACCGCTTCTTTTGTTAGACCCGGCATATCGCCGTGCCAATGAAATGTGAGAAATTCCTGAGGCAGTCCCTCTAAAATAGGGTCGTTTATTCCTTCCTCTGTGAGAACGATCGGGAAAATACCCACTTCTTTGTAGGGACTATGTTCTGCTTGAACACCAAGCGCTGCACCTATAAGCTGAGCTCCTAAACAAAATCCAAAAACCGGAATCTTTGCTTGTAACGCGCTACGAATGAACGCGATTTCTCTTTCTAAATAAAGATTTTCATCAAGATTCACAACACTCTGCGGCCCGCCCATGACAACAATAAGATCGAATAATGAAAAAGAAGGCAGAACTTCTCCTAGATAGGTGGATATGTAGCTCTGCTCATGACCTTTTTCAGTCGACCAGCTTTCAATAATTCCCGGCGTCTCAAATGCCGCATGCAACAAATAAAGTATCTTCATGTTACCTCCCATTAAGGATTTTCTCGATAAGTGCTTGAGGAAAATAAGGGGACACTAAGTTACAGACGCTCTTAGGATCAAACCAATCAAAATGAATGTGTTCATCGCTTAAGATAATATTGATGTCCTCAGTAACACGACACAAATATACTGCTAAAACTAACCCAACATCGCCATGAGGCACCACAATACGCATGTCTGTTAGCACCATTGTGAAAAACTGCACCTCGGTCAGATGTTGCAGCCCCGTTTCTTCGTAGACCTCGCGTCTTAACGCAGCTTCTAAAGGTTCACTTTTCCCTATGCGGCCGCCAGGAATATCCCAGCATCTTCCCGCTTTATTTTTTGGATGTTTCTCTAAAAGAAGGATCTTCCCTTCCTCATTATGAATAAGGGCTTTGACTCCAAGATGAAAACAATCTTCTTTAGACATAAAACCTATAACCGTGTTCCAAACTGATTTCCAGATTCATATTTTTTAATCCCTGCATAAAAAACAAAAAAAGCGAGCGTAAAAAAAGTAAATGCACTTCCTATTAAAACAAATAATTGTATCCATGTAAAGTTGCGCATAAGCTCAACCGGCAAGTAGCCAATAATACCTGCTGGAATCAAAGTGAACATAATTACTTGAAGCACGCCAGAATAAATATTTGTGGGATAGAGTGCAAAAAGAAAAAGGGCATCACAGTATTTTTTAGACACTCCCTCTATACTTCCCATCCAAAAACCAAGACTGTGCGCCATGATACTAACTGCCGTAAAGACTAAACATGCACAAAAAATACCAATGAGAATAAGACTAATAAGAAAAGGTGTTGTAATCCCTCCTAAAAGAATCAATGTTATCGAGGTCATCAAATGTCCCCATCCTTTCGAAAGAGATTTTGAGCCAATAACGTGTACAAGCAAATTTTTAGGCTGCGTCATAAAAGGATCTAGATCGCCACTTTGAATGATTTTTGCTAAATTCTTCACTCCTCCAAAGCATATCTGCATCAATCCGTACCCTCCTGTGCCAACAGCCATGAGAACAATCATATCGTTAAAGTTCCAGCCAGCAACATCATTAAACTGACGAAAAAACACCCACCAGATGAAAAAGAAGATCAAATTGCTCGCTATCAATAAAACAGATTCAACAAGAAAAGCGCCGCGTCTTGTAATGGATGCTTTAATACTTACCCTAAGAAGAGCTAAAAAAAACAAAATGGTTTTCACTTTAGCCCCCTTCAATATTCAGTATATTAAGACCCTTGCGGTAAAGGAAAATCAAGCAAACAAATCCAAAAGCTCCCCACCCAATTAAGGAACAAGCTAAAGTGGTAACGGATGCCACACTATAATCAAAAGCTAAAGCGCTTCGATCCCCCAAAATCGCAGGGAAAGGAGTAAACCATGCAATCGATTGAATCCACTGCGGATATACAGCAAGCGGAAGCATCAAACCTCCCAGCATGAAAAGCAATTTTTCCCATATCCAATAAAACGGACTAACCTCATTCAGCCAAAAAGCAGATAGACCAATCAACATTTGAAAAAGGATTCCAATGATTGCTGCCAAAAACCCAAAAATTACAGTTACAATAAGACCGCTCGGATGGAAAGGCAAAGAACCCGCCTGCCACCATGTAAATAAAAATGTCACAAACCCCAAAACAAGAAGATTGACTGTAAGCGTTCCCATACTTTCAGCAAACGTTGAACCAAGGTAGGAAATAGGTCTTGGTAAAAGATAAGCCAAGCGCCCACTCCGCAGATCCTGCTCCATGTTTTCTTGCGTTTCCGGAATCGAAACAAGCACCCATTCATTGAATGCTATATACCAAAGAAGCTGCTCTGCATTAAGGCTTACTGCTCCAATTTTTGCAGCGGCAATTTTCCAAAGATGGGCAAAAATCACAAGACATGTCATTAAAAAAACGCTAAGACCAATGAGCACCTTATAATTTTTTAATGCATGAATGAAGGAGATGTAAAAAACAGTAAAATATTTATGCATCCGATGTGTTTTTGTATAAAAGTCGTATCACTTCTTCCATAGAAGGATCTTCGATGGTAACATCTTTTAGATTAGCGAGCTTAAGCGCTTCTTGAATCACCCTCTCAATCGGTGTAATTTCAGTATCTACTTCGCAGCTGAAATAATAGGATCCATTTTCTAAAACTTGAATCCCTGGCAAATCCAATGACAAAATTTCGGCGTCTGTTGTCAACGTCAATATTTTCTTTTTCATGTACGTTTTTTTCAGTTCTCTTAAAGAACTATCAGTAATGATCGATCCTTTATCCAAAACAATCACGCGATCGCAGACTTGTTCAATATCTGCTGTATCATGCGATGTCAGAAACAAGGTCGTTCCATGCTCTTTAGACAATTTATTCAAAAGCCCGCGAATCATGAGTTTTGCATTAATATCTAAGCCAATTGTAGGCTCATCGAGAAAAAGAATTTTAGGGTTGTGCAGCAAACTCGCTACGATCTCACAACGCATTCTTTCACCAAGAGAAAGCTGCCGTACTGGCTTACTTAACAAATGCGTTATCTCGAATAGAGCAACAAACTCCTCAAGGCGCTTTTTATAAACTTTATCATCCAGCTCATATATTTTTGACAGCAGATCAAACGTATCTGACGGCGGCAAATGGTACCACAATTGCGTTCTTTGCCCAAAAACAGTACCAATCTGATACCCAAGAGCATGTCTGTCTTTCCAAGGCACCAATCCTAAAACTTCAATATTCCCACTCGTAGGATGTAAAATACCTGTGAGCATTTTAATCGTAGTCGACTTACCAGCGCCATTAGGGCCAATGAAAGCAACACGTTCCCCTGCTTTGATTGAAAAAATAAGTTCTTTAATAGCAACTATTTCGCTTTTTCGTGCAAAAAAAAGACCTTTAAGAGTCCCTAAAATACCAGGAAACGTCTCTTTAACGGTGAACGTCTTAGAGAGACCTTCTATTTTTATAACCGTTGCCACTTACAAATCTACCGTATTTTAATTGTTGTTAAAACAAGTTTATAGCTTAAATCACTGATTTTTATCACCTGTTAAATGATTGGAAAAAAATAACATAGACGGGTAAACTACTTCTATGGCAAAAAAGATCCCTCTATTCTCCCTTGTTATTTTAATGATTGCAGCGATCGATAACATGAGAAATCTTCCAGCAGCAGCGCTGTTTGGAAGTTCTCTCATCTTTTTCTTCGCGCTTTCAGCAATTATCTTTTTAATTCCAACAGCACTTGTCTCTGCAGAACTTTCTGCTACTTTTTCAGAAAAGGGGGGCGTCTACCAATGGGTTAACCGCGCGTTTGGAGAAAAGATGGCAATGGCTGCCATTTGGCTTCAGTGGATCAACACAATGGTCTGGTATCCAACGATACTCTCTTTCATCGCAGGAACTTTTGCTTACCTCATTGACCCCGAGCTTGCCCAAAATAAAGGGTACCTCGTCGCTTGCATTCTCACCGTATTTTGGGGACTTACCCTCGTCAATCTTAAAGGACTTCATATTTCAACGCGCATCAACAACATCTGCGCGACTTTGGGAACGATTCTTCCAATGGGTCTTTTAATCCTTCTTGGCATCATTTGGATTTCAAGCGGAAAACCTCTGCAAATTCATCTCACTACAGACTCTCTCATCCCCTCTCTTGGTGCGACAGAAAGTTGGATTTCCCTCATTGCCATCATGGCAGCCTTTTTAGGCATGGAGCTCTCTGGCGTACATGTCAACGACATCCGCGATCCGCAGAAAAATTTCCCTAAAGCTGTTCTTATTGCTACCGTCTTCATCTTTTTTTCTATGGTACTTGGCTCCTTGGCAATCGCTTTTGTACTTCCAGCCCAAGAGATCAACCTTGTCTCTGGCGTGATGCAAGTCTTCAGCAGCTTTTTCCATGCATTCGGATTGCAAGCGCTCATCCCCGTTTTAACTGTTGCCATTGTGATCGGATCGATCGGCACCATCATCAATTGGCTCATCTCCCCCGCTAAAGGACTTCTCCACGCTGCAGAATTTGGGTTCTTGCCTCCCTTCTTTAAAAAGAAAAATGCTGCAGGGGTCGCTTATAATATTCTCCTAGCCCAAGCTGTCCTTGTGACTCTTCTCTGTATCGTCTTCCTTTTTGAGCCAAGTGTTAACGCTTTTTACTGGTTCTTGACAGCACTTAGTACAGAGCTTTATATGATGATGTATATTCTGATGTTCTCTGCAGGAATCAGGTTGCATTATAAATACATCGACCGCCCTCAAACCTTTAAAATCCCAGGAAAACAATGGGGCATGTGGTCTGTTGCCCTTTTAGGAATGACGGGCTGTCTTCTTACCATCATCATTAGCTTCTTTCCGCCGGGAAACATTAACATCGGAAGCCCCACACGCTATCTGACCATGATCATCACCGGCAATCTTGTAACGATTAGCCCTATCTTTCTTTTCTATTGGTATAAAAAAATCAAAACACCCTAAGCAAATGGTCGCCGACGCGCAGAGCATTTGCGATGGCGGTGAGCGAGGGGTTGACGGCGCCGATGCTAGGGAAAAAGCTTGTATCTACAACGTAGAGATTATCAAGTTCGTGCGCTTTGCAGTTGGTGTCTAAGACGGAGGTTTTGGGATCTTTGCCGAATCTGCAAGTACCGGCTTGATGAGCCACGCCTGCGATGGGAATTTCAGTCTTGAGATAGGCGTTACGCGGAATGAGATGATCGGGATGCATCCCCAGGTGATTTAACATCGACTTGAGTTTTTCATAGAGTTTTTGTTTGGGAACCTGATTATTCGGCGTGTAATTTAGGACGATGTTTCCTTCTTTGTTGATCGTTACGCGGTTGTTTGGATCGGGTAGATCCTCTGTTGAAAGCCAAAAGTCAACAGCATGATGCGCAATCTCATCAAGCATCATCATGGGGGCAAGCGCTGTTTCTAAGGGCTTTTCTCCCTTGTACATGGCGCCGAGTGATTTGCCGATCATCTGAATATTTCCCATCGGAAAATCAAAACCTTCCATGCCGAAGTAAAAATCGTTGAGAGACAACGTTTTTTGAAACCAAGTCGGGTTAGGCTCTAATGAAAGAGCTAGGACCGCTTGGCTATTATGGAACATGTAATTACGGCCAACTTGGTCAGAGCCATTAGCAAGCCCGCTCGGATGCTTATCATTTGCAGACATAAGAAGAAGTTTGGCTGAGTTTGCAGCGCCGCACGCAACGACAACAATCTTACTACGCAGCAGATCTTGCTTTCCATCGATCTCAACGACTACTTCTGTCACTTTTTTACCAGATGAGTCGGTATTAAGTTTAACCGCACGGGCATTCTTAAGAAGGGTAACGTTTGGAAATTCAAGCGCTGGCCGAACACCCACTATTTCCGCATCAGCTTTTGCTTGAACAAGACAGGGAAAACCATCGCATGTGTTGCAACGCACACACCTGCTGTAGGCCATATCCTGTTCGTTCAACATAATTGCGCACGGCGCTGGAAAAGGATGGTAACCTGCTTTTTCCAAATTGTCGTAGAGTTTTTGAATGCGCGGCTCGTGAGAAACAGGCGCATAAGGATAAGGGGCGCTAAAGGGTGGTTCTGTAGGATCAACGCCTCGCAGTCCATGCACTTGATACATCTTTTCTGCTTTTGTGTAGTAAGGTTCCATTTCCTCATAAGAAATGGGCCATGCAGGAGAAATCCCGTCATGATGCTTAAGTTCACCAAAATCCTCTTTTCTCAAGCGATAAAGAGCCGCTCCATACATCTTTGTAGCGCCGCCAACAAAGTAGTGGATCTGGGGCTGAAAAGCTTTGCCTTTACTGTCATACCAAGTATCTTTAGAAATGTACCTATTTTCAACAAATACTGAGGAGACGTTCCAGTTCTGCGGCTCTCTTTTAAGCCAGTCGCCTCGCTCTAAAATTAAGATCTTCTTTCCAGAGGAAGCCAAGTGATGCGCAAGGGTTCCGCCTCCAGCCCCACTTCCGATAATGATCACATCGTATTCTGTACTCATCGTCCTTTCCTTAAGCTTTGCCAGCTTTCCTTTTTTCAAACTCTAGCGGAGGTTTATTCTGCAATACATACTCGCCGTACTGTTGGATTAACTTAGCTACAAGTCCTGTCCATCCTGTCTGATTACTAGCGCCAAGTCCAGCGCCATTATCTCCATGAAAATATTCATGAAACAAAATGTAATCGCGCCAGTAAGGATCTGTCTGAAACTTTTCAATCCCTCCATACACAGGCCGTCTCCCATTTTCATCTTTCAGAAAAATTTTAATAAGCCGATGATTGATCTCTGAAGCAACATCCCATAAAGAAACATAATTTCCAGAATCTGTAGGGCATTCCACTTTAAATTCATCACCTAAATAATAGTGATACTTCTGAAGTGTCTCAATTAACAAATAATTAAGCGGAAACCACACAGGCCCTCTCCAGTTAGAATTTCCTCCAAAAAGAGGTATCGTCGATTCTGCGGGTTCATAATCCAAACGGAACTCTTGATTCCCAAGATTTAAAACAGCGGGATACTTCCCTAGCGCGTGCGAGACAGAACGTATTCCATATGGGCTAAGAAAAATATTTTCATCGAGAAGTTTTTTAAGAATGCGTTGCAACCTTTCCGGGCTTGCAAGCGCAATCAAAAGAGAGCCTTTCATTTCTAATTTATCTACTTGCACGACAGACTGAACAAGTTCGGGACGATGCTCAACCAGCCACTGAAACCGTTCTCGATACTTAGGAAACGCTAAAGAATCTATCGGCTCGTTCACAGCAACAGCAAACAAAGGAATAATCCCTACGATTGAATCATGATTGAGTTGGATCTTCTTGCCACCTGGCATGCGCACAAGTCCATAATAAAAACCGCTTTTTTCATCCCAAAGACCATCTACCTGACCTGCAATATTATTAATCGCATCTGCAATATAGATAAAGTGCTCAAAAAACTTAGTCGCCATTTCCTCATAATTCGCATCTTCTACTGCAAGCTCAAGAGCCATCTGTAAAAGGTTCAAACAATACATCCCCATCCACCCGGTTCCATCACACTGTTCAAGAACGCCGCCCATCGGAACTTCTTTGGAACGATTGAACATGCTGATATTATCTAAACCAAGAAATCCCCCTTGAAAGATGTTGCGTCCATCTTTATCTTTACGATTGACCCACCATGTAAAGTTAAAGATGAGTTTTTGAAACATCTGCTCTAAAAAATTTCTATCTTTACGCCCGTACATCGCAGATTCAATCTGATAAATACGTAATGCTGCCCACGCATGTACAGGTGGGTTCACATCGCTAAATTCCCATTCATAAGCAGGAATCTGCCCGTCAGGGTGCATATACCACTCTTTAATGAGAAGAAGAAGCTGCTTCTTAGCAAAATCAGGATCAATCATCGCAAAAGAAATCGCGTGAAACGCCAAATCCCACGAAGCAAACCACGGATACTCCCACTTGTCTGGCATTGAAAAAATATCTGAGGCATCTAAATTCCACCACCTAGCATTGCGTCCCAGTTTACGTTTTTCAGACGGGAGCGGCTCTTTAGAATCACCTTTCAACCAACGATCGACATTGTAATGATAAAACTGCTTATTCCATAAAAGCCCCGCAAAAGCTTGTCTCTGCACAAGCCGCATGTCATCTGGTAAAGGAAAGGGCGTGATCTTTTGATAAAAGGCGTCTGCCTCTTCTTTTCTTTTCTTGAAAGTTCGCGCAAAATCATCTCCAAAAGGTTTTTTTATATTCCCCTTATCAGAAAGACGTAACCTTACGACCACCGTTTCTCCGGCGCCGATTTGTAAAAGATGATACGCAGATGCTTTCGTTCCCCGCTTTTCTGGATTCACTGCTTCTTGTTTTTTCTGTACGATATAGGCATCAATTCCATCCTTAACGTACGGCGAACTATTTTTTGATCCAAAAAGTTTTTCATTATTCGTCTCATTCTCCGTAAAAAGCAATTCTGTGGGATGATCACAGTAGAGAAAACGTTCTCCTAAAACTGGATGCGAGACTTTAATAGTCGTTTGAATAGCTTCAAGTTCAGGCTTAACACTTCCCTCTGTCCAGTTCCATGTATTGCGCAGCCAAAGCGTTGGTAAAAGATGAATTTCAGAGGCTTCTGGACCACGATTTGCAACGGAGATCTGAATTAAGATCTCTTCAGAAGATGTTTTTGCATATTCAACAAACACATCAAAGTAGCGATTCTCATCAAAAATGCCCGTATCGAGCAATTCATATTCAGGATCTTGACGTGTCCTACGTCCATTTTCTTTTACTAATTGTTCGTACGGATAAACGCTTTGTGGATATTTATAAAGATACTTCATGTAGGCGTGCGAGGGCACATTATCAACGTAAAAATAATACTCTTTAACATCTTCGCCATGATTGCCTTGATTGCCTGTAAGACCAAATAAACGCTCTTTTAAATACGGATCGCGTCCATTCCATAAAGCAATGGCAAAGCATAGCTGCTGCTTGTCATCTGAAATCCCCGCAATCCCTTCTTCGCCCCAACGATAGGCGCGGGATCGTGCCTGCTCATGAGTTAAATAGTCCCAAGCCTCTCCATCCTCACTATAATCTTCACGCACAGTTCCCCACTGCCGCTCGCTTAAATAAGGTCCCCACTTGTACCAGTTATCAGCTCCTAAGCGCGTTGCATCAAGTCTCTTTTCTTCTTCTGTCGTCAAATTATAACCCCGGACTTTGCAGCATGATTCCCCCGTCGGCAAAAATCGTCGTTGCTGTGATATAAGAAGCCCCATCACCAGAAAGAAAAGCCACAACACTTGCGATCTCTTCCGGCTTTGCCATACGGCCAAGTGGAATTGCATCATCTAATCTTTTCATCAACGCTGGATCTTTCATCGTCACAAGATTAATCGGCGTTGCAACAGCTCCAGGACCTACACCCACAACAAGAATATTGTGTTTTGCAAGTTCTATCCCAGCTGTGCGCGTCAACATGCGCATCCCTCCCTTGGAAAGACAGTATGCGATGTTACCCGGCATCGGCCAATCTTCATGTACAGAGGTGATGTTGATGATACGGCCACCGCCGCCTTGCTTAATCATTTGCTTGGCTGCAATCTGTGTTCCAAAAAAAGCGCTTTTGAGATTCACCTCTAATACCTTTTCATACTGAGCCTCTGTTGTATCCAGCACTGAAGTACGTGTCTCAACGCCTGCATTGTTCACCATGATGTCCACACGCCCAAATTTTTTTACGGCAGCGTCTATCAATTTTTGAAGATCTGCAATTTTACTCACATCTGCAGCAACACCAAGCGCTTGATCTCCAAGAGCTGCGATCTTTCTTTCAAGCTCATCTGTCGCCTCAGGATGCGAAAGATAATCAATCACAATGTTTGCACCCTGTTTTGCAAGCTCAAGCACAATCATCGCTCCTATGCCACTATTGCCGCCCGTCACAATGGCAACCTTCCCTTTTAAACTCATACTTTTTTCCTCCGACAACATGTAATCACAAAAGATAAGCCTGAAAGCCCAAGCGCTACAACTGCAGCGCAACCAAAAATCGTAGATAGACTAAAACGTCCATAATCCATTAAGACCCCCGTGCCAAAGGCTGCAATCCCATAACCCAATAAATAAAAGGCAATCACAACACCTGCTATAGAAGAAGCAATTGCTTTATCCGCAAAACTAATTGTAAGCGGTAAAAGAGCAGAGCAACCAAAACCTGCAAGACCAAAAATGTAAAGACCTAAAAACCCATTTTTTTCTGACACCTCAGCTGCAAAAATAAAAGCACATGCAACAACAAGGGGTAGTACCCGGAAAACAAATTTTTCTGAAATCCATTTTTCCGTTAAAGCAAAAAATACCCTACCCACCGTGATCATCGTCCAAAATAACGTCAGCGCAAGGGATGCAGCAGATACTCCTTCATGGAGCGTATTTTTCATAAAAACAACCGCCCAGTTCCCATTCACCGTCTCAATCATCCCATAAAGAAGAGCAAACGCAGCAAAAAGCCAAAAATGGGAAGGGATTAAAACTGTCTTTTCTTTATGTTTTTGCTTTTCCTTCTCAAAATGCACTTTATAGCTAAAAGCAAAAAGGCAAATAAGAGTTAATGCTAAAAACAAAGGCAATCCCCACCAAACACTAAAACCCACGAAGAGCGTAATCAAAAGAGGCGCGAGAGCTGTTCCAAGGCCTAAAAGGGCATTGAGAGCAAGAACTGCCGTATCCACTTTCTTTGGAAACAACCGCGCTGCAAGTGTATTCAAAGCAGGGACCATTAACCCAAAACCACACCCCAAACTAGCTGTTGCACAAAGTAAAATAAAATAAGCAAACGATTGCCGCATAACAATACTACTTGCTGTTAAAAGTAGCATCGCAACCAAATTTGCAATAAGACCTATAAGAAATACCCTCTTAATCCCCCATCTATCAGATAACTGCGCACTAAAAAGCGAAGCTATAATAGAAATGATCGCTTGAGGAATAAACAAACTCCCATACGCTGCACTTGAAAGATGAAAATCCTGCGGACTTGTAAAGATCGCGCTCGCAGCAGGAAACGTCACAAGACACAGTCCCTGAATCAATCCCGCTATGTACACAGCAGTTACTTGATTTTTCATCAAGAAGGGCTCCTATTGATTACAGGCACAGATTTCGCCCCTTGCGCATTCAGTTTAATCGCCCAAATAGAGTCTGAAGAACAGATGAACAAAATATTATTGCCTTTACCACCAAACGTCAAATTCGCCGTCTCCTTCGGCATCCGGATTTTCCCGATCAGCTCACCCTGAGGATTGAATATCTGAACACCATCTAAAGCGCCTACATAAATATTGCCCGCAGTATCAAGACGCATCCCATCAGGAAAACCCGGAGACACCGTGGCAAAAAGTCTCTGTCCTTTAACTCCTTGACCATCTGAAGTCATATCAAAGGCATAAATTGCATGAGGATTTTTTTCATAATACGTACGCGGCGCCTGAATGGCTGCACTATCGATCACATAAAGAATCTTCTCATCTGGAGAAAAAGCAATGCCGTTGGGCATTTTTAAATTCTGAATCACCGCCTGCAAATCCCCTGTGCGCGGATCAAACCGGTACACGTTGTTAGGCAAATAACACTCCTGAGGAAACTGCAAACACCCATAACTTGGATCAGTGAACCAAACCGTACCATCCGATTTTACAACCAGATCATTCGGCGAGTTCAGCGGCCTGCCCTGATAAAACCCAATAAGCGTCTTCACACTGCCGTCAAAGTCTGTAATAGAAACGCGCCTTCCGGTTGTTTCAGCTGTTAACAAACGCCCTTGCAAATCAGCTGTCTGCCCATCTGCAATACTAGACGGATGCCGAAATACAACCGGCGTACTCCAAGAAAGTGGCGTGATGCTGCCATAAGGCTCAAGTCCATGCCAGCGCATAATCATGATGTTGTCATTGATCTGATCGGTAAAAAGAAGATACCCCTCAAGTCCCGACTGCACAAAAACAGGGCCTTCAGTAAAACCAAAACCATCAGCTAAATGGACAAGCTTTGGCTGATCGCCTAAAATTCTAGCAAAAGCCTCCGCATAAACTTCAAGCGGCAACTGAGGCACTTCGCTCACAGGATACGGCGGATTTACCTCAATGCTCCCAAGCAGCGCTAATCCCGCAAGCAACACCCTATGCATATTCCCCCCCATTTTCCAATTTCACAGTATGAAAAAGCTCAATGAAAAGCAATTTTTTTAACGCACGACTTCATCGTACTTTTCATAAAATTTAAAATTCTCTATAACGTTAACAAGCTTTCTTAACCGCTAAAAGGAAAATACAATGAAGCATCTATTTTCACTAATTCCCTGTTTGCTTGCATCAGCACTTGTCGCAGATCAAGTGGAACCATCCAAGTCAACTTATCAAGAAATCAAGCCTATTGCAGAACAGTGTGCGCCCGAAGCTTGCAAAACAGAAGGCATATCCTACGGTTTTTTTGGAGAGTTTCTTTATTTACAGCCTAATGGAAGCAACTTTTATTATGCGGTACAAGCGGACGGTTTGGATGAAAATATCACGGTTCCTGCAGCTAACGCAAACTGGAAAGCGATTGAAATCGACCCAAGTTATCATTGCGGTTTTGAAATTGGCGCCAATGTTCGATTAATTAAGTCCAATGTCAACATGATGGCTAATTGGGAAAGATTGCATGGACACGACACGGATTCTTACAAGACTTCATCAGCCGCAGGATTTATGGTAGGCCCCATTTTTGATATTGGACCTAACTCTGCTGCTTATAAACTTGCTAAAGGCAAAATCTCTTCCCATTTTGATGAAGTGAATCTTGTTTTTGGAAAACAACTCTGTTTTTTTAACAATTTTCATACGCAGTTTTACGCAGGGGCCAGTTTTGCCCGCATTAAACAAACTTTAGGTTCGAAGTACTCTAATTCAGCAACATCAATTACACGATCTGTTGGCACCTTTTCTAAGTTTACAGGAGCTGGCCCACAGGTAGGTTTAGACTACGGTTATAGAATTTTCAATCACCTTTTCTTTTCAGGCAACACCGCTCTCTCACTCATTATGGGTCAAATGAAAAATGGCACAACGTTCAAATCCACGACACCAGAGCTTGCAGCTCTTGACATACCAGAGCCCAACACGCAAACCACTAAAGTTCCAAGTAGAAGTCAACTAGTCCCAGGTTTTGAGCAAAAGATCGGCTTTTCTTACCTTCCTACATGGAAGTGCATCCAAGGCCTCATTGAAATCGGATACCGGTGCCAAATCTACGTCAATGCCGTCCAAACTTTCGACATGACAGCTCCACAAGTGCTCCCAGCTGGCACTCCAGTTACTCCCGATGTTGGCGTGTTTGCCGTTGGATTCGAGCGCACTATTAGCAACTTTATGCTATCTGGCCTTTACGCCACACTCGGTATCGAATTTTAGCCCCTAAATTACGAACGTACGCACGCGTACGTTCGTATCAATCGCTAACGCAAAAACTCTTCCCACAATAATTGTGCGCCATTTCTCGGAATACCTAACAGCTCAAAGACATCTTCACTATGAGATCCTTGTCCGGCCTCTTTTACTAAGTGAACACTAAACTCTTCAGAGTTGTTGATTTTTTGAAGTAGTTTTCTTACACAAAGCCCATCACTTACTTTACTTGATGATGGATTGACATAGAGGACTTTTTTCTTGAGAGCATTCGCTTGAAAAACAATCGTCGAGGTAGCATCCGCAGTGATTACCACATCAGCAATGGAGAGCAGTTCAATAGTTTTGGCATTTTTTTCTGGGTTTACTTCCCACTCACTAATAATACTCAATTGCGCAACATCGAACTTCAATACTGTGCAGTGTTTTTGCTCCACGATCCCCTTATAACGAGGATGAGGCACGATCAGCACTTGTATAGCCTCATCTGGAACTAACTCTAAAAACATTTTAAAACAGTCTTCATAATATTCCCCATACACACCTGTATAGACGATAATAGGAAGCTGAGCATTCAATCCAAGACGCTGAATAA
>JAZKBL010000060.1:0-246 GCA_040388665.1 Chlamydiota bacterium
GAGGGACATGTCTTAATGTGGGGTGCATTCCTACAAAGACGCTTCTTGGGGGTGCTGAAGTTCTGCATAAAATTAAAAGATCAAGTGAATATGGGATTTCTACAGGGGATGTGTCTTTTGATTATGGCAAGATGAAGACGCGCAAAGATGGTGTTGTTGAAAAAATCCGTAAAAGTCTTGAAGGGCTTCTTCTTTCTAATAAAATTACGATTCTTCGAGGTGTTGCTGAGTTTCTCTCTCCTTACG
>JAZKBL010000060.1:256-5597 GCA_040388665.1 Chlamydiota bacterium
ATAGAAGCTGCAATAGTGATTATCGAAACAGGATCGATTCCTCTTGATATTGCGGCATTTCCTTGTGATCATGAAAAAATATTCAATTCCACATCTATTTTAGAGCTGACAAAATTACCCACATCTCTTGCAATTATCGGCGGTGGATATATTGGCTGCGAGTTTGCTTCCCTTTTTGCAGAGCTTGGAGTGAAGGTGACAATTTTAGAAGCGCTTCCATCCATTGTTGCACTGCAGGGAAAAACGGTTTCTGAAGCGCTAACAAAAGCGTTTTTGAAAAAAGGGATTGCTATAGAAACAGGTGTCATGGTTGAGGGAATTGACAAGACATCAAGCGGTGTTAGTATTCGTCTTAAAGATAAACCCGCGATGGCAGCTGACATAGCGCTTGTTTCCGTTGGTAGAAAAGTTGTCTCTGATGGTCTTGGCATTGAAAAAACGGCTGTTAAGGTGGGTGATAAAGGGGCCATTGTTGTTAATGGCAAAATGGAAACAAATGTTCCTGGCATTTATGCCATTGGCGATGTAACGGGGCAGTTTTTGTTAGCTCATGTCGCATCTCATCAGGGAATTATAGCCGCAGCTAACGCTACAGGGCAAGAGGCGCATATGCATTATAATGCTGTACCGGCTGTGATTTTTACCCATCCTGAAATCGCTACAGTGGGGATGACAGAAGAGATGGCAGAAACTGCGGGGCGCGCGGTTTCTATCGGTAAATTCCCTTTTCAAGCGCTTGGTAAATCGGTTGCAACCATTGAAGTAGAAGGATTTGTTCAAGTGATTTCAGACAAAAAGACGGGAGAAATTTTAGGTGCGCAAGCAATTGGCCATGAAGCTGCAAGTCTGATTGCAGAAATGGCTCTTGCAATCCATAATGAGCTTACGCTTACTGAAGTGAGCGACACAATTCATGCGCATCCGACATTGCCTGAGGCGTGGATGGAAGCGGCTTTGATTGCAGAGGGCACACCGATCCATTTTCCCCCGAAGCTAAAGAAATAGGAATTGCATGAACCGATTAAATATCTTACCCGAAAAACCTGAAGAGAAAGAAGAGAGTCTTGGAAGATTTCCCTCTTGGCTTCATCGCAAGATTCCTGAAGGGGGCAATCTTTTTAAAACGGGTGGAATATTAGAAAAATATCGGCTAAATACGGTGTGCGAAGAAGCTAAATGTCCCAATCGTCTTGAGTGTTATTCTAAAAAAACAGCGACTTTTTTGGCTTTAGGTAAACAGTGCACGCGCAATTGTGGTTTTTGTGATATCGACTTTTCTAAGCAACCAAAAGCACCTGAAGAGGACGAGCCCTTGCGGATAGCTCTTTCTGTAAAGGAGCTTGGATTGAAACATGTTGTGATTACAATGGTCGCACGCGATGATTTAGAAGATGGAGGAGCTGCGCATATTGCAGCGATTATCCGAGAAACAAGACGTATTAACCTGGAAGTGTCGATTGAAGTGTTAATTTCTGATCTTTCGGGGAATTTAAAATCGGCAGATGTGATTCTTAGTGAACGACCAGAGATTTTTAATCATAATATTGAGACAGTAAGAGCGCTTACACCGCGTGTTCGACATAAGGCGCAGTACGATAGAACGCTTGAACTTTTGCAGTACGCAAAATACAGCGGAAAAACAGACTTTGTCAAGTCGGGTATCATGGTGGGTTTAGGAGAGAGTGACGAAGAAGTGTGTGCAACAATTGATGATCTCCATGCTGCAGGATGCGATATCATTACAGTTGGGCATTACTTGCAAGCGCACCGTCATAAGTTAAGAGTGAAAGCGTTTATCACGCCGGAGCAATTTAAGGCGTATGAAGATTATGGCTACAGCATCGGTGTAAAGTTTATGTATAGTGGCCCGTTTGTTAGATCAAGTTATAACGCACAGATGATTAAAAATCGGATGATTGATGAATCTTGCAATAGTCATACTCAATTGGAATAGCAAGCAGGAAACGCTTGGCTGTTTGCAGTCTGTTACTTCTATTAACTTTCCCCATTTCGAAATTATTCTTGTTGACAACGGTTCATCCGAAGCTCCAGCTGAAGAATTTCAAGAGCTTTACCCTCAGATCCGTCTCTTGCGCAATGAAGAGAATTTTGGGTTTGCAGAAGGATGTAATCGGGGTATCGCATATGCTCTTGAAAGAGGCGCGGACTATGTTCTACTTTTGAATAATGACGCACGAGTCGATCCTGAAATCCTTAATGCTTTTATGCAGGCAGCAGAGGCTTACCCGGATGCAGGTGTTTTTGGAGCTAAAATCTATTACTATGACGAGCCAACTGTACTTTGGTACGCCGGTGGTGAAGTGGATAGTAAAAGGGGGCTTTGTTATCATGAAGGATGTCTAGAATCGGATCTTGAAAAAAAATGGGAATCCATCAGAGACACGGGATACGCTTGTGGGTGTGCGCTTTTCATTAGGGCAGATGTGATCCAGACAGTCGGCTTTATGGATCCCCAATTTTTTCTAATTTGGGAAGAGATTGACTGGTGTTGGCGCATACGTGCCGCCGGTTATCGCTGTCTTTTTGTTCCAGATGCTAAAGTGTGGCATAAGATTTCTGCTTCGTTCGAAGGTGGCAATCGCGGACCCTTATGGGAGTATTTTTATAGAAGAAACCGTCTTTTATTCCTCAAACGGTACTACCCCTCATTCTTTTATCGTATTGCATTCTGGCAAGAGCCGTTGCGTCACCTCGTCGGCTGCTTAAATCCTAGATTTGATAAAGAAAAAAGGCAACAGCATAGAGCCGCGCTTTCTGGCGTCTGCGACTATTTCCGTGGCAGATTTGGTCCTAAAATCAAAAGTTAATGAGAGAATCCCAGTAGAGTTGCATCTCCTCAGATAAGTGCTTTTTTACCTTTTTTAGATCGAGATGTTTTTGAATGTTCTCTGTGTCGATAAACGCAAATTGTCTGCTATTTGTGTAGGGAACATTCGTTAATAAATGAATGGAGCCGTAACCATGCTTAAGAATCATGTAGAGTTCTTCTAGATGTTTACGTGTTACGTAAGTTTTCCATGCTTTTTTCGTAGCTTTTGCATCCCGTAATTTCATATCTGTTTCTACGAGAATGAAGGGTTCTTGTTTTTTTTCTTTTGAAAAAGGATATGAAGGTAAAAGATAGAGCCATTTATCGGGGACTGTGAAATGGCGTATGTTTTTTTTGTGAATCAAGTTTCTAATTTTCTCAGCACCGATACAACGCTTTAATAGCCATTTCCAGTGGGGAGTTTCTTTCTTTGTCTGAGTTTCTGAATCAAGATAAAGTTTAAAAATATAATGTGGAAGGAGTGGATGTTTTGCAATAATGACAAAGCTAAAGGGTCCTTTAGTTAAGACGGTAAATCCCGCATCAATTAAGGATTGCTCATTTTCAGTAGCTCTTGATTGAGAAAAGATAAAATCAAGAGTTCTTTTTATCGGATGATCAAAAGGCAAGAGATGGGAGTTTATAAGAGTGTATATTGTTTTACTGGAATTCAAGCATTCATGAGACGTCGCTTGATTGGAAATGCATAATAAGAAAAAAGCAAATATTAAGATTTTCATTATAATTTATCTTGGAGAAGAGAGCAGAGGGGGCAGGCTTTTGGGTCATGGGGTGCGGCTTTGCAGTAGGTGCGTGCGAAGTAGATGATCTGCAGATGGAGTTTTGCCCAAGAGGTGCGAGGGAAGAGGCGTTTGAGATCGCGCTCTGTTTGTAGAACGGATGAGCCATTGCTTAGGCCCCAGCGTTTAGCGCAGCGGTGGATGTGTGTGTCGACAGGGAAGGCGGGCTTGTGGAATGCTTGGATCATTACGACGGAGGCTGTTTTGTGGCCGACACCGGGAAGCGCTTCTAGTGCTTTAAATGTTTTGGGAACAAGTCCTTTATGTTTTTCGATGAGGATCTTTGATAAGTGCCAAATGGCGCGCGCTTTTGAGGGGCCAAGCCCGCAGGGGCGGATGATCTCTTCAATCTCTTTAATATCAAGTTTGATCATTTCTTGAGGTGTTGCAGCTTGTGCAAAAAGATATGGTGTCGTTTTGTTCACACGCACGTCGGTGCATTGTGCAGAAAGGAGCACTGCAATCAGAAGTGTGTAGGGGTCGTTATGGATAAGCGGGATTTCAGGATGAGGAAAGTAAGTGTTTAATACTTTTTGAACAGTTTTCGGATTCATTTGCCAATACAAAATTTTGAGAAGATAGCGGTTAGAATATCTTCTGTGATGTTTGTGCCGATGATGGTGCCAAGTTCGATGAGGGTTTGTCGCATGTCGGAGGCGAGAAATTCGGGAGAGATGTTTGTTTGAAGACCGCTTATGAGCGCATTTAACGAGGTGATGGCGTTACTTAACGCTTGATGGTGGCGTTCATTGGTGATGAGCACTTCTTCTTTTGAAGGGGGGCCTTTTTTCCAAATCAGCTTTTCGATAGCGGTGTGGAGTGTATCTATACCGATATGATTTTTAGCAGAGATTTTAACGCTTTGTGGATAAGAAAATGCTGAAGATACTTCTTCTAGATCGATTTTATTCCACACAATGATTGTTTTTTCTTCAGGAAGAGTTGCAAGGAGGTTTTTTTCTTCTTCTGTAAAAGATCTTGAAGCATCTACGACAAAGAGGATGATATCTGCTTCTTCAAGGGCTATTCTACTGCGCTTAATGCCCTCTGCTTCGATGATTTCTTCTGTTGTGCGAATACCTGCTGTATCGATGAGTTTGAAGTGGAAATTACCAAGGCGCATGTCTGCTTCAAGTAAATCGCGCGTTGTCCCCGCAATGTGTGTGACAATCGCGCGTTCTTTGCCAAGAAGAGCGTTCATGAGAGAAGACTTGCCGACATTTGGCGCTCCAGAAAGACATAAGGAAAGTCCGTGGTGAAGAATTTTTCCTTCGTGGAATGTAGCATGAAGTGCTTTCATTTTTGTGCAGGTGGATTCTAAAGAGAAGATAATCTCTTCAAGACTTGCAAATTCTAATCCTTCTTCGGGAAAGTCAACCCACGCTTCTAAGATCGCTGCGCTATCTGTAAGTTCTGCTTGAAACTCAGAGATTTTTCTAGACAAAGATCCTTGCAATTGTTTTTCAGCGACAGTTAAATGAAGTTCGCTTTTTGCTGCAATGAGCTCTTGGACAGCTTCTGCCTGACTTAAATCCATTTTCCCACTCAAGAAAGCGCGAAACGTGAATTCTCCGGGCTGGGCTGGACGTGCGCCTGCTTGAAACACTCGTTCTAGCACGCGTCGTGTGATTAAAGCTCCGCCGTGGCAGTGGATTTCTACCGTATTTTCGCCTGTATAGGATTTTGGCCCATGCATCGGAAGAAGGAGCAC
>JAZKBL010000060.1:5607-9102 GCA_040388665.1 Chlamydiota bacterium
TTTTCCGAAATGTGCTGTGTGGGATTTGTAGCTTGTGACTTTGCCAGAAAAAATCTGATCTGCGATAGCAAGGGCGTCTTTTCCAGAAATCCGGATGACGGCAATGCCTCCTTCTCCGGGAGGAGTCGCAACAGCTGCAATTGTTTCATTAGGATCGTAAGGACGGTGAACAAATTCCATGGGGATAATTCTATAGAAGTTTTAATTTGTTTTAAACTTAAATTAGATAAGTCGTAAAGCTATTGTAATAAGTTGAGAAAGAGGGATCTCTTCATCTGCAGTTTTAAGTGCGTGACTCACAGCTTTTTGTGCGTTCAGAGGATTGTAACCTAAATGGATCAGAGCTTGGATCGCGTCAGAAGCAGCGCTTATGGGGCGTGGCGACGATGTTGTAGTTTTTTCTTGAATTTTGAACTTGCCTCGCATTTCAACAACAAGCCTTTCAGCGGTTTTTTTCCCAATGCCTGGAATTTTGCTAAGAAGGGTGTGGTTAGCAGTGGTGATGGCTAGTTGCAGGTCGTTTGCGTCCATGTGCCCGAGAAGTGCAAGAGACGTTTTGGGGCCAACGCCTGAAATATCATTTAATTTTTCAAAGAGATCTCGATCATTTGACGTCAAAAAACCGTAGAGTTTATGGGAATCTTCTCGTATGACGGTTGAAACATAAAATATAATTTCACATCCTGTTTGAGGAAGTTTGCTGTAGACGCTTAAAGGGATGCATAGCCCGTAGCCGAGTCCTTGCACATCAACGATGGCTTTGGAGGGGCTTGCTTCTACAAGTTTTCCTCGAATATATTCTAGCATATAGGGCTCCTTAGGGTGTGGGCGTGGCAGAGAGCGATCGCAAGGGCGTCGGCTGCATCCTCTGGTTCGGGTGGGGTTGATAAAGAGAGAAGAAGTTGAATCATTTTTTGTACCTGTTGTTTACTTGCAGCTCCGTTTCCAACAACAGCGAGTTTAGCCTTTTTTGGAGCATATTCAAAGACGGGAATATTTTTTCGCGTTGCTGCAAGAATGGCAACGCCACGCGCCATCCCAAGTTTCATTGCACTTTGGGGGTTTTTACAAACAAATTGCGTTTCTATGGCAACAGCTGTTGGGGCATAGCGTTCAATAAGGTATTCGATCCCATTAAAAATGAATAGGTAGCGTTCGTGAATAGAAAGCTTGAGTGGGGGGCGAATGCAGCCAAAGTCAAGGACTTGTTTTCCTGCTTTGACGATTCCATATCCTGTGATGCGGGTCCCGGGATCGATTCCTAAGATAGTCTCTTCCATAAATTCTTTATGTTCTTTCCGTATATTATAAAAATAAGCAATTGTGGTATTTTTACGAGTATTATTTTTGGTTCTCAAGGTTATGAAAGAACTGCTGTCTCCTAAAAATATCATCGTGAGAATGCCCAACTGGATTGGGGATTTTGTGATGGCTCTTCCTGTATTAATGGATTTAAGAAATTCTTTTAAAGAAGCGCAAATTACAGCAATGTGCAAGGCCCCTTTGGGAGATCTTCTTAGAGAAGATCCTACTGTAGATGAAATTTTTTCGTTTAGTAAAATAAGTGGATTTTCAAGACGTTTAGAAAGACGCGATGTGATTGAAAAGTTGCGCAAAGGGCAGTACGATTTAGGTGTTCTTCTTACGAATTCTTTTTCTTCTGCATGGCTTTTCTGGCAAGGAAATGTAAAAAATAGAGTGGGGTTCGAGGGGAATTGGCGTCGTCTTCTGTTAAGTCATCCTTTAACTTTTCCTGGAAATCGTAAAAAGCAACATCTTGTTACAACCTACAAAAATTTATTGACACCTCTTGATATTGCGATTTCTGCAACAGCGCCGCGTCTTATATTAACGGAAAGAGAAATTGCAGAAGCACGTAGCCTTTTAGAAAATTATGGTATTTCTAAAAATAATCTTATTGTTGGAATTAATCCTGGAGCGGCATATGGTTCTGCAAAATGTTGGTTACCTGAGCGCTTCCGTGAAGTAACAGAGAAGATGCTCACGCATGAAAATGTTTCTATTGTCTATTTTGGGGATCCGATAACGGCAGCTCTTGTTAAAGATATATGTAGGGGATTTTCTTCGCGCGTTGTTAATTTAGCAGGGATGACCTCTTTACGAGAACTCGTTTCCTTAATTGGCGTATGTGATGTTCTTTTGACAAATGATAGTGGTCCAATGCACATTGCGGATGCTCTTAACGTGCCGCTTGTTGCTTTGTTTGGCTCTACAAATGAAATAACGACGGGGCCATATCGATCAAAGAATGTGATTCATAAACATGTTTCATGCTCTCCGTGTCATCTTAGAGTATGCCCTATTGATTTTCGGTGCATGAAAGAGATTCAAGCGGAAGAGGTCTATGAAGAGATTTGCAAAATCCTTAAATTTTCCAAGTTAAATATATGTTAAAAAAATTGTGGCGCAAATGGGGGCCAAATCCTCTTGATTTTCGATTAAAACGCGCTGCAAAAAAGAAGATTAAAAATGTTCTCATTACATGGAACCGAGGCATGGGAGATGTTCCTCTTGGCATGTACGCGCTTGTTTTTAGAATCCGCCAATTTATTGCTGATATTAAAATTGTTTTTCTTGTGCGCGGGGGGCTTAAAAATGCTTTTTCTTTCCTCGAAGGAGTAGAGGTGCATGAGGCGGAACATTGGAGAAGAGGTTGTCCTTTTGATCTTGAATCGACCCTTGAAGAAATGAATATGGATTCTCGTTCTTTTGATTTGATTCTTGAAAATCCTGATCCGACAAGATGGCTTAAATGGCAATTGGGTACTCTTGTGCCGCAACTTCGTTTTGATGCTGCGCATGATATGCTTGCTGATCAATTTGAATTGAAAGAGAGCAATTATATTGCTTTACATGTGCATACAGAGACGCAATATGGATATGAAAAGAATTGGCAGACAGAGCGCTGGAAAGAGCTGTGTGAAAGATTGATTAAAGAAAAAGGGGCTACAATCCTTCTTTTTGGTCTTAGCTCCACATCTGATTTTAAGATGGAAAGAGTGATCGATCTTCGAGGAAAAACGACTCTTTTTGAAATGTTGTCATTAATTAAAAACCGCTGTACGCACCTTGTTGCGCCCGATTCTGGCGTGCTTTCCTTAATTTATTATTTAGATGTTTCTTTTCCCTTGCGCATCGTCTCTTTGTGGGCAGATCCAAGGCAAGGTGTTCTTAAGCAAAATGTGAGTTCTCCAAATGTTGAATTGCAGCACGTTCCACTTCTTGGTAAAGAAGAGAAAGTTGAAAATATTACAGTTGATGAGGTAATGGAAGCGCTTGCAATCGATATTGTCGATCCTCTTCTTAAGCGGCAAAGAGAAGCTCTTTTTAAGACAGAAAATAAACCATTTGCATGCACGCCGCTACAGATGTGGTCTACACCCTCTGAAAAAAATAACGGGCACGCATTGTTAAGGCAGGGAAAAGTAGGATGTCTTGTTCTCGCAGGAGGGCAGGGCTCTCGGCTAGGAACGC
>JAZKBL010000060.1:9112-27611 GCA_040388665.1 Chlamydiota bacterium
TGTGCCTGTGTCTTTAGTGAAGGGAAAGACATTACTTCAGCTTCTTTGTGAAAAAACGCGAGCCGCATCGATTCAAGCAGGACAGCCACTTTCTATTGCGATCATGACATCGCCGCTCAATCATGAAATGATTGTAGATTATCTTGAAATGCATGGACGGTTTGGGCTTGAGTCCACACAAATTTCTTATTTTATGCAAGGCCAGCTCCCTTTTTTAGATGATAAAGGTCATTGGCTTTGGGAGGCTTCAGGAAAAATTGCACAAGGTCCGGATGGCAATGGACATGCTCTTTCTAACTTTTACCATTCTGGAATCTGGCGGCAGTGGAAAGAAAAGGGGATTGAATATGTGAATCATGTTCTTATTGACAATCCTCTTGCA
Source organism: Chlamydiota bacterium (assembly GCA_040388665.1). Lineage (GTDB taxonomy): Bacteria > Chlamydiota > Chlamydiia > Chlamydiales > Rhabdochlamydiaceae > DAHVFY01. Next base: position 9,495 of record JAZKBL010000060.1, read on the forward strand.
GATCCCTTTGATCCAGCCCTTGTTGCAGCGCACGTAGAATCAGATGTTGAAGTGACTTTAAAGTGTGTTCCGCGCAAAGACTCTTTAGAAAAAGTGGGTGTTGTTGGATTGGAAGAGGGTCGGATTACAGTTGTCGAGTATTCTGATCTTCCAGATCAAGAGAAGATGCTGTCTCATTGGCATGTAGCAAATATTAGCCTGTTTTGCTTCAGTATGGATTTTATCGCGAAGGCGGTGAATGCTTTTCTGCCATGGCATTTGGTGCGCAAAGGGGGACTTTGGAAGTTTGAAACATTTATTTTTGATGTACTCAAATATACAAACCGAACAAAAGTCCTTCTTTATCCGCGAGAAGATACTTATGCGCCTTTAAAAAATGCACTGGGAGATTTTAGTTTAGACACCGTGCGATCAGCTCTTTTTGCCGCTGATAAAAAGGCTTATGAGCGTGTTTCCGGGTATATTGCTCCGGAAATACCGTTTGAACTCGATGCTGTTTTTCACTATCCAACACCAGAGCTTTTTGAAGCCTGGAAAGGAAAAGAACTTCCGCGTACCGACTATATTGAAAATTTGGTAAAGTAATTTTTTTAAGGTTGTACTATGAAAATTGCATATTTAGGAGCCGGCACTTGGGGCTTTTGTTTGGCCTCTCTTCTTGCAGCTAAAGGTAATGACGTCGTTCTTTGGACGGCAAATGCTGAGTTTGCAAAACTTTTAGAGAAAAAAAGGGAACATCCAAAATTGCCCCGGTATAAAGTAGATGAAAGGGTGACTTTTACAAGTGATTTGCAAGAAGCAATACAAGATGCAGAATGTCTTGTTGAATCTGTAACATCCAAGGGGATACGCCCGGTTTTTGAGCAAGTGCTCTCTTTTGGCGGGGTTGTTTGCCCGATCGTAATTACCTCAAAAGGCATCGAACAAAATAGCGGACTTCTTCTTCATGAAGTTGTGTTGCAAGTGCTAGGCGAAAGATGTCGTCATCAAATTGGATGCATCAGCGGTCCAAGTCATGCAGAAGAAGTGATTCATAAACTTCCAACATCAATTGTAGGATCCGCTTACGATAATGATGTGATGTTGAAAATTTGCGATATTTTTAATACGCCCTTTTTTCGTGTGTATCCTAATGCTGACTTAAATGGTGTCGCTTTTGGGGGCGCAATGAAAAATATCATTGCTATTGCCTGTGGCATATCAGATGGTCTCGGATTTGGGGATAATACAAAGGCAGCTCTTATGACTCGGGGACTTCATGAAATCCGCAAGCTGTCTGTGACTAAAGGATGCCGTCCCGAGACTCTTAACGGTCTTTCTGGCATGGGTGATTTGTGTGTGACCTGTTTATCAAAACTGAGCCGTAATTATACTTTTGGTAGACTCATTGCTGAAGGTCTTGATCTTCAAGCAGCACGAGAAAAAATCGGAATGGTTGTTGAAGGCGCTTATACCTGCGTTTCTGCGCTGCAGCTTGGATCAAAGATGGGGATTCCAGTACCGATTACAGAATCTATTTGTGCAATTTTATATGAAGGATTAAATCCGCGCGATGCTGTAAAAACATTGTTGCAGCGCGCTATTAAGGAAGAGCACTTGTGAAAATAGTCACTGCAGAGGAAATGGCCCGGGTTGAGAAGATTGCATATACAAATGGCGCATCTCCTCGTAATTATATGCTGCAAGCGGGGAAAGGAATAGCAGATGCTGCCCATGATTTTATTCTTATTCATGGATTAGAAAAAGAGGTCACTCTTCTTGTCGGTAAAGGCAATAATGGGGGTGATGCATGTGTTGCAGGGAGTGTTCTTCTTGAAAAAGGATATAACGTCACAGCAATAACGCTGTATACGTTTGAAGAGTCAAGCCCTTTGTGCCAAGAGATGCTAACTCATTTTAAAAATAAAGGAGGCGCGGTTGCTGCATTTCCTTCGCTATTTCCAAGACAGGGCGTGATTCTTGATGGGATTGTAGGTACTGGGTTTCGAGGAAAAGCAGAAGGCCTTATGTTGGAAGCGATTCATGCGGCGCACGCGACACAGCTCCCGATTCTTGCTATTGATATTCCGTCTGGAGTTAATGGAAATACAGGATGTGTTGAAAGTGAAGCGATCATTGCAGAAGAAACAATTTATCTTGGATTTCCTAAACTTGGATTTTTTTTAAATCAAGGATGGGATCATGTCGGTGAGTTAAAAGGTGTTGATTTTGGTCTTGATCCTCAAGCTGTAGCTGACATTAAAGCGGAAGCTGAACTTTTTTATCCTGATTTGAATGCATCTTTACTCCCGCCTATCAAACGCACAGGGCATAAATACCAGCGCGGGTATCTTCTTGGAATTGCTGGCTCTGAAAATATGCCGGGAGCTGCTCTTCTTTCCTCTTTAGCGTCTTTGCGTGCAGGTGCTGGGATGGTGCGTTTATTTCATCTCTGCAGCGCGTTAACAGCTCCCTACGAGGTGATTCATGAGTACGCAGATAAAGAGCGCATTTTTGAAGAAATCAAACGTGCTAGGGCGCTTTTTATTGGTCCAGGGCTTGGACGTGAAAGAGAAGCGTTTAAGCTGATCAAGCTTCTTTTAAAACAGAGCACTCTTCCGTGCGTCATTGATGCTGACGCCCTTTACTTTTTAGCAAAGCACCCGTCAAGCATAATACGAGGCCCCGCTATTTTAACACCGCACGCCCAAGAGATGCGGAGACTTCTTCAAGGCATAGAACCTACTCCGAGTCACTGCCAAGCTTTTGTGGAAAAGCATCAAGTAACTGTTGTGCTTAAAGGGGCTCCTACAATCATTTTTCATCCTGGAAAAAAACCTTTGATGATTGCACGTGGAGATCCGGGCATGGCAACAGCAGGTAGCGGCGATGTGTTAACAGGGATTATAGGAGCATTTTTAGCCCAAGGACTCACTTCTTATCAATCGGCTATCTCTGGTGTTTTCTTTCACGCTCTTGCGGGAGAATCTGCTGCAGTAGCACATACTTCGCATTCGATGATTGCCTCTGACATCATTGCGCATCTTTCTGATGCATTTCTTCTTTTTCAATAAAGATTTATGAGGATAGGGTTTTATGCATATTTGTTTTTCTTTAATATCATTTTTCGCCTTTGTTTATTTGAGTTATTTCAAGCCTGATAAAGTAGAGCTTGAAGTGACAAAACATCAAACGCTTTCTACCTGTTTTTCTTCTTTTGAGAACCTCTATTTTAACAGTGAAAAAAAGACATTTATGCTAATAGGTCATCATGTCTATACGACGCATGCATTTAATTTCTTAGATAAACGGGGATACACTTTTTCTTTTTGTCCTAGAAAAGAGTATTCTATCTTTGAAGAAGATGGGCTTGTGATTGATGGTACGAGCATTATTCTTTTAGAAAGAGAGGTTACCCCTTCTCATTTTACCCATTTTTTTCATTTTCTAGAGCATCTTTTGGGTTTCTGGAACTTTGGTGGAGAACAAGAGCGTGATGATGTAAAACTATTTCTGATCGCTGGCAATGGAAAAGAGATTTCTGAAAATTGGAAGGGGTGTAATCAAGTGACATACCACTTAATTAAAGCATTATTTCCTCATGCAAAGATAAAAACATGGCATGATTTTGTAAGAGATACTTCGGGAAAAGTCGTCTGTTTTCAAAAAGCGATTACAGGAGACCGGGCTATGGAGCTGTTTAAAAAAGAACCTTATCATACAGACAGAATGCTTGGGGATTATTTTCAACGGTTACAAGCAGATGGTGTAGATCATTTTTCTAGATGTGTGCAGCATTACTGCGGGGTAAATGTAGAACCCTCTTCGAAACTCCGTGTGACTTATGTTCCTCGTTTTCGAGAACGTTTTGTAGATGAAGCGCAGGAAAAAGAGCTTTTAGAGCGTATTGGAAATATGCCGGAAGTGATTTTACGCGTTGCAGACTTTGCAGTGTATTCTTTTAGTGAGCAAGTAGCTATTGCTGCAAATACTGATGTCCTTATAGGAGCTCATGGAAATGGGCTTAGCCACACTCTTTTTTTACCAAAAGGAGCTGCCATGATCGAGTTGTTTCCGAAAGATGCTTTTAGAGTGGAATATCGTATTTTTGCAAAAGCTCACGGTATTGATTATTTTGGATGGATCGATTCAAAGGGTTGGATTAGCGATGAGATTGCAGAGACGGTTGGGAAGCATGGCCAGATTGAAGGAATAATTAATATCGATATCGATGCGATCATGGATGTCATATTATCGAAAATTTAATATTTGATTTTTTTATGTTGCTTTGTGTGATCTTGGCCTCTTTTTTGTCACTTTATACCGAAATAAACTCAAAAATTGGTTTTTGGCGGCGCTTGCATCCCTGACTTTGAACCCACCTGCATCGCACCTGTGGCAACACAGGCGCTGCTTCGGTGCCGGCTCCGCTAGGGTATCAAATTCAGGGCGCCAGCTTTACCAAAACTCCAAATTTTGAATTCATTTCGGTATAGCTTTTGGGCGGCTAAGCTAAAAAATACGTTTAAGAGACTTTAAGGGCTTGTCATTAAGACCTTTGCTAATTTAATTGTTTTTTAATTCTATTATTTAGTAGAATATATTTAATCTTTTTTACAAACAATAAATTATATAAGGTTGTTATGACAGGTAATATAATAAGCATAAGCAATAGAGAACAGATATATTCTTTCGAGCAAGCAGATGTAGAGGATTTCTCTTCCCTACCCCTTGAGCCGACCCTAAAAGCAAAAATCGTAGCGCAGCGGTGTATTAAGCACCTTAGCACTCCTGCAGTACCTGTAGACATGAATGCTATTGTAGATGAGTTAGTTACGGTGAATGAGTTCTCTGAGATCGAGCAACTCGTCGTACCGCATGTCGTTAATGGTGAGCTAAATGAAAAAGCTCTAAAGGACCGGGGTTTTGTTTTAATAGGAAAAGGAAGTCATAACTCAGTTTGGGCGCATTCTGACTATCCTAGGGTTGCGTTCAAGTTCATGAGTCCTGAAGCTGCTAAAACACAGGTAGAGGGGGCTAAGCGAGTTCGAGAGGCTTGTCGTGGCAACTACTGGTTAAAAGCTCCTTTATCAACATGGTTGGAAGTGGATGGGATGGGAGTTTATATGGAAGAACGTCTTCCTCTTGGTCTTGGCTATGATGAACAGTTAGAAGTTTGGATCCGTATTATACAGTATTATCAATCTTCTGAAAGTTCTGAGATGTTTAAAAATAATTTTCTTTTTGTAATTCAAAGTATGATTCGTGTTGCTGAGAAAGGATTTTGGGATATTGGATATAAAAATTTCCCCGAAATTAGTTTAGATGGCAGATATTTTTGTGCTGTCGATTTTGAGAATCTAGATGATTCTAATATCATAGAAGGTATTGAGCGTATCTCTGAGCTCGTGCCTTTTGAACCTTTTTTAAATTTAATAAGACCTAAGATAGTTGATAGAGCTCCAGAGGCCCTGGCTAAGCAGATAGAAGCAAATGCGCGTTATGCGAAATACAATATTACGATATACCCCGAGCCATCTATGAAAAAAATTATGGATAAGTTTGACGATAGGATGGCATCGAAGCTTGATGAAGCGTTTACATTGACAGAAAGGTTGAATTTTTATGATGCTAATGGGGTTGTCACAGGGAATGAAAATATTTCTAAAACCCTTACTAAAGAAGCTTACTCTCAATTAAATGATGTTGAAAGAGGATTTGTTGATTATACGCTTGCCGAGATAGAAAATCATATCGATATGCAAAAAGATGAGATGAAAACAGTAACTCGTAAACGTGACGTTTCGTGTTTCCCTCGGGGTTATAAAATTAGCCCCGAACTTACAAAAGGCATGAGTGAGTTGGAAATACAACAATACAGCCAAGAGCTTTATATACGCTGCTTATGCTTTTTAAAAGATTATGGTGTTATTTTTAATTATACAGAAGATTCTTCTGGTAAACATGATAATATAGCCCTTAATTATACAATCTATTATTAACGATATCCGCTCCCTTTTTTGGGAGCGTATTCAATAATAACAGGGTGGCAGAATCAGTGGGATAGAATAATTTTTTATCCTTCGACGCATGAAAACCCAGTCGTTTAGGACTGAGATGAAATGCGTTTCTTGTTTTTAATCTTCCATTCCTGCTATATTAGTCTCACTTTCGTGCAGGCTGAGACTCGCTCTCTAAAAGCACTATGTTTTCGGCTCTCGGTATAGATAGCCTGGGTACCCAGTCCCTAAAGGCCCTCGTCATATAATGTGTATGACTAAGAGCAGAAGGCCCCTTCACCGGGAGAAGCCCTCTGCTTTAGCTGAGGGAGTATTCACCCTTATGATCTTGTTTGCCCTGTTATTTTTTGAAAAGGTCAGAGTGCGTTCCGAGTCTTTCAAAGAAGATATCTTTAGTCGTAATCCGATAGATAAGAAGCCAATCAGGTTCGATGTGGCATTCTCTGTGAGATCTGTAATTCCCTGTTAGCTTGTGATCTTTGTGTTTGGAATCGAGGGGCTCTTCGTAGATTAACTTGAGCATGATATCTTTGAGTAAGAGCATATTTCTTCCGCGTTTTATTGCTTAAGAGCCTTTTCTGTAACCTTGTTGGGTTTTTTTTGCATGAAATCGTCAACGCTCATAATCACGGGCTGTTTCATACTGATTTCTATTAATGAAACCGCCATTTTCAAGCGTTTATGTTCTGAGGCTGGAAGATCGATGGTGAGTCGCGTAGTTTTGTGGCTTATGATTTTTTCCTCTTGTTCTTGATAGAGCATTATACCTTAAAATACAGAAATAAGGGAATGTGTAAAGTGTTTAATTGCTGATGGAGAAAAATCATTTGATCTTGTTCATCTTGTTATTGTAGTGTGCGTTTTTTAGCTTTATATCCTCGTGTGAAGTGGCGTTTGAGCTTTGGCCATTGTAGCATGAGGGTGTTAAAGTGCGCCGTAAGTTCATCTGTGGATGTAGAGGCGTTCATCTGTTCTAATGCTGCTAAGTACTCATTTGTGCAGTGTTTTTGCATGTAGAGTTTTTTGTTGGTTCTTAGCAGTTCCCAACTCATGATCAACCAGCAAGTAGAAAAAGGGGCTTGGGTTAAGATCATCCAGGGTGTTATTTGCGATGCAAAATTTAGATATGCGAGGTGCAGCTCTGGTTTAAATATAGCGGCGATTGCATATAAAATCGCGAGGCAGGGCCCGGCAAATATCAAAAACATGAGTAGTTTTGTTCCATGTTTTTTATAAATACAGTGCCAGATCATCCATGAAGGAATAATAGAGAGGATGCTAACACTGGCTGCCCAAAAAGCTGTGTAAATTTGTAGCTGAAAGCAAGCAACGATAAAAACAATAAGACCGCAAAGTGGGATAAAAAGGTTGAAACCTGCAGCAAGAATCGTCCAAATGATGCGATTCCATTTTTCAGCTCGGCTTATAGGTAAGCTGTGTAAAGACATAGGATCCTCGTTTAAAAAAGATGTGTTACAAAGATGACGGAATCTTACACAGCAGACGCAATGATGTCAAATATGATTACCTGTTCTGAATGATTTCTACGATTGCCTCGATATCTAAAGCATCGACGGGTTGGTTGAGGTTGCCGTGGCAGACAAATCGGGAACGGTGAGGATCTTCTATCTTGGTCACCCAATCTCCTGCAACGTGTCCGTAATAGTCCATGTCTCGCATTTTTGCTAGAAGGGCATAGTCCCAAGTAAATCCTGTAGGGGGAAATAATTCAAATGCCATAGCAGACGGTGGAAGAAAAATGATATGAGATAAGCCATTTCCATGAACGCCTATTAGAATATCAGTATTCGCAACGATGCGTATCTGTTCTTCAAAAGGCATTTTTGCAAAATCAGCTTTAAAGACTTTAACGCCGACCTTGTTTTCGATTGCTGTAATGAGTGTATTTTCTAGAGCGGGGCTTAAAGTTCTGGGAGGATGTCTTGTAATGTAGGTAATACGAGGCTGTTTTGTCTCAGCTGCCAAGGGCACTTGGAGCGAAGAAAGAATGGTCTGTCTTAAGTGCTCCATCGTAGTAGGTGTAATGTCTTGCCAAGAGGCTCCAAGCATTTTATTGAGCGCGCCGCATGCTTTGTTTTCATAGGCTGTGAACCTGGAAGAAATGAGCATTTTATCACAATGGAGACTTTGCTTGAGTTGGCTTTTTACGTCAGCTAATGTAAACACTTGAGCATTTGGAAAAAGGCTTTTGATCAGTTTTTCATTGATTTGATTTACCCCTTTCCAAGGAAAAGTCTCTTTTACATCTTCTTTTGAACAAAAGATGATCCGCTTTACATTTAAGGCATCTTGAGAGCCCCCAAACTGCCAGACGCCGAGCAAGTGCTCTAGGAAATGGAAGTAATGTGTTAAAAATCCAGAGCAAGAATCTACGAGAAGAAGGGTAGTTCCGTCCCAATATTTAATGCTTTTAGACAGAACTCTTTGTTTTTGAGAGAAACGGTGCATCGTAATAGGTTTCCACAAGGAATTTCGAGCCACATTGTCCTGGTCTTTTAAAAAAGCCAGAGCTTCTTTATGAGGATTGAAATAGACATTTTCGCATTCATAAAAAGGGCCGTTACTGTGAATAATTTCGGCAAAGAAAAAACTGGGAAGACAGAGTATTAAAAATAGGATCCATGTTCTCATAAAAGTGCTCCTCATCATTGTAGAGGATCATTATTGAGGAAATTTTCTTTTTCTACTATGGTTTAAGATATTCTTTTTTCAAAAAGGTGTGTGTATGGTTCGTTTTATTTCTAGATGCGTTTTTTTTCTGCTTCTGCCTTTTTATTTGGCAGGAGCTGTTTACGATTGCTTTCCTTTTTTCAATGAAATTGAGCTGCTCAAAATGCGTCTTTCTGAGCTTGATCCTTATGTTGATTATTTTGTTTTAGTCGAGTCGATTGAAACGCAAAGAGGGGATAAAAAACCTCTTTATTTTAAAGAAAACAAACATCTTTTTACAGAATATCTTCCAAAAATTGTCCACGTAGAGGTTAATGAAAATCACCCAGAGCTCGAACTTTGGGAACGTGAGCACTTTCAGCGCAACTGTATTTTAAGAGGGCTTGCAGATTGTCATGCTGATGATATCATCATCATTTCTGATTTAGATGAAATTCCAAGACCTGAAGCTATTATAGAGTATCATGGAATACTCAACCCTCGCAAAAGGAAATGGGTAAGGGCAATCAGTGATGCTTATTCGGTTAGGATGCAGGTTTTTTATTTTCAATTAAACAGACAGACTCCAAATGGAGAGATTTGGGGCGGAGGTGAATGGCGCGGCACTGTTTTAACAAATTTTAAGACGCTGCAAGAGCATAACCCACAATTTTTCCGAGATCATCGGAATGCTTGGCCTTGTCTTACCTCTTGGGGGTGGCATTTCACGTGGATAGGTGGTAGAGATATGGTCCGTCAAAAATTGGGAAGCGTCGTTGAAGGAGATCCTAATGCAGATAAGCTTTCAGATGAAGAGATTGATCGCTGGATGAATCAAGAGTCGCGTGTAGTGTCCGTTGATGCTTCTTTTCCTTTGTATATTCAGAACAATGAAAAATATTTGAAAACGATTGAGTTTGTTGCAGAGAATTAAAATCGCCCTCGCCTTTGGCGAGGGAGTTATCATTTAAAATATTCTAGAAGACCTTCAGCGGTAGGTTTTAAAGTCTTGTCCCCCAGCTTCCAATTCGCTGGACAGACTTCCCCGACTGTTTCGAACGTATTGAGTGCGTCGATTAAACGGAGCACTTCATCTACATTACGTCCTAAGGGAAGATCGTTGACAAGTTGATGTCGGATGATGCCAGCGCGATCAATAAGAAAAAGACCTCGGTACGCAATCCCTTCTTTTTCGTTGAGAACATTAAATTTACGAGAAATCGATTTGTCAAGATCTGCAACAAGAGGATAATGGACGTCTTCAATTCCTCCTAAATGTCTGGGTGTGCTTAGCCAAGCAAGATGACTATAAGCGCTATCTACGGAACATGCAACCACTTGGGCATTCCGAGCCGCAAAGTCGCTTGAGCGTTCTTCAAAGGCAAGAAGTTCTGTTGGACAGACAAATGTGAAGTCTAAAGGATAAAAGAAAAAAACGATATATTGACCTTGTAGATCTTTGAGAGAGAAATGGTCTACAATATCTCCATCAATGACGGCTTTTGCGGAAAAATCAGGTGCTGGTTGCCCAACAAGAAGAGTGTTTGCCGGTTGTTTACTCGATGAAGCATAGCTTATTTCAGCTGTCAGTAATAATGCGCAAACAAGTATTAAAAATCGTCTCATAGTCAGTCTCCAGTGTAAAAAATAACTTTTCAACACTAACAAAATCTTTTTTTTTGTTCATTAAAAAAGACTTCGTTGACGTGATCTTGCACACTTTTTCTAAACAGTAGGAACACGTTTTTTCAAATTCCTTCGGGCTTAGATATTCCGTGGTTGGTTTTCGCCTAAGTCTTCTTAGGTTCAAGCCTGATTACAGTATGTTTTAAACTCGTGTTATTTTAGAGAGAACATTGTTTTGCAAAAAGCTCAGACTGCTAGTGATTAACTTTGTCAGTTCATTTCCAATGCCAGATACAGTCTGCGTAGGTAATTGTTCCCAGATATAAGGTGCTTTGGGGTTCAATGAAACTCTAAAATTTTCATTGAATTCAGGACGTTTACGCAAAGCTTCTACCTCATCGATTAAACGCGCTGCAGCTCCTTTAGCGTTTAAATATTGTACAGGATATCGTGGTTTATAAGACAGGTTAGAAAGCGTTTGTCTAAGCTCTTTTCCCATAGAAATATTTAGGTCTTGTGCGATTAACTTAATTTCATGAGCTGGGGTCGCATTGATATCGTTAAGTTTAGCAAATGCACGTAGTCCCTGCTCGATTGCTTCTTGAAGCTGTTGTAAGCTCCATCCCGTCCACGTCACAAGGTCGATATAACTTTCAGATGTGTTCCACATCTTTAATGAAACATTAAGCATTTTAAGCGCGGCAGCTGATTGTTTTAAATGTACTTGAGCTGGATGTGTGGCATGAAGTTTTAATTTGTTTTTTGAACTTTGTAACACATTTAAAGTCTGATCAACAATTTGACTCGGTATAGGATATTCAATAGAAAAACCACCAAAAACATCTTTAGGTAAAGTAAGGTCTACAGGTCCAGGGATGTTAAGAAGAAAAGTTCCATGCTCGATAGCTGTATTAAAGATCTCTTTAATGGAAGCAGAAAAACTAACGCTTTCTTTGCCATCAGCTAAAGCAACAAAATCACGTACGAGTGGAGGAATTTCCTCATTCCTTTGTGTTGTCATCGATTTAAGTGCCTTATCAATGCTATAGAAATAACGCGTCCAACTATTACCATTATGAAGTAATTCAATTGCTTTAGGAATTGACGATTCGGAAACAAAATGTAATTTTAAGTTATGCTCCTCGAGGGGCGGGAATCTCCGTTGTACTAAATCAAAATTATAAAGCTGCTCTAGAAAAATATGCGCTGAAGAAGTCATAGCATTGAGGGTGTTTAACTGTTCTAATTTTGACAATGAATACTTCTTTTTTTCTAAAAAATGATGCAAAGAAAGCATTCTTTCCATATGCCAAATTGCTTGTTCTAGATAGACGGAGCGGGGGTGTTCTTGTTGAAATGCGTAAAGAAATTGCATTAACTGCGTGGAAATAATAATCCTTTCTTCTGTTGGAGTAGCAACTTCTTTAGAATCTTTAAGAATTATTGCTAAAGAAGAATTCAAAGATTTTTCTTTTATAGAAAGATCTATACGATCTTTATTTTGCTTTACGTTCGTTTGTTGCGGCTTACTTTTTTTTCTGTTTTTGTTTTTCTTGTTTTTTGTAAGGTTCTGGGAAACCTTTGTCGTACGAGATACAGATTGGGGTTTAAGAGAAAGAGTTGTATTCCTATGATGATCAATAAAGCCATATCTTTCTGGTGAATATATGACCACGTCATTCGTAGGCATATTTTTATTTAAAAAAGCTAAAAGTAAAAAATTCAATCCTGTAATATGACTTCCGATTACATTACTATATTTAATATGAAGCAATTGAAGATCTTCTAAAAACTTATCAAATTCTATTTTCTTTTTTAAATCTTCTGGTAAAATATTTTGTTTTGAAAAACTTTTTATTGTTTTTTTTGAATTTTCTACAAAACTTGAAAAATTCCCAATGATTTGCAAATATTTTAATAATTCTTCAACTGTTTTTTCTGTTTTCGACATTGAAGAAAAAATCTTAAGAGATGTATTATCGAAAATCAACAATTCAATCTCTTTAATTTTTGTTTGAACAAAAATTACATTAGATATTATTTCAGATATAACTTGATGTTTATTGTCAGATAAAAAATCATTAAAATATTGTGAATTTTCATTAGAATCAAAAGACTCAAGCATTCTGATCATATTTGGAATAAAAACGCTCGATTTATTAACTAAATTTTCTGATAATGAATTAATATTTCTCAATACAATATCTAACTGTAATTTTATTTGAACACTGTTATCTTTTCCTCTTACTTTATTTTCAAGAAATGTTACTAACTGCATGTTTGATACATAAGTAATACGTAAAATACTTGTCCAAGCTCGAATTGCAGGTAAAAAGCTTTCATCAGCGAGACGGTATGCATTTAATTTTTCTTCTAAACAATGACAAAACTCAGAAAATTTTTGACAATCTTCTATATTCATATTAAAAGTATTGACAAAGTTTTTAGATAAGATATTTTCTATTTCTTCCCATTGCATATCAAGTTCAATATCTTGCGTTCCTCGCTGTAATTGATAAAGTTGAATTTTTTCTTTAATAAAGGAATTAAAAATCCACGACATTAACCAAGTAATATGGATTGGCTTAATAATATTTAAATTGATTAATGTTCTCAGATTTTGATCTACGTTGTTTTGTATATTTTTTTTCCAGTTTTTAAATAATGTATTTGCCACTGAAGCAGTTATTGCGCGCGGTCCAGAAACGCAATGAAACATGAAATAAGGATCAGCTTTCCATACTGCTACTTGATATATGCAACCTTCTTGATTATTATTATTTGAATTAACATTAACAGACATATAAATCTCTTTGTAAAATATATAGAAAATTGTATCATATTCTAATATTAATTGTATAGTTTATAACTTAAGTTATTAAAAAATAATCTCTTGTATATACCGAAATGAATTCAAAAATTGGAGTTTTGGCAATGTCGGCGTTCTGAGTTTGAATTAGGCAGGTTCAAAATCTGGGATGCTGGCGCAGCCAAAAACCAATTTTTTGGTTTATTTTGATATATTAAGCCCTCTTTTGCGCCAGAATTGTACCTTCTCGATTGAGAAAATTTTTGTTCAATCTGATAATCTGCCATGACATCTTCTAGCTTTTTGGAGATACTAGAAAATAAAACGAGGATTCGGATGATTAAGCAATTGTTTACTGTATTCAGTCTGTTTGCTGCTTCGGATCAATTATTTGAAGAGGTTTCTACGCCTTTACGTCCTCAGGAACCAAAAAGCGCCATTTCTTACGATGCAGAAGAAGTTAAATACTCTAACTTAACTGCAGACGTGACCTTGGCCGGTACTTTAACCCTTCCCAGGTCAGGAAAACCATCTCCTGCTGTTTTACTCATCGCTGGCTCTGGCCGAGTTGATCGTGATGAAACCGTATTTGGACACAAGCCTTTTTTGGTCTTAGCTGACCATCTTACAAAACAAGGTTTTGTAGTATTACGCGTAGATAAGCGTGGCATTGGGCAATCCACGGGAAATTACGGCGTTGCGACTACTGAAGATTTTGCTGCTGACGCATTGGCTGGTATCGAATATTTAAAAACTCGGAAGGAAGTTAATGCAAAACGGATAGGTTTGGTTGGTCATAGTGAAGGGGGACTGATTGCTCCAATGATAGCGGTTAAATCGAATGATGTAGCTTTTATCGTGTTAATGGCAGGACAAGGCATAACCGGTGAAGCAACTCTTTATGCGCAAGAAGCTCTGATTTCTCGTGCTATGGGAGTTACTGAAGAACAGATAAATCATCAACTTGATTTTCAAGCCCAAGTGTTATCTGTAATCAAAAATGAACCTGATCTTGAAAAAGCTGAGAAACTGCTACGAGAAATTATCGCAAAACAATTAGCCAATCTACCCCAAGAGGAACAACAAACAAGTGCTGACGCCATGGAAGCCCAAATGAAGCGTTGCAACTCAAAATGGCTCCGATATTTTTTGACTTACGATCCAATAACCTCATTAAAGCATCTTAAGATTCCTGTTTTGGTGATCAATGGCGAACTTGATTCACAAGTTCCTCCAAAACTAAATCTTCCTGTCATCGCCAAAATTCTTGAAGAGGCTGGGAATCGAAATTATAGGATTATGGAATTTCCAAAACTGAATCATTTTTTTCAAACATGTGAATCTGGATCTATTTTAGAGTATGGAAAAATTGAAGAAACTATTGCACCTGTAGTTTTGGATACCTTATCAAGTTGGATTCTGGAAACCACTACTAATCTTCGAAAAAGATCGGCTCCATAACAAGAGATAACACGCTTATGTTCCCTTTATTTTTCTAATAAAAGTATCTGTAGCCGTAGCCAAGGCTGCTGCAATAGCGGGGTTATTAGCTGAATGGCCCCCTTGAGGAATGATCCACAACCTGCTATTATTCCAATTTTTGTATAAAGAATAAGCCATTTCTGGCAGATCTATTGCATCCCAACGTCCATGGATGATAATAGCTGGCAAGTGTGCAATGCTTTGCATTCGAGACAAAATTTGATTAGGTTCAATAAAAAAACGATGCTTTGCATAATAAAGAAATGCTCTTGTCATACTAAGAATGAGCTTATCATTTTGTACAATTTGTTCCACAGCGGTAGAATTCGGAAGATGAGTGGAGCCTGTCATATTAAATCGGATAAATGTGCGAGCAGCAGGCATGTGAACATCTGGATTGGGATCAAAAATTCTACTATAGTACGCAGAAAGCAGATCATTGCGTTCTTCTTCAGGAATGTAATGAAAAAATGGTTCATAGGCTTCTGGAAATATTTTTCCCATCCCATAAAGTACGTGTAACCAATCTTGTTCTCTTCCAAGAAATATCCCTCGGAGGATAAATCCCATACAATGTTCAGGGTGTTCTTGACCATAGAGCAGCGCTAAAGCAGATCCCCAGGATCCTCCAAATATAATCCATTTTTCAATTCCTAAATGATCCCTCAAGGCCTCTATATCATTAATCGAGTGTTGAGAGCTATTTTCCTCCATGCAACAAAAAGGCAAAGATCGCATTGCGCCTCTCTGATCAAACATGATCACATTCCACTCATTAAGATCAAAAAATTGAGAAAGGGTATCACTGCAACCAGCCCCAGGTCCTCCATGTAAAACCACAACTGGAATACCATTAGGATTGCCATAGAGAGCATAGAAAAGGGTGTGGATTTCTGATACCTTCAAAAAACCTTTTTCTCTGGCCTGAGCAATTGGATAAAGAGGGCGATCAAAGCTTACCTCTTCACTAGAATGTGAAAACAAAACAGTTCCGTATAAATATGAAGACATAGAAATAAAAACTCCCACAAAAACAAAAATGCTCAATTTATTCCAAATTTTGTAGCCCCTCTGTAACATCAAAAACTCATCAACAGTACTCATTGAAAAAATAATCCTAACTCTTTTTTTTGAGGACAAGGAAATGTATGCCAGGAGTAACCCAATAGCCTTCATCCAGGCAAATATTAAGTTCATCGTAAGCCTGCTCAAATTCGACGGGGATTTCATAAGATTTATGCAGAAGATTGAGTATAAGTAATCCATGGTTAAAAAGAAGTTTTCCGTGGTTTTTCCCATCAAATTTCATCCACTCATGTACAATTGCACCTTCTGTATTTAAACTGCTAAAGGCGATATCGTAAGCTGCAGCAAGATGCCCTTTTCCTTTTTGCAGCTCTCCCAAAATTTCCATGGTAATTTCTCGATTTCCAGCACTCGTTTTTTGATTTTTCTCGTTTAGAAGATGAAAGGCATTTTCCAAGGCTGGAAGTTTGTGTGAACATCTTTTTGCCCGGTCGCAGGCATCAATGATAATGACATGTCCTTCTGGCTTAAGATAATGATAGGCATGCATAAGCGCTAATCGGGGTTCTTTTAAATGCTGCAAAGTGAGTCGAAACAAAACGACATCAAACTTGCCATCCAATGCTTCATCTTTAATTTCTACATTCCCTTCTACAAAGCTTAAACCTTCCATTGCAAATCTTTGGGTGGATTGCAGAACAAGCTCCGGCTGTTTTTCAATCCCCAAATAAGCTTTTTCCCTAAATTGCATAAACAGTTTATTTAGATAAGCGCCATTACCACTACCGATCTCTAAAACACTTACAGCCTGCTCCCAACCTCTTTCCTTAGCAATAAATGCAGCTTCCTGATCAAAATACAGATCTGCCTGACCTTGTAAAAAAGCATCCCAAAGTTCGTGTAACTTTGCTTGCTCAAGGAGTTCTAAACAACTTTTTTTGTCATATCCTGTCAAATTCAAAAGAGGAGAATGTGCTTCCAGCGGGACAAACAGTACTGACAGCAGAAAAAACGAGGCATACAATTTCTTAATCAATTCTTTTTCCAGGGCTTTTTGGCATAAAAATCAGCAAAAACATTGATTACACGTTGCATTAGGTAGATTCTACCGATTGGTGATTCAAAAAAATAGAGATATTTTGTAACACTTTGAAGGATTAAGAGTTCTTCTCAAACGCTTTTTTCCAAAACAAAGCCATTTTCTAGAACGGTCCTGGGAGCTTCTTTAACAGGAAGAGATTTTGGAAAATTGATTTCTGTATAGAGCGTTCGTATTTCAAGATTTTGTCTGCATTCTCTTCCGGAGGAATCATGCCCAATGCATAGTTGAGTTTATCAGCGGATTCGTTGCTTAATTTTTGTTTTTCTAGCTGGTGCACTTGCTCCTTCAGATGCTGATTTTCTTTGGAATAAAGTTCTACTAATTTGTCCGATATTTCTTTTGTTTGTGAATACCCGTGCCTTTTAAGTAAGGCGGTGAACTCAGCGAAAGTAAAGCTTCTCTCATATAGTCTATTTCGCTCTTCTTTTGTGAGGTTGGACAGAGATCTAGCAATTAGGTAGAAGTCCTCAATAATATCACTTTCAATTCCTTTATTCGCCCACATGGGCTGATCAAATGTGACTTCGCTTCTTTCGAGGCATTTCAGATAGGCAGCATTCCACTCAAAGCGTTTCATCGTATATTGAATTTCTTCGTCTATGCGAGCGTTATCCTTATTATCATAAGAGTAATGCGATTTGAGCATTGTGCTTATATGCTTACTGATGCTGCCAGTTTCAAATTTTATTGTACGCCGCAGTCTCCAAAAGTCGATCGCAATTTTCTCGACAAGTAGATTTTCCATCTGATTGCGTGGAGATAGACAACTTACCAGCAGCAGATCAGCGTAGGTGTGATTTTTATTGTGTGCTTCGAAATTGTACTGACCAAGCTTGATGCGCCGTTCAGTATCTTTGGCCCAGTCCTCGACAATTTGTTTGCGGTCACCTGTCTTACAGACGGTGGGATATCCTTTGATGCGAATGACAGCGCGCCAGACAAATGACTTATCGTCTTTGGATTTGCGTTTGTAAATTGATGCCATAGCTCTAACCTTGTGCTTTGTTGGTTGAGCGATTGGATGAAGTGCTGGTTAAGTTTGTTCTTTGTTGCACCATTCTTGCACCATTTGGCTGAAATCGTAGACTCAATTTGATTTTGAGTCAAGCCGATTACAGCTCAAATATAGTGGAATGAGCGCATTAGAAAGTTGAGACTTGATGGATTCCTTTTCGCCGGGCGACTGCGTCGTCCCGTCAGAAAAGCCGGTTCGCAGCAAGCTGTCTTCACTTCTCATCCATACAAAAGCCATTTATATGGCTTTTTCAATTCTAAATTTTTTCTCGTAGCTTGCAGACTTATTAGCACGGGAGTTTTAAGGCTGTAGTTAGGAAGAGATCTTGGAAGGGATGGATTCCTTTTCGCCGGGCGACTGCGTCGTCCCGTCAGAAAAGCCGGTTCGC
>JAZKBL010000061.1:0-1907 GCA_040388665.1 Chlamydiota bacterium
CCTATATATGCCTCATGTTAGTAGATTAGGAGATGGACTAGAAGGTAGATTTCTTGACGGACATCGTCGGCAGTTTTTTGAAGATAAAATCAAAACTGCTAAAACTGCTGAAGCAAAAGAAATGCTACAGAGCAACTTAGATAAATCGGAAGCTTTTGTGAAGGCTTTCAAAGAGGGTTACTTTGTAAGTTGTTGGCATATGAATGAAGAAGAAACTCCTACTAAATGGGAAGACTTTCTCTCTAATCCTGAATGCGGTGATAGAACAGAAGGAATGGTAATACGTACTACTTATCAGGTGCTGCGTGATTTAACTCCTGAATGGATAGGAGTGGGGATAGTAAAATACAAAGATGGCCATGAACCTGCCTCTAGTATAACGTTTCATTAAAATAATTACGCTATATTTTGCTCTAAAGCGCTAAATTTAGTCCACTTATGAACGACGGGGTTTTTGTTAAACTCAGCAACCCCAAGTAAAATTCTTGTTTTGAGTTCATCCCAAGATTTCACTCTGATATGGCGCAGAAAGGTCCTGGCCATTTTTCCAAACAATGTTTCAGCAAGGTTAAGCCAAGAACCATGTGTTGGGGTATGGACGTAAATAAACCGACCTGGGTTTTTTGCGAGATATGCCATAGTTTCTTTGGATATATGAGCGGAATGATTATCTAAGATTAATCTTATTTTTTTATCTGCTGGATAGCGCTCATCTATTTCTTTTAAAAGCTCTATAAATTCACAACTCCGATGACGATGATGCACTTGTGCAAAAACATATCCGTCATGCAAATCTATCCCCGCCAGTATGGACGCTGTCCCATGCCGAACATATTCATGGTCGCGGGCAAACGTCTTATATTTTAGAGGATCAGGAGGAAGGTCTGGCGCGGTATTAGCAATTGCCTGCACCCCTGGCTTTTCATCTACACAAATTGTTATGATATTTTGCGTTACTTCTGGCTTTTCTTGCGTTCTCTTTTCATTGATAAGATTGACCTCTTGATAAACCAATAAAATTTCCTTCATTTTTGTATCAAACTCAGGATCGCGCTTTTCAAGATAATACTTTATTTTATGAGGTTGTAATTTTTTTTCATCTAATATGCGTTGGATAGTTGCTTTTGCGCATAATTTTAGAGAGGGATGCCCTTTGTTTTCTGCATGTTCCCTGACGTAATTTGCAAGAGATTGGCGACTCCATACCTCTGCACTCAATCCTAAATCTTTTGGTTTTGTGCAAGCTAAGGTTGTTACCCATGCTTTTGCCTCTAAGGTAATTTCAGGCTTTTTAGGACTGTGAGGAAAATCTTTTAAAGCTGATTCAAATCCCATCGCAAGGGCTTTATCAATACACTTATAAATCGCAGGCCTTTGAATTCCTACTCTTCGGCTAATTTCTGTGATTTCTATCCTCTGATGATAAAAAAGTAAAATTTGCGCTCGTTCTATTTCTCGTTTTGGGAAAGTCCTTGAATTCGCAATGCTTTTCAGTAAATCAATTTCTTTTTCAGTTAGCTCCAAGGAAGCTCTCTTCGTCTTGCTTGTCATTCTGTTCCTCCGTAATCTCTTTTACACCACAGAGCATTATATCAGAAATCTTTTTTATGTAAGCGTTTTAATGAAACGTTATACTAGATCCCGCGGAATTTATGAGGAAGGCCTCCTTTGGATCCGGATGGAAAATGAATACAAGACCCTGGAAGCGATGAAGAAGACGGAGGCTGATGCTGATCTTGCCAGCGCGAACGCGGCGAAGGCGAATGCGGAGGCACAGGCCGGCCCGCAAGGCGCCGCGCCGCCCGATCCGGCTATCCAGATGGCCGATATCCGCAAAGCCAATGCCGGCGCGCTGAAGGCCGAATACGACGCCGACGCGGCCAAGTGGAACGCGATACTGGCCGAGG
>JAZKBL010000062.1:0-24066 GCA_040388665.1 Chlamydiota bacterium
AATCAGAGTCTGATGGATAGTACACCGGCTTGTTCTTCTCTGCGATCTGTGTCTTGAGAGAGAGTGTGTCTTCTTCGAACTTCTTCTCTAGAGCATCATACTTATTGTTTCCCTCTGTGATTTTATTATTCAGATCGTTGCAGAGATCTTTGTGTTTAGTTCGATCTTCTTGGATCTGGAGAGAGAGTTTGTGGTTCTCGTTTTCTACTGCATTAGTTCTGTTATGCATTAACTCAAGTTGTGATGATACCTTCTCCATAGTCGTATTCATGTTCTCCAGTATACCTTCAAGAGTGTTTACTCTCCCTCTTAGTACCACATTCTCTTGTCTTAGGTTGTCGTTCTCCCTTCTGAGGTCCTTGTTCTGACCGAGAGCTTCATTGAGAGAATAGTTGTTATCCGTCACACTCTTGATATCCCCTCTACACACAGGACACAAGGCTATGGACTTCTTGTATACCTCTCCGATGAACTGTGAGCTGAAAGAGTGCCCACAGTTAAGGGTTCTCGCATCACCTTCAAGGTCAGTCATGTATACGGGGCATATGTATCTGTCGAGGTCAGGGTCTAGTATGATGTTGTTGCTCATTGTGTTCTCATAGTTAAAATTTAGTTTTTCAGTTCAATTACAACGTTAAAATGCTGATTTTACGGATTATGCATATGCGAAATCTTTAGAACAACTTATTTGTATCTTTATTTAAATCACCTCGAAGATTTAGAAAAATGACGTTTAAAGCGCATTGTAAACGCATTTTATTAACAATGATTAGCTATCATTTATTGAGGCGTTTTCTATAGGAACACGTCAGTCGTTGGGGGAAATATTTCTTTTTTTTACATAAAAGACAGCGCAAAACTCGTGAATTTTGGAAGACAAGTGAAATTCAAATGAAAATGATGGGGCAGGTAGGACTTGAACCCTAGGGCCAACGGATTATGAGTCGCTTTCCCTTCCACAAACCAGCATAAATCAGAATACATAGGCATGGACAAATCAATGGTTTATGAAGTCATCAATTGTGTTGCTTTATGCTATTTTATGCCAGCCTTTTCCAGTCTAGTGCGTAAAATTTGCGTAATAGCTTTAAGCTATTGAAACCAGGTGAAGGTGATATTTTTATGCTTTCAAGCCTTGTTTGAAAAATCAGAATGTTAATGCTACAATGTCTGAATTTTTTTATATAAAGCCTCTTGCAGAGCATCGAAGGTAGTATAGATTTCATCTATAATGATTTCTCAGCATCTGCAAGAAACATATTCAGCTTAGGAAAACTCGTGGAGTTTTCAGTTAGCCAGTTTTTTTGTTGTACCAGATCATGAAAAAACAATCCCCTTTATGAGGTTGTTAACCAAAAAAGCTCCTGATCCATGATAGAATTCTCTCACAGATGGTTGGTGGTCTCTCTATTACTCGTTGCTTTTCCTTCTTCTTGTGATGAGTAATAACTATGGGTTCTCTCTCTATCTTTTTAACACCTATACCCTCCGAGTTCATAATCCTGTCGTGTCTTTCTTGCATTATCTTTCTGCTTTCCTCAGCTTCCGCTAGTCTCCGAGTAGAGTTCTCTGCCACTCTATCCACTAGGGCTACGGTCTCATCAGCCTGCCTGCTTAGATCTGAGAGGGCGCTTGCTAAAGTATCTATCCCTCGTATAGCTCTATCACATAAACTCTGTGCTTCTCTAGCCAACTCTAGACGTTCACTCATGATGTTGTTGTTTTGTGACAGGGATGACACCACCCCTGTGCTACTACTAATTTCTCTGACCATTTAATATCCTAGTTAAGTGTTTACAAGATAATACATCGGCTATGAAAGCACCTGCCTTCGAGAAGGGTGGAGGGCTTACAACGATCTGTTGTTTCTTAGGGAGGGGTACGTCATCATCGGAGTCTGAGTCTGAATCAGAGTCTGATGGATAGTACACCGGCTTGTTCTTCTCTGCGATCTGTGTCTTAAGAGAGAGTGTGTCTTCTTCGAACCTCTTCTCTAGAGCATCATACTTGTCCTCTCCCTGTTTTATCTTCTCACATAGCGCTTCATGTTTAGTTCGATCTTCTTGAATCTGTAAAGAGAGTTTGTGGTTAGCCTCTTCTGAATCAGTCGTTCTCTTATTGACTATCTTAAATTGAGAAGAGATGTCCTTGAGGGTAGTGTTCATGTTTTCTAGTATATCTTCCAGTGTACTTACTCTCCCTCTTAGCACCACATTCTCTTGCCTTAGGTTGTCGTTCTCCCTTCTCAACTGCTTGTTTTCTCCTATTGCTTCACTTAACACATAGTTATTTTTTGAAATGTGCTCTATCGGTTCTCTGCATATAGGACAATCTTTAATAGCATTCTTATAGATATCTTTAATGAATTGGGAGCTGAAGGGATGTCCACAACTCAAGACACGCGAGTCTCCCTCCAGGTCAGTCAGATGTACGGGGCATATGTATCTGTCGAGGTCGGGGTCTAGTATGATGTTGTTGCTCATTGTGTTCTCATAGTTAAAATTTAGTTTTTCAGTTCAATTACAACGTTAAAATGCTGATTTTACGGATTATGCATATGCGAAATCTTTAGAACAACTTATTTGTATCTTTATTTAAATCACCTCGAAGATTTAGAAAAATGACGTTTAAAGCGCATTGTAAACGCATTTTATTAACAATGATTAGCTATCATTTATTGAGGCGTTTTCTATAGGAACACGTCAGTCGTTGGGGGAAATATTTCTTTTTTTTACATAAAAGACAGCGCAAAACTCGTGAATTTTGGAAGACAAGTGAAATTCAAATGAAAATGATGGGGCAGGTAGGACTTGAACCCTAGGGCCAACGGATTATGAGTCCTCATCGAACAATCAATCACAACAAGTAACAGCTCATAACCATAGCAAAGTTAAAGCTTTAAAGAGAACGGAAAGTTGTAGCTTGATGTAAAAAGTTGAGACTTGTTGCGTCGAAGTGCACCAAATTTGCACCAAGAGAATGGTGAACTGCTTAACCAGTTACTCGAATTGTCTTCTTACTTCCATCGATCAAAGCAATCCCTCCGTTGGGGATGATGATCTGAGGATCTGTATGACCAAAATTGAGGTTAAAAACAGTGAGCAGATTGCAGTCATAATCTTTTAATGCTTTTTTGACTGCCTGCTCTTGATTGGCTACAAATGCTTCACGGCCTTCTGTGGGCATCTTACCGCAAAACTGTGCTTTAGGACAGGCAAAGAGAAGTCCTTTGAGCTTTTGGAGGATTCCTAGTTCTCCTAATGCTGCTAAAAAGCGGTAGACAAATCCTTCTGTAGGCATTTCTTCCGAGGTTTCAAGAAAGAGAATGCTTTCTGAGAGTTGGTCAAGAGGCGGCAAATATTTTCTGACTGAAAGATGCAAATCAAGAACCTCTAGACAACCTCCCCATAGTCTGCCTTCAAGGATTTTATTCTCATAATTATGCCAATGCCAACCGTCGCTTTTATACAGAGGTCGTATCTTGGTTAAATTTTGGGGGTCTTCCCAATTCAAATCATAGTCGGTCCATTCAGAAGCGGTCTGGAATTCTCCTATATCTTCTTCAAAAAGTGCCTTTTTTAAATAATGCACCGTGAAGTCATGCATTTTTCCCTGCATGGCAAATTGAGTCATGAGATTGCCTCCATAGTAAGAGACAATACCTAAATTCCAAAGTAGCAGGTGGAGGTTAGTATTATCGCTATAGCCAAAAAAAGATTTTGGATTTGAAGCAATTGTATTTACGTCAAGGTAAGGGAGAATACGGATTTGATCGTTACCGCCAATTGTAGCAATAATAGCTTTGATAGACTTATCTGCAAAAGCGGTGTTAATATCATCCGCCCGAGCTTTAGGATTTTTTTCTAAATACTCAGGACTTTTTCGTGCTGTCGGAAATTCTATGGGTTCAAGTTGAAATACTTCTCGAAGTCTTTTTAAGCCGAGTTCGTAAACCCATGGAAAAACTGAAGGCAACCCTGCTGAAGGTGATATAATAGCGACTTTATCACCTTTTTGAAGTTTGGAGGGGATTTTAAATTTCATAATCTAAAGGGCTCTTTTTATTCTTCATATAGTTTTATTCGCTTGTTGGGGTCATCGAAATTTACCAAAGGAATTTGCGCATTGATTTTATCCACCATAAAATCTGCACAAGGCTTTACGAGTACTTTGATGTCATCCCAATGCTCATTTTCTTTGCCCATACAAATCGATTTGGCACGCTTCATCACAGGTTGATACTTTTTAGGTAAATGATTCATCACCCAATCTGCTGCCGCAGGTTTAGGTCTGATAGTGTCTGTTTCCAAAGTACTCCAGATTCGAGCAAAAGTCAGTAAAACATTTCGAGTATCATGCTCAAGATCTGCGGTAAGTCTATTTACATCATGAAGCATGGCTTTCATAAAATCATGATAAGGCACTTCTACTAAAAGTTGGCTAGGTTTTAATCCCGACAAAGTTTCGCTCCTTAATAACACTTGAGTAACAAGGACCGCTAGATCAGGCATTTCATAGTTTTCCCATGGCTCAATGATGCCCTTTTCAAATGAATCCCGTAGGTACTCACCATATTGGAAATCAAAATGAGGGGGATATTGCCAAGGATTAATCATCCTCTTCTCAACGAGCGTTATTTCAAGAGGCCTTTTTGAGCTTTTCATGTAAATGCCAGAGATTTGAAGAAGCTTAGCAATTAATTTAGCTTTTTCCTCTGAAGTTGTTGCACGATTGGTAACAGCGAACAAATCAATATCACTGTATTTTTGCAATCCGCCTACAAGAGATGAACCATAAAGATAAACTCCTATAAGATCAGGCTCTAGAATCATTTTTAATAATTCTACGCTGTCTTTAAGTTGTTGTTGCATCTCAGGGCTATAGGTAGACTTCATTTCTTTGCCTCCAAAAGATCTTTTATATATTGACATACCAAAGGCGTTCATCGAGAGATTTAACTCCCTCAAAAATAGCGATGTTATGCCCCCATGGAATATTGAAAATAGGTAGATCTTCTAATTTACCCACAGCTTGTGGGGAAATTGAATATGCCAGGTAAAATGCCCTCATTCTCCCCATATTTGTCTTGGAAAACCCTTCGATCCCTGGAAATTCATTCTGAATATCCCGTGCAACCCTATCTATAACGCCAGAGCCCCAACCATCTTTCTCCTGTCTTTCAACGATTTCTCGTCCTATATCCCAATACAGTCGAATTAGCTCTCGATTCACTGCTAAGGCTGCTTTGAATTGAGCAGATCGTATCTTTTTCTTAAGCTGTGTTACGAACTTGGCATAATCTGCAGAAACGGTGCCTTGCCGCTTAGAAACAATCTTTTTACTTTTTGTCATTTAGGTTCTCTTACCTTAGTCTTTTTAATTGCCAAGTCACAAGCTTAGTTTATGACCCAAACTCCCTGTAGATTTCAGCTCACAAATGCCATAAAACATACCAGGAAAGAGGTAAAAACTAAATAGTTTTATGACGATTTCGGCCAGCTTATTGCATAGAGTATCTTCGGTAAAGCATCGTTGGCAGCGCCTTATTGATATCCGTAAAGGTTGAGGAGAAATAGGCGCCTCCTCCAAACTGCTGCTCAAGCTGTTCGAGTGATTTCATGTCCAAATTAAGTAGGTCCGAAATGAAGATTAAGATGTCATAACCTGGATAGACAGAAAATCTTATATGGCAGAAAGGAAGAAGGAACAGATCGCTCAAAGGGATTTCCACTGACCCTTTATCTTCTGGAGTAAAGCAAGCATATAGATATTGAAAAGCTGTTATTGGCATGTTGCTAGGGAGAAGAAATCCCAAAATTGAAAATTTTTCTAGAAGCCCAATATTTAAAAGATAGGATGCGGAGGTCGGGGTTGGGATATGCTTAGCTTCCCATGTTCCTTCGCCCTTGATATGGGAGATTATGAAAAGAGGAGATAAGTCAGCTGAACCAGAGGGTAAAAAGGTTCCATCGACAAACTGACCTTTTTTGGTTTTACGGTCAGGGCTAATTTTAAGGTGTCCTTTCCCGTCAATATGCCAGCTAAAATGGTCTGGGCGTCTTGTCATTTCTTGAGTATCAAGATCTTTATATTTCCTTTGTTGAGAGGAATAGCAAAAGTGCAAGAAGAGTTCATTTGCTTGTGGACGCAGACTGAAGGCGTGGTAAATTTTACCGGAGGCTTCAAAACAAACGTTAAACACAGAAGAGTTGTTGGCATTCATGATTTGACAATAGATTTCTTTATAGCTAACTTGCTTGACCCTAACGTATACGTCATTCCTTATAATGGGCACATCCTTTAAAATCAAAGGGATATTAGAGGATGAGGAACAACTTATTTGTATCTTTATTTAAATCACCTCGAAGATTTAGAAAAATGACGTTTAAAGCATATTGTAAACGCGTTTTAACAATAATGATTAGCTATCATTTATTCAGCGTTTTCTATAGAAACACGCCAATCGTTGGGAAAATGTTTCTTTTTTCCTTGCACAAAAGACAGCACAAAACTTGTGAGCTTTGGGAGACAAGTGAAACTCAAGTGAAAAGGATGGGGCAGGTAGGACTTGAACCCACGACCAACGGATTATGAGTCCGCTGCTCTAACCGCCTGAGCTACTGCCCCAAGAAAGGGAGTATGATAACGTGTTAGGGGGCGGGTGGCAAGAAAAATAGTAAAAATATAGGGAAATTGGGTAGAATTAGACTGCTTTCGAAATTCGCTTTGTTTGGAAAAATTGATGATTTTCGCTTTTTTCAAGATTGATTTTTGAAGACAATGTGGAAACACATGGTTGAAAAAATCAATCTTGAAAAAAGCGAAAAGCACGATTTTAACAAGCAAATGGACTTTCGAAAGAAGTCTTAAGGAGTTTAAATTAGGTGGAATGTGATTCAAGCTGAAGATGTGTGGATTGGATATGGGGGGCATGAGGTGCTACAAGGGGCGAGCTTTTGCTTGGGCAAGGGTGAGCGGTGTGGTTTGATTGGGAGAAATGGCGCAGGTAAGTCGACGCTTTTTCGGTTGATTGCGGGAAAAGAGGTGCCGGATAAGGGTGTTATCTTTATGCCTAAAGGGTACCGAATTGGAGTGCTCGAACAGCAGATCCGCTTTAGTGAAAAGACGGTCATTGAGGAGGCGACACTTGGGTTGGAGGTGGAAGACTGGCACAAAGCCGAGAGGATTTTATTTGGTCTTGGGTTCAATGATGCGATGCTTGAATCTAACCCGGAGGATTTATCGGGAGGCTACAAGCTGCGGGTGCAGCTTGCGAAGGCGCTCGTTGCGGAACCTGATTGCTTGCTTTTGGATGAACCGACAAATTATTTAGATATTTTATCGATCCGCTTTTTGACAAGGTTCCTGCAGCGCTGGCAGGGAGAGATGATCTTAATTTCCCACGATCTTGAATTCTTAGATGAGGTCACAACACACATGATGGGCATCCGCAGAGGAAAAATCCTCAAAATTAAGGGTGAAAGCACAGATCTTTTTGAAATGATTGCGGAAGAAGAAAGACTGCATGAAGGCGCGCGCGTAACTCTTGAGAAGAAAAAAGCACATCTTCAGTCCTTCGTTGACAGGTTTGGCGCTAAAGCTTCAAAAGCTGGCCAAGCACAAGCAAAAGCTAAAATGATTGCAAAGCTCCCCGCTCTTGAGCGTCTTAAGGAATTATACAACCTCGAGTTTCACTTCCATCAAGTCCCTTTCATGGGGAAAAAGATGTTAGAAGCAAAGGATGTAGAGTTTTCGTATACTGAAAAACCGCTCATTGAGGGATTTTCTATAGAGGTTGAAAAAGGAGATCGGATCGCGATCATCGGTAAGAACGGTTATGGGAAGTCAACGCTTCTGCGTTTATTATCAGGCGAGCTTAAACCGCAAGCTGGAGAAGTTGACGCATCGCCTAATCTCAAGATGGGATATTTCGGACAAACGTCCATTGAACGGTTAAATCCAGAGCTTAAGATTGAAGATGAAATCAGCTCAGCGAACATCAAGCTCAACCTCGGTCAAGTCCGTGGAATCTGTGGTCTGATGATGTTTAGCGGCGACTTGGCAAAAAAACCAATCTCTGTTCTCTCTGGCGGTGAAAAAAGTCGTGTGCTGCTGGGCAAAATCCTCGCACGTCCTTGCAATATTTTACTTCTTGATGAACCGACCCACCACTTAGATATTGAATCGATTGAAGCGCTCATTGATGCGATCGAGGAATTTGAAGGAACAGTCATTATTGTTACTCACAGCGAATGGGCGCTGCGCCGTATTCCTTTAAATAAGCTTGTTGTCTGCCATAATGAAAGCCAAGAACTCTTCTATGGGACATACGATGAATTCTTAGAGAAAAAAGGCTGGGATGAAGAGAAGCCGCAAGTTGCAAAACCTGTTAAAGCAGCACCTCCTCTTCCAAAGCCTAATCCTTCCAAAAAAATCTCAGCAGAAACAAAAAAGTGTGAAGAACGGATTGAGCTTGTAGAAAAAAGTTTAGAAAAAAATAATGCAAAGCTTGCAGAGATCGCACATCAAGGAAATGGAGCTGAGATTCGAGATCTTGTCACGCAAATCGAAAAAGAGAACCAAGAGCTTAAAGGCCTTTATGAACAACTTGAAACTTTCTACAATCGTTAGACTTCTTGCGTAACTCGCTTTGCTTGAAAAAATTGATGTTTTTTGAGCAGGTTTATTGCTAAATTTTGAAGACATATGCAAACATATGGCTGAAAAATTTAGCGATAAACCTGCTCAAAAAAGGCAATTTTAGCAAGTAAATGGAGCTACGCAAAATGTCTATAGAACTAACACACCCTCTTTCTTCTCACATACCCACATGGAACGGCTCCTGTGGGTTTTCTGCTGTTATTAAAAAAGACTACGACAAGATGTTCCGCGTCCAAAAAATTGAGATGCACGCTGGCATCGGCACACACATGGACGCGCCCTCCCATCGCTTTGAAGGGATGGGTTCCATTGCCGATATCCCTCTAGAAACACTTGTTGTCCCCGCTTGCGTCATCGATGTACGTAAAAAAGCACATGCTGATTATGAAATCTCTCTTGAAGATATAAAGGCGTACGAACACCAACACGGAAAAATCCCTCAAAAAAGCCTCGTTCTCGGGTTTACCGGCTGGAGCCGTTTCTGGAATGAGCCAAAAGCTTATAGAAATGAAGATGATAACGGACAGATGCATTTCCCCGCCTTTTCTGAGGAAGCTGCGCTTTTACTTCTAGAAAGGGAAATCGCAGGTCTTGGCATTGATACATTCTCGCCTGACTGTCTTGATTTAAGCTATCCTGTCCACAGACATATTTTGGGATCGGGAAAATACATCATCGAAAATATTGCAGACTGCTCTTTGATGCCGCCCTCTCATGCTTATGCAATCGCGCTTCCTCTGCGCGCTGTTGATTGCACAGAATGCCCGATCCGCCTTATTGGAGTTCCTTCTGGAACTTTTCCGGAAAAAAAGGACGACTTGAATAGAAAAACGTAAAAAGTGTTAACACAAAAAGACCAATAAGAATCCACACCATAAGATAGAAACAATCATCAAGTGCAAGCGCTGTTGCTTGTCTATCAAGAAGGTTGCCAAGCTCTGCAACAGCGGACCTGCCCTCGATATTAAGTAATGCGGCGTTATTGAAGTACTCTTTAGTATTGGAGGAAAAAACATTAAGTTTTTCCCCTAGTCGCTCATGAAAAAAAACCTGCCGTCTTTGAAAAAGAATCGAATAAAATGCAGCTCCAAGCCCGCCTGATAAAACACGGACAAGTTGAAAAAAGCCGACAACCGGCAACGTCTTTTCTTGAGGAAATGTATGAAAGCAAATCCGAAAAAGAGGGCTTAAAAAAAATGCCAATCCAAAACCTGCAATCACTCGAGAAAATGCAATTCTTCCCAAATCAATATCAACACTAAAAAACATCGTATGAAAAGAAGAGAGCGCAAGTAAAAGAGTCGAGATAATAATAGGATAACGCGTGTCCATCTTCTCGTATCCTTCAACAAAGAGTAGCCTTGGCAAAATCCCCGCAATCGCCATCGTTCCCATAATAAGTCCAATCCAGATCGGCGTATAGTTCACCCACAAAGTTAGCCAAAAAGCAAGAAGGATCACCATTCCAAAATAAGCAGAAAAAAGCACTCCCAAATTAAAAAGCGCAAAGGTAAAAGCAAAATTCTTCAGCAACCTAAAATCAAGAATCGGATAGGGGTGGTTGCACTCCCACAACACAAAAAAACCACCCGTTATCACCCCTAGGACACTAAGCGCCGTAATGACAGGTGATCTAAACCAATCCAATTGCTGTCCCATCGTAAGGCTTATGGAAATAGCTAAGATGCTAACGACATAAAAAACATATCCAACAGTATCAAAAGGGACTTTTTCTAAAACGACTGTGCATCCACGGAGCCTTTGATACAGATAAACCCCGCAGATCAAACACAAAGGCACATTTGTTTGAAAAAGCCACTGCCAGTGATAATCGTAAGAAATCCATCCTCCGCAAGCAGCGCCTATTGCAGGAACTACTGTAAAAATTGTTACAATCGTGTACGTGATTCTAGTTTTTTGCTTTTCAGAAGCTATAGCCGATAACAATGTCGAAATCACAGGAAATACAGTCCCCCCGAGAATTCCTTTTAACAACCTTAACGCAATAAAAGACGAATAACTCGTCGCCATTGTTGTTAAAAAGGAAACCGCAGCAAGGAGAGATAAAATGATGAGAAAAAACACGCAAGGTTGAAGCCGTCCCATAGCGCCCCTCCCTAGAGGCACACCAAGAGCATTACCGATACTATAAAAGGTCACCACATAAAAAGAGATATCGTTACTGGCCCCAAGTTCCCCGACAATATAAGGAGCTGCCATGAGCGGAAGCGTGTTATTAACTGTAACAAGACCAAGTGTCAGAAAAAAAACAAAAAACAACAATTTATTGTTCATCAAAAGTTCTCAGTGGATACAAAATCCCCTCTGCATACTGAGCAAGTTTTGGATCGATATTTTCAAAAATGATCATATCTACAACTTCTTTGTCACCCAGCTCTTCTTTCTTATAAATCGTCGTTTCATAGTTGGGTGATCCCAGACTCGATGTGGGCACACGCTCCCCTTCTTGATCATGCAAATCAACTATCGCTTCCATAGAAAGTCCAATCCGCAGAGGATAATTTTTTAACTCTTCTGGATCTAAAGAGACTCTAACAGGCAATCGTTGCACAATTTTAATCCAATTCCCCGATAAATTTTGCGGCGGCAGTAAAGAAAACGCGTTGCCAGCACCACCGGGAAGTCCTACAATCTTCCCATGAAAAACAACATCATCCCCATAATAATCAGATGTTAATTTCACCTTTTGCCCAATTCTCATTTTTTTCATCTGAGTTTCTTTAAAGTTGGCATTCACCCAAATCTGGTTTAAAGGAATCACACTAAAAAGAGGGTCTCCTGCATGCACCCACATCCCTACCTGTATCTTGCGCTGCGCTGTTAACCCCTCAAGAGGAGCGTAAATTTTGCAGCGATAATGCTGCACCCATGCTTCTCTAAAAGTCTCAGCTGCAGCTTGCACTTCTGGATGCGTATAAATGGAGGTCCCTTGAACATACGATAACGCCTTTTCATAGAGCGACTCTGTAAGCCGCAAACCATAAAAACTCGCACGAAGAGCTGCAACAGAGTGTTCATAGTCCTCTAAAGAAACGCCTCCTGCTTCAAGAACATTGTATCTATGCTCAAAATCTTGAGAAGCACGGATAAGTTCTGCCCGTTTAATTTCAATATCAGCTTCCAAGCTAAACATCTGATGAAATGCCTCGCATACAAGACGCACAGCGCGTGCAAGTTCCTGTTTCTTCTTTTCTAGAGCAAGAACAGCATCTGTTTCGTCAAGCTCAATCAAGAGCTGTCCTCTTTTCACCAAAAACGTATCATCTGTATGAATGGCCGTGATAAAGCCAGGGCGCAGCGGCGTAATAAACACCTGATTTCCCTCAACGTAAGCATCGCTTGTGTATTCTCGAAAACGGTAGATAAACACCCACAACAAAAAAACTATAATTAACACTAATAAACAAGCCGAGCCATAACCCCAAGAAAGCTTCTGTCTTTTTGATAGCGTCACTCTCGTGCCCCCTCATTTTTCAAAGGAAGCACATACTCTGAAAGGTACCCACCACCGAGCGCTTTTACAAGTTTTATAGAAGCTAAGTACTGCCCATAAAGAAGGGCTACATCTTCGAGTTGTTTTTCGATAAGCTCTTCTTCTACAGCGTACTTTGCAAACTGACTATCAAGTCCACTTTTCTCTCGAAGCGCTGTCACACGCAATCTTTTTGCAGCAGTCTCTACGATCCTTACCTGATCTTGTTTCTGCTTAAAGAGCGATTCTGCAAGAACAAGCAGATCTGCAACTTCTTTGACAGAGCGCAAAATCAAACCGTTATAACGGTAAACCTCTTCATCAAAGAGCGCTTTCTTCGCGCGCACATTAGCCTTAATTGCCCCTGCTGTGAAAATCGGAAGATGCAGTGCCGGCTCTAAGCCCATCGTTTTACTCTGACTATTAAAGAGCATCGAATAAAATACGCTCTCAAGTCCTAAAAAAGCGCCTAAGTTAATGTTGGGATAAAAGTCAGCTTTTGCAGCTCCAACTTCATCCGCAATGCTTTCCACTTTCCAAATTTGCGCCATCAAGTCAGGTCGTCTTGCTAAAAAATCCAAAGACAACGTCTCTGGGATCGTCAATGTTTCAGGCAAAAGAGGTAAATCATCATCCACTTCTAAAACATTATCTGGACTTTTTCCCATCAAAATGTTGATCAGATGCTTATTAACCTGAACTTCTTCCTTAATTGCATGAAGTAGCTTTTCTGCTTCAAGAACACTCTCTTCAGTAAACAAGGGAGTCAGCACTGAAAAAAGAGCATGTTTTCTCAAATGATTCTGCAGCTCAAAGACACCTAAACGGATATGATAAAGCGCTTCGTAAAGCCTTAAACGCACAAGATTTGTTTTAAGAGCAAAAAAGCCAATAGCAACAGAAGTTGTTGTGATCAGCTGCACATCTGCCCATTCTGCTGCGCGCGCTCTCGCTTCTCCTAAAGCTGCTCGATATAAATTACGATTCTTACCCCAGAAATCAAATTCATAATTAAAAGAAAGTGTCAGATCGATCAACGTCGCATTGATATCGACATCTGGATTCAACGCCCGATAAAGACCATGGTGGCTCAAAAGCTGCCACGTATCTTCTGCATTAAAATACACCAAAGGAAAAAGTTTAGAGCGCACCACTTTTGCCGCCTCTTCTGCAGCATGAATCCTGCTTCCCACACTCTGCAAATCAGGATTACCTTGAAGCGCTTCTTGAATCAGACTCTCAAGCTGAGAAGAGTTAAACATCTCCCACCAGTTCTTGCTCGGCCAATCACCCAAAGCAAAAAAACCTGTGTCCAAACTCTCTTTAAAAGAAGGCTGTAAATTGGGAAGCGCTATAATATTTTCAGTTTGCTCTTCTTTGGACATCGAAACACATGAACAAAGAAATAACAAACTGAAAAATTTGACTTTTTTAAAATATACCATCTTGCATTGACTTTATTATTTAAATCTCTATTACGAGATATAGAATAAATAGTCAACTCAAGTAGAAAAATTAATTATCAACAGACCATTTATCATCAAATGCCATCAATTTTCCTGCAATGGTCTGTTTTACATCTTCTTCTGATCCTTCTAAATGAATGCATTCATAAATCAAAGGATAAATTTCACTACGCGCTTGGCTATAATTTTTAGTTTTAATTCCAAAAGAATACTCTCCTAAAGGAGCTCCAATTGTCTGATCAACAACAGCTTTATGCACGGGATGCGTTTCATAAAAACCTTCTTCTCGAAGAATTCTTAATACCGTCATGCTCACAGGAACGTACATTGTTTGCTCATGCCATTCTCTTTGCACTTCTGGGCTTGAGAAATACTCAAGGAATGAACGCACTTCATCAATCATTCTAAGCGTGTTTTCTTCACCCGGGACATGATCTTTTTCATCTGTGTTCATCACCCAAAGAGCCGCCCCACCAAGAGGAAAGGCATACTTATCTACTTGACCTGCAGTCAGAGTAGGAAGTGCACTACAACCTGACTCAAATCCATTTGTTTCCGCAATAGTTTTCACTGTTTTACTATGACCTGACCCTTGCATAAAAAAGCCTACATCCCCTGCAGCAAAAGACGCTTGCACTGCATCAAAATCTTTTAAAGCCGGCGGAAGCACAACACCCTCTTTTCTTAAATGCCACAGATTGAGGATATGGTCTTGCATTTGAGAAAAATTGTATACACCCTCTCCATCTTCCCCATTATTTGGCAGAACAAGAGGAAGATTTTGTTGAGCAAGAGGCACTTCAACAAAATAAGCCTGGGGCCAGGCGCAAGTAAAGCCATGCTTCACAGCTCCCGCTTTAATCATCTCTCGGCTAGCTTCCACCATCTCTTCAAAAGTCGCAGGTGCCCAATTAGGTGCTTTACCAATCTTTGCAAGCGCTGTTCTATTCATATAAAGCACTCCGCAAGCAGGATTAAGCGGAAGTGCATATTCTCCAAATGTCGTTTTTACAATCTTTGCGATATCATTTAGCCTTTCTTCATTAATCAAGCTCGCAACCGGAATCATTTCTCCCTGTGCTGCCATGAGCTTTAATTTACCGGTCATAAATTCCGGCGCAAGAATAATATTCGGTCTTTCTATTCTCGGCTTTTCTAAAGCAGCATTTGCTGCCGCTGCATAGCCTTCCAATACAACTTCTGAATTTATTTGATATTCATGAGTTTTATTATATTTCTGAATAATATTTTCTAAATGAATCCCTGCATCTCCACCCAAACTGTGTAAAAGAGTAATTGGCATAATATATCTCCTAATTGTTTGAAAAGAAATATGTTAGCTAAAAATAAAAAAAACACAAACGTTAAATTTATTTTTCCATATACTACCCTGTCTCGATTAAATTGTTATATTTCCAAAAATCAGAAAAACATTAAGCTATTAAACACCAAATTTTTATAGGGGTCATTTACAATGAGTATGAAAGTTCAAAACACTACCGCAGAATCGTTTCTCACAAGAGTATGGGCGAAGCTACCTAATACAAAACCAGATCCATCTTTTATTGAAAATCAGGTCATGCTCGGAATTTACGATCAAAGCGTGAAGTCTCTTGATTTAAGCTATCTTGGGTTAACGCATCTACCACACGGACTTAGTTATTTCCAAAAGGTGGATGCTATCGATCTTAGAGGTAATGCTATCCCGTCTAACGAAATTGTGGGCTACTTTAAAAACACTCACGTTACGATCGCTCTCGATGATGATCTTGCACGTCTTGTAACCTACCGTCTTCGCAAACACAATAAACCTTATTCATGCACAATTGTACATGATCAAGAAATAATACTTAAAAACGACAAATTTATTTATCGCGCTTAAGAAAAAGAGAACTCCATCAGCGCGGAGGAAGAGCAGATGGAGTTTCTAATTTCACTTAAATAAGTCGGATAATTTTAAAAACATTTCTAATTCCAAATCAAATTCTTCTTCTTGCCAAAAATAGGAAATTTGGTATGAGAAGAGTATGTATGTAAAAATTATTTTACCTCTTTTCTGCCTTTTCTCCTCTTTTCTGCTTGCATCGCCGAGCATTCGCGTGACAAAACCAATAGCTTTAATTGATGAAGAAATCGGCATCGAAATAAGAGGGCTTCGCCCTTTTCAACACGTCGTCTTACATGCACATACAATAGATGCTAAAGAAATCGCTTGGAGCTCGGAGGCTGTATTTTGTTCTGATGAACGAGGAAGAGTCCGTCTTACAAAAAATGCTCCGCTTGAGGGCAGTTATCGAGGCGTCGATAGCATGGGACTTTTCTGGTCAATGCAAAGCGATAAAGGCCCTGAAACAGAATTTCATGTACCTGATGAAATGATCATCGATCTTGATCTGATCATCGAAACGCAACCGATCGCATCAAAAACCATCAAGCGACTTAAAAAATCACCTGAAGTAAAAAGCTTTACAATCAACGAAAAGGGGCTTGTCGGACATCTCTACCTCCCTCCTTCTTCTCAGCCACTTCCTATTATCATCACTTTAAACGGTGCAAATGGCGGCATTAGCAAAGAAAAAGCGCAGCTACTCGCCTCTCGTGGATTTGCTGTTTTAGCACTCGGATATTTTGGTCTTAAAGGCCTACCAGAAAAATTAGAAAATATCCCGATCGAATACTTTGCAAAAGCATTAGAATGGGTGCAAGCGCAACCAGATCTTGATGATAAGCACATTGGCTTGTTTGGGATATCAAGAGGCGCTGAACTCGCATTACTTCTTGGCACACACTTCCCCGATAAAATCCACGCGATCGTGGCGGTAGCTCCAAGCAGCGTTACTTTTGGAGCCCTTGAAAATACAACGATTCCAGCGTGGCTGCTTAATGGCAAACCGATGAATCCTTATCCTATTCTACCAAGAACACAGCTGCCAACTCTTTTGGGAAAAGATCCAAAACACCCCCTTGAAATAGCGCCTCTTATTGCTAAAGCCATGGAAAAAAACCCCTCTTTTGAGCGAGCCTCTATCCCCGTAGAAAAAATCCGTTGCCCCCTACTTCTCATTTCTGGAGATGATGATAAAGTCTGGCCAGCTCTTCTCTTTGCTTCTCAAATCAAACAACGTTTGGAAGAAAAAAACTCAAAAATATTCATTAAGCACTACCATTATCTAAAAGCGGGTCATCAAATTGGCCTGCCCTTCATTCCTAATTCCACTCTTTATTACCACCCAAGCTCTCAACTGTGGTTTTCAACAGGCGGAACACCCCAAGATAACGCAAAAGCCAGCCGTGATTCCTGGGAAAAAACTCTTGTATTCTTTCAAAATAAATTAGGACTGAAAAGATAAATCTAATACTAACAAGGTAGAGCTTATGAAGAAGAAAGTCGTTATTGTCACAGGAAGCTGCGGTAGAATCGGCCGTGCAATTGTCAGAACTCTTGGCCAAAACTACCAAATGGTCGGCTTTGAACTTTTAAAAGCGTTCTACGCCTCAGAAAATGAAGAGCTTGTACCGGTTGATATCTCGTCTGACGAAAGTGTTCATCAAGCATTCACCCACATCCGCCATTTTTATGGAAATGAGATCGCCTCCGTCATCCATCTGGCAGCCTACTATAGCTTCGATCAGAAGGAATCACCAAATTACGATAAGATCACCGTTCAAGGAACAAGAAGACTTCTTGATGCATTAAAAACCTTCAAAGTTGAGCAATTCATTTTTTCAAGCACAATGCTCGTGCACAAACCCTGCGAGCCGAATGAAACGATCAACGAAGACTCTCTTGTCGAACCTACCTGGGGCTACCCCAGATCGAAAGTAGAAACAGAGAAAATGATCCATGAAAATCGGGGCAATATGCCCACTGTCATTTTAAGAATTGCCGGCGTTTATACCGACTATTGTGACTCGATTCCTATCAGCAACCAGATTCAAAGGATTTACGAAAAGCAACTCACCTCCCACTTCTTTCCTGGCAACATCTCTCATGGAGCTTCCTTCATCCACATGGACGACCTCGTCTCTTCCATCTGCACATGTGTTGAAAAACGCAATGAATTACCACCGGAACTCGTTCTTCTTATCGGAGAGCCCAAAACACTCAGCTACGACTACCTGCAAAGAGCGATTAGTTTCATCCTCTTTGGCAAAGAAATAAAAACATACCCCATCCCTAAAACATGCGCGATGGCAGGTGCTTTCATACAAGGGCATATCCCCTTCATGTCAAAACCTTTTATCAAACCTTGGATGGTAGCCATTGCTGATGACAACTACACTCTTGATATTTCTCGGGCAAAAAGACTACTTCAATGGGAGCCAAAAAGAAGTCTTAAAGATACGCTTCCCAAAATGATTTCAGAACTCGAAGCAAATCCAAAAATTTGGTACAAAAACCACCACCTCACAGGGAAGGCACACTAAATGAAATGGACCCACTATGTCACCCTTTTTCTAGGACTCTGGCTCATTGCAGCGCCACTCTCTTTTGGCTATAGCTCCGATACCCATTTAGCAAGCAATGATATCATCTGCGGCATCCTAATCATCGCTTTTGGGATTTATTCCCTGACAAGACTTAAAGTATGGGCTGCGTGGATGCTTTGTCTTATTGGAATTTGGCTGCAATTCGCCCCTCTTTTTTTCTTTGCAAAAGAGCCTGCTGTCTACCTCAATGACACCTTAATCGGCTCTCTTCTTATCGGGTTTGCCATTCTTATTCCCCGTTTGCCGCATGAAGCG
Source organism: Chlamydiota bacterium (assembly GCA_040388665.1). Taxonomy (GTDB): domain Bacteria; phylum Chlamydiota; class Chlamydiia; order Chlamydiales; family Rhabdochlamydiaceae; genus DAHVFY01. The sequence continues at coordinate 18,367 of JAZKBL010000062.1, forward strand.
GAAGATAAAGCTTCGGACGTTCCGCTCGGATGGTCTTACAACCCTTCATCATGGACGCAAAGACTCCCTGTCATCGGCCTTGCTTGCATCTGCTGGTTCCTTGCTCGTTATCTTGCAGGCTTTGAGCTTGGTTATTACGCAACCGTCTGGGATCCCTTTTTTCATAATGGCACAAAAGAAGTGCTTACCTCAAAAGTATCACAATCCTTCCCCCTTCCCGATGCAGGTCTTGGCGCTATGGCGTACACCATGGAAGCATTGCTCGGGTGCAAAGGCAGTGAAAAAAGATGGCGTACAATGCCATGGATCGTCCTTTCGTTTGGCCTCCTTGTCATTCCCGTTGGCATTGTCAGCATTATCTTGGTCATGTTGCAACCTATCGTCGTAGGAGCATGGTGCTCCATCTGTCTATTAACAGCACTCCTTATGGTTGTGATGGTCATTTTAACACTCGATGAAGTCGTTGCATCTATTCAATTCCTCCATTTTAGCGTCAAAAAAGGACACCCTTTTTGGCACACCTTCTGGAAAGGGGGGAGCGTACCAAACGGTCCTGTCTGTAAACAAACTCTACAAGAAGACTGCGGTTTTCTCGGAGTTTCTTTCGTGCCTTCCCTTTTTTGTGCAGCACTTGTCGGCATTACGCTCATTTGTCTTCCTTCCTACTTTGCACTCCCTGAAAAAACCGCTAATATCGTCCACATCATAGGAGCACTCTCAACTGTGATCGCACTCATTGCACAAACAGAAGTTGCGCGTTTAGGACGCTATGCCAACATGTTTCTTGGAGCCCTTCTCATTCTTTCTCTTTTCTTTTGCGAACCTGTCGCAACACGTGTAGAATGGACCCTTGTGATTGCCGGCATCGCCTTAATACTACTTAGCTACAAGCGCGGCAAAATCGAAGAGAAATATGGCTCCTACCAGAAATACATTGCCTAATGCCAAGCTGGCAGTTAAGGTCATTCCCAAAAGCAGCAAAAACGAACTCATTGGCTGGGAAAATGATGCTTTAAAAATACGGCTGCGCGCTATCCCTGAAAAAGGACAGGCAAATGCCGCACTGATTACCTTTCTTGCGGAGCTTTTAGATATTGCACAATCACAAATTACGCTCACACACGGAGAGACAAGCCGGTTAAAACGCCTTATCATCACCGGCATATCTCAAGAGCAGTTAACAAACATCCTCTCATCCTTATGTGAGACAAATAAATTGTGAATAAAAAAAAACATCAATGCCACGATCACAGCCATACACACGCGCATGGCAAAGCATTACATACTGCATTGTGGATCGCTGTTATCTTCATGACTCTCGAAATCATCGGCGGCTGGCTTGCTAATAGCTTGGCCCTTATCGGCGATGCGCTTCACATGTTCACCGATGTTGGCGCCCTTCTTCTTGGCGTCATTGTCGTTAAAATATCGGCAAGACCTAGCACCCACATCATGAGCTATGGTTATCATCGAGCAGAAATCTTGGGCGCACTTGCGAGTGCAGCGTCTCTTTGGGCCCTTTGCGGCGTTCTTATTTATGAATCTATTGGAAGACTCATCAGACCCGAAGAAGTTGAAGGCCCTGTTGTTTTTATCATTGCGTCTTTTGGACTTATCGCGAACCTCATCATGATGCGGATCCTGCATCACGGCCAAAGCCATAGCCTCAATGTAAGAGCCGCTTACCTCCATGTCCTCGGTGACCTTTTAGGAAGCGTCGGCGTCATTGCAAGCGGTGTCATCATCTGGCTTACCGGCTGGTACACCATTGACCCTATCGTCACCATGTTCTTTTCCATTGTCATCCTGTGGAGCTCTGGAAAAATGATCAAACAATCCGTCCGCATCCTCATGGAGTCAACACCCGAACATATCGATCCCTTAGCGATCCACAAAGATCTCCTCACGATTTCCACTGTAACAGAAGTACATGACCTGCATGTCTGGTCTGTCTCTTCTAAAAAAACAGCCTTAAGTGCTCACATCATCGCAAACGACACCCACCTCGCCCTACAAGAAGCGCACAGGATCATTGAAAAAAACTATCAAATCCACCATATGACCATCCAAGTCGAACATCCCGCTGCCTTCGAATCCAAATTCTGTTACGACTGCGAAAAAAACCGTTAGACAAGCGCTAGCTAATCTTAAAAAATCGTGCCCGTGCCCGATTTTTTTAGGGATTTGGGCAAGGACAAAGGCGCGATTTTTTAGTTTTAAATATTTCTTCTTCTACAATTAAATCAAATTGAATATAATGAAAAATATGAAGATATTATTATTTATACTATTATTTTTCACGACAAGCTTATCAGCGCTTACACTTAAAAGTAAATTTGTTAATGCACAAGATGGCGATTATATTGTTACAGAACAAAATAGAAATTATTCCCTTCTATTTGTTCGCGCCATCAGCGAGGATCATATTATCTTCGAAGAAATTACAGTCCCTGTTAAAAACATCGATGCCTCTAAAATGAACTGGAATGAGTGGCTATCCTCCAAAGCACCAGGACACACCTCTTGGATCAGCTATGAGATCGACTTAAATAAAAACAGCTTGAAAGAGAGCTTCTCTTATACACAAAATGGATGGCTTTATCTTCAAGACTCTGATTACCTTCTAGCAAAACTGCTTAACCTCCCTCTAGAACGCGTCCAAGAAGCGGACAGACGACGCATCGGTCCAGCTCCTTCTTCCGGAGAAAATGATACAAGAGCTCTTTGGAATCCAAGCCTTGTTGTTGATGGGAAAAAAATTGCAAAACCTAAAAGCGAAGTATGGCGCGGTAAATGGCCGGATGATAAAACACTTCTTGCCGGCTGCAGTATCGACCTTTATTTTGATACAACAAGATCCCATTTCCCTTTTCCCTATTGGATCGAAATCCAAAGCACTCACTATGCATTAAAAGTCCGCACCATCGATTCAGGCACAGCTCTGACATCCCCTATGCCTCTTCTTCCACATAAAACACCTGTTTTTTTAAGCATTCCTCAAAAACAAGCAGAACATCTACAATTCCGCTTGCGCACCCCTTCTTATTACCAAAACCTCAACCTTTACGCCATCGATCTATCCTCAGACAGCACAGCATTAATCCCTCTTCCTACTACAAAAAAAACCGTAAACGAATCCGGGGAGATCCTTCTTGAAACAGACTGTAAAAATTTAAACACGCTTTTTATCCGCGGTCATTTCTACCGCTTTATTGTCATTGCAGAAGAAGACAAAGACGGCTATGCTGAAACAAGCCAACCCTTCCTATGGAATTAATCTTAAGTTATGAACAAAGTTTCCTCAATCACCCCTCCTCTACGAACACCTCTACAACCCTTGGAAAGAACAGCCCCCTTACCCCACCTTAACTCCCTTATAAAAAGTACTTTATATAAGAGAGTCTCGCATATTATAAAAAATTATTTAAATTCTTTAAATTTCCCTTATCAAACAAGCGCTTATCAACAAGTTTTCCACATCTTATGAAATTGATTGATGACTACCTCATTTCTTATGATCCACTTCCAACAGACGGACTTGCAACCCTCAACCTTACAGAAAGACAAGAGTATGACAGACTTTATGAAAAAGCTCTTGTCAATCCAAAAGAGATGCTTCCCGCCATCATCGACTTTGGCAAAACACACCCCCATTTGCCCGAGATTGAAAATCTTCTCGCTGTTGTCTACCTCTATCTTAAACAGATCGATAAAGTAGAAATGCTCATTAAAGAAAGCTATGAAAAATTCCCTAACTATCTCTTCGCTAGAATCAACTACGCCGATCAATGCCTACGCAAAAAAAAGCCGGAGCTTATCCCTGCAATTTTCAATGAAACCTTCGATCTTAAAGCTCTTTATCCATTAAAACCACACTTTCACGTCTCAGAATTTCGAGGCTTTATGGTGTTCATGGCGCTGTATCATTTGAGCCTCAAACAAAAAAGCGCAGCAGAACATTATTACAAACTTAGCTCTGAAGCAGAACCTCATCATCCAAGCGTCTTAGAACTCCACAAAAAACTCTATAAAAAATCTTTTCTCAAAAGACTATTAAAAAGAGTTTCTTATAAAGGATCATCTCGCTAAGATGGTCCCTTATGAAAATAAACAGTTTGCGCAAATCGATACAGATCTTAAGACGTACCTATCATCTTTTTCAGAAAAAGAAAAAATCCTTAAGCCTTGAAGCTAAGTCAAGACTTCAACAAGCTATGACCTCTCTGCAAACAGAGATCATGGCCAAACGTCGAGAAGACGCCCACCACAAAGCGCTTGAGCTTCAAAACCTCGCCAAAGTCCTTTTAAGAAAAACACCCTTCGAACAAGGCCGCGACCTCATTTTCGGTGTTGGGTGCGCACTTGCCATTGCCGTCCTTGTAAGACTCACATGGTTTGAGCTCTACGAAATCCCCACGGGCTCCATGCGGCCGACATTGAAAGAGCATGATCGATTAATTGTCTCAAAAACAGATTTCGGCATCAACTTCCCCCTCAAGCCAGAGCACATCTACTTTAACCCAGAACTTACAAAACGCTCTGGAATTTTCGTTTTCACCGGCGAAAATATGGACATCCGCGATGTCGATACCCTTTACTTCTACATCTTCCCTGGTAAAAAACAATACATCAAGCGCCTCATGGGAAAACCCGGCGATACCCTCTATTTTTACGGCGGACTCATTTATGGAATCGACGAACATGGACACGACATCTCAAAAGAGCTCCAACTACCGGAACTTAACCGAATCGACCACGTCCCCTACATCCATTTTGAAGGCAAAGTAAAAACAGGACGCAAAGTAGACGGCATATATTCCCCCGTTGTTTTCTATCAAATGAATGAAGCCATCGCTGAAATGTCATTGACAGTTTCTGGAAAAGTCGCGTCAACTTTAATGCCCCCATTTGAAAAGGCTGAAAACTATAGCAATCTTTTTGGCATGAACCATTACGCAATGGCGCGCCTTGTCACCAAAAACACGATTAACCCACCGCAAAACCTTGAGGAAGGGATCCTCTATCTTGAGCTAAAGCATCATCCAAACCTTAACAATGCTAAAGTCGCATTTGATGAGTACGGCAGACTCCGTCCCATGATGGCGCTTAGCACCTCCTATATCCCTTTACAAATGCAAGATCTTCAAACACTCATGGCAAACCTCTATACAGCGCGTTTTGAAGTGAAAGATGGCATAGCGCTTAGATACGGAAGCAATAAAGAGTATGCACGCCCCTTCGCGCCTTCATTGCCTGGCGTCCCAGACGGCTCTTATGAATTTTATTACGGCAAAGCATATAAAATTTATCCGCAAGGAATCGAAATTGAACTTGCCTCCGACCATCCCCTTTATCAATTTAGCCCAGAGAAAATTCAACTCCTTTTCAATCTCGGCATGGAATTTGATACGCGATTTTCTAAAGAAAGCAACCACACAACCCTTATGCCTGCGCGCTTTGCTTACTTCCGCAACCAAGATCTCTACGTCGCAGGAGCTAAACTTTTCAACAAAGAAAACCCAACGCTTGCAGCTTTCGTTGAAAAAGAATCTAAAACAAGCGCGCCTTTTATCGATTCAGGACCACCACTTACAGCTGACGGTTCAATCGATAGCGCTCTCATCAACCAATATGGACTCAAAATTCCACCCAAAATGTACCTGGCCCTTGGCGACAATTACGCAATGAGCGCTGATAGCC
>JAZKBL010000063.1:0-2204 GCA_040388665.1 Chlamydiota bacterium
TTTTTCTTCACGGTTTGGAAGAGTTTCAAAGAATACAATGACCCCCTCTACGTTCCCTGTATCTTTATACCAAGGTGCCATCTCCCATCGTAATAATTCGATGTGTCCATCAGTATGTTCGAACCAATCCTTATCGCATTTGAGAGATTCTCCCTTTAAAGCTCGTACGCAGAGTGCGCGCCATCTCTTCGGCATATCATTGGTTCTTCCGATACTTTTGAGAAAGATTTCACTGGCAGCTATGTCACGCATGCGGACATCGAAGATAGCCACTTTGACAGGGATTCGTTTGATGAAATCCCTAAAACGGTTCTTCCGTTCTTGATTGATTTCTTCAATGATACCTTCTGTTAAGGTACCATGAAAATTTAGGAAAAGATTGATAAAAGAGGCAATGACGCTCTCTTCATTTCGAATAAGGGGCGCTTTCTTAATTTTCATAGGATTCTCCTGAGTTGTTGAATATTGGAATATCTGACAATTCTTCTTATTAGCCCATGGTCATAAGTGACTTAATCACCTTGATTAATACAAAAATACCTATCTTTTTTTAGGCAAATGGTCTCATGGAGTTTTGAAGGTTCTGTCGCATCTCTTGAGAAGAAAGCAGCAATTCCCGCTGAAGAAGTTAGGGAGTTGTGGTTATTTTTAAGAGTACGCAAAGGGTTAAGCCCTTTTTGAGGATATCTCTTTATTTTTATTGTCTCCTTTATTTTAACGAGAAAATCTGCATTTTTTTCTACTATAAGTTGTTCTGAGTTAGTATTAATCTGAAGATGTAGAAAACACTCTTAATATTCTGTAGGACTTCTTGTTTATTAAAAATAAAACAAAAGGAGAATGCGTTATGAGATTAGAAAACAAAACAAACAGAGCATTTGCATCCGCGCTCATGCTTACATGTGGTTTAATAACAATCCAGGCTGAAGCAAGTGTCGTTAAAGTTGCGAGCACTGCTACAAATCAAGTCTTTGCAAGAATAGTTCCTGGAACATCTGATGTGAACTCTACCTATTGCTGGAGCTGTTTCTCCGGTTGCTTAGGATCAGACAACTGTCGACTTAAAAATCTTTATATTCCGGTTGAAGGCATCGGAACTGATAGATTCACGATAGTGGGAACAGAAGGCGGGATCCTCTTTAATGGAACATGTGACAATCTAAGCACCCACAAAAATTATGAAGTTGTGTTTTATGACACATTTATGGGCATAGGGTGTAAGAGCACAGAACTCTAATTTCAGCACATAAAAAATAAGAAAGGAAAAAAATGGAAAACTTTAAGATAAAACTCATACTAGCGGCTTGGGGGAGCATAGTTTCTCTCTTGTTAGTGGGATGCAATACGGTCGAAGGGGTTGGCACTGATATTAAACATGCTGGCCGAGCTATTGAAGGTGCAGCTGAGAGCGCAAAAGAGCCTTGCTCTCCGACAGTACCCTGTCCTCGTACACAGTCACAATCAAGAAGGCGTTAAAAGGGCAGTAACATGACTAACCTCACGAGAAGGAGATTCATTATATCAAAAAAAGAAGACTACACTCAATCACCTTGAAGGTGCCGATTTTAAGGTTTCAAAATTATCGTTAATGCGATCGACCATGGAGGAGGAAACATGTTTAAAACCTATAAAGAGAAACAAGAGCCCATAGGGTCTAAAAGTGAGAGCAACTTCTTCGCAGCCGCCTACTCTCAAATGGGACAGATAGGAGGACTAGCTCACGCTATACAAATGCTTGAGCAAGAATTCAAACAAAAAGCACAAACTGATGTTAATAAAAAAAACAAAAATCATACAAATTTTTCTTAAAGTGAACACTGCACGAGCAAGCGTTTTATGCGCGTGTGAATCTCCATGGGCGTAAGCCCATGGTATCTTCTGCCACGAGCCCTTGGCTCGCTCAAGCTGAAGATTTGAGTTCACTACATCCCCAAGCTGATGCATGGGTTTTACGCTTTACGTATAAAAGTTTCTTTTGTTTTACTTTGAAACTCTTTTTTAATGCTGTATTTTTTAACAATTATTTTGTTTCCTGTAAGATAAGAATGGGGAACATAACAGAATGCTTTTCCTAAATCTAAAGTTGTATAGCGTAGATCCATTTTTGAAACGATGCCACATGTCCCATCAATAGCAATCACATCGCCAACTTTAAAAGGGCCATAAAGGAGAATAGAAAAACCTGAGAGAAAATTGCTAATAAC
>JAZKBL010000064.1:0-3798 GCA_040388665.1 Chlamydiota bacterium
TTTCTCATCTTGTGGATGCAGTGTTTCATCTTCCTGCACAAGATTATCATGAAAGAAATAGGGGCTCTTTTTTAGACACGCATTTGGCACAAGAGACTATTCGTAGCTGCGCTATTACTGAACAAGAACTTGACCATAACGGTTGTTCTTTGATCAAAGCAGACTCGGATTTGACGGTAGATCGTCTTGATTATGTCCTACGAGATCTTAGGGCCGTGAATCGCATCTACTATCCTGAATACTCCGCTATTCTCAATCAACTTGTTGTGCAAGATGGGGTGATCCAGTGTAAAAATATTGAGACGGCATTTGCTGTTTTTGAAAAATTTTTAACGGTCAATCGAGAAGTCTATTTCAATCCCCATTCAGAAGTCGCTACAGTTGTGATGACGACTCTGTTGCGAATGATGCTACATCGCGGCCTCTTGAAAGAAGAGGACTTTTTTGCTACGGACAATGTCCTTATTGCAAAAATTATAGCAAGTCCGTTTCAACATATTTTTGCATCAATTGGACCAAAGATGCAATTTACCTCTACCGTTGATGAGAGCGCGCCCTTTTTGCAGCGTAAGCTAAGGTATATCGATCCTAGAATCGAGGGGTTGCCTGGGCGCTTAACTAACCACTCTGTTGAGGCAAAAAAAATGCTGGATGACTATTTATCCATCCCTACAAAGATCCATTATAAAATACCGATTTTAGAGGGTGAAATATGAGAATGTTCTTACTATTAGTGTTGTTATTTTGCGAGTTAGAAGCATCTCATTGGCCCGTTCTGCTAGAGGATGTGGAGCATATGACTCCCGTAGCAAAAGGAGCTAGCAACCACAATTATCTCTATACTATAGATAGCAGTTCTTATTTCGTTCGATTTGCACCTGAAAAACAGGCCCTTTATGCGGATTTAGCCATTGAAGCTAAGGTGTTAGAGTTCTTAGGTCCTCTTGATGTGTCTGCTCAGCTTATATACCACGATGCACAAAAAAATGCCTTGGTTACTACATTTATTGAGCATGAGGATGCCGAAGTTGATCTCTTAGACCCTAGAGCAAGAAAAGAAGTGATAAAGCTTTTGCATAAGATTGAGAAATCTTCTTGTACGGTTGAGCGTGTGTTTGAGCCCTACCGAGATATCACAAGCTTATTAGAAAAGTCTCTTTATGCATTACCAGAAGAGTTCTATTCGTATTTACCCTTACTGCAGAGGATAGATCATGTACTTGCAAAGGATTCTTATAAGACACTATGCCATTTAGATCTGCATCACAAAAATATTCTTAAAAATCAAGATCGCTATTGGATAATTGATTGGGAATACTCAGCGATGAGCCATCCATTTTTTGTGTTAGCATCAATGGCATCAATTGAGAGATGGGACGATTTTCAGATGAGAGAACTGCTTAACGACTACATGGACTTTCCCACCGAAGCAGATTTTGAACGTCTTTATCTTTATCGTATTGTGGCTGATCTTTTTTGGACTGTCTGGTGTCACGTACAAATGTGCACATCTCCTTTAGACGCTCCTTATGAAAACTGGCGCAACCTCTTCTATGTTGCAGCTAAAGAGCGTATGCAGCAGTTGACAACTTTAGAGGTGTTGCTTCTTTTTGGACCTCCTGGCTCAGGCAAAGGAACTCAAGATACGTCAGATAATCGACGTTATGTTGAACCTCGAAAATAATTTAAAAGTATGGGAAAAATACATTTTATGAGATGGAGAGAGGACTCCACTAGCCTTATGCTCAGCGGACTGAATTGCTCTAGATCTAAAAAGTAGACAGCGTCTTTTTCTTCATATACGATAGAGTTAGGCTGGTTGGACATCCACACGTTTTAGTCGTTAAGTGCTTGAGATTAGATGGATAAATATTTATTGTGGGTAATTCCCACTTTTGATAAAATAAAGGTAAGCAGAGAGGGGGACGGAATGAGAAAACGAAGAGCTACTATAAGCATGGATAACAAACAACGAGTGTGCTTGTCTAGTGTATTATCGAAAGAAGAAAGTCTAAACTACGACTTATTTCGTATTTATCGAGAAGACGGGAAGATCGTGTTAGAGCCAGTGGCTATAGTGCCGGAAAAAGACCATTGGATTTACAAAGACAAAAAATCTTTAGAGTCTCTTATGAAAGGCATCAAAGATGCTGAAGAGGGTCGATTGCATGATTTAGGATCGTTTGCTAAATATGCGGAAGAAAGTGATGAGTACTAAAATACATGCAGTTTAAATTGCGCTTTTCTGAAAAAGCTACTTTAAAATTACAAGAATTAGAACTCGACAAGTCAAAAAAAGGCTTGGTAAAGCAGATTAGAAAAGTTCTAGGATTTATGGAAGTAAACCTCAAACATCCATCGTTATATACTCATAAATTTCCAGGGCTTTCGTGTAAATTAGGTGATGTTTTTGAAACCTATGCTCAAAATAACACGCCGGGAGCCTATCGTATTTTCTGGGCGTATGGTCCTAACAAAAATGAACTATATATCTTAGACATGGCTTTGCATCCATAAAGTTAAAATTCAATATCTCATTAGCTGGAGCTGGAAGTCTGATAGCTCACGCTATGTATCCCAGGCATCTATAGCGCTTTTTTTCTCTGCAAGAAACCAAGCTCATTAAAAACATAGGGAACAAAGATTCAAGAAAAATATGGCTCTAAAAAAGCAGCTACTAAAGTGGGAAGAAAGATAGGTGTTATCATGCATCGATTATGGTGTAAAAATTCTGTATTCAATCTGGGCCTTATAGAAGAGAATCCTCCAAAGTCAACACAAAACCAATTATCATAACGAAAATTAATAAACGATTTCCAACTGGAGGATTGTCCTCCTTATACTTTCTTAACGTCTGATAATCACTGTTATGTTGTGAAATGGAAGTTTTAGGTTTTTGGGCAGGGGTTATGCTTAATCTTCTATTTCAAATTTACTCTTAAGATCGAGGATTTCATTAAGTCAAGGCATCGATTTTGTAGGTTATGTTCTTTTTGAACGGTACATAATCCTTCGAGCGCAAACAAAACACAGAATGAAAAAACGGGTTAAAGAGGCATACGAGGCGTACCTACAAGCCTCCCACCTAGATCAAAAACTACAGTCCTATTTGGGCATTCTATCCCATGCCAATCAACATACGTTATCTCAAGCCATGAAGAATGCATACTGGGTACGGCCAAATGTCGATATTTCCCGCGGTCATACAAAAAACACCATTAGGCAAAGCAAAATAAAACCTTCACTTCCAATTTTTTATTCTCTCTTCAAAGGTTTTAACTCCCTCAAGCTGCCAAGTATCAAAAACCAAAAAGCCAAGGATCAAGGACCGAACTTCCTCAGGGCTGCGATGCCGATATAAGCGTGGGAGTAGTCGTGGATGAGGTGGTAGACTCGGAGGCCAGCAGCGGCGAAGCCGCCAACAACAACATGATACCCTTCAATCGTTTCTTTGCAACGTGTAAAAGTCACTGGGCTATCACTAAATAAACGCTCTTTATTTGGTGAGTTCAAATAGTTCAGAATAATAGTAATTACCATAGGGAGTAATTCAGGCAGTTGGTAAGGAGGCTTAATCATAGCTTCTTGCTCTTGAAAATTTTCATTCCTGCTATCCGGAAGAACACCCTTTTCTATTAATATCCACTCGGATTTACTGGCAGGGGTTTCTCCATACTCAGCAGCAACGGAAGGACTCATAACTTCATAGTCGGCCTCAGTGCTCGGAAAATACCGCTCTTTCGTAAGCTCCCCCAATCTATTTAAAGTAAGAGGCTCCCCATTTACAATTTCGGGAAT
>JAZKBL010000065.1:0-9331 GCA_040388665.1 Chlamydiota bacterium
GCTATGAGTCCTAAAAAAGTAAAAAAGCTTCCTCTTATTCACTCGTTATTATGGATTGTTGGGTCTTTGCTATTTGTTTCAGGAAGTGCATTTAAAGGAGTTAACTACTACTTGAATTGTAAAATTCAAAAAACACGAGATCCCTCTTTGCTCATTCGCGCGATCATTCAGACGGGACCGCAAAGAGAAGCTTTGACAACAGAGTATCTAGCAGAGCTTATGAACCTTTCAAGTGATCGACCTGTAGCTCTTTCTCAGTTTAACCTTGAACATGCAAGACATGCCCTTCTTCAATCTCCGGTCATTAAAGAAGCTGAAGTGAAAGCTTTACCTCCAAATACACTTTACGTGGATTATGTTGCAAGGCAACCGATAGCGTGGTTTTCTGATTATGAAAATATTGCAATTGATGAGGAGGGGTATTTCTTTCCGGTGTATCCCTTTTTTACTCCAAAAAACCTTCCTGAAATTTATCTTGGAAATGCAGCTTTGAGTCAGCTGCATGAATGGCATATTCCTAAAACTAATCAACATTTAGAGCTTGGCTTAACTCTTCTCAAAACAGTTTTACAAGCAGAAGCGCGGGATCTTATTCACTTAAAAAGAATTGATGTCTCCAATGCTTTTGCCATCAGTTATGGTTTTCGCGAAATTGTTCTTATTTGCGAGGATATGATAGGAGATACCCTCCATACTCGCTATCTTCGCCTTAGTCCTAAGAATTACCCTCAAGAGCTCGGTAACTATCTAAAATTGCGCGAGCAACTCATCGCAAAAGAGCGTACAGCAGAAAGAGCCACCACCAAGATCATCGACCTTCGCCTTTCCAACCTCGGCTATATCGAAGAGCTATGAGAGTTCTCGAAGCGAAGAAAATACAGCTCTTGTTTCTAGCTCTTTTTTAGCGTATTCAGAAATTTCAGCCCCCGCCTTAATTAACAGCTCAATTGCCTTAAGATTTTTTTCCTGAATAGCGCTCTCGAGGGGAGTGTTGTAATGGCTATTCGCGTTAATATCAGCGCCAGCATTAATTAGAGCGTTTAAAAATCGACCCTCATTATCGAACCTTACAGCTTCATGAAGAGGTGTATTTTCGCTAACATTTTTAAGCTCTAAATCAGCTTCTTTTTGGTTTGACTTTTCAAGCATGTTTTACAAAGAAGTTCTGAAAAATAGAAAATAATCCATCAAAAATCAAAATCTTGAAATAGTGAGATAGGCTCATCAATTACGATTATTTTTGTTTGGTAATTGATTTTGGTCTCCTGTGAATTTTTGGTGTGATACTAGGTTTTTTGCGTTTTGTTTTTGATTCTGTAATGTTTTTCCCGAGTTTATATAAGACATCTGGGCACAGATCGACTCCATTGGGCCAATGAATAGTAGTTCCATCACATTTAACTTGTCTGAAATATGCTACTTCTACTAGAGGCAGAAGCATGTTTTTTGCTCGTTTTAACACATTTGTCAGGTCGACTATTTTAATGCTTTTGTCATTAAAGTGAAGTTTTAGCTTGTAATCTTCTAAATATTCTACTTTTTTAATTGTATGTAACATATTTTACCTTAAAGGATCGATTTTGTTCGCATTTTTACCGGATATTAGGGATTTCCAGTTAGTCATTAATTCTTTTTCATGAATCAACGTCCATGCGGTGACAAATGTCGCCTGTTTTTGAGGAAATTTACCTTCAATCATTTGTCCGGTACGAATACTAAAAGTGGCTGTATAACCTTGGTAATAGGCATGAAAATGTGGCGGGGCGTGGTCATCAAAAAACATTTTGATTATAATACCTAAAAATCTAGAAATTTCCGGCATTCTATCCAATGGTTATACATAAAATGTGTATCAAGTTTGAGGCAATCATGTCAAGTTTTAATAAAGACTTTTAACTTTCTTTGGATTCTTCATTAGAGACAAAAAACCGCAATCCTTCGATATAGTCGGGAAAATCTTCTTGCAGCTCATGATCTAAAAGAAGTGGTTTAATTGTATTAAGATCATCTGCTGCTTGTGCGTGATTGTTTAGCAGACAATAACAAAGATGCCGTATGCACAGACAGCGGAGAAGTGTTTTTCGTTCTTGAAGTTCACCAAAGTTGAGGTTGTCGATGACATAAGAGAGATCTTCAATTGCTTCTTGAAATTGATGATGTATGAAATGGTTTTCAGCGCGATGCTGGTGAGCAAAAAGATCATTTGCTTCTCCAATTTCTGCAGAAGAAGGTTCTATTGCGCTTTCTTGTTCTACAGTTGGAAGGATTGTCGTAAGTAAAATGAATAAAAGGTACATGAATATCTCCTTGTGCAGGATGAGTTTAGCGGTTTTGTTGTTTAATTTACACCAATCATTCGAGTTTTTGGGTTAGGTTAGATGAGGGGATTGCTCCAAATGGGAGCAAATGGTAAAGTCTTGAAGGGTATAATTTAAGGAACTTACTATGAAAGAATTCGTTGCATATCTTATAAAAAATCTTGTAGATCAGCCTGATGGTGTAGATGTTCAGGTCCTTGAGGGAGAACAAGGAACAATCGTCGAAATTCGTGTTTCTTCAACAGATATTGCAAAAGTTGTCGGTAGACAGGGAAGAACGATTAAAGCCCTTAGAACGATTGCGATGACAGTCGGTGCTAGGTTTGGAAGACGGGTGCGTTTAGAAGTATTACAATAACATGGGAGAAGTATTATGGGAGTCGGTTTAACAGTGATTGTTGAAGAAGTCGATGGCAAGTGTGTGATGCGCATAACAGGCAGAATTGATGCGGCGACCACTCCCATTTTAGAGAAGAAAGTAGAAGATGAAGTGCAGCAAGGGCATATCCGTATCGTTTTTGATTTTAGTGGTGTTGATTATTTGAGTAGTGCCGGCATGCGTCTTCTGCTTTCTGCGACAAAAAAAATGAAAGTAAAAGAGGGGATGCTCACCAATTGCGGCATGGTTGATGAAGTAATGGAAATCATTAAGATGGCGGGTTTTGAGCGCATTCTTAATATTTATTCCACAGAAAAAGAAGCTTTAGACGCCCTATGACTTATGGGGCAGTTTTTGAAGATAGAGAACAAGGACTTTTGTTCTCTGATATTACAGCGCCCCTTAAAAAGAAAACACCTTTTGGATCAGTTCATAAAAAAATCATCGTTATTGCAGGTCCAACAGCTGTTGGAAAGTCTCGTCTTTCTTTAACAATTGCAAAGGCAATTGGAGGGGAAATTATTTCAGCAGATTCCATGCAGGTTTATCGAGGCATGGATGTTGGAACTGCAAAAGTCAAACCTGAAGAATTAGGTGTCATTCGGCATCATCTTGTCGATAGTCGAGAGATTCAAGAAGAATATAACGTTGTTCAGTTCTATCATGAAGCGCATCAAGCAATTAAAGAAGTGTTTGCACGAGGACACGTCCCTATTGTTGTTGGGGGAACAGGTTTTTATATCCATGCACTCCTTTATGGACCTCCTAATGGCCCTCCATCGATGGAAGGGATTCGCACGAGCTTAGAACAAGAACTAGAAGAGCATGGTGCTGAAATGCTTTATGAGCGATTGAGACGATTTGATCCTGATTATGCAGTTACAATTACTCAAAGAGATAAGCATAAGATCATTCGTGCTCTAGAGATTATTGCCCTAACAAATCAAAAAGTTTCTTCTTTTTCAAAAGAAACACCTCATGAAGTGGAAGATTACGATTTTCGGTGCTGGTTTGTGTATTTTCCAAAAGAAATTTTATATAAACGTATTGAAGAACGTTGCGATCAGATGATTCAAGAAGGGCTCATTGATGAAGTACGCCAGCTCGAGAAGGAAGGTCTTAGAGAAAACCGCTCAGCCTCTCAAGCAATCGGGTATCGTCAAGCCCTTGAGTTTCTTGAGTCTGCTCAAACAGAAAAGGATTGGGTTCAATTTGTTAGCGCTTTCAAGCAGGCGTCGCGCCGTTATGCTAAAAGACAATTTACTTGGTTTCGTCAAAAAACGCGGTTTCGCTCTTTAAATATGAATGAAATTTCTGAAGAGCTCGTGGTTGAAACGATCCTTCAAGATTACGAAATTGGCTAAATTTTTGAGGTTTTACAATCCCCTCTTTACATTTTAAACTTTCTTCGTTAAGATCTTGGCATTTCCCTTCTTACTTAACGCAAGAGAGTCGATGAATACAGATCAAGAAATCATGGAAGGCGCCCAAGAGCAAAATGTTGTTCCAGAGAAGAGAGCCCCTTCAGCTGCGCTAGTTGAATTTCTAGAGCAATTTGAACGAGAATCTGCCCCGGAAGATACGATCCGGTGTGCTATCAATTTTATGCGCACGGCTATTTCTCAGACAGGGACGCCTAGATTTAAAGACTTTTGGGAGGTGCGCCGATTATGCCTTCCCTTTTTTAAAGAAAATCTTAATCCTAAAGTTCGCGTTCTCTTGTGGGGAGAGTATATAGAGCTTTCTGGAGAAGCTCGTAGGATTAAAGAAATTTTAGATGAGCAATCTTCTTTTGCTGCAGAGCAAATAGAGCTGGCGATTGCAGCTTTAGAGCATGATTTGGAGCATTTCGATCAGTTTTTAGCTTCAACGCCCGCACTCTTCATTCCAAAAGAGTGCACGCTTTTGATGGAGAAAAAAGATTTTTATATTGCTGTGCAGAAAGAACTCGATCTTCTTAACACAATGGCGTCGCGCATTAACGCTTTGCGCAAAGAAGTTGTTAAGACAGAAATGAGAGTTCGTTATAAAAATCGTTTTTTTGACAGGCTTTCTGCTGCGGGGGACCGTGTTTTTCCGAGAAGAAAAGATCTTATCAAACAAATCTCAGAAGAATTTTCTGTTGATGTCACTTATTTTGTTGAGCATGAATTTAATGACAATGGCCAAGAAATGCCTCCATTGTTTGTTCTGCGGGAAGAAATAAAAGCACTCCAACTTATGGCAAAGGAGCTGACATTAAATACGCAGGCGTTTACAGAAACAAGGCTTCGCTTAAGCACATGCTGGGATAAAATAAGAGATTGTGAAAAAGAGAGAAAGAAAGAATTTGCACAGAAAAAGCAGTCTTATAAACAAAATTACGATTTAGTTTTTGAAAAAATTAACGCTTTTGCAGAAATTTGTCAGAATCCAGAGTTAGCTCAAGACGAATGTCAGCGTCAAACTGAAGAGATTCAAAGCTTCATGCATGCTCAAGAACTTGGTCGCGATGAAGTGCGTATGCTGCGTGATGAGCTACAAAAAGCTAAAAAACCTGTTTTAGACAGATTTAGAGAGAAAGAAGTAGAAAGAGAGCGTTTAGAGAAAGAAGAAGATTTGAAAAATAAAGAAAAGCTTCAAGATCTTCGCGCACAGCTTGTCTTGCTGGCACAAGATGTCGATCAACTCGATAGCCAAGCTTTCATTGAAAAACGGGATCAGCTTCTTGTTGAATTTGAGCGGTTTTCTCTCAATAAAGTTGATAAACAAGGGGTGGACCGCCTTCTGAAGCAAGTAAAAGATCAGATTAATGAGAAGAAAGAAAAAGCGATTATGGCGCTTTCTGCTGATGATTTAGAAGCTTTCGAACAGCTTAAAAGTGCACTGCAAGAACGTAAACAACAAAGACAAGAGATTAGAGAACAATTAGAGCTTTACCGCAAAGCGCTAGGGGGGTCTGGACTTGATTTTGAGAAATCCATGAGTTATGCAGAACTTGTCGAAACAGAAAAAGCTCGTCTTGAAAAGGCGAATGCTGCTATTTATGAGATTGAAGAAAAAATCTCTGAATTTCAAGGCTAAAGGATAGATGAAGCTAGCTGTTTTTGATTTGGATGGAACGTTAATCCGCGGAAATAGCAGTTTTAATTTTTGTTTTTATCTCATAAAAAAAGGTGTTTTGCCGCGCTGTGCGGTGGGGTACACTTTTTGGAATTATCTTTCTTTTCACTGCGGTAAACGTTCTCTTCTAGACTTGCATAAAAAAATTTTCGACGCTCTTTTAAAAGGGTTAAAAATATCTTGCTTAGAAGAGCATATGCAAGGATTTTTAGAGCAGTTTTTATTGAAATCTTGCTACTCTCCGGCTGTTGAATCTTTACGCGCGGCTCAGCATCTTGGTTTTCATACACTGATTTCATCAAACGCTCCAAGCTTTCTTGTGAAGGCGGTAGCTCATTATTTTGGCGTTGATAGTTGGCATGCAACAGAATACGCTGTTGATGAAGACAAAAAGTTATCCCATATTGTATCGGTTATGCAGGGTAAAGACAAAGCGGTAAATGCTTGCAACCTTGCTTGCATATTGGGAATTAATGTTGCCGACATTATAGCGTATACAGATAGTTATTTGGATTTGCCTCTTTTAAAAATTGCAGGAGAGTCCATCGGCGTTAATCCAGATCGAGCTTTGCGCAAAGCTTGTAAACAGTTCAATTGGAAGATTATTTAATGAAAATAGGTTTCTTTGGAGGAACTTTTGATCCGATTCATTTTGGGCATATCAATCTAGCTCTGGAGCTTTCTGAAATTTACAAGCTCGATCAAGTTCTTTTTTGCCCGACAGCTCTATCTCCACATAAAAATAATGCGCCGCCTGCAGCAGAATCTTCACATAGAAAAATCATGGTAGAAATGGCAATTGCTTCTGTTTCCCATTTTGCATTTTGTGATCTGGAGATAAATAGAAAGACTCCCTCTTTTACCGTAGATACGATCCGTATGTTAAAAGAAGAAAGAGCAAGAGATCAGTTTTTTCTTCTTCTTGGTGAGGATGCATTAACTCGGTTGCAAGAGTGGAAAAATATTAAAGAATTAATTGAGATGGCTCCACCTCTGGTAGGTGTTCGTGTTTTAGATGGTAATGTTTTACATAAAGAAATTTCTTTAGAGCTGCGAGAACTGGTTAAAAAAGGGATGACCTCCATCCATCTTATGGATATCAGTAGCACCTATCTTAGAGAAAGATTGCGTTTGGGTCTTTACTGTAGGCATTTAATGTCGGCAAATGTTCTAGACTATATATATGCTAATAAACTATATTCCATCCTATGAAAAATGATACTTTAGTTATTTTAAATACAATCGCACAGTCAATTTTTGATAAAAAGGGAATAAATATTTTAGCCCTAGATGTGCGTGACATTTCTACCATTACAGATTTTGTGATCATCGCAGAGGGGAATGTCGATAGACATGTCGTTGCGATTGCCCAGAATATTCAAAACGACTTGAAACTTCTTGGCGAGAAATCCATTTATGTTGAAGGGTTGGAATATGGCGATTGGGTAGTCCTTGATTATCTGAATGTTATGGTTCATCTTTTTATGCCGGGCATGCGTGACAAGTATCAACTTGAAAAACTGTGGGGAGAGGGCAAAATCGTAGATTTAAATATTGTTGTGTCTCAGAACCTATCTTATTAAAATGTTTCGTCGAGTTTTTGAAGATTTTTGGTCGATTTTCGATTTTTTTCAGAGGGTAATATCAATATATCATCCTCTGAAAAAAAATCGAAAATCGGCTCAAAAAGCTCGAAAAATCGACAAAAAACTTTTACTAAGATAGGTTCAACTCTCTCTTGAACTTTTTATCCTTTTTAAGGTAGAATGGTAGCTTAAAATTAAGGAATCCTTATGAGCAAAAGAAGGGTGGTTGTTACCGGAATGGGAGTCGTTTCTTGTTTTGGAGACGATGTAGATCATTTTTATGAGCAGCTTTTAGCAGGTAAAAGTGGAATTACTTCAATTGAAGAATTTCCTTGTCAAGACTATCCCACCCGCTTTGCCGGAGTGATTCGCAATTTTGATACAGGGGATTATCTTGATAAAAAACAAGCAAGACGCGTAGATCCTTTTATTCGCTATGCGATCGTTGCAGGCAAAAAGGCTCTTGAGAGCGGCAATTTGAACGCTGACGCTCTTGAAAAGCTCAATAAACAACGCTGTGGAATTCTTATCGGCTCCGGTATGGGGGGGATGGGAGTTTTCTATGATGGCGTTGAGACCCTTCTTTCAAAAGGCTATAAGCGACTAACTCCTTTTTTCGTTCCTTATATTATCACAAATATGGCAGGGGCTTTACTTGCGATTGATATCGGCTTCATGGGACCTAACTATTCAATTTCAACAGCCTGCGCCACCTCTAATTTTTGTATTCATGCAGCAGCAGAGCATATTCGTAAAGGAGATGCCGATGTGATGCTTTGTGGAGGTAGCGAATCACCGATCACTCCAATAGGGCTTGCAGGTTTTGTTGCTATTAAAGCACTTTCAGAACGCAATGAAGATCCTACTAGAGCATCTCGTCCTTGGGATAAAACAAGAGATGGGTTTGTTATGGGCGAAGGAGCCGGTGTTCTTCTGTTAGAAAGCCTAGAACATGCTTTAGCACGAGGCGCGCCGATCTTAGCGGAATACCTCGGCGGCGGAGTGTGTTGCGATGCGTACCACATGACAAGCCCGCGTGAAGACGGCCTTGGTGTTGCTATGTGCATGGAACTCGCATTAAAAGACGCAGGGATAGATAAAGAGCGCGTCAATTATATCAACGCTCATGCAACATCTACATCAGTCGGTGATATGTGCGAGATCAATGCGCTGCGCAACTATTTTGGCGATCATTTAAAAAACATTAAAGTGAATGCTACAAAATCTATGATTGGGCACTGTTTAGGTGCAGCTGGCGGGATTGAAGCCATTGCAACGATTAAAGCAATCACGACAGGCATGTTGCACCCTACGATTAATTTAGAAGAGCCGGATGAAGGGTTAGAAGGCGTTGATGTCATTCCAAATGTAGCGCAATCACACAAGATTACAGCTGCTCTTAGCAACTCGTTTGGCTTTGGTGGACACAATTCTTCTTTGATCTTTGCTCCGTATTCTCCATGAAGACGCTTCACGTAGAATCTTTTGGGATTATCCCACTTGCACAGAGTCAAGGAATATGGAAAGTTCTTTTGATTTTGCATAAAGAGGGTAGTCATTGGAGTTTTCCAAAAGGCAGAAAAAACGAAAAAAATGAAACGCACATCGAAGCTGCGTTGCGTGAACTAAAAGAAGAGACCGGCCTTGATGTGCAACAACTTTTACAAGATACCCCTCTTTTAGAAAGTTATACATTCAGACGTCAAGGAACAATCATCCAAAAAACAGTTCATTATTATCCTGCAATTGTCACAGGCGAGCTGAACCTTCAAGAAGAAGAGATCCGCGATGCCTGCTGGCTTACTCTAGACGAAGCGATGGCTAAGCTGACTTTCAAAGAAGCGCGTTCGCTTTGCCGCCACGCCATGAAATCTCTCCCTGCATAATAAGTAAAAAAATCTCATTTACTAAAAATCCACATCCATAGTATCTTACGCGCACAAGTG
>JAZKBL010000066.1:0-2095 GCA_040388665.1 Chlamydiota bacterium
CTGCATCGCACCTGTGTATACACAGGCGCTGCTTCGACGCCGGCTTCGCCTGTTCAAATTTAGAGCGCCGGCTATGCTGAAATTCCGATTCTTGAATCATTTTCGGTATACACTTAAGAGGAAAAAGCATGCTTATTATTAAATACACTATGGAAACAAAAGCCGCTCCGTCGCAAATTTGGCGGGTTTTGCAAGACGTTGAAAACTGGAATAGCTGGGATTATGGACTTGAGTTAAGCCGACTCGATGGCCCTTTTCAGACAGGCACAAGCGGCTATCTTAAACCAAAAGAAGGCCCCCTTCTCAAAACCCTATTAACACATGTTGATCCCTTCAAAATGTTTGTTCAAGAAGCAAAGCTTTTTTTAGCTAAATGTGTAATGACCCATTCTATAGATCAGGTAGTTGGCAAAACGCAGGTCACTTTCCAAACTGAGATTCGGGGACCTTTGGCCTTCTTCTTTGCTTGTTTAATAGGCCCCTCCATCAAAAAAAAGATCCCTCTAGAAATGGAAGAAATGCTTAAAAGAGTAAAAACTCTAGGATGATAGTTTTACACCGGCTTCATTCAGTCTAGTGCGTAACAAACAGTCGGGGGATTCCCGACTGTTTGTTTTGAATAGTTAGTCCAATTCTTTAGCAAATATCTGAATAGCTTCCGCAATAAATTCGGGCAAACGAGAATGATATTCCTCATAGACCTTGCGAAGATCGCTATCCGCAATAAATTGCCCATGACCAGCATAAGACTCTTTTGTGGGAGTCCAGAAGTTTTTAAGCCATAGGTAATGTCTACGAATGACGCTTTGTACTTCTTTCGTGTTAACCTTGTAATTTTTGTTTAGCAAACAAGTGAGCTCTTTACAAATGTCAATAAATTCATTTTTGAATTTTTCTTCATCGGCCTTAGACCATTTTTTTGCATTTTGTTTGCTTTCTTCGATATGAGCTTTTCCTTGGTCTCCAAAGCGTTCGATGATTTGTCTTTCATATTCCGCTTGTTGTCTCTTGCTAAAGCCAGAAAACATTTCTTTTTCTTTCATTTTCTTAGATCCTTTTAAGTGTTCGATTGTTTTGTCAATTGTCTTAATCAGCTTTCTGGTTTGCTCTAGATTTTTTTTGAGCACCTGTCTATGAGAACTTAAAGCCACCATTTTATCGAAATCACTTCTTTCTAGGACTCTCCGAATCTGCTTTAACTCAAATCCTAGCTCTCTAAAAAATAAAATTTGCTGAAGGATTAAAAGCTGCTTTTCTTCGTAGTATCGATACCCATTGACACCATGATAAGCTGGTTTAAAAAGTCCAACCTCGTCATACCAGTGCAGGGTCCGAATACTGACTCCTGAAATTTGAGCTAACTCTTTAACTGTATAAGCCATTGACTATCTCCTTCAAGATCCTTTTGATTTTAAAGGATGCCCTAATAATAAAGAATAACGTAACGTGAGGGTCAATAGCCTTTATTTTTTACGCGAATTTTAAGCGCAAGACTGGGCAAAAGTGGTCTAAATGAAAAGAAAAAGGACTTATCGGTTTCTTTTTAAGTCATTCATTATAAAGCATTTACGGGATTGAATATGTCGTCCTTACAGGACTCGATGGTATGGTTCCAGGCCTCCCAGGCCTCCGCTAAAGCTCCGACCTAGGCTGTATCATTGCGGTCCTCTGGACCTTAAGAAGTCAAGAAACATTTGTTTGCGGCTGATCCTACTATTGCGATTGGAGGTGGAGAGAAGCATTCACAACTTTCAATTCCATCAAATTGCTCCTTTGATGGGACTATCACGTACGATTTTTAGAGGAAGAAACTAGGGTAACTTAGTTTTCTTACTCAACTTTCTGGTGGGCAAAAATTGGATGTTCTAGTTAACATGAGCGCAAAATCTTGATTTTTAAAAGAATCAGATGATGAATGAAGAGCATGATGTTACAAGGCCCGGAGGGCTGCAATGACATAGCCCAGGTCGAAGCGAACGCGGAGGCCTGGGAAGAGATCCCACAGAAAATCCAGAGTCCTGAAGGGACGGCATATTATGGCACAAACATTTGCTGATATCATTTTGCATATTGTTTTTAGCACAAAAGACAGGTG
>JAZKBL010000066.1:2105-21735 GCA_040388665.1 Chlamydiota bacterium
CTGGATCCTTCCTGAGATAGAACCAGAGTTGTTTCAATACATCTGCGGGGTTGCGCGCAATCTAAAAAGTCCAGTAATTGCAATAAATGGTGTCGAGGATCATCTCCATGTTTTGCTTCTTCTGGGGAAAGGAATATCTTCAAGTGATTTGCTGTCAGAAATCAAATCGAGTTCTTCAAGGTGGATAAAAACCAAGGGGAATAAGTACCAGAGCTTTTGCTGGCAAAGAGGTTATGGAGCGTTTTCTGTTTCTCGCACCAATCTTGAAAGTGCAGTGAAGTATGTTGCTAAACAGAAAGAACATCATAGGACCATGTCATTTAAAGATGAATTTCTTGCGATGCTGCAGCGCGCGAAAATAGCATACGACGAAAAGTATTTGTGGGATTAAATATGCCGTCCCTTCGGGACTCGGGGGATGCGATGGCCTTTTCCTAGGTCTTCGCGCGCTCCGACCTAGGCTGTATCATTGCGGTCCTCTGGACCTTAAGATACCAAACGCTGTTTTGGAGATGGAAAGAAGTATTTGAAAAGTTCTTCTATAAAAAGGCTGCGGAGGTGTCCCCGCAGCCTTTTGTTTGATTGGAGGTGAAGAGAATCGAACTCTAATGATTGATATGAATGCCTATTTTCGTAAGGAGGAAGCGGGAGATGAGGATGGGATGAAGGAAGAGGTTTTTTAAAAGAGCTCCATAGCTTGCTCCTTCGACTGGCTTTCTCAGGACATGAGAGTGGTGAGCTACAGCATCTGCGATCCAGCCTGGATAGGGGGGGGCAAGGAGTTTTGGCAGTTGATTGAGGGGAAAAAAGGCGATTTCTTTAGTTTCAGGACCTTGAGAGAGCGCTCCTGAGAGAATCTCGCACTCAAAAAAATGAGTCAGCTGTGCGAGACGATTGACGGGGGTGTAGGTAGCTACTTTGCGTACGATTTTTACCGTGCATCCCGTTTCTTCAAGGACTTCTCTACATGCGGCTTCTTCCGGTGTTTCTTCCGGTTCAATCCCTCCCCCTGGAAGGACAAAGACGGGGATGTCTCGACGCTTGATCAAAAGAACCTGATCTTTTTGAAAAATGACTGCAGATACAGCCTGTCTAAAATGTTGCATTTATCTATAATAGGCCAAGTATGAATAAAACGCTCTTGTTTGTCTTAAGCCTTTGTCTTGTGGGATGCCAGCGGTATTACGTATCGGGGATGCAGCAAAAAATTGATCCAAGCTATCTTGCAAGTTCTCAGGTAGGTACGCCCGATCCGAGACAGGCAAATCCACCTTTTGGAGAAGCTCTGATTATCAGTTGGAAACTTCCTCAAAATATCATGAAGAGAAAACCGTTTTGCAGTCTTCAAGTGATTTACAAAGATTATACGGAAGACACATTTTATCATAACGTTGATTATAAAACAGGCTCTTGGAAATATTCTTTGCTTAATGAAAAATTTAGAGAGAGAAAAGGGATATTAACCTATCGAATCGAAATAATTACTGAGGATGGAGAAGTTTATAGAGAATGGAAACATCAACTATGGGTCAATTTAATTGAGCTGTAAAGTTTCTGTTTTTTCGGCAAGTAATGCATGAGCTTCAAGGATGAGTTCTTTAGTTGCCTGCCAATCGATGCAAGGATCTGTGATCGATACGGCGTACTGAAGAGGAAAGTCAAGAGGTTGGTTTCCACTATGAAGGTGACTTTCTAACATAACTCCAAGGATGTGCTGATTGCCTTCACTAATTTGTTTGATCACTGCATGAAATGCGTCTTTTTGTTTTTCATGAAGTTTCTGACAATTGCCGTGAGAGCAGTCAACAAGCAGCCTTGCGGAGATTTCAGCTACCTGCATTTTTTTAAGGGTTTCTTTGATATTTTTTACATCATAATTTGTTGATTCATAAGACCCTCGAAGAACGATGTGGGTGTAAGGATTGCCAGAACTCTGGACAGAAGCAATTTTTCCGTCTTCATTGACGTGAAGAAAAGTATGAGAGGTCATGGATGCCGTAACACCGTGGATCGCGTCGTCCACATTGCCATCTGTTGCATTTTTAAATCCGATAGGAAGATGAAGGAGAGAGGCGAGTTGTCGATGCGGCTGAGACGCAGAAGTTCTCGCTCCAATAAAGCCCCAAGAAATAAGATCTGAAAAATAAGGTGCAGCTAGAGGATCGACAAATTCTGCAGCGGCAGGGATTTGCAAAGATGCAAGATCTAAAAGTAGCTCTCTTGTCGCAATAAGACCTGCTTCAATGTCATAGCTGCCGTCTAAATAAGGGTCGTAAAGGTAGCCCTTCCATCCGGTGCTTGTACGCGGTTTTTCGATGTAAACGCGCATCACAAGAAAACAAGATCCTGCGACAGATTCTGCAAGCTCTTTGAATTTAAGTGCATATTCAAGAGCTGCTGTTTTATCATGGATAGAACAGGGGCCTGCGATGATTGCGATTCTTGGGTCTTTTCTTGAAAGAAGATGTTGGATTGTTTTTTGTGTAGATAGAATGAACTCATGTTGTGTTGGGGATAAGGTAAGCAACTCTTTGAGTGTGTGCGATGATGGTAGAAGCATGTAAAAATATATACTCAAAATCTCAAAGAAATGCAATAATCTTGTACCTTAATGGCGTACAAGGATCTGAATGATTGTAGAATATTTAAATTTGATCGACACTTTTTTGTGGAGCAAAGTCCTTGTTTTCTTGCTTGTAGGTGTTGGGGTTTTTCTAACCTGGCGATTAAGAGGAATGCAATTTCGTTTTCTCAAACATTCCTTGAAACTTGCGTTCACAAGACAAGATAGCGATGCAGAAGGGGATATTAGTCAATTTCAGTCGCTCATGACAGCGCTTGCTGCAACCATTGGAATCGGTAGTATTGCAGGTGTTGCAACAGCCATTGCAGCAGGTGGTTTTGGGTCTATTTTTTGGATGTGGGTCATCGCACTTTTGGGAATGGCGACAAAATTTTCTGAAGCGATACTCGCTGTCAAATATCGCATGGTCGACAAAAAGGGAGAGATGTGCGGCGGGCCGATGTATTACATTTCGAAGGGGCTAGGGTGGAAGTGGTTAGCTGTAGCTTTTGCTATTTTTGGCGCTCTGTCAGCATTTGCCGGTGGTAACATGACCCAATCTCACTCCATTGCAGCAGCTCTTCATAATCTTTTAGCCGTCCCTCCGATCTGGACAGGACTTGCTCTTACAGTAATCACTTCTGTCGTTATTTTAGGCGGTATCAAAAATATCGGGAAAGTATGCGCTTTTCTCGTTCCCGTAATGGCTCTTATGTACATCATAGGGGGGCTTATTATTTTAATTCTGCATTTTGAAAAGATCCCCGAGTGCTTTTTGATAATTATAAAAACAGCCTTCACAGGACAGGCGGCTTTTGGCGGCTTTTTAGGAGCTACCGTCGCATCGGCAATACAGCTTGGAGTTGCAAGAGGCGTTTCCTCCAATGAAGCAGGCCTTGGAAGCGCTCCCATTGCCGCAGCTGCAGCTAAAACAGATGTTCCAGGCAGACAAGCGCTTATTTCCATGACAGGTGTTTTTCTTTCAAGCCTTGTCGTTTGTACGATCACAGCGCTTGTCATTGGTGTTACAGGCGTGCTCGGGATGACAGATGCAGCCGGCGGATTACTTAACGGCGCACCTCTTGTCATGCAAGCTTTTCGCTCTGTACTCCCAGGCGGCGGCGCCATCGTCGCCATTGGACTTGTCCTCTTTGGTTATTCAACGATTGTTGGATGGGCCTACTATGGAGAAAAATGTATCGAGTTTATCGCCGGAGAAAAAGTGCTTAAGGTTTACCGCGCCCTTTTCTGCGTCATCGTTTTTTTTGGCGCTATCGCAAGCTTTGATCTCGTCTGGCCACTTGTCGACATCATGAACGGCCTTATGGCATTTCCCAACCTAATCGCCCTTTTCGCCCTCTCCGGCGTCATCACCGCTGAAGCGAACACCTTCTTCGCCCTCCTGTCCACAGAACGCAAACAAACCCAAACGCGTTAGATTTTAAGAAAGATCAGAAATTCCATCTGCTCTTCCTCTGCGCCGATGGAGTTCCAATTTTTCTTAAATAGAGCAAAATCCGCTAAAGTCTAATTTATTCGTAAAAATAGAAGGTAGGTTTAGGAGCATCAGCAGGATTTGACGCTGCATAACATGTGGTGAATTGTTTGATAAGGTTTTCAATACTGCTAAGGAGGTTTTTTTCATTAATTTCTACAATATCACCTTCAACAAAAACACTACTTGCCCAAATATAAGCGCCACATTCTTGATGAGTTTTATTAATTGTTGTGGTCGTCTGCAATGTAAGAGAAATGCGTAGTAGATGAGTATTTTTAGATTCCCATGTTTTTACTTTCTGAACTTCTAGATTCAACATATTTGCAGCTGTCCCAAGTCCAGTCACATCTGGTATTTCTAACTTTGTAATGTTTCCAATTTTTTCGAATTCTTTTTTTGTTAAAAGAATCACTTTTTGATGTAGGGGACCCTCCAAAGAATAAATGGGAGAAACGGCAAATGCAGACCATCCTTTTAGCGGAGTATTTTTAAAATTTGACAAGGGCGCATCCTGAATATTCCCGACACATGCAGAGCTTTCTGAACAAGCAACATGAGCAGTAAAGAGCGTTAGAGAAAGTGCAAGAACGAGTTTTTTGCTTAACATCAAAGTTCCTTATTCTTCATTTTTTTGAGTATAGATGTCTTCTGGGTTGAATGCGGGGAAGTTGAAGCAGAGCACGCGTAAGGGAAGGTTGCCGGCAGATTTTAGCTGATGGACATTTCCTGGATGTACTGTAACGGCTTCACCAACTTCTACGATACTTTGTACGCCGCTGATTTCAATGTTGAGCGTTCCTTGAACGACGACAAAAACTTCTGTTTCTATTTTATGGAAATGTTTGTGAGAAGAGTCTTCGATCTCTACAAGTGCAGCGCTCCATTTATCTTCTGTTGCAATCCCTTCAACAAGATTATAGACTCCGTAGCCTTTGTCAATCCGCTCTCCAAAGTATTGGCTAAGAAGAGGGGGCGAGTTTTTCATATCAAAAGGTGTAAAGTAAAATGTACCTTCAGGGTTGTCGTAGAACACATCTTCAGGAAAATCAAACGCTGGTAAATCGATTGCAAAAAAACGTACAGTTCCTTCTGGAATGAGCGCATGTTGTGTTCCTGGATCGATAGAAAGTATGTGACTGCTTTGTAAGATTGTCGGCTTTCCTCTTCCACAGACCGCTGTCAGAGATCCATCGACAACGACAATCCATTGCTTCTGTATTTTATGATAATGTGAAGATACGGGAGCGCTTAAGCAAAAGAGCTCAAGTTTCCACCCAACACGTGCTTCCGGTGGCACTAGAGAGTAAATGGTTAAATCATCGCTGATAGTTACCATGGGGGCTGTCATTAGTAACAAAGGGATCATGATACCTCCATTATTTTTTCTTGGCGATAACGGTTGGAAAAATGTGCGCTTTATCGTAGAGAATTTCGATCTCTTTAAATCCTGCTCTATGCAACTGCGCTTTGACGGTTTCTTCTTTTCTGAAAATTTGCCATTTAGCTTCTAATAGATCAACAAGGATGATTTTTTGTAAAAGAGTATTCTGTTGGCTAACATACTTAAGATCCCATTCTGTTGTTAAACCAGGAGCTGGAGGAGGAGTTACAAAGCTTGTGATAAGAACGCCGCCTGGCTTTAGTGCGCCATAAAACTGCATGTAGAGAGCAATCACTCTGTCATCATTTGGCTCATAAATCGTAAGGCCATTACTTGCGATCAAATCAAATTCTTCACTCAAATCCAGCTTCCAGGCATCTTGTTCAGAAAAATAAGAGTGAGCGGTAAGACCTTTTTCTTCAGCATAGGTTTGTGCTTGAGATAGAGTTTCTGGATCAAGATCGATGCCATGTAAGGTAAATGATTGTACATGAGAATAATCAAGATCGAGGAGCTCTGCCATTAAACCAGAAGGAATTGATGCAAAAGAGCATCCCTCATGAATATGCTTTTTAATTTCATCTTTGAAAAGAGAGAACCTCTCTTGAGTGGCAAGAGCCGAAGGGGCTTCATCGAGCAGAAAAACCTCAAGAGGATGCAAAGGTTCTTGATTGTGGTTAAGCCCCGTTATTCTTCCATGCAGTGGATGCGTGACAACATAATGAGTCCAATAACCATCGAGAACTCTTTTTTCAATCAGGAACCGTCCAAGCGCAAACTCTCCAAGCTTTTCAAGCAGCTCCAGCTGTTTTTCGATGGACGCGTAAGGAAGGTCTCCGCGACGCTCGATCTTATTAATAATTTCTTGCTTTGCCATCTGAAAAGAAGACGTTGCGTGCTCATATGACACGTGTTCTGCAGCAGGGGGTGTTGATGAAAAACCATGCATGATAAATCCTAATGACAAGGTAAAAAGAGTTCTTTTTGTTCTTGGTAAAAATTTGTGCTTGATTTAGAGTCTATCTATTTTGAGGAGAACACACAATGAAAATGCTTTATTCTCTTCTGGTTTTTCTTTCTTTTTTGAATGTCTCTTATAGTAGTTCTAACCCAACACCACTTATTCCTTTGGTCTACAGTATTTGGCCTAATTTTTGCACGGATCACCTGTTTTATCATTCTAATCATTGCTCCTCTTATGTTATTTCTGACACAGATGAATTGATCTTAGAATTTAAGTATGACGGAACTGAAGCGAATTATTTTGACCCTGCTTTTTTAGAAAAAGTATCCTCTTACGCTTATTTAATCCCGTTTGGAGATGAGCAATGTTGCTATGAAATTTGCACACACGGCATACCTTGCCTTAGACAATATCAAGAAAATCATTATCGCGAAGATTGTTCTGAACCTGAAGGTTATGTTTTTGTAAGTAATGTTTGTTGTGAAAACGATCTGTCTTGGAAACATTGCTCAAATCCAGCTATTGAATCTAGCTATTTTGACAAAAACAATGGACGTTATTTTTATCAATTTGAACAGTTATTACATTATAAATCTTCAAACATAGAATGTGACTGTTATTGGCCTCAAATTTCAAAAAATGCATGTGCTATTAGTGATTTTACGTACAAATACATAATAATGTTGATAGATAATTTTTGTCATGTAATCCCTAACCCGCAAGACCCAGATGATAGTATTATTAATCCTCTTCAACACCGAGCAATAAGTTCTTATTTCACTAATGCATTTTTTTATTCTCATTACCATCAAATTTTTATAGATATCTGCAAATACGTTGATATATCTGAAAAAATCTATTATCGTGATAAACCTGAACTTATTACAAATTTGTACGACGCTCTTGATATCTTACAACCACAATTTCTTTCTCTTTATTCTGCATGCTTAGAAAAACATCCTCACCCCAAAATTTATTACGAAAGAGGAATGATTCATATGCATCGTGGGGATGCCATTTCCTCTCTTGAGGACATTTATAATTTTGTTGATTTACTGAAAAATAGTGACTATGAAGAGTTGTTTTCTTCAGACCTATATTTTCAAGAAGGTAGCGCATACGCTGAACTTGGGCTATACGATAAAGCTGTTGAAGCTTTAAGTAACGCTATACGTCTAAATCCAGAAAATAAAGAAGCTTATTTTGAACGAGCCGCTGCTTATTTTGAGCAGGGAGAATTTGAACGTGCGATCAGTGATTATTTAAATTCAGGACTACGTTCAGAAGTAATTTCTTCAAGGCAATTGGATAAACTTTCTTTATCATTTGGGATTACAAGTGGAATTATAGAGGGGGCTGTCACCTCAGTTGGAGAGTTTGTTCCTTCTCTACTTTCATCCACGTATGGCTTAGGTCAAGCAATTTGGGCTTTTGCAGAAAATCCAGTTCAAATTTCATCTGACTTTATTAACTCAGTTTATGAATGCTTTGAATATCTCAGATCAGCCTCTTCTTTAGAAATACTTAAAAAAGTTGCTCCAGAAATTAGAATCCTTCTTGAGGAGTGGAATCATTTAAAAGATTATGAAAAAGGTAAACAAATTGGTTTTATTGTTGGGAAATATGGGATAGATATATTTGGAGGCTATGGGATCACAAAAGCAATGCAAGCCTATCGTAATCTAAAACGAGCTAACAACCTCCTCACTTTTGAAACTCTTGCGTTGAATCAACGCAATAAAGCTTCACTCATTTTAGAGGCGAGAGCAAGGGCGGAATCAAGAAAGCAATTATTAAAATCTGGTCTTTTGAAACTCCATAATGATAGCCAAGGAAAACATGTTCGTGGGCATAAAAATTTCGATTCTACTCGTTGCGAGTGGACTCACCCATCTCCACAAGAAAAAATTCGTGAACTGGGAGGAAAAGGAACAAGAATTCAAGGTAAACCAGGTCAACCAGGGTTTCGAGAACGGGTTGACTGTCAAGAGGTTATCGGTTTTTATTTAGAAGAAGAATCTAGAAAAAAAACTGAAACTACTATGGCGATCATTCATTATAGCAACAAAGGAGCACACATTGTCCCAGCAAGACCAAAACGATAATTCAGATAAGATCACAAGGGTATCCGCAATTTTATCATTGAATCGTGGATTATTGGGTGAAGTTGCACCTTCCCTACGCGCGGCAAAAATCAAGTGGGATGACGAGATGATTTATCTCTATTTTTATTATGATGGAGAAATTTCTGAAGAAGATCGAGAATCAGCTGAATGCGTAGCGACTGAAGTTATTGCAGATTTTTCTGACTATAATAAACTCGATGTAAATATTATACGCTGGGACTATCCTCAGACTATTCCAATGATTGGAGAAACTGTATATTTACGAAGAGATATAGCAATAAAGGAACTTTCATTACCTCAGCAAGACCAAAACGATAATTCGGATAAGATCACGTGGGCATCCGCAATTTTATCATTGAATCGTAGATTATGGGGTGAAGTGGGGCCTACTCTGCGTGCTGCAAAAATAGAATGGGATGACGAGATGATTCATCTCTATTTTTATTATGACGGAGAAATTTCTGAAGAAGATTGGGAATCAGCTGAATGCGTAGCTACCGAAGTTATTTCAGACTTTCCAAATCATAAACTCGATGTGAATATTACACGCTGGGATTATCCTCAGCCGATTCCGTCCATTGGAAAAACCGTATATTTAAGAAGAGAAGCCTAAAACGTATTACAAAGTAGAGAGTTTGGACATCACTTCGGTGAGGGCTTTTTCTGCGTGCTGTAGGTTGTCGCGGAGTTTGGCGATGATGGCCTCGGGGGCTTTTTCGACAAATTCTTGGTTGGCAAGCTTTTCTCGGCAGAGGTTTTGCTCGCGGATCAGCTTTTCCTGTTCTTTGTGAAGGCGCAGTTTTTCTTTTTCGCGCATCTCTTCGGGAAGAGGGACGATCAGCTTGAGGTTGCCGACAATGGAGGTCGCGCTTAAGGGAAGAGAAATTTCTTTGTCGATCCATTCCACATTTTTTAAGCGAACGAGTGCTTGCAAAATCACTACATTGTCAAAAGAGAGGGCGTATTGGGGATCTTGGGGATCACCAAAGATGTAGAGTTCTGTTGCGGTGCCGGGGGGGATTTGCATCTCAGCGCGGATGGTACGTAGGCCATGGACCATCTGGTCCATAAAGGCGAATGTTTTTTCGATTTCAGGATCGATATCACCCTCGGTGATGACTTGAGGATAGGGTGCTACGATGCACGCTTCCGCTTGAAGGGCTGTTGCCGTTTCCTGAGTGTAGGGATCTTCTCCGCCAGTAGCTTTTGGGAAACGCTCTTTGAGCTGTTGGAAGAGCTCTTCTGTAATAAACGGCGTCATTGGGTGGATGAGGCGCAGAGCATTACAGAGCACGACTGTGAGGATTTTTTGCTTATTTTCTTTTTGTGCAACAGTGCCTGCTTTTCCAAAGAGAATAGGTTTTACAAGCTCAAGATAGTAAGCGCAAAACTCTTTCCAGAAAAAGTCATAAGCAGTCAAGGCTGCTTTATCAAAAGAATAGGTTTCAAGGTGACGGCCCACATCGCGGATGGTTTGGTTGAGAAGTGATAAAATCCAGCGGTCTTCAAGAGTAAGAGCATGGATATCGATGCCAGTTGATAAATCGCAGCCTTCAAGATTCATAAAGACAAAACGGGAGGCATTCCAGAGTTTGTTAGCAAAGTTTTTGAACTCTTCAAACCTTCGTCTATCAAGATCGAGCTGTCTTGCGTGTGTTGTACTAAAGCACAGCGCCATCCGCATTGCATCTGTTCCATAGGTGTCGATGATTTCTAAAGGATCTAGAATATTTCCTTTTGATTTGGACATCTTTTCCCATTTAGAATGCACATCTTGAGGAACAGGTCCTCCAAGATCAAAGCTTAAACGCTCTTTAGGAGTGACATAAGCGATGGTTCCATCATTTTTAAGACGCCAGTAAGATTTTCCGTAGATGAGTCCATGTAAAAAAGTTTCTGGGAAAGGAGCTGTGCCCAGTGCATATTCACCCATGAGGATCATGCGCGCTACCCAGAAAAAGAGGATGTCATGTCCTGTGATCAGTGTGGAATTTGGATAAAACTTTTTCAGATCATCTGTTTTTTCTGGCCAGCCAAGAATGCTAAAAGGCCAGAGTGATGAAGAGAACCAGGTGTCTAGGACATCTTCATCTTGGTGCCACACGTCGGGATTTTTTTGCACCTCTATTGGAATGTCGGAACCTGCATGGCAGATTATTTTTGAAGGATCTTCCTTATTGTACCAAATAGGAATCCTATGACCCCACCAGAGTTGCCTTGAGATGCACCAATCGCGCAAATTATCAATCCAATGGAAGTAGGTGCTTTCCCAGCTAGAAGGGATGAGCGTCACACGTTTATCTTCAACTGCAGCACGGAGCGTCTTTTTAAAGCTGCTGAGACGAACAAACCACTGTTTAGAAAGATATGGCTCAATTACAGCTTTTGATCGGTAGGAAACGCCGACGCGCAGGTGATGAGGTTCGATTTTTTCGACAAATTCAAGCTCTTGCATCTTTTTGACAACAGCATGCCTTGCTTCTTCCATTGAAAGCCCTTCAAATGTACCACCGTGCTCGTTGATTTTGCCATCGGGGGTCATGATGTTGATCATTGGAAGACTGTTACGTTCTGCCATTTCATAGTCATTAGGATCGTGTGCTGGTGTGATTTTAACGGCGCCGCTGCCGAAGCTTGGGTCTACAAAGCGGTCTGAAATGATAGGGATAGGACGATTAGAAAGTGGGAGCAGTACCCATTTGCCAACGAGATGTGTATAACGAGGATCATCAGGAGAGACGGCTACAGCTGTATCTCCTAAAAGCGTTTCAGGACGCGTTGTTGCGACGATGATATGACCGCTTCCATCTTGAAGAGGATAGCGGAAATGCCAGAGAAAAGAGGCTTTTTCCTCATATTCAACTTCATCATCAGCAAGTGCTGTTTGTGTGACAGGATCCCAGTTGACAAGGTAGTCTCCACGATAAATCAGATCCCCATCGAACATCTTTTTAAACATGGTACTGACAGCAAAAGAGCGCTTGTCATCCATTGTGAAGCAGAGTCTAGACCAGTCGCATGAGCATCCCAAACGCTTAATTTGATTTAAGATTTGTGACTGGCTTTCCTCTTTCCATTTCCACACGTGAGAGAGGAATTCTTCTCTAGAGAAGTCTTTTCGTCTTTTACCCATTGTGGCTATTAGATGACGCTCAACGACAGTTTGTGTTGCAATGCCTGCGTGATCTGTCCCTGGAACCCAAAGAGCTTCGAAGCCCGACATTCTTTTCCATCTGATAAGCACATCTTGGATCGTATCTACAAGAGCATGTCCCATATGAAGAACGCCTGTGACATTAGGAGGGGGAATAGAAATGCAGTAGGCAGGTTTGGAAGATTTGGCGTTTGCAGAGAAGAAGTTTTTTTCTTCCCAAAATTGGTACCATTTTTCTTCAGCATTTTTTGGATCGTATGAGCTTGATGACATGATGTTCTAAAGGTTGTGGATTTTAGCTTTTAGTATAGAGAGGCCAAGTTGTAGATTATATTGAGTTTGAAGAGTGGGGTTAAGTAGAAAAAGATAGGAGAGTTCTGCTACGTCGTCAAAATCAAAATAATCTTCCCAGCTGTCGTTATCATAGACGCCGCAGACATAGTCACAAAGATCGTCATGGATTTCATTGAGGGCGCGTACGGCTCCATAGATATAAACGCGGTCTGCATAGGACAGAGTCATCAGATCAAAACTGCAGCGCTCTTCAAGATATTCTGTAGCATTTTCAAAGGCTTCGATCCGTTTAGCAAAGCGGAGTTTCGGAAATTTTCTTAAATTTTTACAGTCGGCGATAACTGTGCTCAGTAAGTTTGGATCGCTGCAGAAGTCTGTAAAATCATTTTTTAATTTGGTGTGCCTAAGTTGAAAGTCTTCATTTAGGTTAGCTGTAAAGAAACCAATGATATCAATTCCTCCTTCAAGAAACGGTAAAAATTCATCAGCAAAAGGGGATTGGTTTGTAAAGACATCTTGCACTTCTTCAACAAAACTTTGGAGAGGGTATTCATAAGAAATCGAATTAGCTGAGAGATTAATTAACGCCGACGCAGCAATCAATGGAAAAAACATGGGGACCTCAGGTTTTTAAATTGGATGAGAACGGGTACGTAAGATTTCTTTCTTTAACCGCTTAAGGAAATAACTTACTCGATCATGTTCTTCGGTGCAATGATAAAAAAGGGCTAATTGTCTATAGAGAGCTACTTTTTCCCAGAAGAGAAGTTTCTTTATGTTGATTTTTTCTTTTAAAAAATGACTTAAAAGAGCACTTGTTGGAGGGTACGCGCTGTCATAGGCTGATGCAAAGTGAGCATTGCCTATTTCTGCACCTTCTGTAGCAAATAGCCAGCAGCCGAAGAGAAAGTAAAGAGGGGATCTTTCATTCAGCCTTTCTTCAAGAGGGTAAGTTTCAAGAAGTGAGCCTGCTTCCTCCCATTTGTTTTCTAGAAGTAGAGCCCAGATGTGACATTGATCAACTCTAGGTGAAGAAGGAAGTTTCTTAAGAAGAGGGAGGACGAGATCTGCTTTTTGTTCATCAAGGGCATAGCGTACGGCATGAAGGAAGTTTCGATCTTCTACAAGATTTAATTTTTCTAGAGCTTTTTTTAAAGGCACCTCGTGACATAAAAGCGCTGGATGCACTTCGGGGTAGTCTTTTAAGAGGTCGAAACAGCCAAGCTCTAAAAGCGCAAAGAGGACATTTGATCGATCCTTTTCAAGAAGCTCAAGGAGGATAAGCGGTTTTGCGAGCCAAAAGCCAAGTGCCGTTGCTGTAGATTCTTTTGTAGATTCTAGGAAAGGTAGCGGCTCGAGATGTTTTGTTAAACTAGTCAATAAACGTTCATGGTCAGGATTTGCGAAAATGGAGGGGAGATGGCGAATGGCAAGAAGAGCAAAATGGTAAGCTGCAATCCTGTCATAAAAGGAGCTCTCATGCATGCGAAACACAATATGCTCGACAACAACCGGAAGTAACGGGTGCATCGGATATTTGCGCAAAGCGAGCTCAAGACATTTGATCTCCTCTTCCGTGTCACCCTCTTTTTTATAGACAAGAGACTTGCCGAGGTATTCTAAAGGAGCGCCGGGTGTCGCGTGCAATTGGCTGAATTCTTCAAGAGCTGCTGTGTGGAGATGTTTTTTTCTAGAGGAGTGCTCAGCTTCTTCCAGCAGTGTAATCCCTGCTCTAAAAAGGGCTTCACGCCCCTCAGCCCTACCTGGAAAGGAGTAGCCGATGCGTCGATATTCAGCAAGAGCTTTTGAATATTCGCGGCTTGCTAAAAATGCATCGGGAATAGCAAGGCAGCTGACCATTAAGTTTTGGCTTCCAACGAAAACTTTTAAACCTTCTAATTCAAAATCCCCATCGCGCAAGAGCATGCCTACATGCGTACCGCCAACAGGAATGTGGCTTAAGTAATCTAAAATAAGAGCGCCATCAAGAAAGAAACGCACATGGTTATCTGTTTTTTCTACCTGAATCAAATGCCATACCTCTTTAGAAAGAGAAACATCTGGGATATGCATCACTTCGACATTTGCTCTAAAGAGTTTGACAGAAGAGTTAAGCCAAAGACAGTAACCATCTTCAAGCCCTTTTCTTACGGAATTTTCAGGAATATTAAAAAGAAGACCGATGCCGCTTGTTTCCATCTCAAGCTTCACTAAAGCCTGCATTTTGAAATTTCCGGAAAATGACTTTTTTGAAATCATGAGACTTACCCATTCCATCACATCAGTTGTCCGTGTGATTGCAATGTGTTTTGCCAAAAGAATATTTTCCTGAAATTCCCAGTCTGACTTTTCATGGATGTTAAGCTCAGAGGCGAGCATCCATTCAGGGCTACCTTCATGATAGTTTTGAACTTCTGCTAAAATTCCTTGGACGCTTTGATAACGGAGCTCTTTTTTGTCTGAAAGACACTTTTTTACGATGTCGGAGAGTCTTGGAGGAATATCGCGGTAAGGCGCAGCTTCAATAGGGTCAATTAATCGTTCATGCTTCATCACTTTGCGAAAGTGCTCAAGAGTTGTTCTTTGAAAAGGCATACGCAATGTGAGAAGCTGATAGAGAATAACGCCTAATGCATAGATATCAAGTTGTATTGAAGGAAGCTCTCCCATTGCGCGTTCAGGTGGAATATAGGTGATCGTCCCTGCAATCTTTCCAGGATGTGTTAGATCTTTAAAAAGAGCATCATCAAACTCTTCCTCCGGAGCAGTTTCGGGTCGATCAATAAAGTCGGCAAGCCCCCAGTCAAGAATGAGAACTTCTCCATACTTTCCGATGATGATGTTTTCAGGTTTTAGATCTCGATGGATGATTCCCTTAGAATGCGTGTAGGCAACTGCTTGGCAGACATTGAGAAAGATTCTAATAAGAGCCGGGATCGATCCACCGATGGGATGAAGCGCCTGTCCAAGCTTTTCCTGATCCCTTGTTATGCGCAGAATTTGTTTGAGAGTTTCGCCTTCCACATAGGGCATTGTGTAGTAGCTTTTATCCCCATGTTCGTGGATGGCATAGATAGGAATGATTGAGGGGTGAGCTAGCTGCGCTGCAATTTTAGCTTCTCGCAAAAAACGTTCCTGGATTGTTTTGCTTTTGGCAAGCTCTGATCTGATTTGTTTGAGCGCGACAACCCTTCTACAAATGGGATCTCTGGCTAAGAATACCTTGCCCATCCCGCCTTCGCCTAAGCTGCGTACAATCTGATAATTGCCAATTTTTTCCATAGAATGTCGATCAAATTACCAGAGAGGCGATATATACACAAAGAAAATTAAGAATA
The DNA here is from genome assembly GCA_040388665.1 of Chlamydiota bacterium. Taxonomy (GTDB): domain Bacteria; phylum Chlamydiota; class Chlamydiia; order Chlamydiales; family Rhabdochlamydiaceae; genus DAHVFY01. The sequence continues at coordinate 17,424 of JAZKBL010000066.1, forward strand.
ATTTTTTTGACGCGGTAAAGGCAAGGAATGACCCCTGCCTTTGTCAGAATGTTAAATATTAATTGTAACGTAAGTTTTCTGCTATGGCTTCAAAAGCCGGGCGCTTGCTATTCCAAGGTAATGATCCTTGATTTACATAAGTCCCTTTAGGATATTCTTTGGTTACGACTCCATTTTGTTCTGCATTTACTAGATATGTTCTAGCAAAAATATTTGGATATAGTTTAATACGATTATCGCCAAGCTTTAAATAGATCATTTGGCAGTGTGTATATCTAAATAATTGAGGGACATTTTCAAGATGGTGTCCTCGTAGATCAATCTCAACTCTTTCACGTAAATGTAAGATTTGTGGGGGAACCATTGTCAACTTAAGAGGAGTGTTAGAAGGAACGTCTAATGTATACAAGGGTGCATTCCCTGTACGCTTGTGAAACGGATGTGTTGGCTCTTGAGCAATTTTTTCAAACCAGTTATCAACGCTTTCAAATGTAAAGCCATTTTCTAACTGGTGATGATAGTAGTTAGGTATAGTGAGTATATAGAAAATCAAAAGGTTTTCGCTTAATTCATTACAGAATTTTGTAAAATCCGTATAAATGTCTTCATCAGGCAATAAAGAAGCCCCAACGAATAATCGAGCATCTCTAAGAGCTTTTTTAAAAAAAGCTTCCGGAGTTTCGTTATTCGAAATTTTACTAAAAAAGCTAGCGGGGATGCGAAAACGTGAGGATAATGCTTCGATAACGAACTCATGGGCTGTATAGGGGTCAAATACCGCATTAAAAAAGACTTTTGAAATAGATGCCAAGCTGAGACGATCTTCCACAGTTAAATAAGATGCTATGTGGCAGATTATTTCAGTTGGAAGCTCTTTTAAGTTAATATTTTCTGCTTCGATTTCCTCAAAAATAATAATGTTTTGTGAATTATTTATTGCATTAATTCCGTTACTCATAAAATCTCCTTTTATTATGATTTTTTTATTAAATTAGTATAATTTTAATTTAAATTGTTATTATTATCAACTAATAAATATAATGTCAAAAGTTGTTGATAATGAAGGAGATGACGCAATAGAAAGATGTATTTATGTGCTAAGCTGTTTACGATCAATAACAAAGGATGGTTCCGAAGACGTTTGGAGTGCGGTGACTCGTCACCGCTTTTGTTGGCATCGACTTGGCGATGCCGAGCAAGACGACAAAGTCGTCATTGTAGCGCCTTAAATTAGCTAAAGGAAAATACGGTAATCAGTCTTGAAGAATTCAGCGAGCCGTTTAGCCATTTCTTTACCAATGGGGCGTTTCCCATTTTCCATTTCGCTGATATGATGCTGGCTAATACCTAAAGAATCAGCAAGTTCTTTTTGAGTAATATCTCCTTTATGACGTGATCCTCGGAGCATCTGGCCACCTTCAGAATGCTTAGCGATGTCTTTTTTTGCAGCCTCACGCCATGAAATATTTTTTTTCTTGGGAGAGATTGCTTTGATGTCATTTTTAGTGAGTCTAATACGGCGCGTTTTCGTGGGTGCCGACATAGTATACCTCTATAATTTTGTTTTCCTTACTTACAATTCTCCAACATACCACAAACGTAGGTTTTCCTTTTTTTATGTGGCAGTGATACGCGTTCGATGGAATATTGCGTCCGCTTTTCAGTTGGCTAAAATTTTTCCAATCTTTTCGGATTGGACCTAATATTTCTATTTCTTTAAGCAGCAAGTCAAATTGCGATCTCACATTAGCGGGAAGCTTGCCTCTCTCTTTATCGGCTTTATGCGTGAGCGTTGCCGACCATCGAGTTGGTTTTGCGTTATCGGGCATCGTTTGTTCGCTGTTTTGTAAAAATTGATAATACCATTTGTTGGTATTTAAGCGCAATGGGTTATGCTTTAATTTTAAAAATTAAAGCAGGCGGAGATGGTCAAGCCTTGAAGGCCTAGGTTGCCGTCTCGTGCAATCTCTGTGACGTCGTTGTTGATGCCAAATGTTAAGTTTGAGGGAAGAGACGGTGTTGCTCTTAAGAGCCTGCTGTCTCGCGAGACAGCGAAGGCGACAAGCTGGTTTTGTTCAAACCACTCAGAAAGCTCATATCCGGCTTGTAGTGTGAAATGATACTTGCCGTTAGAAAGACCTGTTTCAAAAAAGAGTCCTAAAAACGCTTCGATGTTAGCGCGTACTCGGTCGAGATTTTTAGAATACTTTTGTTTGTAGGGAGTGATGAAGGGAAGAGTCTCGGGTACCTGACTGATGTTAAGTTTTCCGGCGTAAAAGGTTTCATCAACGTCAAAGTGTCCGTAGAGTAGTGCTGCAGAGATTTTAGAGCCGATGCCGAAATGATCAGAAAAATGCCACAAGAGATCTGCACCCGAGCGAACGCCAATGCCTTCAAAATCGTTACTTGCCTTGAACATGGTTTTAGAAGCTGCATATTGAACAACACCTGTTGGTAGAGTCGCAACGGCCCATGTGCCCACGTATTTTGCTTTGTAGTCGATGTCGATCCAGACACCCCGCAAGCCCACATGAGGACGAAGGGCTATTTTACTGCTAATGAAGTAATTTCTTCCGATTTCTAGGTCAAGCGTATTGTAATTGAGATTCCAATTGCCTGAAATCCTTGGGGATGTAGGTCCAAGAATAGGAGACCATGAGGGGATGTAGTTTGTGATAAAAGAGTTTTTAGTGCCTTTTTCGATCTTTGCTTTATCGTAAAAAAACGTCCAGTTCGTATAAAGATCCCACTGATCATACTCTCCAAAAAGCCATCCAAAACCTAAACGAAATCCCGGTCTCCACTCCGCGCTGAAATCCATTTCTTTTGTGTTAAAAGAAGTAAATGTTTCATTGATGCTGCTTCTTGTAGCAATTTCTAAGCCGTCAATGCCAGCTTTCCAGTAAAGAAAATCAGCTGTAACAAATGGCCCATCTGACTTGATATGCGCAGGATTTTTTCCGCCAACAGTTTTATGAACGTTTTTTTCTGTAATTGCCATGACAGCTGTGCGCGTAGTGTATGTGTTATCCTCTTCTTCAGCGACTAAAAATGGAGAAGCAAGCGTTAAAATAACAGGAAGAAATTGTTTTGTTGTCATGGCAAAATCCTTGGTAAGAGGTTTAATATAAGTTTCTTTGAAATTTTCTCAAAGTGTTTTTTTCTCTTTTGTGGTATGTTCACACATCTGAAGGAGTGCATATCATGAAGAGAATACTTACAGGTGATAGACCAACGGGGCCTTTGCATCTTGGACATTACGTCGGTTCATTAAAAAATCGTGTAGAGCTGCAAGAAAGTTGTGAACAATTTGTGATGATTGCCGATACTCAAGCGCTGACTGATAATGCGGAACGTCCTGAATTTGTCCGAGAAAATGTCCTGCAAGTAGCTCTTGATTATTTAGCAGTAGGTATTGATCCAGCAAAAACTGTGATCTTCATCCAATCGCTTATCCCTGAGCTTCCCGAGCTTACTCTTTACTATCTCAATCTTGTCACATGGAATCGTCTGAAACATAATCCGACAGTCAAGCAAGAGATCGTACAAAAAGGGTATGGAGAAAGTGTTCCTGCAGGCTTTATGGTTTATCCTGTAAGTCAAGCAGCAGATATCACTGCTTTTAAAGCAGACCTTGTGCCTGTTGGAGAAGATCAGCTTCCGATGATTGAGCAAACGAACGAAATCGTGCGCCATTTCAATAGAATTTATAAAACAGACGTTCTTATAGAAGCTGCAGCGCTAATTCCTAAATGCGCGCGCCTTCCAGGAACCGATGGAAAAGCAAAGATGAGTAAATCTTTAGGCAATTGCATCTATCTCTCTGACAGTGCAGATATTGTCGCAAAAAAGGTGAAGGGGATGTATACGGATCCGGGACATTTGCGCGTTGAAGATCCAGGAAAAATAGAGGGCAATCCTGTTTTCACTTATCTTGATGCTTTTGACAAAGACATAGACGGTGTTCAAGCTCTTAAAGACCATTACATGTGCGGCGGCCTTGGCGATTCTGTCGTTAAAAAACGCCTTTTAGAGATTCTTCAAGCATTTCTTGAGCCGATCCGCACACGCCGTGAAGCTTACGCTAAAGATCCAGCACAAGTAATGGACATTTTAAAGCTCGGTACCGAACGCGCCGTTAAAGTCGCAGCTCTTACCCTCAAAGAAGTTAAAGCCGCTATGCACCTTAATTATTTTTAATTCCTAAAGCCTGTACTATGAAGAGTTGTAGTTTTTTTGTAGCACAAGCTAAAGAGGGAGCCCACAAAAAGAGAATTCGAAGGCCCGGAGGGCCCGCAATAGCATAGCCCGG
>JAZKBL010000067.1:0-954 GCA_040388665.1 Chlamydiota bacterium
GTCGAGAGTAAGAGAATTCCTCTGTTTTTTTCAAGGGCATTGAAGTTAATTGCTTCTGCTTCTATACTCATCCAGTGTAGATGTTCAAAAAGGAAGTTCCGATGAGTTATTTAAAAGAGTTTCTGACAAAAATTGCCAACCATGATTATCCGGCTTATCTTCGTTTATGGGAGGAATACTGCGCTTCTGATGAAGTTGACGGCTCAGAACTTTTACAAATTCTCAAAAGCGTTAAAGAATGTGAATTCGCAGATTCCTTTGGAAGACACGTTGAACGCATCCTTCCCTTATGGACCAAAATTGAAGGAACAGAAATTGGCGATGAAGTCTTACGGCTTTTGATCGATGTTCAAACAAGCAACAGCGAGCAACTCTATCAGCTCACCTGCGAACATTTACAAAGAAAATATGGGCATGAAAGTAATTTCAACGAAAAACTACGTCTTATAGGTCTTCGCAACAAAGAACAATTTCAAGGCGCAATTAGCAATTTTGAGCTTCTCTCTCACATGAAGCCTCAAAACTTTGTTTTTCATACAGGCGGATGGGGCGTTGGCGAAATTATCGATGTCTCTATGATCCGAGAGCAATTAAGTCTTGAATTCGATTACGTTCCCGGGAAAAAAGATCTTTCCTTTGAAATGGCTTTCAAAACACTCATTCCTGTGCCTAAAGATCACTTTCTCGCAGAGCGTTTTGGGTCGCCAGATCTGCTCGAAAAAAAGGCGAAAGAAGACCCTCTTAAGGTCGTTCATATGCTATTGCGCGATCTTGGCGCCAAAACTGCAGCAGAAATCAAGGACGAACTCTGCGATCTTGTCATCCCTGCAAAAGAATGGACCAGATGGTGGCAGTCAGCACGCGCGAAAGTTAAAAAAGACACGATGATTGAATCTCCTGAAGATACGCGCGAGCCTTTCCGTATTCTTGGCAAAGAAATTACTCATGAGCAAA
>JAZKBL010000067.1:964-30925 GCA_040388665.1 Chlamydiota bacterium
TCGATGCCTTCTCTAAACACCTGCAAAAAGCTCTAGAAAATAAGCCTGATGCTAATACACTCATTCAGATGGTCTATACCTTTTTCAAGGACTTTCCTGAAACATTGAAAAATGAAGAGTTCAAAGCAAGCCTTTACACAAAGCTTAATGAATTACTTTCTTACGAAGAAATCACAGATGCTCAAAAGCTTCAAGTCCATTTCTTCTTGGAAGATCTCAGCCCTCAAAAAGAATCGGCTATCGTTGCAGATCTTATCAAAAATTCTCAGAATATTGAAGAAGTCATCCAAGAAATTCAAATCCACTCGTTCAAAAAAAGAACTCTTGTAGAAGCGCGCGCATTACGCCCTGACTGGAAAAGCATTTTTCTCAATATGATCTTTGTTGTCGATCAGAGCGCTCTTCGCGACTATATCCTAAGCGAGCTGAATGAGGAAGAAACAAGCGATGAACTTAAAGCCAAACTTGAAGAATTATTGCTCTATCCATCCCGTCATCCTGAAGCGCTCATTTGGTATTTTCAAAAGGTCACTTCTCAACCTAAAGCAATTTTTGCAGATTCTTTAGGCAAAAGCCGCTTCTTCGAAGCTTTTTTGATTCTTCTTAGCCATATTGAACACAACAATGACTATCGAGACCTTGTTAAAAAGATACACACCATCCTATCGAATGGCAGATATGCAATCATACGTCAAATCATGCAAACAGCCTCGCTTGATGAGGTCAAAGAGTTTCTTCTTCTTGCGACAAAATGTCATTCTCTCAGCGATCACGATATCAAAATATTCCACTCTTTAGCAGAGGTCGTCCACCCGTCTCTTGCAAAAACAAAGAAAAAGGATACCGCTTCTCAAGATTCTCAAATCATCTGGACAACACGGGAAGGTTACCAAAAACTTCAGCAGAGAATACAGCAAATTGCAACTGTTGATACTGTAGAAAATGCTAAAGAAATTGAAGTTGCTAGAGGTCATGGCGACTTAAGAGAAAATGCTGAATTTAAAGCAGCTCTTGAAAGACGCGATAGACAGCAAGCTGAAGTTAAACTCTTATCAGAACAACTTAACCGAGCACGTATCCTTTCTAAAGAAGATATCTCTACAGACGAAGTCGGCATTGGCTCTGTTGTTGAATGCAAAAGCCCAAAAGGCGAGGTGGTCACATACACACTTCTCGGACCATGGGACGCTGACCCAGAAAAAAATATCCTCTCCTTCCAGTCAAAACTTGCACAAACCATGAGTGGACTTAAAGTAGGAAATTCTTTTAAATTCCAGGGAGAAGAATTTATCATTACAGGAATTCACGGGGCTTCTGTATAATTATTTTTAACCAGGTAGATAAAAATGGAACTCGTCATTGCAAGCGGCAATCTTCATAAAATTCGCGAGTTCCGAGCAATCCTTAAAAGTGTTTGCAACTTTAAGGTCCTTTCTCTTCTAGATTTTCCACATTACTCTCTTCCCGAAGAAACAGAGAAAACATTTGAAGGCAATGCCATTCTAAAAGCTGTTCATGCAGCCTCTCACCTTAAATCTTGGGTAATTGCAGATGATTCTGGCCTTGTCGTTCCTGCATTGCAAGGAGCTCCGGGTGTTTATTCTGCTAGATATGCGGGCAATGAAGCCACTGATGCAGAAAATAGACGCAAATTGCTTCATGAAATGCGCAATCTGAAAGATGATGAACGCAATGCTTACTTCTCATGCAGCATCGCCATTGCAGCTCCAGATGGTTTAAAAAAATCAGTTACTGCAACCTGTGAAGGTATCGTCTTGAAAGAAGAACGAGGCGGTCATGGTTTTGGTTATGATCCTCTGTTCATCAAACATGACTACAGCAAAACTTTCGCAGAACTTGACGAAGACACAAAAAATAGAATTTCTCACCGAAGAAAAGCCCTCGACAAACTTTTACCTTTCTTAGAAACTATCAATGCTACAGATGCTCTCGTCTAATGCATTACTTTGTGGATGGCTATAACCTCCTTTTCCGTCTTTCAAAAGATGAAAAAAAGTCGCTGCAAACTAAACGAGAGATCCTTCTTGCTACCCTAGCTTCCTTCAATCTGAACTTATCCATCGTCTTCGATAGCGTCCTTGAGCGCCATGGCATAGAAGAGCGCGGCCACTGGCAAAACATTGAAATCATCTACACAGAGCTTGGACAATCAGCCGATGCTTACATCAAACAACAACTCATGGATTCCAATACACCAAGACAAGAGACTGTCATCACCTCCGACCGGGAGCTCGCCCGTATTTGTAAACATCTCGGCGCTCACGTGCAAAGCATTGAAACCTTCATCGAAAAAATCGCCAAACGCAAACTCAAAAGTCGTAAACCCAAACTACATCCCTTTAAAGAGAGCGACAAAGAAATCGCTCGCCTTCTCAAAATCTTCGAGAGCAGATTCCATAACCCTTAAAAAGTGGAAGGAGTATACGCATGCTGAATGAGAAACTGTAAATACCGTAAAGCTGCTTCAATAGATATACACAAAGAAGATGAAGAGTTGGCAAAATCTGAAAAACTGCTTTGACCTTGCCCCCTGTAACAGGCTGAGTGTGTTAAATTCTTCCCGCTTAAGTTATAAAAACGTCGATAACATCACATCGTTCCAAACATTTATGATTTCATAATTTCATGAATTCCTGATGATCGATCGTAGCTATAATATCTTTTGGAATTATCTGGAAGATAGATAACGGTAATCGAATCCTTACCATATTTATGCTTAAAAGCATTAAAATCACCTTCGTACGCTGCATTTTTTGCTGTCTTAATAGGATCTGCAATGAATCTAAAAAACACGCTTAAAGACTTAACCGTCGCATAGATAGGTAATGTTAACCCTAAAACCCCTAAAATAATTACAAAAGGTCCAAAACCCAACCACCTAGAGTGTGAATTTTCATCAGGTTTTACACAATCCGAGATAGTCATTCCAATGGCCACCAAGCCCATCAACGAGCTCCCAACCATAGTTGTTGCAAAAGTTTCAATTGCTAGAGCTACAGCCAAAAAACGACTGGTTATAGGACATTTTTGAGCAATATCAGCAGTAGAATGCCACATAGAACTTTCCATTTCCGCCATACACGAAGGAATCGGATATATTTGTATATGCATGAAAACCTCTTTTTTACAAAAAAATTAATGTTAAAAACATTGACAATATAATAAATATTTCCATTAATTGTAATACCATCATGATTTAAAAGCAATTAATCAATCTTTATAAATAAAAAATTTATTATTAGTATATTATTATTTTTATTGTATACGCTCGACTGGGACGGGTTCGCTTTCGAGATCTGAGGATTCTATGTCAGTAAAGTCGATCTCCTCCCAAGGGTATTGGATGAGGAGTTGATGAATTTCAGCGGTGGATTTTGACTTGTTTAATGCTTCGCGAAGTTTGCGCGCTCCTTTGCCGCTTTTAAGATAAAAGCAGCCGACACGACGCATGTCTGTTACTGCTTTTTTTTCATTTTGATAAGAAACAATGTGCTGAAAATGCTCAAAAACCGCTTGTTTGTAATCTAAAAATGTACGCGTAAGTGGAACTTCTCCCGCAAGCGCTCTATAAATATCCTCTGTAATCCAGGGCTGTCCCATTGTGCCTCGTGCAACTAAAATCGCATCGCAGCCGGTTGCTTCGAAAAGGGCAAGAGCACTTTTAGCATCCATGACATCCCCGTTGCCAATGACTTTAATTGTTTTAGCCGTCTCTTTGCATGCGCGGATATAATCCCAATTAGCAGGTCCTTTATAGCCCTGCGATCTCGTACGTCCATGGATACAAATCGCCTTGGCACCGGCTTTTTCTGCGATAGAAACAATTTCCGTACAATTAATCTGGTTAAAATCCCAACCAATCCGAATCTTGACCGTAACAGGAATTTTTACGGAAGCTACCATATTAGAAATAAGATCCCCAATCAGATCAGGGTTCTTCAGCAAGCCCGATCCACTCCCATCTTTTGTCACTTTATCAACAGGGCATCCGCAATTAAGGTCTACAACATCAAAACCGAGATCTTCAATAATTTTCGCACAGGGTCCAGCTAATTGCAGCTTACTGCCACATAACTGAGCTCCGATAGGATGCATATCAGTTTCGAAATCAAGGAGTCTATAGGTGTTAAGATCGTTGCGAATAAGCGCATCCATCTTAACCATCTCACAATAAATCAAACCAGGCTGGTAATACTTAGTCATCTTGCGAAAAGGAAAATCAGAACAACCCGCAAGAGGAGCGCAAAAAATATTTGAAGGAAGCGGACAATTCCCTAAATAAAACATTTAACTAAAATTACCTCTAAAAACTGCAAAACAAAAAAACCAAGCAATGGGCTTAAATCAAGAACACCGCCAATGGGAGGGATCAGTTTCCTGAACATATTCAGATAAGGATCTGTATAATACGCGATAAATCTCATAAATGTTGTCTGCGCAATGCTTGGAAACCAAGAGCCCACAACTCGAATAAAAAGCATGATCAAATAGAGATTTATAATCAATTTAATAATGTAGATAATGATCATAGATTCTTATATTTATTATAAAGTGTTTTTGAAGTTGTCATTAGATACTCATCTGTAATCTCATCTTTTTCACCTAAAATCACTTTTTTAGGTTTTACAAGATTTATATAACGATTTTTAAGGTTTTTAAATTCATAACTATGCACCCATTCTCGCGCATCAGCTGTTTGTTTTAAATAATAATCGTAATTTTCAAACATATCTAAAAAAGCCTTAGCAATATCATTAATTTCACAATCGAACTGTTTCCCATACACTTTTCCCCACCAATAAAGAGCAGGTTCTTCAATTTTTGAAGGTATAGATCTAACATATCCGCTGTTACAAATTGTTTCTTGTGCTGTATTATTTGTTGCAATAACAGGAATGCCAAGGGCCATTGCTTCACGCGGTTGAATAGAAAAACCTTCTCCTTTAGAAGCGCTTACATAACAATCTAACGTTTTAAAGTAGTTTAAATAAGCTACACTATCAAGAGGAATGTTAGTAAATTGGATATTTTCTAAACCAAGAGCATCAATTTCTTCTCTGATCTTCTGAATCACATCCTCTTGACCATATCTATAATTCATCCTTAAAATCACATCGTCCCTATTGCCAAATGCCTTTGCGAACCCTTGGATTATTCTAAGATGATTTTTTCTCCCAATACAGGAACCTAAATAACCAAAAACCATGGGTTTTTTAGACGAAGAACGTAGAGGCTCTTCAAAAAAACGATCAAGATACAACCCTAAAGGCAATTCAAATATCGGAATTTCTACGCCGGAATTTTTATATACATCAACAAGAAAACGATCCGGCACAACAATCGCATCAAAATAGCAATTCATACCAGATACCCATTCAGGAGGAATTTTTGTCGACTCAACTAAAGAGTAAGCAATCCGAATTTGTTCGTGCGATGTTCTTTTGACCATCTTATACCAAGCACGATCTCCAGGCTGTTGAAATACATCTTCAAGAATTGCAACCTTACTTTTATTTTTCTTTCCTCCATTAAGTATTGCAAGAATATCTTCAGGAACATCTTTAGGGTTTGTTTCACGCACAGGAAAATACGCAACTGACATTTCATCTTTCAAAGCTTTTATCAATTCAACAGACTGCCTTCCAATGCCATCTGCCATAATTGTTACGCCAAAAACTTTTAAATGAACTTCTTTATATTCGTTCATTTTTTTAATTTTCTTCGTAATAACAACGACTAATGCAATCGCACATACAGCAGTTAGTGCAAATAAAAATATTTTCTTCATTATTGCCTGTTAATTTTAATATATTTCAACCAAAGCTTTTCAGAGGTTGTCATCAAATATTCTTCTGTAATTTTATCTTCATGACCTAAAATTACTTGCTTCGGTTTCACTAAATTTATGTAAAACTGTTTTAAATTTTTATACCGGTACTTCTGAACCCATTCCCGTGAAAGCATTGCTTTTTCTAAAAATATCTCGTAATTTGTGTAAACATCTATGAGCGCTTCAGCTGCTTCATCAACGGAGCAATTATACCACTCTCCACAGTTCATTCCTCCAAAATAAAACGCTTCCTCAGCGATATTTGAAGGGACAACTCTTGCATAACCACTTCTACACAGAGAAGATTGAGCCGTATTATCGGTAATAACAACAGGAATTCCAAGCGCCATTGCTTCTCGCGGCTGTATTGAATACCCTTCACCTTTCGAAAGACTTACTAAACAATCCAGCTTTTTAAAAAGATTTAAATATTCTACACCATTTAAAGCAGTTTGCGTAAATTCTACGTTATGTAGGCCTAAAAGATCGATTTCTTCACGGATGACTTCAATTAACAGGTCATCACCTGATCTGCAATTGATACGCAAAAGAACATCAGGACTATCGCCAAAAGCTTTAGCAAAAGCTCTGAGAAGAGTTAATTGATTTTTTCTTTCTACGCACACACCTAAGTTTCCGAATACGATTGGATGATGTGCTTTTCTAGGAAGAGATTCTTTTAAAAATGCATCCAAATGAAGTCCAAGAGGTAACTCAAAAATAGGAATTTTAACTCCACATCTTTTATAAACATCAATTAAAAACCTATCGGGAACAACAACAGCATCAAAACAATTATTAAAAATAAAAACCCACTCATAAGGAATCGCTGTCGACTCAAACATAGAGTAAGCGATTTTTATCTGTCTTTTAGAAGTATTGCGGACAAACTTCTTATAAGAAGCGTGATTGGGCAACCAAACAACATCTTCTAAAATAGCAACCTCGCCTCTTAACTTGTTCTTTTTCTTTAAAAAAGGAAGAATTTCTTGAGGAACATCCAATGTGCGCACAGGATCTGTTGAGATAAAATTAATGGAAACTTCATCTTTCAATGCTTGGATCAAATCAACTGACTGCCGTCCAATGCCATCTTTCATATTGACAGTGCCAAAAACCGTCAAATAGGGAACAGAATTGTTTTTCTTATAAACGTAGATCGATCCACAAACGATAGTTATTAAAATTAAAACACCGATAGAGAAAAAACCATAACGCTTTTTCATTTTCAATCCATTTAAATTGTGTACCCAAATTTTTACTCTTTTTGCCCAATTTACGTCAAAAAAAATCATAGAATTTATTGAGGCTCCTAAGTAAAATGCCATGTAATATGTATGCTTTAGGTCTACACACAGATGGTCATCTTCTAAAAGCGGCCCTTCTCTGCCGAGAAAAAAAACAAATTTCTGTTGAACTTGTTCGAACGTTTAATTTCAAAGAAACAAGCGATATTCTTTCTTTCTTAACTCCTATTCTTGCAAATAAAAAAGCTGTCATTGTAACGGGCTTAGACACCTGGGAAGTCCTTCTTAGAGAAATCGACATCAAGTTAAAAAACAAAAAAGAAATTCTATCTGTCTTGCCCTTTCAAAGTGAAGGTCAAATTCCCTATCCCTTGGAAGAAGCAATTCTTGTTCCTTTTTTACAAGACAAAAAAAACGAAATGTCTAAAGTCACAATCTTAGCGACAAGAAAAAAAGTTTTGCTTGAACACTTAGAAAAAATGAATGAGTATCACATTGATCCAGACTGGGTATCTGCTATCCCCGCAGCTCTTTGGCGTTACGCTAAATCTTATTTTCCTCAAGAAACAACTTCTCTTCTACATCTGGGAATGGAGAAAAGCTCTTATCTCTCTTTCTCAAATGATCAACTTCTTTTTTCTCAAATAGCGCACTTCGGATTAAAACATTTTATTGATGCGCTTCAAGAAGACGCTCCCGAAAAAGACTTTAATACAATTAACTTTTCAACCTTAGATCCTGAAGAACTTCCTCATCTTGTGGAAGTTTTAAAAAAATTTAAAAAAGAACAAGAAAGAATTTTCGCATTTTTCGAAATAAAAGGGCTTTCTAAAGAGTTTTCCTTTCTTGGCGATATTCCCCTCTCTCTTAGACAATTTTTAGAAAGCGATCAAAAAAAAGAAAAAGGGGATCACCCCTCTTATGCCATTCCCATCGGTCTTGCACTTGATGCCATCTATCAAGACAAATATTCTGTACAGCTAAGGCAAAACATTTACATAGCGCCTGGCCTGCTCAAAAAAAGAATAAAAAATCTTATTTTAAGCCTTTTAAGCGTTGTTCTGCTTTCTTTTGTCACCTGGGGAAGTACACATTTTTTCCTCAAAAAAAAAGAAAACATCCTTATCGAACGTGTTGAAAAATACCAAGGAAAAAAATTAGAAAAAAACCGCGAGGTTCTCCTAGGATCTCTTAGACAATGGTCAAAAAATTTAAAAAGTAAAAAAGTCCCTTTCCCATATCAACTAACAGTTCCTAAAGTTAGTGATTTTCTTGCTTGGATCTCGGCACACCCACAACTGAAACAACCAGGCATCGAAATTAAAAGAATTAACTACTCTCTTATAAAATATCCACTTCTTGGCAAAAGCAATATTCCTTACCAAGCTAAGATCGAATTGGAATTTTCCTCTTCTTCTCCAACTCTTGCTAGAGAATTTCACGATAGTTTGTTGAACGGAAACGGCCTTATGGACCCAAACCATGGAATTTCCTGGGATGTTAGCGAAAATAAGTACTTAACAAGTTTTATTCTCAAGGATAAATCCTCATGAAAAATAGATATTCTAATGCTCGTATAATGACAATTTGCGCCCACCCCTATTTCTATTTTTCAGCTCTTGCGCTTAGCGTTCTTCCTTTCATTTATTTAGTCTTATCTTTTTTTTCCTCAATGAAAGAGCAAGATGAAATTGAGCTTGCAATCAACCAACTTCACTTCAAAGAACAACAATTACTGGGGAGGGGAGCATCAGAAGACAATTTTATTTCTAAAATGAAAAACACAGATCATTTCTACATCGATAAAAATTTAGAATCCCTTCTTTTTTTAGAATCTGAAATCGCTCAACTTGAACTACAGGCAGATCCTTTATTGAAAAAAAGACTCCATTTTTTAAAAGAAGGAAGCAATAAGCTTCTTTTTGCTGAAGAAGAAATTCGGCGTGGGGATATTTTTCAAGAAATTGAAGAAAGACTCCAACATCCGGTTGAGATGAATACAGATGACCTTAAAAAAGTCTTGTGCCTTATCGAGGACATTCCTATTCCTCCCTTCTCTCCCCCTGCTAACGCGCCTCAAATGATTATCAAAAATTTTGAGCTTATCAAAAAACCTATCAGCAAAGATCAAGAGGTCTATGTCATCAACTTACAACTCATTAAACGTGAAGGCGCTTAAAGCCCTAATGCGTTATCTGATTCTACTTATTTTATGCAGCTGTGCTGCAAAGTCAACGCAACATGATCCTGAGGTCTTAACAAGCCTGCAAATTATCGATCGAAACGGTTTTTCTGAGACAATCAGCGCAAAATCTCGCCTTTCTAATTATGAAAATGTCAATTTTCTCGAGCCTCAACCCTATAAAAAGGTGATGCAAGTTTTTGGAAAAACTAAAGACCGGCAACCTGGTGCTAAAATTACAAGCTACCATGCAAATGGCGGGCTGTGGCAGTACCTTGAAATTCAAAGCGGAAGAGCTTATGGAAATTATGAAGAATGGCATCCTAATGGCAAACTTCGTTTAAAATCTTATGTGATCGAGGGCCTTCCCGATATTGGTGAAAAAGCACAATTGAGCTTCATCTTCGATGGGAAAAGCACAGCTTATGATGAACGTGGTCATCTCATTGCAGAAATTTTTTACGAAAAAGGATCCTTAGAAGGCACATCCCTTTACTACCATGCAAATGGCGTACTTTCAAAATCTATTCCTTACCGCAACAACAAAATTCAAGATGAAGTGCTTTTCTACGACGAAACAGGTGCTCTCATCGAACGGCTTTCGTACAAGGATGATACAAGACAGGGCACATCTGAAGGATGGTGGTCGCAAGAAACAGTTAAATATAAAGAAAACTATCATCTGGATCATCTACAGTCAGCTGTTTATTATGCACCCGATGGCTCGCTTATTGCTGAAATCAACAATGGCTATGGACTGCAAGCTTTCTTCTTAGATGATAAACTCCTCTCCTTATCTGAATTCCAAGAAGGAATGCTTCACGGCAAGGTTGAAATTTTTGATAAAGATGGGTTCATCACAAATATCTACCATATGCAGGATGGAAAAAAACATGGCGAAGAGTGGGAATATTTCCCCAAGCAAAAAAACCCAAAACTTTACCTCAACTGGAATGAAGATACGATTCAAGGAATGACAAAAACGTGGTACAACAATGGTGTTCTACAAAGCGAAAGAGAGATCCATGGCAACAAAAAACATGGTTTAAGCTTTGCTTGGTATGAAGAAGGACAGCTCATGCTCATGGAAGAGTATGAGAATGATACTCTCATCCAAGGCTCTTACTATAAAAAGGGAGACAAACTCCCTGTTTCAAAAGTAAATGAAGGAAACGGCATCGCAACCCTTTATGACAGCAAAGGCCATTTTCTCAAAAAAATCACCTACGAACGCGGAACCCCTGTTCTTTAGAAATTGTTAATTGCTGTGTTATAAATGCGAGTAAGAGCAGACACTTTAATGCGGTTTTCTGGATACTGTCCCGTGTTGAGTGAAAATTTCAAATTAACCAGATCTATTTCTTCATTATCATCATTTTTTATATACCCTTCTCCGGGAAAAAGATTTTTTTGTATGATACACTGCATACTGCCAACAGGAGAGACCTTCATAATCTTCTTTTCTAAAAAATAATTCTCTGCTACAACTCCGCTAAATCCATGTAACAGCATTGACAATCCAGCATATTTTTGCTCAAATACCCAATAAGGATTTCTAAAAATACCCCTATTGTGAAAACTATCTTCTTCAGAAAAATCAGATCCCATTGCTATCAAAATGTCGCCATATGATTCCATGTATTTTTTTAAATTAATTTCTTCTCCCATATGAATATGCGCTTCTTGAATAGAAAATTTATCATTTTTTGATATGTAAACAATATATCTTTCTTTATTAAGAGGATGATAATAAGCATGCATATAACTACTTCCAACAGCATTGGACGAAATAAGTTTTACTATTTTTTCATTAGTTTTTTTTAATTCAATTGCTTTTTCAGTAAATGCAATGTATTCTTCTTTTGTAAAACCTGTTATTTCCTCTCTCTCTTCATAACTAGGGTGATTATTTTCACCTGCGGAAATAAGAAGTTCACTAAAAATTCCGTCACCAAATGGATTAGCTATTTTTTCTGACATGCTTTTGAATCGTGACCAACATTTTCCGTTTTCTCGGCTTAACAATTCCATACGCAGAAAAAGTGATTCTCCATTTTTTTCAAATGTTGCGCCAAAAACACCATCTTGAATTTGATAAGGAGAATAGTCTCCAACATTACAATCTCTTATAATACACATATAAAACCCCTATTATTAAAATCAAATTCTATCAAAAATTAGTATAATAGTAAATTAAAAAAATTAATTTACTATTATACTATATAAAACATTGAATATTAAGGAGCTGAGGATGGGGCAGATGGGGGCTGTATTGGGGGTTGCTCATAAAACTGTGTTTGGGGAAGCTGGTTGTTTTCTCCAGGCTGCAACGGGGGCGGGGGCTTTACTTTACATTGTCTATCGCCTTGAGATGTTTGAGCTGTTACCATCCCCGCATTTCCTACTTGTGGTGTCACTGAATAAGGCGTTCCTTCTGAGCAATACCAAAGAACGCTAAAAGGGGTTTCAGATCGCGATGGTTCCTGATAGCCTGTCATCCCAGAATTATCGCTCCAAACCATGAGCTGATTGGGTTGAATCAAAACTTCGCCCATTTTTTTCCCATCAGCTGCTTGAACAACAGCAATCAGTGGATAGGGACTATCATTATAAAGCCGCACTGATGATGCGAACGCTGAAAA
This sequence comes from Chlamydiota bacterium, assembly GCA_040388665.1. GTDB lineage: Bacteria > Chlamydiota > Chlamydiia > Chlamydiales > Rhabdochlamydiaceae > DAHVFY01. Next base: position 12,887 of record JAZKBL010000067.1, read on the forward strand.
AGAAAAACACAAAAATACACATAACATCTTCATTTGGAAACTCCTTGTTCCTCAATCTGCGCCCACTTAAAATCGATCGTTCCCATTGAAGTAATCAAAACATTTTTCAATCGATTATTATTTAAGTAAAGCATATTGCATTCACAAAGAGGAATAATGGGCATAGCATCCATTAAAATTTTCTCGCTCATCGATAAGAAATGCTTTCTCCTCTCTACATCACTCTCTTGACTTGAGGCGTCAAGGAACCGTACATATTCTTTATCTTCCCAACCTGTGTTGTTTGTCGATGCTTTGCTATATTTAAAAACCTCAAGAAAATTGATAGGATCGTTAAAATCTGCAGTCCATCCTCCAAAAGCGATGTCGTAATTTCTCTTTGACACTCTATCGAGATAAACCTGTCTTTCCATGGCTTCTAATTTAATGCGAATCCCAAAAGTATTGAACCACTGCTGTTCAATGGCCTGCGCAAGCAAATAGGGACGATCACCCGCTGGATAAATAAAAGTGATTTCTGGAATATTTTCTAATTTTAACCCAAGATTACATAATGCTTTATCAAAAAGTATTTTCGCCCCTTCATCATCTCCATCTGCAAAATAAGGACTCTCTTGCAAACCCATCGCCAATGGAACAAATCCCATTGCGGGCATCTGTCCTCCCTGATAGATATGCTCTGCAAGCTCTCTACGATGAATAGCAAGGGCTAACGCTTTACGAAAATGAGGTTCAGCAAGAAGGGGATGTTCTATATTGCAACGCAAAAAATCAGTCCCTAAAAAAGATTTTGTATACACGTCCACTTCTTTTTTAAGAGCGCGTAATGCATCAACTGGCAGCGAAGATAACGGGGAGCCCGCCCAATCAAGTTCCCTTTTTTCAAACATTTTAAGCTCCGTGTCACTTGGCACCATAACAAAATGCACTTCATCAAGCTCCACTACTTCTTCATCCCAATACTGTGGATTTTTAGAAGCAACAAGCAGATGCTGGTGCTGCCAAGCGCTAATTAAAAAAGGACCGTTACTAATAAAGGTTTGCGGCGATTCTGCCCATCTTGGATTTTTTTGATCAACGAGCCGATTAACAGGAAAAAATATCGGCATTGCAAGAAGCTCTAAAAAATAAGGAGTTGGCGCTTCAAGCTCTACTTCAAATAAATGATCATTCACAATATGGATACCTACATCATCTAAAGAGATCGCACCAGCTTTTGCAGCTTTTGCTCCTTTGATCACATAAAGCTGAAAAGCATTGTCTGCAGAAAAATAAGGATCCAAAACTTTTTTCCACGCATAAACAAAATCGTGAGCCGTTACCGGATCACCATTATTCCAAAAGCTTTCACGAATTTTAAAAGAATATTTCTTAAGATCTGAAGAAATTTCAACGCTTTCCGCAAGAGCTAAATCTGCCTTTTCAGAAGCATTAACACGAGTTAAGCCTTCAAAAAACATACGAATCAACGTTACAGATTGCAAGTCGCGCGATCTTCTTGGATCCAGTGTCTGTGGCTCTGTGACTAGATTAATACGTGCTACAGCTCCTGCCTTGTTTACAGGTTTTGTATCTTCCTGCGTCTTTGGGGGATAACAAGCAGAAAGAACAAGTAATAAAAAAGTAGCAATAGGGCTAAGCTTCATAGTAATCTCCTAAACATCTATAAACTGGAGATTATCGAGCTTCTATGAAATTTGCAATTGTTAAGTCTGCAGCTCCTCTTCTCAATACACAAGAATTTAGCGCTGTCTTCAAACATCCTCTATCTTTAGATAATCAGGGTCTTTTAAGAGCTGTAGAAACAATAGCGCTTCCCTGTACCCTCTTAACTCTTGTAAAGCAATGCAGCGCACATATTTATCAAGTGACAGCGCCTGATTATTCTAAAGTTCCTTTATTTACAGATGGTAGATTTTTAACGTTTGTCAAAGATTCTCCACAACAGATCAAAAAAACATGTCCTCCTTATGAAGATCTCCTGCAAAGACTAAAAGATCTCATTGGCGTCCCTTATATCTGGGGTGGCAATTGGGATCGCGGTATCCCAGAGCTTTTAGAATTTTATCCACCAGAGCATTCTTTAGATTCTATTTCAAAAATAAACTGGGCGCTAAAAGGTGTTGATTGTTCCGGACTGCTTTACCAAGTCACAGACGGTTTTACACCGCGCAACACATTTGAGCTCCTTCATTTTGGAAATCCTATACCCATCGAAGGATTATCTGTAGAGGCTATCGCGCAAAGTCTTCTTCCTCTTGATCTGATCGTATGGCGCGGACATATCGTCATTGTTTTAGACACCAACACCTCTATTGAAAGCGCATGCCCAAAGGGAGGCGTCGTTACAGAAAATCTTCACAAAAGACTTTCAGAAATTCTCAAAACAAAATCTGCTCACAACACATGGAAAGATAATACCTCATTTGTCATCCGCAGATTCATCAATACTTGAAGAACTATACACAAAAAAGATGAAAAGTTGGGAATTTGACAAGGAGGCTTCTCAAATTTTGCATTGGGGGCGGCTGGACAAATTCAGAACCTGCGATTGGCTTTCCGTTGACCCACCCTTACTCGAATATCTCTATTACGTCCATTAGAATTGGGGTGCCATGATGTCCTGTGTGTGCGTGAAATAAAATTCCTTGAACGATGACATCTCTATTAAGATGATCGCATAGCCAGCTTTCATCTGCAAAGCCATTCCCAAGTTCAAGCTCATCGTAGTTAGACCACTCACGGATACTCTTAGGCGTTTGAAAAGACATCGAAACCGGTGTTGTTAGGGCAATTTCCAAGGAATAAGCATCCATTTTTAAAAACCAGCTTTTAAGAGGTGTATCTCCATTTTCAATTGATTCATGATTTGGCGGTCCTGGGAATATCTTGAAAAACAAGGGGCCACTCAAAGCAACTACAGTATCTATATCGCCCTCATTTAAAACTAGAGATCGATCTAAATCTTCCTCGCAAACATCACTAGCCCTTAAGCCTGCGCAAGCTGTTAATGATAACATCACAAACAACACGAGTTTAATCATTTTGTAACCTTCGTGAATACTCCCTCGCCTAAAGGCGAAGGCTTCTAGGGATTGGATACCCAGGCTATCTATTCCGAGAGCCAAAATGCCGGTGCTTTTAGAGGAACTTGTCTCAGCCTGCACAAAAGTGAGCCCAGTCTAGCAAGAAAGAGAATTAGGAACAAGCGCATTTCATCCCAGTCCTAAACGACTGGGTTTTCATGCGTCAGTAGGATAAAAATTTAAGATTTTATTTACGGAATTCGTCAATGAGGTTAGCAACAAGTGCGCTCCAGCCTGTCTGATGAGCGGCTCCAAGACCAGCTCCGGTTTCTGGATTAAAATACTCATAAAAAAGAAGATGATCCTGCCAATAAGGATCCTCTTTGAAGGGATGTTTTCCAAAAAAAGGACGTGTGTCATTTTCATCCTTTGTAAAAATAGAAATTAATCGATCAGCAAAAAATCTGGCCATTCCTTTTAGATCTATCGAATCTTCATTTGCAACTTGGATTTCTAGCTTATGCTCAAAAGCTTTTGCAAATTTATTTAAAGCATCCACAAGAAGAAAGGTGGTGGGGACCCAAACGGGACCGCGCCAATTTGAATTTCCTCCTTTAACTTTAGAATAAGATTCTGCTGGTTCATACCCCACTCTTTTGTCTTCATAAATAAAAGGGTGGTTCTCATGAAATCGAGAAAGGCTGCGCAATCCAAAGGAGGAGCGGAATTCAGAGGGATCCCACACATAACGGAGCACGCTTTTCAGCTGGTACTCATTCATTAAAGCGAGCACATAACGCGTGCTGCCTTTTCTTTGTATAGGAATAATACAAGGATCAACGAGATCTTTGCGTTTTACAATGAACCAATCAAAATTTCTTTTAAATTCAGGAAAACGTTTCAATTCATTTTCATCAAGAACATCAACAGCATAAAGAGGGATTAAGCCAACAAGCGAACGTACTCGAAATTTAGAAAACCTCCCATTAGGATAGGTAAGGACATCATAAAAAAATCCATCACGCTCGCTCCACATCTCATAATCTTTATTGCCTCTTTTTTTCATCGCATGAGCAATATAGATATAATGTTCAAAAAACTTGGTAGCTAAAGATTCATACACTTTAGATCTTTCTGAAAGAATCAAAGCAATCCGCATCAAATTCAAACAAAACATGGCCATCCAGCCCGTTCCATCAGATTGCTGTAATTTTACGCCTCCTGCAAGCGGTTGGGATCTGTCCAAAACAGTGATGTTATCGAGTCCTAAAAATCCCCCTTCAAAAACATTATTTCCTGAACTATCTACTTTGTTTACCCACCAAGAAAAATTCATGAGAAGCTTGTGAAAACACCTTTCCAAAAAGTCAAAATCCTCTCTTCCAAATTTCTCTTTTTCCATCTCATAAAGCTTCAGCGCCGCCCACCCTTGAACCGGAGGATTTAAATCAGAAAACTCCCATTCACACGCAGGGATCTGCCCATTAGGATGTTGGAACTGATCAAAAAGCAGAAGCCAGAGCTGATCTTTAGCAAATGCAATATCGACAAGTCCTAAAGTGACACAATGAAACGCTTCATCCCAAGCGCAAAAATAAGGATATTCCCATTTATCAGGCATCGATAAAATGCGCATGGAATTGAGGTGATTCCAATGATAATTTCTAATTTTATAACGCTCTTTTGGAGGTTTAAAATAAGAATTATCCCCTTTAAGCCACATGCCAACATCATAAAGATAAATCTGTTTATTCCACAGCATGCCGCTTAATGCTTGCCTTTGAATGGCTTTTTCTTCAGATGAGGCTTTTTTAGGATGAAGCGCGTTATAAAACACATCTGCTTCTTTTTTTCTTTCTGTAATTATTTTTTGTACATCTTTTAAAGGATCTTTTACCTCTTTTGATGTGAGACGCAAAAATAAGGTCTTAGAGCTCTTGGGAGCGATTTTTTCAAACGTGTAATGTAGACAAGCTTTGGTTCCTTTTTCTTCCGAATTTACAGCTTGACTCTCTTTCAAAACTAAATAGCGATGAAATGCATCTTTATAAAATCCACGCGGACTCTCGGGAAAACGGGTTTCATTATTCGTAAATAAAAATTCTGCACCTTCTTCTGCATAAAGAAAGCGTTTACCAAGATGATAATCAAAAGCTAAACTATGCGGTGAGTCCATCTCTCTATCGTCTGCGATCAAGCAGTTTTTGGCTTTGATGATTTTTGGTTCTGTTTCACGTACATCTCCCCATGCCCATTGATTGCGAAACCATAATGTGGGAAGAATATGTAAAGACGCTTCTTTATCGCCACGATTAAACACTTCAATTTTTATGCAGATATCCTCTTCTGAAGCTTTTGCATACTCAATAAAAATGTCGAAATAGCAGTTTTTTGTAAAAATCCCTGTATCTACAAGCTCATATTCTGCGTCATATGTTGTTTTCTTTTTATTTTCTTCGCGCAATTTTGCGTAAGGAAATTCCTCTTGAGGATACTTGTAGAGATATTTCATATAAGAATGCGTTGGCGTGTTATCAAGATGATAATAACACTCTTTAACATCTTCACCGTGATTTCCCTCCCAAGAAGAAAGGCCAAAAAGTCTCTCTTTAATGATTGGATCAGATCCGTTCCAAAAAGCGGGGGCAAATACAAGCACTTGATAGCGATCACAAATACCAGCTAAGCCATCTTCTCCCCAACGGTACGCTTTCGAGATGGCTAGATCATGAGGAAAATAAGTCCAAGCATCTCCATCAGAGCTATAATCTTCACGGACAGTACTCCACGCTCTTTCTGAGACATAAGGACCCCATTTGTACCACCCAAGTTCTTGTGCCGCATTTAAGCGTTCTTGCTCTTTATTGCTCCTCAGCATAACGTTCGGCTCCTAACAGTGCCGTATTTTGATTCAAAATCACTTTTACAGAAATTTGAGAAAGAAGAGTCGAAAAACGTCCTTTATCAATAAATGCTTTCATAAAATCCCCTGTCTTTAATGCTGGAAGAATTTTTGGCGCAATGCCGCCGCCAATATAAACACCTCCAACAGAAAACATTTTCAAAGCAAGATTACCAGCTTCTGCTCCATATAACATTGTGAACCATTTAAGGGTACGCACACACGTTTTACACTCTTTTTTAAGAGCTCTTTCTGTAATCACCTGCGCAGGGTCTACTTCACCAAAATCTTCGCTTGGCGCCTCAAGTCGAAGATCGATCAAAAACCGATAAAGTTGGTAAATCCCAGGACCTGATAAAATTCTTTCACAAGAAACATGACCGAATTTTTTACGCAAATAACGAAGAAGTTCCATATCAAGTTCGCTTTGAGGAGAAAAATCTGCATGTCCTCCCTCGCAAGCAAAAGGGTGATGTTTTTCTCCATCCCAATAAAGGCCCGCTTCACCAAGCCCGGTTCCCGCAGAAATAAGCACTTGATTTCCTAAAGAATCAGAAGATCCTTCATTGAGCGGATAAAATTCTTGAGAAGATAAACATTTTATCCCATAAGCATTTGCTTCTAAGTCATTGATCAAAAAAATAGCATCTATTTTAAGTTTTTGTTCCAGCTCTTTTGCATTGATCATCCAAGGAAGGTTCGTTGCCTGGCAGCGCCCATTTCGAATAGGCCCTGCAATACCAAAACAAGCCTTTTTAGGGGAATCTGATTTTTTTAAAAAAAGAAACAAAATTTCTTCTAAACCAGCAAACTCTTTACTCGCATATTTCTCTTCTTTAAGAATTTTCCCCTTTTCAAAAAGAGCTAAATGCGTCTTCGTTCCACCAATATCACCAGCTAAAATCATATTTTTATCCTATATTCGCATTGAAGCAGATTGATTGATTTTATTCTACTTGACGATAAGAGGTCCATAAGGAGAATCTATAACAGAAACAAAACGGAGGAATTTTAAGTTATGTCACAAGATCTAGGTAAGAAAAAAGCTCTAGAAGCAGCTCTCGCTCAAATCGAGAAACAATTTGGAGAGGGTTCAATCATGACCCTTGGAAAAAGCTCTGCAACACGTGAAATCAGCGTCATCAAAACAGGCGCAATTACCTTAGATATTGCACTCGGCATCGGAGGAGTTCCAAGAGGAAGAGTTGTTGAAATTTTTGGGCCTGAATCTTCAGGAAAATCCACACTTGCAACCCACATCGTTGCTAATGCTCAAAAAAATGGCGGCCTTGCAGCATACATCGATGCAGAACACGCATTGGATCCAGGTTACGCGGCGAAAATCGGAGTAAATCTTGATGAACTCATGATTTCACAACCAGATTCTGGTGAAGAAGCGCTTAATATTGCAGAAATGCTCGCCAGATCTAACGCTGTTGATGTTATTGTCATTGACTCTGTCGCAGCACTTGTTCCAAAAAGCGAACTTGAAGGAGAAATCGGCGACTCTTTCATGGGTCTTCAAGCGCGTATGATGTCGCAAGCATTAAGAAAACTTACATCTACTCTTTCAAAAAGCAACACCTGCGCTATTTTCATTAACCAGATTCGAGAAAAAATTGGCGTCATGTTTGGAAATCCGGAAACAACTACCGGAGGAAGAGCTCTCAAATTTTACTCTTCAGTCCGCTTAGACATCCGACGCATTGGGGGAATTAAAGGTAATGACAATAGTGAAGTGGGCAATCGTGTTAAAGTGAAGGTTGTAAAAAATAAAATGGCGCCACCTTTCCAAAGCGCTGAATTCGACATCCTCTTTAACGAGGGCATTTCACGCATCGGCACCATTTTAGATTTAGGTGTTGATCTTACGCTTATTGATAAAAAAGGAACTTGGTTTAGCTACAACAACATGCGCCTTGGACAAGGAAGAGAAGCTGCAAGAGAGGAGCTAAAAAAACATCCACAAATTGTTGAAGAAATAGAAAAACTCATCTTCCAAAAAGTTGCTGAAAAAGCAAATGCTGCAGCAAAAACACCTACCCTAGCAGCTGCTGCCCCAGAGCCCGTCGAAGTTTAAAAAGAAAAAAGCCTATCTTTAAGATAGGCTTTTAATAAGAAGGCCGCACATCTTTTCGAAGGAAGGTGTGTAAAGATTGAGTTCTTTAAGATGATCCTGAAAGTTTGCCATCTCCTCTTCAAAAAGAAGAAAGGAGCGCTCTTTACCGATTAAACGCGCTATATTGATCTCATTTTGATTCTTCTCATCCTGAACCACATCGCCAATATCATCCGCAATTTGGAACGCCATACCCAAATGATAAGCCATCTGTCTTACACGATCAAGCTGGTCAATGTCACCACCGCCAAAAAGCCAACCAAAAACAAAAGAAACTTCAAAAAGTGTAACAGTTTTTTTATAAATTACTTCATGAACAGTCTCTAAATTTTGATTAGGAGGAAAAAGATCAAGAAACTGCCCGCCTGTTGCTCCTAAAATCCCCGAACAGCGGGATGCAGCTTCTAATGCTAAAACACAAACTCGATCGCTAAATGTAGAAAAAGGAGGACCAGATTCCCGCATCGCTTGAGCACCGAGGTGGATGCGCTCAAACCCAGCTGTCATAAGAGCGTAGCTGCTAAGCAAAGCAATCGGTTCGCCATAAACTTTATGAAGAGAAGGCTTACTCCTTCTTTCATCATCATTATCCATGCAAGGAAGATCATCCACAATTAAAGACGCTGTATGAAAAAATTCAACAGCTAGCGCCGCATCACTTACATTCAGTCCAAGCCCCAATCCTTCTGCAACAAGAAGAACAATAAGAGGCCTAAAACGCTTGCCTCCATTTGTCAAAGCATACTCACACGCATCACGCAATTTTGTCTTAACTCCAAAAGAACTAATACTTTTGGCAATTTCTTGTTCGATCTTATCTTTGTGAAAAAAGAATTGAGAAGAACCAGCTTTTGCTGGATAAGTCGTCTGAGCAGTCATTAATAGCACCTATCGGTAATATGAATAGTTTTGACATCAGAAGCGATATAGCCTCCAATATTAAGGCAGGGATAACAAACCACCCCTTTAGCTAAAAGGGTTCCCGGATTTGTAACACAATTACATCCCAGTTGGACATTGTCCCCCAAAATAGCGCCAAATTTCTTTAAGCCAGTATCTAATCTTTTACCTTGAAAAGCAACAGTAATGAAGCCTTTGTCTAAACGAAAATTTGCACATTTCACCCCGGCGCCAAGATTTACCCCGTTTCCAAGAATCGAATCACCAACATAATTAAAATGGGCTGCAGATACATTGTCGAGCAAAATAGAATGTTTCACCTCTGTATCGTGCCCGATGATGCACCCCTGACCTGTGATCACATTGCCGCGAATATAAGCCCCATGACGAATTTGAGAATTAGGGCCAATGATGCACGGGCCTTGGATATAAGCACCCGGCTCAACGACAGTTCCCTCTCCAATAGAGATCAATTCTGGAAAAACTAAATGAGCACCTTCTGGAATGGCACATGCAATTGTTCCAAGCTTTTTTAACAGTAGATATTTTTTTATATTGTTTAAAGCCTCCCAAACAAAATCACATTCACTCCATAACTCAGGGTGAGCATAATCTTTTAAAGAAAAAAATAGATTTTGTGTCAAAGAATCCATATGAGAGCATTTTACTGAAGACGGCTATTGATACGCAACCTAAAGATCTGTCAAAATTACAAGGCTTGCATGTTCTTAATTTCTTCAGAAGAGAAGATCATATAACTATATCTCCTCTTCTTAAGAGAGTGTGGAAATGTTGATAACCTCATCTTTTTTATAGAGAACAAGCCTTGTTCACAACTTGTTGAAAGACTGATCATAACCCCCCTAGTTATCATCAATCTTGGAGTTATCAACAACTTATCATCAAGTTAAGAACAGTCTTTGAACAGAGTTTTCCACAATCGTTTTTTCTAAAAAATAAAATATTTTTTAATCACATGCTTTGTTGATTAAATTAAAAAATGCGCAGTTAAATTTTATGTTTGAAAAATAGATGATCGTGCACTAACATTTTAAAAGACTCTTAAACCGGGGGATTTATATGCTGAAAACTGCACTTTTAGCTTCGCTTTTTGCAATTGCTTCTCAATGCTTTGCAGGACAGGTGTCTCAATTTGACAATGAAATAAAATTATCCAGCCAAAGTTTGGCTTCTGGGTTTGTGAATCGGGGGAATGAAAATTTGCGTGCTGGAAAATATTTTCCTGCATTGAATGATTTTCAACATGCATCTCCCTTGCTTTCTAACTTTCAAGAATGTAAATCGAATGTGAGTTTTTTGGTTTTTTTTGGAAAAGTTATTGCATACGATAATCTAGGTTTTCACGAGCAGTGCCAACAGACAATGATCTCTTTGCTTCTTCTTGTGGAAAATAGAGAAGGTGATAGTTGTATTTTCACATTTGATGAAATTAACACTTTGGCAGAGTTGGCAACTTTAGCTCCAAGTCCCAACATTCAAGCCATCCTCTTGTATCTGTGCAATACGATAAGCACTTCTATAGAAAATTAAAAACAGTGAAAAAGGCGGAAGTAAAAACCCGCCTTAAAAAAAATCAATCCAGTCATTTAACGGGAAATTTTAAATGTTAAAATCTATTCTCATTGCTTTGCTTTTTGTAACAACTTCTCCTTCTTTTTCAGAGCAAATACATATTCAGGTTCAGGTTCAGGTAGAAGAAGATGATGATTTATTTTTTTCTCACTACATAAATGGATATGTTAGTTTAGTAACTAAAAATTATTTTTTTGCTCTTGATCATTTTGATAAGGCTTTTTCATGCGTTCATTCTGAAGATTCCTTGGAGAACTTGTTTGTTCAATTTGGAAGAATCATCGCTTATGATAATTTAGGTCTTCAAGAAAGATGTCAAAATGCTATCGAGACATTATCTCGTTTGATGGACGATGAATCAGAAGAAAATGATGATGATCTTGAGTCTGAAGAAACAGAAGATTTAACTCTTGAAGAGTACCAGGCGTGGGCGCTTTGGCTTCACTGTTTGAAAAATTTATCGTTGCAAACACCTACCCCTGCCGTCCGAGAATTTCTCTTGTCTTTAGTAAAAGAAATGATGCAAGAATTAAACATTCACTACGAAAATAGTTTCTAATGAGCTCGCCTTGCGCACTTATTTGATACATTAGTTTTAACGCAAAGCGAAAGGAACAAGTCGTAAAGGCGCAAAGAAAAAGCAAAAAATCCTTTGCGACATAGAGAAGTCTTATTTCAAAGAAACTTTCTGAAGTGTTTTTAAGGTGACTTCAAGAACACTTCCCTCTTGGTATACCTTTTTAATTGCTTCTCGTTGGTTTTTATACTTTCGAGTCATTTCATCATTTTCTGATGCTGCATAGACGGGAATTGGAAAATGTTCCTTTGAGGCTACTTCTGTAAACTCTTCAGATATCATTTGACTATCCTTATTACAAAACATTTGAGCGTTTTGTTGCCCAAATCCATAGAGTAGTCCAGCTAAGTAATGATCTTTAAAAAGAGCTTGCCAAAGGGTAGTATTTGGTTTTTTTAATTCGCTTAATAGATTTTCCCATTCTGAAATTTCCGTTTTAGCGAGAAACAAATCCATGTGAGTATCGAACACTTTTTTAGTCTCACAAATATTCACAAAAAAAAGGAAAGTTGTGCTGGGGTCGTTTGGTGCAGATAATTCAACGAAAAAGAAATTGTCAAACGTTAAATTATTGGAAAAATTTTTCCATGAAGCAAAATGTTCTGCTGTTTTGTAATCGACAAATTTAAGTGTTTGAAGAGCCTCTTCGGATAAATTTTCTAAGCAACAATCTTTCGGCTCTCCTTGAAAAATTAACATAGAGGTGATTGGTTTGTCTCCAAGAAGTGTGAAACACCCTCCCTCTTGGAATAAAAATTCTCCTAGAAATTTTTCAGCGCCCTTTTCATCTACTGTTTTTTTCTGAGAAGAGCAAGCACTCAAAAAAAGACATATGAAAAAAATAAACTTATGGTAGCATTTGCTTTTTCTTAATTTTGGAGGATTTATGACAAGACGCATATTTGGATTATGGATATTGTTTGCATGTATGTTTCTTCATGGCTTTGCTATGGAAGATATCAAAAATGACATAAACGATCAAGTTATCGAACAGCTAATTGCAGATAATGACTCGTGCATTGTTGCAATAAAAAATGGACAAGAAGTGTATTTTGATTCATCTAAAATCATTTCCCATCAAAACGGAATTTTTCTTCAAACTCAAAACGGAGATTTTTTTCGCATTCCCCTTCTTTTTTCTAATGAAGGAGGTTGTTTTACCATTTTGACGGTAAGTGATTCTGCAATATACCCGGTTATCAAATGTTGGAGCTGCAAGATACCTTTCAACCCTAACATTTACAACAAAGGGATATGCCCAAGCTGTGGAGCTCAAAACTAAGCTTCATACTAAGTTTTCACTTGGAGTTGGTTACATTTTGTAACTGACTCCCTATAATTTACTCACCTTACGCACTTATGTACTACATCAATCCGTGGGTTACAAGGCTCCAGAAGAGATTTTCCTGAAAGGGAATGTTGCGTTATTGCAGACGTGAAATTTGTCTAGACATTGGGGTCCACCATACCTTTGCAAAGAGGGCATTGATGCCAGAAGCAGCCATGCATGAATATGGCAGTCTTGAAACGAGGCAGTATTATATCCGGTTTGCCTGAGAGGTCCTTTCAATGGAGGCGGAAACGATGTCCGCAGGCGTGGAGATAGGACCGCACAATCTTTTCCGGGGATGTATTGCCGGATCGCATCCTCGACATGACCCAGCTTCTTTTATCCGGGGCAAATGTATCAGCCATAATTTTTTTATCCTGTTACTAGGGCTAGGTTTTATAACATATCTTTGATCTTATCGATGAAGAGGAAGCATATCGCAAAAACAGTCTTTGGGTTGTAAAGGTGGAAAAAATCGCAGTACCTTCTTACGAACGCTTTTGAAGCTTTCTGGATCGTTTCTAGCGACTATGCCCACTTTGACGAGAGGATTTTGTGCTAAAAACCCCCTTAGAAAATGCCATAAAGCGCCATCGTAGTCATTCAGACCTGCTCCCCAAAAGATGAAATTTTTTGTCTTCTTCAGGCAGCGCTCAATGAAAGGCCCGGGGAAAATTCCGCAATTCAATCGTTTAAGATCTTGCGTGGTTTGCGCCATAAGCGCAGAAATGTTTTGGAGTGGGAGTATCGCCTGTTCAGGGTAATCGCACCGGCCATGAAGCTGGATAACATTTGGGAACTTTTTAAACAGCCCTAAGTCCCAGTTGGTAGTCAGGATCAAGATTTTTTTAGAGACGGGAAGAACGTGATGTCTGGTACATGCATGGCAATACATCTCCCTTGGGAGCGTTTCGCATGGTTCAAGCGCTTGGATGATTTTTACTTTTAGGTCTGTTATGAATTTCAGATTGGAGTCGGGTTTGAGCGTTTTGCTGAAGAAATCATGTTGTGCTGCGAGCCACGTTAGGACATCTTCCCCTTCTTGGTATTTTCCTTGCCCCAATAGTCCGGCCTCTTTCATTTTATCTTTTAAGATCTCCCAGCAGTCTCTTCCTTCGACTATTTCAACAGCTCCATTTCCTGCATAAATAATTGTATCGGGTACATAGCTTGACAATACTGGACATATTTCAGGCTTGTCGAAAGCGAGATGAAGGACGCTATCGATTTTAGTAAAAGACCTGGACAGATCGATGCTTGAAGCAAAATTGGTCTTTTTCAAGAAAGCGACGCAATGATCGCAGTGCTGCATTTTCCTTTCTCCTACTCATCATCGAGGATCTGTCCGCCACATATCCGCCACACGGGTGATTTTCCGGATATTTTTCGAACGCGATAATTGTTGTAAGCCACTGATAAAAAAAAATCTGAGTGAGAGGATTCGAACCTCCGACCTCTTGCACCCCATGCAAGCGCGCTAGCCAAGCTGCGCTACACCCAGATATGGATTTATACGACGGAGATGCCTTCGTATTGGAACTCTGCTTTTTTGAACTCTTTAACGCCGATGCGCGCACACTCTTCGATGATCTTTTCAAGGACGTCCCCTGCATGGACCTCTGCTGCAGAGATGTCGACGGAGATGGATGCGGAAAAGTTGACGCCTCCACGAATTCCTGTGACTTTAAAATTGGCAAAAATTGCTTCTTTTTTCTTTGAAATATTCTTAAAGCGGATGAGATTGTTTTCTGCTAAATCGGCCATGGTTTCCTCTTGTTGAAAACAAAAATTCTAGTCGGTTATTCCCCTTTATGTCAATATTCATGGTTTATGATGCAATTAGGAAACGGATGGCAAGAAAAGCTGCGTGAGGAGATTAAAAAACCTTATATGCGCGCGCTTGAAACTTTTCTTGAAAGTGAAAAAAAATCTGGAAAGCTGGTGTATCCACCGGAGCCTTTGATTTTTTATGCTTTTTCTAAGGTATCTTTTGAAGATGTGAAGGTGGTCATTATGGGGCAAGATCCTTATCATGGACCGGGACAGGCGCACGGTTTGAGCTTTAGCGTTCCTTGTGGAATTGCGCCGCCACCTTCATTGAAAAATATCTTTAAAGAGTTGATTTCTGATGTAAACATTTCTTTGCCTAAAAGTGGGTGTTTGTCACGCTGGGCAGATCAAGGTGTGCTTCTTTTGAATGCAACGTTAACTGTAAGAGATGGAGAACCGAAGTCTCATCATGGACGGGGATGGGAACAATTTACAGATGCCGTGATTTTGCATTTGATTCAAAGAGAAGATCCTATTGTATTTATTCTATGGGGTAAACTTGCTCAAGAGAAATATTTGAATGTGATGCAAGAAAAAAAACATCCTCATGCTGTTCTAATGTCAGCACATCCTTCTCCTTATTCTGCAAAAAATTTCTTTGGTGGGCGTCATTTTTCTAAAGCAAATAGTTTTTTAGAAAAATGGGGTAAAAAACCCATTGATTGGAGCGTTGGTGTTTCCTGAAAAATTACAAGAAAACATTGATAAATGTCTTAAAGAGTCGGAATTAACACATCTTGGTGCTGCAGCACAGCAGCTTACAGAACGGTATCGCGGACCTGCACGTACGCAATTTATGGAGACAGAAGGGCATAGAATCGCCTATCTTCTTACCCGGATGCCTGCGACTTATGCAGCGATTGCGAAGGTCTTTGAGGAGCTTGTAGAAAGAATTCCAGCGCTCTCTATTCACTCTTTTCTTGATTTGGGAACAGGGCCTGGAACGGGGCTTTGGGCGGTAAAAGAATTTTTTCCTCAAATTGTTTCTCATACACTTTTAGAAAAAGATGCAGCCCTTATTTCTTTGGGAAAAAAATTGTCTGAGGGTAAAGGCAGGTGGATTCAGTGTGATGCAGAAAAAACCCAAGTCTTTGATTCTCATGATCTTGTGCTTCTTTCTTATGCTTTAGGCGAGTTAAAGGATCCTAAAGAGGTTGCTCTTCGCGCATGGCACGCTACTGAAAAAATTCTTGTGATGATTGAGCCGGGAACTCCTCTTGGATTTGAAAGATTAAGAAAAATACGTGAAATTTTAATTGCTGAAGGCGCTCATCTTGTAGCTCCCTGTCCGCATGCGCGTGCGTGTCCTTTAAAGCAAAATGATTGGTGTCATTTTTCTGCAAGACTTAATAGAACTTCTTTGCATAGACAAATGAAAGGAGGAAGTTTAGGGTATGAGGATGAAAAATTTTTCTACCTCATATTTTCAAAAATTACATCGGTAATACGTTGTAAAGGGAGAATTTTGCGTCATCCTCAAAAACATTCAGGTTATGTTGAAATGACTGTTTGTAAAGAAGAAGGAATAGAACGGAAAATTTTTTCTCGTAAGGATAAAGAAATTTACAAGTGGGCAAGAAAAGCTGAGTGGGGAGATGAACCTATCTGCAAATTCTAAAAATTTGATTTTTGATGGATTTTTTCTTAAAATTTAAAATTATTGCGAGTGACATACTTGAGAAAGTAGACCGAGAAATAATTTTGAATTTTAAGAGAAAAGACGCGAAAAGCATTTTTTCGAATTTACGGATAGGTTCATTAAAACAAATTAATGAATCGTATATCACAAATAGTTTGTTTAACTTGTTGATTTAAAATAATTTCGAGTTTTATAATTAATGTGGTTTTATGTAATAATATTACCCGAGTAGGGAGATTATTATGTATGATTCTTTTCTAGCTGTTATTACCCAGCTTGCTGGGCAAAAAAAAGCGCGCGTTGTTGTGCAGGGAAGTGTCATATTCATTGAAACTAACCCTAAAAAGGATTGTTGGTCTGTGTCTACTCGTATTTTTTCTGGAAATGGTTTTATTCCACCTAATGTGCGCGAATGTATTTCTTCAAATGGTTTGATGAAATGGCAAGAAAGAGGCGCTTATTTGCATATGGATCCTTTAGATCAATCTATTTATCTCGTTCACGAGATTCATTCCGCT
This sequence comes from Chlamydiota bacterium, assembly GCA_040388665.1. Lineage (GTDB taxonomy): Bacteria > Chlamydiota > Chlamydiia > Chlamydiales > Rhabdochlamydiaceae > DAHVFY01. Next base: position 29,321 of record JAZKBL010000067.1, read on the forward strand.
CCAAAGTATGTTCCTTTTAAATATCTCATGAATGATTTTGTCGCTGTTGCGAATGAATGGAGAGAAATTCTCGAAGATTTCGCTGAACGCGATCATATCTCTTTGCGTCTTGAACCTAATTAAAAATTGATTGGACTTAAGGTTATAGAGGAAAGGGCCTCTTTATGTTGTGAAAGAAGAGGGTTCACTTCATTTTTAAGATAGTCGTGCACTTGAAGAGGTGCTAGACCTATGAAATGCTCGAGTTTGAGAAGATCATTAATTTCAGATCGTGATAAAGAGAAGTCGGGATCTTTGCTAATGTGCTCAAGAAGCTGGTAAGCCTCTCCTTCTTCCTTTGCTTTCAATGCAAGATTGCGTAATTTTTCATGCAGAATCTGCCTGTCTTTTCCTTTTTTTACAGAGGCCATGAGAATATTTTCTGTGGCAATGAAGGGAAGTTCTTTTTCTAAATTTTTTTGAATCTGTTTGGGATAAACAACGAGGTTTTCTGTGACATTAATCAGAAGATTTAAAAGGGCATCGGCTGTTAGAAATCCTTCTGGAATAGCAAGTCTTCGATTGGCAGAGTCATCAAGTGAGCGTTCAAGCCACTGAGTGGCTGCCGTGTAAGAGGGGTTTTCGCTAAGGGAGATTAAAAATCTAGACAGTGCACAAATTCTTTCACATCGCATGGGGTTTCTTTTATAAGGCATCGCGGAAGAACCGATCTGTTTTTCAGAAAAGGGTTCTTCGATTTCTTTAAGGTGAGCCAGTAAACGCAGATCTGTTGCTATTTTTGATGCTGTTGCCGCAAGGCCTGTAAGTGCTGAAAAGATTCTCATGTCTAACTTACGTGAATAGGTTTGCCCTGAAAGAGGGATAATTTTTGTGAAACCCATCGCGTGTGCTATGTTTTTTTCAAGCGTTTTGACTTTGTTTGAATCATTTTCAAAGAGTGCAAGAAATGATGCTTGAGTGCCCGTTGCTCCTTTTGCACCAAGAAACTGCATATCTTCGATGCGTGAGGAAAGGTCGTGAAAATCGAAGATGAAATCTTGTAGCCAAAGACACGCTCTTTTTCCAACGGTTGTTGGTTGAGCTGCTTGAAAATGGGTGAAGCTAAGACAGGCAAGATCTGCGTGTTTTTCTGCAAATTTTTTGAGGTTATGAATCACATGCAGGCATTTTCCTCGCAAGAGATAGAGAGCCTCTCTCATTTGAATGAGGTCGGTGTTATCTGTGACATAGCAGGAAGTAGCGCCGAGATGAATGATGGCTTTGGATTCGGGGCAGGCATCTCCAAAGGTGTGGATATGAGCTACTACGTCGTGTCTATGAATCTTTTCGTACTCTTTCGCCTTTTCAAAGTCGATGTTTTCGATGTTTGATTCCATTGCAGTAATTTGTTTATCTGAAATGGAAAGCCCCAAAGACTGCTCTGCTTTTGCAAGAGCTACCCAAAGTTTGCGCCAGGTTGCGTGTTTGTATTGCGGAGAAAAAACATAGGACATCTCTTGACTAGCGTATCTAGAAATTAGTGGAGATTCGTAGCTGTTTTTGTTTGTCATGAGCCTATCCCATTATTTCAAGATTTTGATTTTTGATGGATTTTTTTCTATTTTT
>JAZKBL010000068.1:0-16304 GCA_040388665.1 Chlamydiota bacterium
GGTGGAGGTGGTGGATCTAGCTGTTTGTAATAGATGCTAAATGGATTTCCAACAGCCGGTGGTTGAGTGCCGGGAGAGCAAACGCCCCAAGCTTCAGTAGTTGTTGTGACTCCCATAGGCCCTGGAACATAGCCCATGCCATTGATGAGAAGCCCCGTTGCAATGTTATTTTGGCTGCGAACGGCTGTGTATATTTTTATCGTTCCAGTATTTCCTATTGAAAGTACAGAATCTAAGTTCATTGAAAAGCTATAAGGGCCTGCAAGCACCGGACACATGAATGTTGAAGCATCACAAGCAAGAGTAATACTTCCGTTTGGTGTTATTAATGATTGAATTACAGCAGGCTTTGATGGTGTACCGATCATTGTAAAATTTCTACCTGCACTAATATCAAGATCGCCATTTTCAAACGTGACAATTGCACCGAGGGTTGCTGATGATTGTTGCGTATAATCTCTACCTGTTGTAATGACCATGGGTCCGTTAGCGAAGACATTTGTACCATTGCTAAAGATAATATCGCTTCCCGCACTGATCTGTGTGCCGGCTGCTGTTGGAGTAAGAAAGGAGCTTCGAATGTAGATTGTCACAGCATCATTATCGAAAGAATTAATATTTCCTCCTGCTTGAATCACTGAAATTGGTTGGTTATTATTGACGATAATCACTTCTGATGGTCGTACAGATCCTAGTGCTGCATGCCCACTGAAGTTGATATCGGTATCAGCTTCAATGGTAAATGCGGCTGCACTGTTTGCTTTAATTTGTACAGGATTCGTGTCTGACATTGTTGAAGAATTTTGAGGAATCGTTCCACCTTCAAGATTTATGGATCCCCCGATATCTAAGTGCATTAAATTAATAGCGAGAATCTCGACGGAATTATCTTGAAAGGTGTTCAACGCCATAATGTCACCTTGAGCACCTGTAATCGTCAAATCTCCTGTCGTTGTTTCAAGAAGAGTAGCGCGTCCTGAAAATTCAACAAAACAATTTGTTAAATTTTGCGTTAAAGATTGAGGTCCAGAAATGATAATGTTAGAGACTGTGTTAATGTGTAAAAGACCGTTAGATACGTAGGTCATGCTACGATCTGCTTGGTCTGCAACAGGATTGGCGATGCCTAAAAAGGAGGCTGTTCCCGATGCGTTGATTGTAAGACTCGTTGTTCCCTGTACCATAATTGTTCCAAGCCCAACTTGAGAGGAAAAATTGATACAATTGAAGGTAATCCCCCCGCCCACAGTCGTTAGTGCAATATCTCCTGTTTGAGTGCCATCTCCAACAATGATATTTCCTGAGTTAGCGGTAAATACAAGATGAGAAGCATTACCGGTAGCATTTATAGTCACATCTTCTTCAATGTCGATATTGCCAGAAGCTAAAAATGTCAATGTACGCATCGGGGTTGCAAAAGTAATATCAACAGCTGGGTTAAATGAGATATTTCCTGCATCAGGTCCAACACCTGCTGACGCGTCAACAGTGATATTAGCGCTTGCGAGCGCTGTAACGATTTGACTGTCAGTAAGCGTAAGGTTTGAGCCTCCGTTACCACAGAAGGTGTTGGCTGCACAAGGAGCTCCCGGGCCGAATGCTGTACCGCTGCCTCCTGAGTTAATGATTGTGATATTTGTCGGATCCATATAAAGAGTTCCTGTCATCCCAAGAGGTGCTGTCGCATCTGTCATACCTTGGTAGTTGAGATAGCCTTTACTGGAAACTTCTGCTAAGCCTCCATCTCCACCATCTCTGCCCCCTTTAATTTCAATCAGGCCTAAAAAGGAGGTTTCTACGTCGGACCAAATCACGACCTCTCCACCATTACCAATGACATTTGCATTTGCTAAGATTTGAGCGCTTGCACTAATAAAAGAAATAGAGGCGTTAAAAATATCGGGGTTCTCACCTCGATGATCCCCTCCGATGAGAATACGTCCGCCACCTAAATCATTGCTGACATCAATCAGTGCACCATCACCTATATTAATGTCAGAACCGATAATTTGAATTTCTCCACCAAGGCCGTTTTGATTTTTCGCCCGAACTGTTCCAGAAGTTTGAATGGATCCATATTTAGCAGTTAGAAAAACACGTCCACCGAGATCCTCTGTGCTAAGAGCTTCGATTGTTCCTGTATTTTGGATGTATCGACTATTCAGAAGAACGTCTCCTTCTGTTGCGAGGATGGTACCCATGTTAATGACAGGCCCTCCTTTTCCAGTAGATGCAAAGACGATGTCTCCGTTTAAGAATACAGAATCTAAGATATCAAAACTTGATGCGATAAAACTTGCAGTATTAACAACAGCGTCGGTGCCAACAAGAATGCCGTTTGGGTTAATAAGAAAAACTTGACCGTTAGCTTCAAGAGAACCAAAAATTCGACTAAGGTTTCCTCCCAAAACTCGATTAAGCACGGAAGCTGAGCTATTTGGCATGACAAACGTTGTTTTTTCATGGCGTTCAATGGAAAATGAATTCCAGTTGAGAATGGTTTGTTGCCCTGTTGTGATTTGTACAGTTGATGAATCTGGATTAGATAGTACGGCACTTCCCTGTACAACTGACAATCCCTTGGGATTAGCAAACGCTAAAGTTGATGCAGATAGCATTACAACTGTAGAGATAATTGGAAATTTCTTCATGACCCCTCATAATGTTCTTAAAGCTTGATTTTCTGACCGGCTTTTTATCATGAAAGCCAAGAAAGATAGAAGCTTAAAGTTTTTTTGCATACAAGGGATCTTACCAAACATGCAGAAAATCTAAAAGAAAAACTATGGATGAGCGGATTATTTTTCTAGAAGTGGTAGATTGCTTTGTATTTATTTTCGAGATAAGCGATGAAAGGTTTTTCGCTTAAAGGGTGCCCTGTAATTCGTTTTGAGAGCTCTTCTGCAGAAAATTCTTTGCCATGACGATGAATGTTTTCCGTTAACCAGGAAAGTATGGGAGAGAGATTACCTTCCTTAGCCTCGTGCTTCCAGGTTGGAGTTGTTTGTTCAAAGGTAGCAAAAAACTGAACGGAATAAAGATTTCCAAGAGCATAAGTGGGGAAATAACCAATAGCGCCAAGAGCCCAATGGATGTCTTGCAGACAGCCATCTGTATCTGAGTGGGGAATAACGCCAAGATAGGTGCGCATTTTTTCATTCCATATTTCAGGAAGATCTTTTACTTTAATGGAACCTTCGATGAGTCCTTTTTCAATTTCAAAGCGAAGGATTACATGAAGACAGTAAGCGATTTCATCAGATTCTATACGAATGAGAGAGGGGTGAATGCGGTTGATTCCTCGATAGAAATCATCAAAGTAAATGGCATCTAATTTCTCAGGAAATTCTTTTTGAAGCAGGGGATAGAAATGCTGCCAAAAAGCTTGTGATTTTCCGATCCGTTTTTCCCAAAAAAGAGACTGGCTTTCATGGATGCCAAGTGAGACTGCTTCGCAAAGGGGCGTACCGTAGTGTTCTTCTGGTAATCCGAGCTCGTAGAGTCCGTGTCCCCCTTCGTGAATCGATGCGAAAATATTGAACATCAGTTGGGAAGGGTGTACGCGTGTTGTAAGACGCATGTCTCTCGGATTTATTCCGGCACAAAAAGGGTGATTAGAAAGGTCGAGCCTAGAATCTTCTTCGCTAAAGCCCATTGTTGTGAGTATGAGACGGGCAAAAGCTAATTGTTTTTGATGAGAGAAATCCCCCTCAAGAAAGTGATAAGGCACTTCCTCGCATGAGGCAATTTTTTTTAAAAGAGAAGTTAGAGCAATTTTTAATCTTTCAAACAAAGGTGTTAGCGTGGCAACGGTCATACCAGGTTCAAAAAGGTCAACGAGGGCATCATAAGGGTGATTGTGAAAACCTAAAAGATCCGCCTTTTTTTTACATAAAGTGACAATTTTTTCAAGCTGAGGAGCAAACATTTTAAAATTGCCGTGCTGTTTGGCTTCTGCCCAGATGGGTATTCCATGTGCAATCGTTTTCGTCCATTTTTTTACAAAAGAACCGGGGAGTTTTTTATCATTAATAAAATCACGCCGCCATTCTTTCAAAGCTGCTTGAGAGGCTGAAGAAAGAGAAGTATCGAAAATTTCTCCAGAATTGATATCAATTAAAGCTGCTAGTGCTTTTAAGAATTTTGGGGAAGTTTTTTGTTTATGAGCGTGACTTGCGATGCTTTCAAGTTGAAGGGCTCTATAACCGATCCCTTTTTTAGGCATATAAGTTTCCTGGTCCCATTCCAGAAGGCGGTGAATGCTATCTAAAGTAGCAATTTCTCGGGAGAGCTGTTGCAGCTTTTGGTAATTTTTTTGCGTAGTTGTCATGTGCTTTTTATTTTCTTAAATTTTCTGAAGAAAGTAAAGAAGGATTTTAAAGTTGCAATACACAGCAGATGAAAAGGAGTACAAAACGCTAAACTTAGAGAAAAAAGGACAATTAAACCGCTGCCGACGATAACATCGGATAGCCAGTGTGCTCCAACGATCATCCGGGGTATGCATAGGAACATTGCATAAAGGATGGCAGGTATTCCAAAACGTTTACCTGCATAAAAAGCATAACCTGCTGCAAATAAAATTGCTGTAGTTGCATGATCAGCTGGAAAACATTTTGGCGAGTCGATTTTAAGACGCATCCAGGAAATCGCTTCAGTGAGACGAAAACTGCCTTCTACAACAAGCGTTGGGCTATCACGGTAAATAATAAAATTTTGCCGAAAGATAATCCGGTTAACAACATAGAGGATAATTGCGCTATAGAGAACTAGAAATAGCATCTGCAGAGTTCCTTGAAGGCGTTCCTCTTTTTTTAGAGATGTGACGAAAAGAACAAGAAAGCCAAGGATGCATGCATCTTCAACCCAATCTGCATACCGGTGATTGGCGCAACCCCAAAAAAGTTGCCATGTAGGATTATCGATTAAGGACCCATTAATCCATTTGAAAAAGGCTGTATCGAGCATTTCCCAAAGAGCTTTTGTAGGTTGCCACGTGAAGGTTATAATGAGGCAAGCGCCAAGCGCAAGGCAAAAGATGAGTTGTGGAATTTTCCAACCTTTTTCTTTCAATGTCATAATATCTCTTTTTTGTATTTAAAACTAAATAGCACTCCACAGAGCGCAAAGGGCAAGGAAATAGCAAGAAATGGATTAACGACACCATTTTTTCCCACAATAACCGCAGCATCCATGAGTGTAAAAAAGGCGAGAAATCCAAAAAGGGAAAACGTATAAATGAAGAAGAGAGAAAGTCTCCTTGAGTAACGTACACAGAAGGGGGCTGTAGCTAGAACAACGAGAAAGGGCAAAAGCGGCATCAAGCATTTGAAAGAAAGGTGTGCTAAAATTTCAGAAGAAACATAGGAAGCTTCCTGAGAGCTTTGTACATAGAGCTTAATGAGCTCAGAAATTTTGCGGTTTTCAAAAGGGATGATCCCTTGTTGCGTCATGTTTCTTTGCCAGCTAAGCTCATTTAATATCGTTGTGTCATAAGATTCTATTTTTTCAAAATATCCCAGAGAGTTACGTGTCAGGTGATCAACAAATTCAGCTTCTGGATTTCTGGGATCGGCATTTAATAGTTTAATGCGGTAAATATCTGAGCTAGATCTAATCCAGAGCACATCGAAAAATTTATTCTGTTCTGCATCAAAATATTGATAAATTAATTTTGAATTGTCTTTAAGGTGAAAAATATGAAAAGGTTCTTTGCGCGCCCCTTTGTGGGTATGTTTGAAATGTTCTTGACGGAACTTGTCTAGAAAATTAAGAGTTTTTGGGGTGATGTATTCAAAGCTTAGGTAGTTGAAAAGACTGCAACTAAGGGCTACGATGAAGAAGGGGGAGAGGAGCTTTTTTAAAGGAAGAGCTGCCGTTTGAAGGGCGATGAGCTCTCGGTGCGCATTAAAATTAGAAAGCACTTTGATTGTGGCAAGAAGAAGAGCTAGTGGTAAAAGAAGATCTGCTCGTTTAATGAATTGAAATCCGTAGTAATAAATGATGTCGAGAATTTGAATTTTGTTGTCTTTGACAAAATCTTGCATATGTGTTGAGTAATCCAAAAGCGCATAGAGAAAAAAGAAAGTTGAGAGGAAAAGAACAAAAACTTTAAGAATTTCTCTCATGAGATAACGTTTCCAGATCATTCGACACCTTTTATCACACGTTTAAAAGCGCGTAGAGATAGCAGAAAAATAAGAGGGTGGGGTAGCAAAAATAAAAGAGCTGCGGTGATATGTGCGTGGTGGAAGGATTTGGCTCCAACGAAGCAGATCATAAATAAAGCGGCAAGAGAGATCGCCCAGATGATTCCGTTTTTACTACGATTCCTGCTGATTTCTAAGCCAAAGCTAAGTCCAATGACAGTAAATGAGAAAGCTGCAAGGGATAAAGAGAGTCTTCGTACGATTTCTAGCTCCCCTTTGCCGAAGTTGTAAGGCGCGTTAGACTTATGAAGCATCCGTTTTGCTAAAATAAGGCGCATAGGAAGGTAGTCGTAGTGCAATTCCAAATCAGCACTTTGGATGAGCTCTGAGAGGCTTGCGGCTCTTGTCGACATAATAGCCTGATTTTCAATGATCAGGTGGTCAAAACTATTTTCTTTTTTTGGATCAAGGCTGGAAATGAGTGTGACCTCTTTCCCCAAGAGAGATTCCCCATCGATCCACAGCTCTTTAGCGGTCATGATGCCAAGTCTTTCATTCGAAAGGTTTTTTAATACAAGGACGACATCTTCTGCATGTTTTCCCGATTCAAATTTATGGATATCGACGTAGATGTCCTTAATTTTAAGCGGGGCATCTTTTTGGAAAAGGGAGAGGGGATTGAGCATTGCCATTTCATAAGCAAGATGTTTTGCTCTCGATTTACAAATGGGTCCTAGCTCGGAGACAATAGTGAAATTAACGAGTGTTAAAAAAATACCTGCAATAAGAAGAGGGAAAGTAATTGTTTTAAGTTTAAGTCCGCACGCGCGTAAAGCCGTCATTTCATGAGTGTGGCTCAAAGATTGAAAAAGAAGGATTGCAGCTATAAGGGCTGAAACAGGGATGGCAAGGGGTAAGATATAGGGGATTTGATAGAGCGTGAAAAGTCCAACCGTGCTCCATCCAGCGCCCGTTGTTGCAAAACTTGCAATATCGCGGAATCTAGTAACAAGAAGTATAGCAATAAACCCTGAGACGCAAAGGGTAAATACTTGAAAGTAATTGCGTAATAAATAACGCCATAGAAGTGGAATTCTCATAGGTTTTAAGTTTAATCGATGGAAGGATATTTACGTAAGGATTATCATATACCTAACTAAACTCAAAAATTGTTTTTTGGCTGCGCCGGCATCCCCAACTTTGAACCCGTCTGCATCGCACCTGTGTCTACCACAGGCGCTGCTTCGACGCCGGCTTTGCCTGTTTCAAATTTGGGGCGCCGGCTTTGCCAAAACTCCAAATTTTGAATTCACTTAGGTATAGACCGAATGAAAGATGGAATTTTAAAAGAAGTGAAGAATTTTCTTCACAGTCACTTAAAGACGGATCAGCCTCTTTTGATTGGGTTTTCTGGGGGGCCCGATTCTTTAGCTTTGCTGCACCTTCTCTTGGAGTGTCGCCGGTTTTTTTCTCTTAATTTGCATTTAGCTCATGTCGATCATGGGTGGCGGAAAGAAAGCGGCATTCAAGCAAGAGAGCTTGCTGCTAAAGCAAAGGAGCTTAATCTTCCTTTTTATCTTAAGATACTTACAGAGTTTTCTTTCAAAGGGAATTTGGAGGCCGAAGCAAGGCGTAAAAGGTTGGAATTTTTTTCAGAGATCTATCAACAGGAGGGAGCTCAAGCACTTATGCTAGCGCACCAGGCTGATGATCAAGCAGAAACTGTGTTAAAAAGAATTTTGGAAGGGAGTAGTTTACTCTCTCTCGGTGGATTAAAAGGAGTTTATTCCTTAGAGGGAATGCAAGTATGGCGCCCTTTATTGAGAGTAAGTAAAAAAGCACTTATTCAATGGTTGGAAAAAAGAAAGCTTCAAGGGATTGACGATCCAACAAATCGGGATCCAAAATTTTTAAGGGCGCGTATGCGTACCCAGATATTCCCTGGTCTTCAAGTGGCTTTTGGCAAGCAAGCTACCTCAAACCTTGTACGTTTAGGGGAGACAGGGCATGAGCTAAAAGATTACCTGTATCGCAAGATAGCTCCACTTCTATCTCATATTAAAAAAAATCACAGGAAGATTACGATCGATCTTAACCCTTTTTTACCTATAGAAAAGATCGAATTTTTAACGCTTTGTAAATACCTTTCTGAAGAAGTTGGTTGCTTTTTTTCTGCAGATATTTTAGAAAGTAGCTTTGAAGCATTAGAAAAAAAGCTTCATTGTCGCAAATTTATTCAAAATGGCCTGGAGCTTACGATCAATCGTGGCTCTCTGCAGATCTCCCTTGAAGTCAAAAAAGTAGAGATTTAAAGGACAAATTATTTTCCTTTATGCTATGATTCAGATAAGGTCTGAAAAACAATAAAAGAAGAGAATTATGAGCGATGAAAAAAAACCAGATATAAAAAAAGGATTCCCCGGTGGGTTCTTTTTGTTTTTATTAGCAGTAATTTTGATAATATTGACAGTTCAAAGTTTATCTCAGCCAAAAACGGGTAAGGTGGCTTTCAATTATCAAGTAGAGCATCTGGTCAACCTTGACCTCATTCAAAAGGAAGATAGCCGCAAGATCGCGCTCAATGATAATCTTGTTACTTTTTCAGGAAAGTTTAGAGAAAGGCTTACGGATGAGGGTAAGCAACGGTTTCGCTATTTAGATCTTCTTGAAAAAAACCATGAGCTTATTCAACAACAAAAAATTGTTCAGCAAGATCTAACGTCTTTACGATTAACAATTCAAGACGCTGCTGATTGGTTTTTACATCTCTCTGGCTTGCCTATTCCTAAAGGTGGCTATCAAGTAATCAGTCCTGTTTATGATACCGCTGAAGATAAGAATGCCATTGTCATTAGGAATCTTTCCGATAAGTCCATTGTGAGTTTACGAGAACTTCAGGAACAGTTTTCAGATGCAGGTCATGATCTGCAGTCTTATAGCAAAAATCTCCTAACGCTCATTCAAGGTTTCAGATCACCTTCCTTAGGCATTGGCAATGAAGGCATGAAAGAACAGCTGAAGAACCTGGAAGCTATGGTCGTTAATGCACAATCTCTTGGAAAATCAGAACAGCTTCAGGTGTATTCAAAGGCTTTACAAGAGCTCAGCACAATTGTTGATACATTGAATCAAGAACAAGATAGCATGCGTCTTCTTTCTTTACGCAGCGTACGTAATTATAAGCTCAATATTGAAAAAAATACCCTTCTTGGAGAACAGCTAGAAAAAAATGGCGCTCAGCTTGATAAAGCAAGACAGTCCGTTGCAAATGTGATCTGGTTTTTTAATAATAAAGAGCTTTCTAGTAGAGTTCTTGAAAAACAAGACTCTGAGGCCTATAGCCAGTGGTTTTCCCAAGCAAAACAAGAGTGGGATAATTTCGGGGTTAGCAAGGGAACAGCTTTTGCAGCGCCTGATCAACGAAGCAACCTTGTTCTTGAAAAAACATTCAAAAGTGAAGAGCCGTCACTTAACTATGGCAGTTATTTTATTACAATCCTTCCCGTTTTATTGATTGCTTTACTTCTTTATTTCGTTTTTTCACGCCAAATGAAAGGTGTGGGAAGCAATGCGATGAATTTTGGAAAGTCTCCTGCAAAACTTTTGACAAAAGAGCGCAATAAAGTGACGTTCAAAGATGTTGCGGGTTGCGATGAAGCAAAAGAAGAGCTACAGGAGATCGTTGATTTTTTGAAAGATCCCGGTAAGTTTACAGCTCTTGGAGCGCGTATTCCAAAAGGCGTTCTTTGCATTGGAGCTCCAGGTACTGGTAAAACATTGATTGCAAAAGCCGTTGCTGGTGAAGCGGATCGTCCTTTTTTTTCGATCTCCGGTTCTGACTTTGTTGAGATGTTTGTAGGTGTTGGTGCAAGCCGTATTCGCGACTTGTTTGATCAAGCGAAGAAATTTGCTCCCTGTATTATTTTTATTGATGAGATTGATGCTGTAGGCCGCCATAGAGGTGCAGGTATCGGCGGGGGACATGATGAACGGGAGCAGACTCTAAACCAACTTCTTGTCGAGATGGATGGTTTTGATACGAAAGAGGGTGTGATCTTGATTGCAGCAACAAACCGTCCTGATGTTCTTGATAAAGCGCTTTTAAGACCCGGACGTTTTGACAGAAGGATTGTGATTGACCTTCCAGATATTAAAGGACGCTTTGAGATTTTGAAAGTCCATGCGCGAAAAATTAAGCTAGACGGCTCTGTCGATCTCATGAACCTTGCACGCAATACACCAGGTGCATCAGGAGCTGACCTTGAAAATATCCTCAACGAGGCCGCTTTACTTGCTGCGCGTCGAGGAAGATCTGCTGTGACCGGCAGTGATGCTGAAGAGGCGTGCGATAAAGTGCGTTATGGTAAAGAAAGACGCAGCTTAGAGGTGGATCTTAACGAAAAACGGACAACTGCTTACCACGAGTCAGGTCATGCCGTTGTAGCTCTTTGCGCGAAGCATGCAGACCCTGTTGATAAAGTGACCATTATCCCACGAGGCTTATCTTTAGGTGCAACTCACTTTATGCCGAAGAAAAATCGTCTTAGTTATTGGAGAAAAGAACTGATCGATCAGCTGGCTGTCCTTATGGGAGGAAGAGTTGCTGAGGAAATTTTTGTCGGTGACATTTCAAGTGGCGCCCAAATGGACTTTTCTCAAGCAACGCGTCTTGTGCGTAGCATGGTTTGCGAATGGGGAATGACAGATGCTTTGGGACCTGTTGCTTATGATGAGCGTAGCGAATCAGGACAATATCTCGGGATGTCTGGATTTCATGAGAAGAGTTATTCAGAAGCTACTGCAAAACATATCGATGATGCAGTGCGCGAGCTTCTTGAAGCAGCTATTGCCCAAGCTCGTGATATTTTGAATGCTAAGCGGGATCAAGTGACTCTCATGACTGAGCTGCTCATTGAATTTGAGACTCTTGATAAAGACGATGTCCTTAAGATCATGGATGGAACGTGGAATAGCGAAAGCAAGCGAGAGAGAGTAAAAGCTGCGGATGCTCTACAAAAGAAGCCGGCAGAACCTACTAAAGAAACAGGCATAGACAACACACATTTTTCAGGTCCAGAGCAAGCAGCACCCCAACAGGGCTAAGGCATCTGATGAAAAAGCGGATCGAAAAAGATACACTAGGGGATGTTGAAGTTCCGATTGATAAGTACTATGGAGCGCAGACACAGCGCTCCATGGAAAACTTCCCCATAGGAACTGAGAAGATGCCAATCGAGCTGATCCGTGCGCTCGGTATTATCAAAAAGGCAGCAGCTATCGTTAATGAAGAGCTAGGCCTTCTTTCTAAAGAAAAACGGGACCTTATTGTCTCTGCAGCAGATGAAGTGATTTCAGGAAAACTCGACGATCATTTCGATCTTGTCGTTTGGCAGACAGGCTCTGGCACTCAGACTAACATGAATGTGAATGAGGTGATTTCCAACCGCGCTATTGAAATAGCAGGCGGCGTTCTTGGATCGAAGACACCCATTCATCCCAATGATGATGTCAATAAATCCCAATCTTCTAATGATGTTTTTCCAACAGCCATGCATGTCGCAGCAGTCCTTGCGATCAAACAAAACCTCCTTCCAAAACTCCAATATTTCAAAGAAGGCTTAGAGATAAAAGCCAAAGAATTTGCAGACATTGTTAAAATTGGTAGAACCCATCTCATGGATGCTACGCCACTTACTCTTGGGAATGAGTTTTCAGGCTATGCATGCCAAGTAGAGCACGGGATCCGCGCTATTGAAAATGCTTTAACATCTCTTAGAGAGGTAGCTCTTGGAGGAACAGCTGTCGGAACAGGAATTAACGCTCATCCTAAGTACGCAAAGAGGGTTGCTGAGGCGATCAGTGCAATCACAAACGAACAATTCATTTCAGCTCCAAATAAATTTGAAGCCCTTGCTGCAAATGACGGGATCGTCGAGATGAGTGGAGCTCTCAAAAGACTCAGCTGTTCTTTTATGAAGATTGCAAATGATATCCGCTGGTTAGCATCCGGTCCACGGTCGGGACTCGGAGAGATTCTCATCCCTGAAAATGAACCAGGATCCTCGATCATGCCGGGTAAAGTCAACCCAACGCAGAGCGAGGCGATGACAATGGTTGCCGTTCAAGTGATGGGTAACGATACCGCGATTGCTTTTGCAGGATCGATGGGCAACTTCGAGCTTAATGTGTTCAAGCCTGTGATGATTTATAACCTACTCCAGTCAATTCGTCTTCTCGGCGATGTCGCAGCAGCTTTCCAAGATAAGTGCTTAAGCGGCGTTAAGCCCAATCTCAAGAGAATCAAAGAACACTTGGACAATTCGCTGATGCTCGCAACAGCCTTAAATCCCGTCATCGGTTACGACAAAGCCGCAAAAGCTGTCCAAAAAGCGCACAAAGAAGGGACCACCCTAAAACAAGCCGTCTTAAGCCTCGGCTATCTCTCTGAAACGCAATTCAATGAGGTCGTCGACCCAAAAAAAATGCTTCAATAAGCCTCCTAAATCAAATTAAGTTTGATACTAAATGAGACCGCGCTCGAAGAGCGTTTGGAGTGCGGTGACTTGAGTTGCCGCATTCCAAATCGTCTGATCGGTGGCGTTTAAGAAAAATTATATCTTTTTATTCGAAATGTCCAAACTCGAGTTAGATTTGTATGTTTGGAAAATCGCAGGTTATGACAAGAGGAGATGATTCGGTTATTTCAAGAGAGATTGGAAAAAGCCGAACAGGCACAAGCGGCTATCTTAAACCAAAAGAAGGCCCTCTTCTCAAAACCCTATTAACACATGTTGATCCCTTCAAAATGTTTGTTCAAGAAGCAAAGCTTTTTTTAGCTAAATGTGTAATGACCCATTCTATAGATCAGGTAGCTGGCAAAACGCAGGTCACTTTCCAAACTGCTGTTTTTGTGTACATTTAAGTGTAAATGACTGATAATCAGTTTTTTTAATAAAGAAATCTGAGGGTTTAACCCGTAATCTCGGTTGTTTGGAATGGAAAAGATTCTATTTCAGAATTTTTTCCATTTAATTAAAAATTATTAATTAATTTGCTTTTTAATTTTTAAATATGTTAAAATCCGTGTTGTTAATAAATCAATTATTGTAACTATAGGGATTTAAAAATGTCTATTAATAGCGAAATTAAAATGGGATTTCTTGGATCGCTTTGCCCAGTAGAATCCACTATTTTTTCAGAGATTCTTGAGAAATATGAAGTAGTTTTTTTATCCCCTCGGTGCGCCTCTATAGAAGAGGCTGAGGTGTTTTTATTTAGTGAGAATCATAGTAACGAACTTATGAGAAAACTCAATGGCGATACGATCTCCACACTTATAGAAGCATTCAAAAAGGATAAAAGTTCTATTTTCTTAGAAGGATACTCTTGGGAAGATGAGCGTTTGCTCTTTTCTGAGTTAATGCAAAAGAATAAATTTCATATTAGGGCATTTAATGCTGACTTTTACGGCTGGGAGCCCCTTAAGTATTTACAAGAAAATCAAAAGCTTCTCGAAGCAATCATTTTAATAAGAGACATGCACCGGATGATGAAAGTTCTCGAGAGAGAGTATATGCAACTTTCTGAAATTTCAGGAATGAAAAGACAGCTTCAAGATATGCTTCCTATTTTAGAACTTTATCAAGAAACACAACAAGAGGCACTCGCAAACTGCAGGGCTCTTCTATCTCATCAAGAACAACTTTTACAACAAACACAGCGTAAAATTGAGATGCTTGAAAGCGATCTTGAAAAATCAGAAGAAAGATTACAAGCAATTGGAGCTACGCAAAAATGGGTTGAAGAGCAGCTCAAACAAATATTTCCCATGCGTACCGAAGGGATGGTTTCCACTGTGCGTCAATGTAGTATCCTTTCAGGAAAAAAATATTTTATAGCTGGAGAACACCATCTAAAAACGCCAGAGGAATTGGTGGGCATTGAAGAATACAATCTTAATCCATTGTTTGAAGAATTACATAATCATAAAGCCGTTATTTTGATTCCTAAACTCTTATAGAAGCTTAATACAATTTCAAGCAAACACAGTCCTAAACTTAGCTGCCCGATATGAGAGAAATTTTCGAGAGTTAAATTCTTCCAGCTGATGTTATAAAAACGTCGACAACCTCAAGTCGTTCCAAACATTTATGATTCTGATTGCCGTAGTGATTGATTCCATTTTTTTTGAAGGAATTGGAGCCATCGTATGAAGCTTCGTTTAAGAGCTCAAAAGCAAAAAAATACGTCCTTTTTTACGATAGTTTTCCACGGTTTTTTGAGAACCTTCACGGTGATTTTAAGTCTGAATAGGACATGCTTCTCTAACATTAAAGATTATTCCGTTCAGTTAGTACTTTCTGATCTTTTAGTTCCCGTTCAATTTCTTCGATAGTTGGCAGAGCTCCTTTCAACTCAGCGGGCAAGGATTCTAGAAGGGCAGTCTCGTATTGCGATATACCTATTGGCTTATTGATGTCTCTTAGAGCGTATTCAGCGATTATTCTGTCTTTTGTTTTGCACAAGAGTAGTCCGATACTCGGGTTGTCTCCTGGCTTACGAAGGAGATCATCAACAACAGACAAGTAAAAATTCATTTGCCCAGCATCTTTCGGAGTAAACTCCTTGGCTTTGAGCTCTACAATGACAAAGCAGCGCAAATTTAGATGGTAAAATAACAGGTCTAAGAAGAATTCTTTGCCACTAACTGTTAGAGGATACTGGCGCCCTACAAAAGCAAAACCAGCTCCAAGTTCGATGAGAAATTTTTGGGTGTGTTCTAAGAGACCACTCTCTAGCTCCTTTTCATTAAACTTTTTTTTCAAAGCGAGGAAATCAAAACAATAAGGATCTTTCAGGGTCTGGTGAGCCAAGTCTGACTGCGGGGATGGAAGCGTAGTCTGAAAATTAGTAACCGCTTGCCCTTTACGCTTATAAAGATTGCTGTCTAGCCAATGAAGAAGAACGCTCCTACTCCACCCATTTTCAATCGTTTTATTGACATACCAAAGCCTTTCCTCTGGGGATGTAAGTTTTTGAAGGAGAAGGATATTATGTCCCCATGGAATTTGGGCAACAACCTGTTGCCCAATTGCAAAATCTGGGTATTCTCTTGCAAAGTGGACCATGTATTTGAGGTTTCTAGGAGAAAATCCTTCCATATCTGGAAAACTAGTTTTTAGATCTTTTGATAGGTTTTCGATCGTTTTCGCTCCCCACCCTTCACTCTTTTGCTTAAGATGAATTTTAGAACCTATTTCCCAATACAAATTGATCAACTCTCGGTTTACTGCCAACGCAGCTTTAATCTGAGAAGATAAAATTTTCTTCTTAATCTCAAAGAGAAAGGTTGGATATTCCTTTGGAATTATCTGATTAGAATTTTCGAGTGAAGATTGAGTCATTTTATCCCTTTCATAGTGACAACGGGTCTGTTATGTGGCGAGGGTTCTTTATGAATCACTAACGTCACAAGTGTCGCAGCATCATAGCACGCAAGTTCGAAAAGTAAAACGTTCTTTAGAGTTCTTAATCAAGGATCGATTTGTATGTTTGGAAAGTCGTTGATCATGATATGATACCTAGAAACTGGGTATTTTATGAGGTTAGCTAATAAAACGAGGTGCGCTATTTTGGGAGTGCTTCTTGAGGGCTCCACTACAGGGTATGAAATCAAGTCTCTTATGGGAAGATCGACAGCTTATTTCTGGCGTGAGTCCGATTCAACAATCTATCCGATGTTAAAGGTTTTGGCAGAGGAAGGAAAAGTGCTCTCCAAGGTCGTTTATGTAGGAAAGAAAAAGAAAGAGGTTTTTTCTGTTACGGAAACAGGGCGGGCAGAATTTAAGGCTTGGCTCGAAAGTCCAACGGGATCGGAAACCCCGCGCAACGAGTTTCTTCTTAAACTCTTTTTTGTCACAGATCAGGAGGAGATGATTCGGTTGTTTCAAGAGAGATTGGAAAAAGCTGAAAAGGCCTACGAAGAATACAAGAAAATCGAAGAGAGGTTAGAAAATCTGGACGGTTCTTTTCAGAAAGCGATTCGTCTCAAAGCATTGAGATACGGGATTGCTCACCTTGCATTAGAAATTCAATGGTTAAAAGAAGAATCAACCTATACCGAAAATGATTCAAGAATCGGTTTTCAGCTGCGCC
>JAZKBL010000069.1:0-33225 GCA_040388665.1 Chlamydiota bacterium
TTACAGGACTCTTAGCTTATATTTGATCTTTTCCCCAGGCCTCTCGCTACGCTTCGACCCGGGCTATATCATTACGGCCCTCTGGGCCTTAAGTCCGCAGTTTTCTTTTTGCAACTTCCTCTTTAGCCTGCGTCTTCAGTCTGTAATCTTTTAAAAAAAGAAAGAGCCCTAAAGAAAGCAGCGATGAAGCCGATCCCTTTAGGACTCTTTTTTAGAGGCTTTTTAGTTTAAACATTAGGATGTATAATCATCCCAGTTGTTATTGTCATTGTCAGAATCATTGTCAGAATCATCTTCTCCCATAAAAGTCCGTCTGTCCGCAAGAGCTTTCGTTATGGCATTGATCATCTCTTCAGGTTTATCATTGTTGAATTCTTTTGGATCTATTTTCTGCAATCCGGCTTGAGCTTTTTGGATCCTTTCTAGAAGGCTACCATTATTGTTGTTATTTCCATTCCGCTGAACGCCAGGCTCTTCTTTATTAATCATCATGCTATTTATCTTGTCTAGATCAATTTTTTTTCCAGATGTTGGGGGAGGAAGTGGAGGTGGAGGTGGAGGTGGTAAGAGTGTTAGTGTGTTTTGTTGATTCTCAAGTTCAAGCTTTTCCTCGAGTTCTCGAAGCTTCTTGCCAGTTTGTTCGTGGGCTTCCTCAGTTTGCTTATGGATTGCTAGAGTTTCATCATAAAGTTCTTGAGTTGATTTCTCGACGGCCTCTTTTCTGGTATTTACAGCTTTTAATTGCTCTAAATAGTTTGCAACACTTGCATTCTTTGGAAAAGGAGGTACTTCAGGAAGGTTTAATGGTAATGTATTATCATCATCACTAATGAAATTGTTATTGTTATTTAAGCCAAAAGATTGTGCTGCAAGTCTTAATTGCTGTAGATCGTTCTCAGTAATATTATCGATAGAACTGTTTTCTGTTGTTTCCGTATTGAGTATTGAATCTGAAGGTCTCTCGATCTCTTCATCAAGCTTCTTAAGACAATCATTTAGCTTATCATTTACATCCTGTATACCGCTTACAGTAAGTTTGGTATCGCTTTGTGAAAGATTCATTGATTGTGAAAGTGATGCATTAACTTGTGAAAGCGATGCATTAACTTGTGAAAGCGATGCATTAAATTGTGAAAGTGATTTATTAAGCTTTGTTTTTTCATTAATCACATGCTTTAGGCTCATTTCTGATTTTCGTAATGCTTTTTTTGCATTCAACAGTTCATTTTTTAAGACCAACTCTTCATTAACAATTTTTGATTTGATCACTTTTTTGTCAGCATGTCGTAACTCTCGAAGTTGTTGCTTATTTAGCTCAACAGCCTTGTTTACCAACTCTTTGGATTGGGCTAGAATAGTCTTATCCCGTAGAGCTTCTTCTTCTAGTGTGGCTGCCCGTTGCCTAAGAGAGGCATTTTCTTTTTTAAGTTGAGTGTTGTTTTTTACAATTTGTTTATTATGTTTTATGTGTTCATCGCTTTGTGATTGGAAGGTTTCTTGTGCAACTTTATTTGCAGTCTCTAGTTGTTTTTCTAATTCATTTATTGCGTCTTTGTGTTTGGAAATTATATCTGCTTCTTGATTTATAAGAGCAGTGTTGGTGCTATTTAAAACGGCATTTTGTTTAGTAAGTTCTTCGATTTTTTTAGCAGTATTTTCTTGATCTTGTAGCTGGCGTCTGAGATCTGCATTGTTGTTGTTAAGCCTTTTAATTTCGCCATCTTTGAATTCTATAGTGCTATTGAGATGGTCTAATTCTTTAACTTGATTTTCTAATTTGTCTATATGCTCTGATAACTTAGTATATTTTTCATCGTTCTTTAATAGCTTGTCAAATTGTCGGTTAGTTATTGTAAGTTCTTTGATTTTAGCAACGCCTAATGCTAATTTTTCTTGAAACTCTAGATCGCGTGCATTATATTTTTTAATAAATTCGTTATGTTTTGTCAGAAGCTCTAGATATGCTTGGTTGTTGTTTAGATGATCCTCAACGTATTGATTAAGACGTGCTTTTTCTTGTTCTATCGCTTGTTTAAGAGCCTCTCGATCTACAGCCGGCTTTTCAGAGCCGTCATCAATGATATTGCTTTCTTTATTTTGTAGCTCAGCTATCGAGAGTTTAAGCTTTTGGAGTTGTCCTAGCAGTTCATAGTGCTCAGTTTTAAGGTTGTCATGTTCAAAACTGAGGTGTATCAAATTATCATCAAGTTCCCTGTTTTTTATTTCGAGGTTTTTGATTGTTGAGTATTGTGTTTGGAAAGAGCTCTCCCAGTCTTCGCTTTCTTTCGATGGCAGTTCATTGTGCTTATTATCTAGAAGATCCTTAAGTTGCTTATTATTTTCGCGTTCAATGTCTAAATCTCGTTTGTTTTTTTCTAAATTAGCTCGTAGATTGTTTGTTTTTGTTTTTAGTTTTTCTGTTTTAGTAGTGTACTCCTCTTCAATTGTTATTATCGTTGCGCGGACTTCTAGGACGGTTTTTTCTTTGCGATCAAGTGTGTCCTTTGTTTCCTGAATGATTGTTTCGAGGGAAGCAATTTCAAGTTCAAGCGTTCTAACCATGTTTTGTTCTTTTAATAATAGATTAGTTGTAGCGTCGCCCGAGTTGTTAATTGCTAGCTGTTGTGTGTCAAGTTGATCATGTAGAGTAATTAGTTCTTGCTTTTTCTTGTCTAATTCATCAGTTAATGTTTTGTTGTAGTTATCTAAGTTTAAATATGAGCTTTCTGATGTGGTTAAATCGTTTTGCAAATCTTTTATTTTTTGCTGATAGACCTGTGTTTGATTTTCAAGACCTATCTTTAACTTGTTAATTTCATTTTCTTGAAACTCAATTGTTGTTTTGGAGCTTTCTTTAAAATCCTGATGTTGTTGATCAACTTTTTTATATAGATCATCTAACTCACTTCTTGCTTGTGTAACGCGTTCCAATTCTTTCGTGTTGGTGGCAAGCTGCGAGATTAGTTGACGAATTTTATCCGCGTTGTTATTCGTCATATTTTCTAGACGGGATATTTCTATTCCTAAACCAGAATTTTCTTGCTCTAGCTGAGTGATGCGATTATCTTGCTGCTGTAGGGTAAGTCTTGCCTGTGTCAGCGATTGATTATGCTCTTCCGCCAGATTTTGAGCTTGTGTGCGTCCGAGCTCTGCATCAGCGAGCTTTTTTTCGAGCTCTTTTGTTGAAGAGGAATAATCAGAGGAAGAAGAGCTGCTTTTATGTCTTCTTGGTCTATGGGAGGTTCTTTGGCTGTTAGTCGTTAGTTGATGTTTGATTTTTAGCTCTTTTTGTCTTCTTTCTTCTTGTGTGAAGTCCCAAAGGGTATAAAGGCTTAAGCCAAGAGTAAAGGGAGCAAGGACTACAGCCGTGCTTCTACCAAGCCATCTGATACCCCATTTTGCAGCGCGTGTGATTGCCCGATTGGTTTCATTGCTTGCGAGTTTTTGGACGCTGCTTTCACGGAATGTTGTCCAGATGCCTTTGTTATTAGGGGTTTCGTGGAGATTAAAATTTTGGTAAAGATCGACACGTTTATTGTCTGACAGAGAAAAGCTAGATCTGTGAACCATAATATATGTTCCTTGTATTTAATATATTCTTTTTAATAAAGAGTCTATCATAGATTGATAATAGAACTCTATTAAAGAATAAAATAGAAAGCGCGATAGATTAATAATAGAATTCTATTAAAAAACAAAATAGAAGCCACCAGTCAGGTACACTGAATGGTGGTCGAAGAGAGACTGTCTGATTAAGAAAGCTTTAAGAAGCTTTAAGCTTAATGTCAACACCAGCTGCGACGGGAAGAACCTTTAGCTTGTCGATTGTGTCGGGCGTTGGATTCAGGATGTCGAGGAGGCGGATATGGGTCCTGATCTCAAACTGTTCGCGCGATTTTTTATCGACGTGCGGGGAGCGCAGCACCGTGTAAACCTCACGCTTTGTAGGCAGAGGAATAGGGCCTGCAATCCGGGCGCCTGTGCGCTTTGCCGTCTCGACGATGTCAGCTGTTGCTCTATCGAGGACGCGCTGATCATAGCCTTTAAGGCGGATCCTAATTTTTTGTTTACTTGTTTTTGCCATATAATTTTTCCTATTAACCTATTTTTTACAGATTTCATCTTGGAGTTTAGTGGGCACGCGCTCAAAGTGGCTAGGTTCCATGGTGTAAGTCGCTCTTCCTGAACTGATTGAGCGTAACTGTGTGGAGTAGCCGAACATTTCGCTTAAAGGGACGTCGGCTAAAACCTCGACAGACCCTTTTTGGCTCATTTGCCCGTTGATCTTGCCCCTTCTGCGGTTGATATCGCCGATCACATCTCCCATGAATTGCTCAGGGGTTGTGACGACGACTTTCATGATCGGTTCAAGGAGGACCGGTTTGCATTTGCGTGCAGCTTCTTTTAAAGCCATTGATCCGCAAATCTTAAAGGCCATTTCATTCGAGTCAACTTCGTGATAAGAACCGTAAACGATCCTTACTTGGACGTCGACTAAATTGTAGCCTGCAAGAACGCCTGTTGCAAGTCCCTCTTCGATCCCTTTGATGACCGCTGGGATGTATTCGCGCGGGATCACGCCGCCCACGATTTTGCTGACAACTTCGTTGCCCTTACCTGTCTCGTTAGGCTCAATTTCCAAGTTGACGTGCGCGTATTGTCCACGTCCGCCAGACTGTTTGACATACTTTGTTTCCGTAGATCCAGGAATTGTGATCGTCTCTTTGTAAGACACTTCAGGCTTACCGACGTTTGCTTCCACAGAATATTCGCGGAACATTCGATCGCGCAGAATTTCTAGGTGAAGCTCACCCATGCCGGCGATGATCGTCTGCCCTGTCTCTTCGTTCGTAGAGACGCGGAATGTGGGATCTTCTTCAGAAAGCGCGCTGAGCGCCATCGAGAGCTTTTCCCGATCAGCTTTTGATTTTGGCTCAATTGCCATCGAGATCACAGGCTCTGGGAACTCCATCTTTTCTAAAAGAAGAGGGGAGTCTTCAGCGCAGAGTGTGTCTCCTGTACTTGTGTACTTAAGGCCGATGCAAGCCGCAATGTCGCCTGTAATAAATTCGTCGCGGTCTTTTCTTTGGTTAGCGTGCATCTCAAGAAGGCGGGAGACGCGTTCTCTTTTGTCTTTTGTGGTGTTCATGAGGGTGGATCCTTTAGTCAAGGTTCCCGCATAAATTCTCACGAAAGTAAGCCTGCCAACATAAGGGTCAGACATGATTTTGAATGCTAATGCTGCGAGTGGACTTGCGTCATCTGGAACGATCGTCATAGGCTCGCCTGTGTCGACATTCATCCCTTTTAGGTTGCCGCGATCAAGTGGAGATGGCATCCAGCGTACAACCGCATCAAGAAGGGGTTGAATTCCTTTGTTCTTGAAAGCTGTTCCGCAAAGTACTGGATTGAATTTGTTCGTTACAACCCCTTTACGAATCGCTGCATGAATCTCATCTTCTGTAAGAGTGTGAGGTGCTTCAAGGACTTTTGTCATGAACGTTTCATTGCTCTCATCCACCATCGCGAGTTCTTCTAAAAGCTCTGCACGTAGTGTTTTGCACTTTTCAAGAAGATCTGCAGGAATTTCTGCTTCGTCATACTTTGCGCCGAGAGTTTCATCAAGAAAAAGGTAAGCTTTCATGGCAACGAGATCGACCATTCCTTTGAAATCAGCTTCAGAGCCGATGGGGCATTGGACGGGAACTGCGTTAGCGCCGAGCTTATCTTTCATGGACTGGATCGCCATGAAGTAATCTGCACCGACTCTATCCATTTTATTGACAAAAGCAATTCTGGGAACTCCGTAGCGGTCTGCTTGTTTCCAGACTGTTTCAGACTGGGGTTGAACGCCTGCTACCGCGTCAAAGACCGCAACTGCGCCATCAAGAACACGTAGAGAGCGTTCCACTTCGACTGTGAAGTCAACGTGTCCCGGAGTGTCGATGATGTTGATTTTGCTGTCTAGCCAGTAAACGACAGTCGCAGCAGAAGTGATTGTGATGCCGCGTTCTTTTTCCTGCTCCATGAAGTCCATGGTAGCTGCGCCTTCATGCACTTCACCAATTCTGTGAAGTCTTCCAGCGTAATACAAAATCCGCTCCGTACAAGTTGTCTTGCCCGCGTCGATGTGCGCCATGATGCCGATATTGCGCACATTTTTAAGAGTATCTTTTTCAGGCCGGTTACCCATAGATTGTTTCCTTTAGGCTTTTACCATTTATAATGCGCAAAGGCGCGGTTTGCTTCTGCCATGCGGTGGGTGTCGTCTTTTTTCTTGATTGTCGATCCCTGGTTTTGGAAGCAGTCAGCAAGCTCTGAAGCTAGTCCGTCTTCCATAGATCTACCCGCTTTTTCTCGGGAGTATTGGATGATCCACGCCATCGCCATCGATGTGCGTCTGTCGGGAGCAATCTCAATAGGGACTTGATAAGTAGCGCCGCCGATACGGCGTGACTTCACTTCTAGCGAAGGCTTTGCATTATCTAAAGCTTGCTCGAACGCAGATAGCGGGTCATCCGCTTTTACGCGCTTTGAGAACTTTTCGATCGCATTATAAACGATTCTACGGGCAGTAGATTTCTTCCCGTCTTCCATCACTTTATTGATAAATTTTGCGAGAACATAGCTGTTGTACAGTGGGTCTGGGTCAACTTCTCTCTTGAGAGCACGACGTCTTCTTGACATAGTTTTTTTCCTTAACTTTTGGAGATCCTTTTCACTTGGCAGTTGATGCCGGCCCCGAGAATCGCACTGCTTCTATAACAAGAGCAATGAAGGTCTCGAGCCAAGATATCTATAAAGAGATATCCTAACATTACTTAACTGAAGGGACTTTATTTAGGACGTTTTGCCCCGTATTTGGATCTGGATTTTTTTCTATCTTTAACAGCGGCGCAGTCGAGCGCTCCGCGGACAATGTGGTAACGAACGCCGGGCAAGTCTTTGACTTTACCGCCGCGAACGAGTACGATGCTGTGCTCTTGCAGGTTGTGGCCTTCGCCGCCGATATAAGCGATGATTTCTTTGCCGTTAGAAAGACGCACCCAAGCGACTTTTCTAAGAGCAGAGTTAGGCTTCTTAGGAGTTTTTGTTTTTACTTGAAGACATACTCCCCGTTTTTGTGGGCATTGTTGCAAAGCCGGAGATTTGCGAGGTCTCTTTTTTGGTGTGCGGCCTGTGCGTAGCAATTGGTTAATAGTTGGCATGTGTCGCCTTGCTCCTTAAAAAAATATAAATACACTGCGCTACTATAACGGGCTTATGATTTATTTGCAAGACGATGTACAAAAATAGGATGTGCCTTTATAAATGGAAAAAGGATGAAAATGTTTTTTCGGGCACTAGTTTTCTTAATTTTTCTGAATGTCGGCATTCTTTTTGGCGCGCCGCGTGCCTTAAAATTGTCCGATGTTCGTCCAACCATGCAAGAAATTTTTGAATATCATGTTGAGTGGAAAGAGCTCTCGCCGTTGCTTGTCAAGCGCTCTTTTAAAATCTATATGGAACAGTTTGATCGAGAAAGAATCTATCTTTTGCAGAGTGAAGCGAAGCCTTTTTTAGAGCTTAGTCAAGAGCTAATTGGTGGGGTGATCAAACGTTTTCGTAAGAATGATTTTTCCGATTATCAAGCGTTAAATAAAGTTGTGGTGAATGCGATCAAAAGAGCGCGTCATATGCGTGAGGTGGTTGCTAAAGAAATGACTGAACAGGATTTTGAAGGAGAATTTAGCGCTGCCGAACCGGGTTATGCTAAAACAGAAGAAGAGCTGAAAGCGCGTACAAGAAAAATGTTGTATAAATTTCTTGAAGAAGATAAAGCGCTCGGCGGGCCTGTTGTTTTAACTCCTGAAAGAAAAGCAAAAGTATTTGCTCTTTATGAAAGACGTTTGCAGCGCCAAGAAAATATTTACATTGGAAGAGAGAAAAGAGATCATTACCAAGCGCTTCTTATTTTGAAGGCTTATGCGAAAAGTTTAGATGCTCATACAGCCTATTTTAGTCCGGAAGAG
Organism: Chlamydiota bacterium; assembly: GCA_040388665.1. Lineage (GTDB taxonomy): Bacteria > Chlamydiota > Chlamydiia > Chlamydiales > Rhabdochlamydiaceae > DAHVFY01. The sequence continues at coordinate 8,013 of JAZKBL010000069.1, forward strand.
GCGTATGAGATGCGCACTTCGTTAGAAAAGCAGTTTGAGGGGATTGGGGTCGTGCTTAGAGAGAGTGTCGATGGAGTTGTGATTGTCGATATGATTAAAGGCGGGCCCGCAGAGCGTTGTGGAAAAGTGCAGTCGGGAGATGTTCTTGTTGAAATCGACCGAAAGAAATTAGCTCAGATCCCTTATGAAGAAGTGCTCGTTCTTCTTCAGGGTAAAGGACAGAAAGAGATTCAGCTAAAATTGCGCCGCACTCTTGCGGAAGGGACTGAAGAAAACGTTCAAGTGTCGCTTGTCCGAGAAAAGATTGTTATGGAAGATGGTCGTTTGCAATATAGCGCAGAGCCCTTTGGAAATGGCATTATCGGTAAGTTGACGCTGCCTTCTTTTTATGAAAGCGAAGGGGATTCAAGTTGTGAAAAAGATATCCGCGAAGCGTTAAGGCAATTGCGTCAGCAAGGCAAACTCCACGGAGTTGTTTTGGATTTACGGGAAAATTTAGGCGGATTTTTAAATCAGGCAGTTAAAGTTGCTGGTCTTTTCATGACAAGCGGCGTTGTTGTGATCTCCAAATATTCAGATGGGGAAGTGCAGTATCTACGCGACATCGACGCTAGGGTTTATTATAACGGACCCCTTGTAATTTTAACATCAAAAGCATCAGCATCTGCTGCAGAAATTGTAGCTCAAGCTTTACAAGACTACGGTATTGCGGTCGTTGTAGGAGATGAAAGAACTTACGGCAAGGGAACGATTCAGATGCAAACGGTGACTGATCTGAATGCAAAAGCTTTTTTCAAAGTTACAGTCGGTAAGTATTACACAGTGTCAGGGAGATCAACGCAAATTGAAGGCGTGCACACAGATATTCTTGTGCCCACAGAATACTGCATTTATAACATTGGCGAGCGGTATTTAGAATACCCTTTGCCTAATGACCGTGTCCCTTCAGCATACATCGATTCACTCGCCGATATTGATACAACAAGTCAGCGTTGGTATCAGAAAAACTATTTACCGTACTTGCAGAAAAAAGAGTCCTTTTGGTACCAGATTCTGCCCGGTCTTCGAGAGAATAGCGCATTCCGTCAAGAGAGTGATCCTAACTTTAAACTGTTCCTTCAAGCAGCTCAATCCTCGTCTAAAAAATTTTCTCGTAATTGGGGCGTCGAAGACCTCCAGATGATCGAAGCTGTTAATATCGTCAAAGATATGATCATCCAAAACCAGCGCTAAAAAGCACCCCTTTCCGTGATTTCTATTTGCAAAAATCAGCACACTCCGCTATCTTAGATATTCTTTGGCCGGATAGCTCAGTCGGTAGAGCAGAGGACTGAAAATCCTTGTGTCGCTGGTTCGATTCCAGTTCCGGCCATATTAACACAAAAACCATCACGGAATCCGTGATGGTTTTTGTGTTAATATGGCCGGAAAAAAAGCCAACAGTTTGGCTTTTGTCTGGAATCGAAGTGAAGCCGCATACTTGCGGCGAACCGGCTTTCGGGACGGGACACGAAGTGCCCGCCAGAAAGGATTCCAGTTTTAAGAATACGGAATCCGTGATGGTTTTTGTGTTAATATGGCCGGAAAAAAAGCACGGGTTTCAGACTGTGACTCGAGTTTGGACAAATTAAATTTGATACTAAATAAGACCGAGCTCGAAGAGCGTTTGGAGTGCGGTGACTCGTCACCGCTTTTTTTGCAGCGACTTGTCGCTGCTCTTTTTGTTTATCATTCTGATTAGATAAAACGCGCCTCGACAAGTCGAGTCAAAGAAAAGCGGCGACGAGCCGCCGCACTCCAAACCGCCTGACCGGCGGCGTTAAAAAAAATCACATTTTTTTACCCCAAATGCCCAAACTCGAGTCACAGATTTTAGCTTGTGACTCGATGGAATCAAGCATGTGCTTATAGCTTGAAGGATATTTCAAAAGGGGATTGCACTTATTTAAGATGACTACTAAACTTTTTGGAACGTCTTTTTAATATCTAGGAGTATGCTATGTCGGAAAAAATCGGTTTTACAGGGGTGTTACAAGATCTTGAGAGTTTTTGTTATGACAAGCCTTCATCTATAGTTATTGGCAAGGAGTCTTTGATCGATTCTAGTGAGATTACGGACATTCCAACCTTGATTGCAAGACTAAGAGAAGATGGATCGTTACTAGCCCGAGCATGTTGTGGACGCACTCACTTTAATTATACCAAGTTTAAAATCAATAATTTGGGGAGTTATAGTGTTTTTAAAATGAATCCAGGATCTCCATATATAGATGCGCCCGCTGAATATGTGATTATTTTGGGCGCTGAAAGAATAGAGCAGACAACAAATGTGTTTTTTATAGAGGCAAAAGAGAGTGAATTAGATAGTACTGGCGCATTTAAGGAATATACACCTATTGCAGAATCGTCTGATATTTATACAGTCTCATTTGCTGTTTTTAAAAAGCGTTTGGTGGATTTATATTCTTCTAGCAGGGTCATTAAATTTGTTAATCAATTGGCAGAAATATCTTTTCCGGCTATTACGGGGGAGGAAAAAGCAATGTGCAATAAGTTGGGGCAAGAGATTTTTGATACGTTTAAAACTGCAAATGACGAGGATTCCGATGCTGGAAGGGCAGCTCTTATCGCTGTCCTTTCTAAGGTTAATGGTATTGGTCGGGATGGGGCAGCGCGTTGCGCAGAAATTAAAAAGGCTTGGTATGGTGTCGGAGATGATAATGTTTTTTGGGTTTAACATCATGATATTATTATTTCATAAATGCGCTGAACTTTTGAATGATTTTTTGGTGATGTAAACGCTGCTCGTAAATTTTCAACAATCTGGTGATTAGGCTTTTTTTTGACTATTATGCAATGAAATACGGAAAAGTCTCGACTTTTTCTCATTCTACTGCATAATAGTCAATATGGAGAGATATCAAAAACAAGCGATTATTCGCGATTTGCAGAAAAAAATGGTTCTACTCGCTGGCCCTAGACAGGCGGGAAAAACGACTTTGGCCAAATCAATTGCTAAAGAATTCACTTCTTCGGTCTATCTGAATTATGATCGAGCTGGGGACAGAAAGATCATTTTACAGGAATCCTGGCTTCCTACAGTAGAATTGATTATCCTCGATGAGATCCATAAAATGCCTGAGTGGAAAAATTATCTCAAAGGGATTTACGATACAAAAGAACCGAATCAGAAAATTCTTGTCACAGGAAGTGCTCGCTTAGAGATTTTTAATCAGGCGGGAGATTCTCTTGCAGGGCGATTTTTTTTACATAGACTGCTTCCTCTTTCGCCATCAGAATGTGATAAGGTAAACGTAAACTATACGCTTGAGCGCTTTTTAGAAAGAGGAGGATTTCCTGAACCTTTTCTAACCCCTGATCCTATCGAAGCGAATCGTTGGCGCTTGCAATATGTTGATAGCTTGCTAAGAGTTGATGTTTTGGATTTTGAAAACATTCATAATTTAAATGCTATTCGTCTTATTTTTGAACTATTAAGAGAAAGAGTGGGGTCTCCTATTTCTTATGCATCCATTGCGCGCGATGTTGCTATTTCACCTAATACGGTGAAAAAATATGTCGAAATATTGGAAGCTCTTTATATTGTTTTCCGTGTGACTCCATTTTCTAAAAATATTGCGCGAAGTTTGCTCAAAGAACCAAAGATCTATTTTTTTGATGTGGGTCTTGTCAAAGGGGATATGGGCGTTAAGTTTGAAAATCTAGTTGCTACGTGTCTTTTGAAGCATGTTCTTGGAAAAATTGATTATCTTGCGGAAATGTATTCTCTTAGATACTTGCAGACAAAAGAGGAAAAAGAGGTCGATTTTGCACTTGTGCGAGATGAAAACATCGAAAAGATCATCGAAGTTAAAACATCTAATCCTTCTGTTAGCACAGCTTTACGGTACTTTCATGAGAAGTACGACCTTCCTGCTGTGCAAGTTGTCAAAGAGTTAAAACGGGAAACACGGGAAAACGGCATCGACGTCATCCAAGGGCTGCATTTTTTAAAAACCTTATACTTATAAAGTTTTTAATCGGAATCGGAATCTGATTGAGACTTTTGATAAAAATACATTTCTGAAGATTCTGGTGTTAATGGAATGAATCTAGTTTTGTCATGTTTGTCGAAGCGCTTACTTGACCTTGTGTTGGTATAATAATAGGTGATGTTATAGTCTCCTCGTCCTTTTTGCTCGTGGCTTTTAATCTGTGAAAGATTTAAAAGATGATTGTTTATTTACGCAGTGCTATTCGTAAAAGATAGGCGCAACCTGCTACACCGATCATAGCAGCACCAATGATCGCGCATTTTTTTAATTCTTTAGTCGTTCTTTCACGTTTTACTTGATTTACGAATGATTCAAATTTTGGATTGAGGATTTTTTGATGAATGGTTTCTACAAGTTGTGAAGACATATCGGTTGGGTGTATCGATATTGTTTTTAAAAATGTGGAAGTTCTTTCATCGGTAGCGTCTAAATGATCTGAGATACAAATTTCTTTTGTATGTGCAAGATAGTTTTGTTGCTTGTCGTCGATAAACGGTACGTTGCAGAGGTCATCACGCATAGTGGCGTGAGGTGGAAAGTAATGGAAGTGCTCTGATATTGGTTTGAGCACTACTGGTGGGGGAACGTGTTGTATGAGTTCTTGATTTGAGAAATTTTTAGTAGCAAACAAAACTTCTTCATAATCAAATTGAGTATTTCTATTTAACGCGTCAGCGCCTTCCAGATTATTTTGTGGATGGTCGGCCGCGAGGTTATAAATAGAGTTTATTTTTAGCGCTGATACAGCTGCTATCGATGGGGGCATTTGAAAAAGAGGTTCTTCGCGCAAATTTGATTTAATTTCAATGGATATGATGCTTGTATTTTTGATGTTTTTAAGTTCTAAGCATAGAACCAGTAATCGTGCATTTTGATTAAGCGACACTCTGTTTGCAAAAGATTGTATCCGTTCTATTAAATCATTTTGTGTTTGGATGATAGGGGAGAAATAGCATTTTTTTAGAATGTGAAAAAGAAAAGGATTCGTTTTAGCTTTAAGATAGAAGCTTTCTGCATCATCAGTGTTTTCTATAAAAGGAATCATCCCTTCATGATCAGCCTGAGTATAGAGCCTGTTTTGCTCCTTTAATAAGGCGTTTTCCCATGGGCTATTCATAATGAGCTTTACGTGCTTGTTAAAAGTATGTGCCGTGAGATCTATAGCCGCCTCCCGCCATTCTTTATTAACTAGGCTACAAGCGTTTCGATCTGTGGGGGATAAGTAAGAAAAAATTTCTGATAGAATCTCTTGCGGAAGACATTGAATTGAATCTAATGACATAACAAACCTATTTATTATAAATTAATTTAATAGTATTATAAAAAACATTTGTTAATTTTAGATAAATTTAATAAGGATAGCATAAGTATTTAAAAGTTAAATACTTATGCGTTGATGAATTTAAGAGGCTTAAAATGAGTTAATAACGCTTGCCGCTGGCTTGGGCTTTAGCGCGCATGGCTTCGATAAGGTTTGTTAAGCCGTCGCCCGTGAGGGCGGATATGCCAAAGATCGTGTCATCTGGGAGGGTGTAGGCTTCGCGGAAGCGTTCGATATGAGTGTCAGCGCCGTCGATATCCATTTTGTTGAGGGCGATGACGAAGGGTTTGTCCATGAGATCTGCGCGGTAGGCTTTGAGCTCATTTTTGAGTGTTTCAAAGTCTTCGATCGGATCGCGCTCTTCAAAGCCTGACGCATCGACGACGTAGAGGAGGACAGAGGTGCGCTCAACGTGTCTTAAGAAAGCAAGGCCTAGGCCTTTATTTTCGTGCGCGTTCTGGATGATTCCTGGGATGTCAGCAATGAAAACGCGGGAAAAATCGTCAAACTGGATGTAACTAAGGTTAGGATGAAGCGTTGTAAAGGGGTAAGCGCCTGTTTTTACGAAAATTTTACTCATTTGAGCAAGGAGTGTTGACTTGCCGGCGTTAGGGATGCCGATAAAGCCGACGTCAGCGATCAATTTAAGTTCGAGCTCGATCTCTCTTGATACACCTGGTGTCCCCATAGTGCATACGTTAGGAGCTTGGTTTGTAGGGGATTTGAAGCAGTTGTTCCCTTTTCCACCGCGTCCACCGTTGCAGATGAGGAGCTCTTGTCCTTTTTCTGTGAAATCGAAAAGAACTTCTTTGGTCTGGGCGTCTTTAACGAGGGTGCCGCAGGGGACTTTCAGGATGAGACTACGTCCACCGCGTCCTTGTTGGAGGTTCCCGCCGCCCGGTAGTCCATTTTCAGCGTTCAGGATTCTGCGATTGCGGAAAGCATCGAGTGAAAACAGTTGATCGTCTGCTTTGAAGATCACTGAGCCACCGTTGCCGCCGTTGCCACCTGATGGGCCGCCTTTAGGGATGAATTTTTCTCTTCGCCAAGCAACGATACCGTTGCCCCCTTTTCCGGCAGAGAGAGTGATTGTAACTTTGTCTATAAACATAAATTATGAGAGAAGAGCCCGGATGACTTAGGGCTCTTTCTATTTAACCTGCTGGGGTAATGGAAATGCGTGTGCGATCTGTCTTGCGGAAAGAAACGGTACCATCAGTAAGTGCAAAAAGAGAATCATCTCTACCTACACCAACATTCTTTGCTGGTAACCATCTTGTGCCGCGTTGTCTTACTAATATGCTTCCTGCTGTGACAAATTGTCCTGCACTGACTTTCACGCCCAAGCGTTGTGCGTTAGAGTCACGTCCATTGCGGGTTGACCCTTGACCTTTCTTATGTGCCATAGTTCTCCTTAGCCTGCGATCTCTATGATTTCAAATTTACTGTAATTTTGGCGATGCCCAACTTTGCGGCGGTAGTTTTTGCGCTGCTTGTATTTGAAAGCGATCTTCTTTTCACCACGAACATTTTCGATGAATTTGCCGCGAACAGCGCCATCGGAAATGTAAGGTTTGCCAATTTTTATGCCTGAGCCGTTGTTAATAAAAAGGACTTTGAAATCAACGATGCCGTCATCATTTGTTGTGAGCAGCTCGACTTCAATCTTGTCGCCTTTTTCTACACGAAACTGTTTTCCCCCGGATTCGATAATTGCGTACATTGACATTTGGACCTCCTGGAAATAATTCTGATATGAAAATGAGGAAGACAACATCTTAAATGAAAGTCGCAGATAAGTCAAGAGGCTAGATCGTGGCCTCGGCAGGTTTTGTTGTAGTTGGAGTGTCTTTGGATGTAAGTGTCTGAAATTGTGTGCCAAGTGATCTGACAGCAAGGATCCATCCTCCGATCGCCGCTAGAAAAACAATAGCGACGTAAGGGGTGCTGAGAGCGACAGAGCCTGTTAGCATGAGAAGGGATTGGTGGATGATGGAGCTCCCTGATTTTCCAAGGCGGGAGCCGATGCCGTCAATCGCAGCTTTGCCCTTCAGCTTGCATTCTCTACTTAAGGGGATAAACGCCATTTCTTTGGTCGCATCAAAAAAGGTGAACTTGCTCGCTCTTGAAAGACAGTTTTGCATTGAGCCAAAGAATACGCAGAGAACAAGCGGTGTGCTGTGAAAAAAGGAGGTGATCTCTTGAGCCATATTAGAGCTTCTGAAAAAGAGGAATGTGAAGAAGCCGATCCCTGTAATGGCGAGGATTACGGGTGGAATTAACGCTGAGAAGGTCCAGCTTAGTTTGCGGATCATATTGCCTGAAATGATGACAGCAATGGTTGTAGAAATTAGACCCATTGAACGGAGGACTTTACCCATATAGGCATTAAAATCATTAGGGGTGGAGTAAAGCTGCTTCATTTGATCTTTCCAGACAACTTCAGTTAAGTTAATGGCAATGTTGTATCCTACGACGATGATAGCGATATAAATGAGGTATTTTGATTTTGCGATGTAGGAAAAGTTATTTCTTAAACCCATTTTGGATTCTTTTTCTTCTTCCTCTCCCTTCGCGGAGTAGCCGTACCCTTTTACGTTAAGCCAGCGGAAGCCAGCGCAGGTAATCAGGCCGAGGATAACGACCATGCCGCATAGGAGGATGGTTGATTGTCCCCAGGGGTCGGTCCCAAAAGGGAGTAGGAGGTTTCTTCCGGCTTCTGAGATCCACACGGAAGCAACACCTGCTGCGCAACAGGCAATATTGGCCCCAATCAAAAATAAAGTATAAAAGCGCCTTGCGTCGCGGATACTTGTGACTTCGTTGGCAAAACTCCAGAAGAGAACCGACATGATCATGGTGCTCCACATTTCAGACATCACGTAAAAAGCTGTGAAGGTCCAATTGCGGAAGATAGCAATAAATCCGCTAAATCCATTAGGAAGAAGGGTTTGTAGCTTATCTGCAAAAACGTGTGGATGCAGGGCGTCTCTAAAAGGGTAAATGACGGTAGCAAATAAAGTAAAAAAGCCTAAAAAGATCCCCATCATGATGTAAAAGACATGTTCTCTTTTGTATTTGTTAGATAGTCTTGTGAAGATGAAGGTCATGAGAAGTGCCATGGGAAGGATCGCCCAGACTTTAATAAAAGGGAGCGCTTCAGCTCCTGATGCAGGTGCTGTGATGACGAGGGCGTCTTTTGCGGCGCGTAAGATGGTGTAGTTAAAGCAGATAAGAAAATAGATCAGGAGCATAGGAATAAATTTTCTATACTCGTGAGTGTGTACGGGCCAAAGAAAAGAACGCAATCTCCCAAATTCATGAGCTTCTTTAAACGCCATATTCCTTTGCCTTGGAAAACCCTAGATCATACGAATGTATTATCTTTTTGGCAACATTTTTTTGTGAATTTTCTATTTTTCGATTTTGTTTTGATTAATTATGGTTTTATAATAAAATCAAACTATGGAGGTGTGTATGAAATCAATTTCAAAGAAAAAACAGTCTAAAATCACATTAAAGCATCATAGTAAACATAAAGATGCGGAAAAGAAAGAAAAAAATGCGCTCAAAGAGAGAAATAGCTTAAGTTCTTCTTTTTATCAGGGATAATGTGTAAAAAAGTGCGGCTATAAGGGAGATCGTGGCTCCTGGGGGCCAGTTGAGCATGTAGGAAAATTCGATGCCGAGCAGGGTAAATGCGCAACCGAATAAGATAGCAAGCAGCATAACGCGTGACAAGCGGTGAGAGAAATTGCTGGCAATGGCTGCTGGGAGAGTGAGCATCGCGATGACGAGAATGGAGCCTACAACCTGAATCAGAAGTACTACAGATAAGGCGATGAGGCTAAGAAGTAAAAAATATAGCCCTTTAACATGGAGCTTTTGTAGCGCTGCTTGGTTCTCGTCAAAGCAAATGCTAACAAAACGACGGTGGAACAAAACTGCTATGACGAGGACAAAAAATGCGAGACCAAAGAGCATTTTTAGATCGCTATGCGAGACCCAAAGAATATTACCAAACAGGTAATTCATGAGCTCCACGTTATAGCCAGGTGTCAGCGCGATAAAAATCACGCCGATCGCCATCCCTGTTGCCCAGAGAGCTGCGATGACGGTGTCTTCTCTTTGTCTATGTTTCAGATGGACCCATCCCATTAAAGCTGCGGAAAGAAGTGCTGCAATGAGCGCGCCATCGATTGCTGTTAGCCATTCGACTCCAAAGGTGCGTCTAATCCATAAACAGATGCCCATGCCTCCAAGAACGGAGTGGGCGATGCTGCCGCTAATAAAAACAATTCTTTTGACGACGACATAAGAGCCTATGATGCCGCTTGTGATGGATGCAGCGCATCCTGCAAAGAAAGCCATCTGTAAAAAAGAGTTTGAAAGAAGGGCATTCACTTTATTCGCCGGGTTTAAGTGTGTGAAAAAGTCCTAAAGAGAAATGGCTGCAGACATCTTTCGGTTTATGGAACGAGGCATTTTTATGAATGCAGAGGAGTCTGTCGGCTCTACTGATAATCCCTTGAAGATCGTGTGAGACAAGAAGGATTGTCATCGAATGGCGCAGTTCTTCAAGAATATGGTAGATCGCAGTTTCGGCTTCTTTATCCACATTTGCTGTGGGTTCATCCAAAAGTATAACTTCAGGATCGTTTGCAATGGCTCTTGCCATTAAAACGCGCTGCGCTTGTCCGCCGGAGAGTGTCCCAAATGCTTGATTTTCTTTTCCTTTTAAACCCACTTTAGCTAAGGCTTGAAGTGCTTTTTGTTTAGCATGAGGAGGATAAGTGCCCCACCATGTAGATTCGGAGAGAAATGCCATCAATACAATCTCTAGCACAGAAACAGGAAACTGTTTGTCAAATCTTGCAACTTGTGGAACATAACCTATTTTTTGCGGTGCAAAGATGATTTTTCCCTGAGAGGGTTTTAAAAATCCCATCAGGAGTTTTAAAAAAGTCGTCTTTCCCCCTCCGTTAGGGCCGAATATTCCGATAAATTCCCCTTTTTGTATGGTAAGGGTGATATTATCAAGAATTGGATCTTTGTCGTAGTTGAAGGTTAAGTTTTCTACGCTTAAATAATTCATTGAGCGATAAGTGTGCTGATGTGTAGCAGATTATTTAAATAGTCACCGGCATAAGGGTCAACAAGATGAGTGGGCAATCCTAAATCATGGGCGATGAGCTCGGCACCTTTGTTGTTATACTGCATTTGAATGAATACGCTTCTAACATGATGTCTTTTTGCCAGCTGGATGGTTTTTGCGACATCCTGCGGTTTTGGGTCTTTGCCGTCGCATTCAACAGATAATTGTAAGAGTTTATAGTCTCTACAGAAGTAAGCAAAAGCTGGGTGTGAAACGAGAATAGCTTGGTTTTTAAAAGGTTTGAGTTTGAGTTGAAGGCTCTCGTTAAGAAGATCGAGTTCTTCGATTAAGGCTGCTGTATTTTGAAGATAACGTTCTGTGTAGTGAGGGTAGCGTTCAATCAATGTTTTAGCGATTTTTTTGATTTGATAACGTGCAAGTTTTGGACTTAGCCACACGTGTCTATCTTTTCCTTCATGGGTATGAGCTTTATCTACGCAGCATGAATCATCGCGTGTAGAAATTAAAGAAATTCCATAGCAGAGGTCGATGTCGATGAGAGTTGGGTTTTTTTCTTTTAATATAGTTAAAATCTTTTTTTCCTGAGGCTCTCCCAAACGGAACCAGATTTGTGTTTGTCCTGCGCTTTCGATTTGTTTAGGGGTCGGCTCATAAAGATGAGGGCATGCATCTTGAGGGATTAACGTTTCTATGTGTAGAGTGTCGCCTGCAATGCGTTGTACAAAATAAGCGTAGGGAGGGATGTTAACGAGCACATCTGCAGGGTTTTTTTTCTCTTTTTTTTGACACGCCGTAGATACGAATAAAAGCAGCAAAATAAGGATTTTTTTCATACTCAACACTTTATCGTGAAATGGATAAAAATGCGAGCTGAATGACGGATTTTTTCGTGTATACCCAAGTGAATTCAAAATTTGGAGTTTTGGCAAAGGCCGGCGCCCCAAATTTGAACCAGACGAAATCGGCGTCGAAGCAGCGCCTGTGCAGACACAGGTGCTTCGCCCCCGGGTTCAAAGTTGGGGATGCCGGCGCAGCCAAAAACCAATTTTTGAGTTTACTTGGGTATAAATTGGCAAAAAACGGAGTTTATTCTTGTTTTGATTTGTTTTCTAATATAGGATTGTGGGCCATTGGAGGAGTGTTCGAGTGGCCGATGGAGCTCGCTTGGAAAGCGTGTAAACGTGAAAACGTTTCGTGGGTTCGAATCCCACCTCCTCCGTATTCTTACTTTTTTGAAATATTTATTTGAATTAATTTTTTGACCAGTTAGAAGGTGTGTATACACAAATGGGTTATTAATGAGGTGCCCGTTTTGCGGCGATCTAGAATCAAAGGTTACAGATTCACGCAACGCTACAGATACAAATGCTGTCAGGCGTAGACGTGAGTGTTTGGCCTGCCTGCGTCGATTTACGACATTTGAAACTGTCGATCTGACAATACAGGTACGTAAAAGAGATGGCCATTACGAAGATTTTCATCAGGAAAAACTGATTAAGGGTTTAGACGCAGCGTGCCGTCACACGCGCATCAGTCACGATGTCGTGCGCACTCTTGCGGACAAGATTGCTGCGGATTTGCTTGAAAGACAAGTAAGGGAAGTGGATACGACCGAGATTGGTGAAATGGTGATGAATCACCTCAAAGATTTAGATATGATCGCATATATTCGTTTCGCTTGTGTGTATAGACGTTTTAAAGATGTTGATGAGCTGCGAGATGCGATAGAATTAGTTAGCGAAAGTAAAGAGAAGGTGGATCATGGCGCTCACGAAGAGTGATGTTGAAAAATTTAGAGAACGGTTAGAAGAACTCCGCAAACAGATGACGCATTTAGTCCGCGGAGCTAGCGAGACTGTAAAATCTGCGGATGAGTCTAAAGGGTATTCTCAGCATCAGGCTGATGAAGGTACAGATGATTTTGATCGAACAATTACGCTTGAAGTAACAAATAAAGAAGTCAGCATTTTGCGTCAGATTGAGCGCGCTTTAGAAAAAATGGACGAGGGAACATACGGGATTTGTGATATCACAGGCGAAGAAATTTCGATTGCTCGTTTAGAAGCGATTCCTTATGCAACGATGACAGTAAAAGCTCAAGAGAAGTTCGAGAAAGGGCTTCTATGACATTAGACTTCTTTCGAAACTCGCTTTGTTTGAAAAAATTGAATTTTTTTGGATAGATCCGAAATCGGTTTTTGAAGACAATGTGGGGTCATATGGCTGAAAAAATCGGTTTTGGAGATGCCAAAAAAAACAGTTTTAGCGAACAAATGGGGTTTCGAAAGAAGTCTATTGAAAAGGGGGTGGTGGCTTTTTCTTTTAGCTGCGACTCTCTTTTTAGCTGACTTTTTTCTAAAGTCTTATGTCAGTCAAAATATTCCTCTAATGAGCCATGCTTCTCCTTTTTATCCTTATGGGGGAATACCTGTATTTCATCATTTTTGTGGAATAAGTTTCTCCATCAATCATGTGCTGAATAGGGGTGCTGCTTGGGGAATGTTTGCTTCTTTTCAAGAAGTTCTTCTTTATCTTAGAATCGTGGTGATTAGCGGACTTTTTATTCACGTCCTGTTTTTTAATCGGGATCGATTTAAAGACATTCCTTTTGTACTGATCATCACAGGTGCTATTTCTAACGTTGTTGACTACTTTGTTTATGGACAGGTTGTAGACATGTTTTATTTTACCTTCGGCAGCTATTCTTTTCCCCTTTTCAATATTGCCGATAGTGCCATTTTCTCAGGTGTCGCACTCCTGCTTCTTATCTCTTTATTTAAAAAAAATTAACACGTTAAACGCCCTTGCGTGGAATAGTAGTATGAAAAAATCTAATATTAGATGAGGTTTTTTTGTAGCACGTGTTCTCTGATTAGACTTTGCTGGAGCTTCATCTATTAATGTGTTAGAATCTTCAAAATGAATCAGCTTAGAATTAGCTCTCCCCACGAAGAGGGAATACTCCAAGTATCAAAGGCTTTGAAGTTTCCGGTGCTTCTTGACGATATCGAGATGTGCGCACTCATGACAGCTCTTGGAAGCTTTTACATAGGTGTTGTCAGTGAACCTGCAGCACTTGATGATCTTTTGATTGAGAAGAAGACTTTTTTAGAAGCGTATAAAGAATATGTGGAAACACTTAAAAAAGGGGAGATCCCCTCCGTTGCTCTGCTAAGAAAATATTTCTCTGCTGTGATCAGCGCAGATCTTGATGCATTTTATGCGATGGATGTGGGGCAAGAGAGGTTTTTGCTAAAGAGCGTTAAGCCGGTTATTCAGATGCAAATTCATAACTTTCTTTATTCGCCGGTTGATGAGAAATTTCATTCGCTGGTTCTCGGGCGCGAGAGTGTAACATGGGGAATTCAGTTTTCTTATCCGCAGGTAGCTCAAGATCCTAAAACAAAAGCGATTAGTAAAGTCAGCTCTGATGCGCCTAACTCTTCTCTTTTTACGGCGCTTTCTCGGTGGCTGCGCGAGTACACGCGACCAACACCTTTTGTTGTTGGGGAAAAACTTGTCCATGAGCCGATGCGGATTGGAAAGGAATGTTTTTCGTGGATTGCACAGCATCCGCAGCTTAAAATGAGAGGGATTCATATTCGGGGGGCAGATGGACATTGAAATTGTGGCAATTGGTGATGAGATTTTAGCCGGCGCTGTTGTCAATACAAATGCAGCATTTATTGGGAGTCGTCTTTTGGAGGTTGGATATAAAGTCGCAAGGCAAGCTACGTTTTCTGATGATCCTGAAGCGATCAAGCAGAATCTCAAAGAGGCAATGGGAAGATCTGCTCTTGTGATTGCAACAGGGGGGCTTGGGCCTACATGTGATGATCTTACACGGGATGTTGCGTGTGCGCTTTTTTCTTCTGAAATGCACCTCGATGAGAGGATTGCTCAAGATTTAAAAAATCGGTTTGGGTCTTTACCTATCTCTTTAGAAAATCAAGCGACAGTGCCTGTTAAAGCAAAAGTGTTAATGAATACAATAGGTACAGCGCCAGGCCTTGTTTTTGAAGAAAAAGGGTCTACTTTGATTTTACTTCCGGGAGTGCCTCAAGAGATGCGTACAATGCTTGAAAGAGATGTTTTGCCCTATATTTTAAAATATCATCCGCTTAAAGAAAAAACAGTTCAGAAAAAGTTGAGTTTTTCTCTTTTAACAGAGGGGCAGGTTGATCCATTTTTACGAATCCTTGAAAAAGATCATCCTGAAGTGCAGTTTGGTATTTATCCAGGCTACGGTATTTTAACAGTTGCTTGTACTTCGAAAAAAGAGACCGAGATAGAAAAAGCAATAACGGCGCTGTACACGCATTTCCAAGATCATTATGTTGCATCACCATCCGGCAAATTGGAAGAAGCTGTAGCTCTTTTGTTAACAGATAAGAAAAAAACACTGGCTCTTGCCGAGTCGATGACTGGTGGGTTGATGGCAGCGCAGCTTACAGCGATGGCTGGAGCTTCTGATTACTTGATTGGTTCTTGTGTTGTTTATTCTAACGCGATGAAAACAGTCGTTCTTCATGTGTCAGAGAAAACGTTGAAAGATCATGGCGCTGTCAGTGAAGAGGTTGTACGTGAAATGCTGCAAGGACTACTTAAAGTCACAGATGCTGATTATGGGATTGCAGTCACTGGTATTGCAGGTCCATCTGGTGCTGTTATAAATAAACCTATTGGGACTGTGTGGGGAGCTGTCGGTGCTCGTGGAAAAGAGCCCTTTGTTGAACAGTTTTTGGCAAGAGGTACACGCGAGATGATCCTTCTTTACGCTTGTCGCCGTCTTTTCGCAAATTTATTAACTTATTGTAAGAATTCATGACATACGCATTAATTGATAGTGGCTTTTCTGAAAAGTTAGAGCGCTTTGGAGATTATTTGATCATTCGTCCTTGCGCACAAGCGCTGTGGACCCCTATTTTACCTAAAAGTGTGTGGCAGGATGCACACGCACTATTTACAAGAGATGAAGGAAATAAGTGGCAGATCCGCAAAAAACTTCCCCATGAGTGGATAGCAAAAATTGAGGGAGTGAAGTTTAAGATAGCTCCGACCGATTTTGGCCATTTAGGTGTTTTTCCAGAACATAGCCTTTTTTGGGAGTGGATGAAACCATTCATTCAAAAAAGAGGGGCTCCAAATATTTTAAATTTATTCGCTTATTCAGGAGGCGCAACACTTGCAGCTGCTGCAGTCGGCGCAAAGGTGTGTCATCTTGATGCGTCTAAAGGGATGGTGGCATGGGCTCGAGAGAATGCAGCTTTAAATGGGCTTGAAAAAGCATCGATTCGTTGGATCATCGATGATGTGATGAAGTTTCTTATGCGCGAGAAAAAGAGGGGAAGCTATTACGACGGCATCATTCTTGATCCCCCAAGTTTTGGTAGAGGCAATCAAGGAGAGATTTTTAAGATTGAGCGAGACATTATCCCTTTACTGAAGGCGTGCAAAGAGCTTTTAACAGAAAAACCTCTTTTTTTGATTTTTTCCACACATACACCAGGAATGACTCCGCTTGTCATGCATCATTTGATGGATGAGATGATGCAAGGCGGAACGATTGAAAGTGGAGAGATGACCATCCCTCACGATAAACGTCCGCTCCCGTCGGGAAGCTATGCGAGGTGGTATGTTGATTAGTAGTACACAAAATCCGAAGATCAAAGATGCAATGCGCCTGCAGAATAGACGCGAACGGGATGAAACGGGACTCTTTTTGATTGAAGGTTATAGAGAATTGAAGCGTGCTGTTGACAGTGGAACAGTGCATTTTGAGCAGCTATTCATTTGTCCTGAGTTTTTTTTAGGCTCTAATGAACAGGATTTAATCAATAAGGTCGAAACAGAGATCTATACATGCTCTCAAGCAGTATTTTCTAAACTTTCTTACCGAGATCGCCCTGATGGAATGATTGGCATTGCGCATCAGATGCGCCATACGCTACCCTCTCTTTTCCCGCGCATTGCAAAGACAAAAGTCCCTTTTTTACTTGTTGCAGAGGCTATTGAAAAACCAGGGAATTTGGGGACAATTCTGCGCTCTGCAGATGCAGTTGGTATCGACGGGGTGATTGTGTGTGATAAGTGCACAGACATTTATAATCCTAATGTTGTGCGCGCAAGCGTTGGTACGCTTTTTGCAATTCCTGTTGTAGAAGCCACAAGTGCTGAGACATTAATATGGCTGCAAGAAAAAAATATCAAAGTCGTTGCTGCAACGCCTTCTGCTGATGTTACATTTACAGAAGCTGATTTTACAGAACCTCTTGCGATTGTCGTTGGCACAGAGCAGCTTGGTCTTTCTGAAGCGTGGATGCAATCGGCCGATATTCGTGTGAGTATCCCGATGAATGGCGTTGCTGATTCATTAAATGTCGGGGCAGCAACAACGCTTCTTCTTTATGAAGTTCTCAGACAAAGAAGGCCCTATGTCCCTGATATATCCTTATTGCGATAATCATGTTCTTCTTGTTGAAAAGCCAGCTGGCATTTCTACGCAAGAAGGGCTTGATATCGAAGCTAAGAAATGGATTAAGGAGAAATTCGACAAGCCGGGAAATGTCTTTTTAGAGCCGATTCACCGCCTCGATAAGCCTGTCAGCGGTCTTGTTCTTTTTGCTAGAACAAGCAAAGCGCTTTCTCGTTTACAAGAAGAGATGCGCGAGCGCGTTATCAAGAAAACCTATTTTGCTCTAGTCTCCGGAAAAATGCCGCATTTAGAAGGAACTTTAGAGCATTATCTTGTTCACGACGATTTTAAAGCGCGGATTGTGAGTAAACAAGAAAGGGAAGGTAAGCTTGCGCTTTTGCATTATAAAGTCATCAAAGAAAAGGAAGGGTGTACCTTCCTTGAAATAGAATTAATCACAGGTCGTTACCATCAGATTAGAGCCCAGCTCTCACACATAGGTTGCCCCATACTTGGAGATGACAAGTACGGCAGCCGCCATCCCTTTGCAGAGCAAGGTATCGCCCTTCATCATGGGCGTTTAAGTTTTATCCACCCAACGACCCGCGAATACCTGACCTTTTATTCAATGCCCCCGTTTGCTCTTTAATTAACGCGTGATTTTAAAGACTCAAATGACAAAAAAACTACCATACTATTGTCTAACTTCAGAAAGTGGGTACTCTAAACCGCTGGAATTTTGCTGTGCTATTAACTGAAATTCTGGAGATTCTGTGATCCGCCTTTCAATAGTTGCATCCGGATCTTTTAATACGTATGTTTTTCCAAGTGTTGCATCAACATACATACCCCCTTCAAAGAAGGGCTGAGGTCCTTGACTAAACGTTTGAGATATATCATGCATAATTGTTTTTCTAAACATTATTGATTTACTAATCGTTTCAACTCCTAAACTTTGAAGTTTTTGAATAATAAAAATTCCCCATTTAAATGATTCTGGATGTTCTTTCCATCCTCCGACAATTGTGACTTTGATATTTTTTGGTTCGATAGAATATTCCGCAAACCTGTCAAAAATACTTGTAATAGAGTTAATCTGAGTAGTATCATCAATATGCGCTAGAGCTGCATATTTTCCGTGAATAAATGATACTCCATAGCAAGGCCCAAAAGAGCTTGTTTGCACTTTTGGGGTATTAGAATCTGAAGAAGTAAATGCCCACTGTTTTTGTCCAACTAAAATTATATCGCTCATAAAAATTTCCTAATTATTAAAAATGTTTATTTGTTTTGCAACTTAAGTTTTTTTTGTTGCGTTTTTTTCTATTTTATAATTTAATTATTTATTTCGCAACTTAAGTTTCTTTTATTGCGTCTTTTCTATTTTATAATTTAATTGTTTATATGTTATAAAGATTTTGTTTTATTTTTTAAATCATTTGAGTTTAATAGGTTATAAAAGACAAAGGACTGAGGATTTTTTGCTTTCGGGCTTGTCAAATCATAGGACGTATAATATGATGGACCCTTACTTGAGGTAGAAATGCGCGAACACATCGAGCAAGCTGTTGAAGATGGCATCAGAGCGATGCAGTTTTTAAAGCATGATGAGAGTTTAAGTTTTATTGAAAAGGCTTCCTTAACAATTGTAGACTGCTTTCGAAAAGGAGGAAAACTTCTGATTGCGGGCAATGGCGGAAGCCTTTGCGATGCGATGCATTTTGCAGAAGAGCTGACGGGGGTTTTTAGACAGAAACGTAAAGCTCTGCCAGCGATTGCTTTATCATGTCCTGGACATCTCAGTTGTACGGCAAATGATCTTGGTTATGAAGAAGTGTTTGCAAGAGCTGTAGAGGCTCTCGGAGCTCCTGGAGACCTTTTTATTGCTCTTACAACAAGTGGCAATTCCCCCAATCTGATTCGTGCAGTATCTACAGCTAAGAAATTAGGTCTTGGCACAATCGCTTTTTTGGGAAAAACAGGTGGAGCGTTAAAAGATCAATGCGATT
This sequence comes from Chlamydiota bacterium, assembly GCA_040388665.1. GTDB lineage: Bacteria > Chlamydiota > Chlamydiia > Chlamydiales > Rhabdochlamydiaceae > DAHVFY01. The sequence continues at coordinate 26,929 of JAZKBL010000069.1, forward strand.
CTGAGCTGCGCGTGAAAGATTTTCACAATTCAGACAGGATTCAAGAAGCACATATGGCAGCGATTCATATTATCATTGAAATCGTTGAAAAGCATCTATTTTATGCTGTTTGAACAATATGTAATCGAGATTATCGAAGGTAGACGCTCTTCTTTTTTTATTAAAGAAATTCTATTAGGATTTAGTTTTGTTTACCGTTTTTTTGTAGAGTTGCGGCATAAGTTGTACGATACAAAATGGTTAAAGAGCTACCAAGCACAGGTTCCTGTTGTAAGTATTGGCAATATCGTAGCAGGAGGTGTTGGTAAGACACCGCTTGTAAAAAAGCTTGCTGAAGAGCTCTCTAAAAAGAGGAAATTAGCGATTTTAACACGAGGATTCCGCTCGATCGTTGATAAAACGGGCGGGGCACTTCTTTGGAAGGGGGAAGATGCATCGCTATGCGGAGACGAACCATTTTGGTTGGGATCAAAATTGCCTCAAGTGGATTTGTGGATTGGAAAAAATCGCGTGCAGTCGGCAGAGAATGCAACGTTGCATGGTGCAGAAATTCTTCTTTTAGATGATGGAATGCAGCATCGAAGGCTTGCACGCGATGCTGATATTGTTGTGATGGATGCTGAAGATTTGTGGGGAGGCGGCTATTTTTTGCCGCGCGGGCTTTTGCGCGATCTTCCCTCGCGGCTTAAAGCGGCAAGACTTATTGTTCTGATGCAAGTCAGAGATCAAGATGCTTTAGAGAGGGCAAGACGAGCTATTGAAAAATATACCAAGGCTCCCTTGGTGGGCATGCGTCTTGAGGTGACAGCCGATTTGAGGGGTAAGAAAGTAGGTCTTTTCTGCGCGCTTGGTAGGCCTCATCGTTTTTTACGCACGGTAAATGAGCGTGGAGCAATTGTGAAAGCGGAAATGTATGGCCTTGATCACCACTCTTTTACAAGAGAAGAGTTAACTAATTTTTCTAATAAAGCTAGCAATTTAGGCGCAGAACTGCTTGTTTGTACAGAAAAAGATAGTGTAAAGCTGCCATCTGATTTACAATTGTCTCTTCCTATAACACCTCTGCCTGCAGAGTTAAAAATAAATGCTGGAGAAGAGCACTGGAACTATTTAATTAAGGAATTATTGCATGACTGAAGAATTTAAAGTGACATTGCCAAAGCTTGGTGAGAGCATACTCAGCGCGACCATTGTGCAGTGGTTTAAGCGCCCGGGCGACTCTGTCAATCTAGATGAACCACTCTTGGAAGTTTCTACAGATAAAGTGAATAGCGAAATCCCTTCGCCTGTTGCGGGGATTGTTAAAGAAATTCTTGCAAAAACAGATGAAGAATTAAAAGTAGGCGACCTTTTGGCTGTGATTACGCCTCAAGCAACAGGATTTCAACCAAAAACCGTTGCGCCATCTTTCTCTGCAACGGCTACAGCACAGACAGCTTCTGAGCCTCAGGAGAAATCAGATTTCTTTTCTCCAGCGCTCTTACGTCTTGCTAGAGAAAAAGGTATTGGACTTGAAGAGCTCGAAAAGATACCAGGTTCAGGTCAAGGTGGGCGTCTCACAAGAAGGGATTTAGAGGAGCATCTTGAAAAGAAGGCAAGTGTTAAGACCGCGGCTCCTTGCCCATTTAAATCTACGGATATAGACGTTGAGCGCGTGAAAATGACGGGGATGCGTAAAGCAATTGCAGATAACATGGTGCGTTCTTTTTATCAAGCGCCTCATGCAACATTGATTGATGAAATTGATGTAACAGCAGTCTTGAAGTTGATAGAAAAAGAAAAAGAAGTTTTTTTTGCTGCACATCAAGTGAAGTTGACGATCACAAGTTTTGTTGCACGGGCAATTGCTAGAGCCTTGCAAGAGTATCCGCTCATTAATTCTTCGCTTGAAGATGACACCATTGTTGTGAAGCGTTTTGTGAATTTAGGAATCGCTGTCAGCGTCGATCAGGGGATCATGGTTCCTGTTATTAAGCAGTGTCAAAAAATGAAAGTTAGCGAGATAGCTCTTGCTATGCATGAGTTAACTGGAAAAACACGCTCTCATGCCCTGATGCCGGCTGACGTGGCAGATGGAACGATTAGTTTGACGAATTTTGGTATGTCGGGCGTGATGATGGGTATTCCTATTATTCGGTACCCGGAAGTTGCCATTGTCGGCATTGGCGCCATTCATAAAAAGGTAGTTGCAACAGATGAAGACGCGATTGCGATCCGTAAGATGATGCACATGTCATTGACATTTGATCATCGCGTTCTTGACGGGATGTACGGCTGCGCTTTTCTTGCTTGTTTGAAAAAACACCTCGAAGAAGATCTAATGATTTAAATGATTTTCCGCCGTAGGCAGTTTAAAGTGCGGTGGCAACGAGTCACCGCAATTCAAATAACGTTATTTTTTTTGAAAACAGCTGCAGCATTTCTTCCAAAATGATTTTTTTTTAGGCATTTCTTCGTAATCAGGCGGTCGTGATAGGTCAGGGTCGTTATAAAGGGCGTTCTCTCTTTGTTCGTAGTTTGCAATTCCTGATGCGGAAGGGAATTTAAAATATGTTGGAGTGCTCTGTCTTTCGTTATCAGATCTTGATGATAATTTTCCTTCCTCTCCGGATTGAATCTTCACTTGTTCTCGACCAAGTGCCGGGGATATTGACGAAGAATTAAAAGAAAGCGGTTGGTTTTTTTCTGATTCTTGTTTTTTGATCAGTTGATTGCCCACGTTATTTTTTCGTTGAGTAATCTCTTTGCTAGCAGGGATAGGATCGAAATTTACGCCTGAGCCAGATAGACTTTGTACTTGCATTGATAACTCCTTTTTTTGAAGAGAGAATAAAAGGCTTGAGAGTTAATTTTCAAGTTTTTTTTAAAGTAGTTATCCTTGCGCAGAAGAAAACCCTGCTATGCCATCAAATGTGTAGAGGTTTTCTGTTTTAATGACATCGTGCCCTGTTGTCACCAACTGCTCAAGAATGTGGAGCACTTCGTGAGGTGTTGCAGATGTGTTTTTTTCCTTATGTAAAAATCTGCAACGCCATTCATCGATACAAAAAGTCTCGGGATGTCCTTGTGGCCAAATGCGCACGCCTCTATTGCTAATCATTTGGAGTGCTAGTGGAGAAAAGGAAGAGTTATTTATTTTCTTTTGGAATGTTTCCGCGTCTCCTTTCCAATGGACAAACACATCAACGCCAACGAGCTCTCTTTTAACTGATGAAGTATGTTCGACATGGAGCGATGTTAGTTTTTTTGAAGATTCATGATAACGGACAGGTTTTAAAGATTGAGGTTTTTCTCCAAGGTTTTTAATCACAGCTTCAGCAAATTGTTTTGTTCCGACTTTTTCTTTACTGATTTTCTCTTTAAAAATGTCGTAGGTATGAATGCCCATTTCAATTGTGCGTAGCCATGCATTGTGAATTCTTTCAGCAGGTTCTACTTCACCAACATGTAAAAGCATTAAAATGGAAGCAAGAATGAGACCTGAAGGGTTAGCAGCATTTTGCCCGGCTCTTCTTGGCGCTGAGCCGTGAATGGCCTCAAACATAGCTCCTTTACTACCAATATTAGCAGACCCGGCAAGACCTACAGATCCGGAGATCTGCGCCGCAACATCAGAGAGGATATCCCCATAAAGATTAGGCAGAACAATTACATCAAAAATTTCCGGAGTATCTGCTAATTTTGCAGCACCGATATCGACGATCCAATGTTCGTTTTGAATATCGGGATACTCAGCTGCAATTTCTTCATAGACTTTGTGAAAGAGCCCATCGGAGAGTTTCATGATGTTGTCTTTTGTAAAACAGCTCACTTTTTTTCTGCCATTATGTCTTGCATATTCAAAAGCGTAGCGGACGATTTTTTCAGTACCTGCACGCGAGATGATTTTAAGCGAGGAGCAAACATTTGGGGTTTGTCGATACTCAATGCCGGCATAGAGGTCTTCTTCATTTTCTCGAACGATCACCACATCCATTAGAGGGTGCTTTGTTTGCACAAAGGGAGCATAGGAAACACAAGGGCGTACATTGGCATAAAGGCCAAGAGTTGTGCGGATCGTTACATTTAGACTCTTAAATCCACCGCCTTGCGGAGTTGTAATCGGGGCTTTTAAGAAAGCTTTGGCCTGTCTAATTGTATCCCAGGTAGAGGGTTCAATCCCTGTAGGATGGCCTTTTAAATAAACTTTTTCACCGATTTCTACTTTGCGAAATTCAAGATTAGTGGTGGCCGCTTGAAGAATAAGAAGGGTAGATTCCATAATTTCAGGCCCAATCCCATCTCCGTAGGCTATAGCTATTGGAATCTTATTCCCTGTCATATGTTGCTCCATTTTTTAGACAATGTTTCTTTTATGTTTTATTCCTTTTTTTTGAAGACTTCAAGCAAAATGATCCGTCTGCTATAATGCGCTTTATGCTTAAATCTCTATTCTCAGAGCAAAGAAAATATTTGGATCATTTTTTTGATCAACTTGATCAAGAAAAAGCAAATGCTTTTTTACAAGCATGCTTGGATTGCAAGGGTTTGCTTCTGCTTACAGGAGTTGGAAAAAGTGGAATTATCGGCGAGAAAATTGCGATGACACTTGTTTCAACAGGTACAAGAGCTCTTTTTTTACCTCCAGGTAATTTATTGCATGGGGATTTAGGGGTGATGACCCCTGATGACCTATTTCTCATGATTAGTAAAAGTGGAGAAACAGAAGATCTTTTGTCCCTTACCCCCTTTGTACGAAAAAAGGGGGCAAAACTTTTATATTGATCAGGGATGGAAAAATTGCATCATTTACCATTTTAAGAAAAGGCCAGGTTGGACGGGGCGTTTTTTTAGTGTTTTGTGGTTAATTAATTACGCTATTAAACAATTTGAATTAGGTAAATTAGTATAATGAAAATACCCGCCACACGCAAAGCCATTGATGAAGCGCTGGATACCTACCGGGCGTTACTGGATACTATTCCCGATGATCAGTTCGATGTTACCCCGAGGGATGGTAGCTGGTCGTACGCCGAAGTTTACTCGCATATTTTGCAGGCCACCATTGGTTCGACCATAGCTGCCGAACGTTGTGCTAACGGTACCTGCGGATCAACAAAAGAGGGTTTGACATTGGTTGGGCGTTTGGCGCTTTCGTTAAATTACATGCCAAAAGTAAAAGCCACCGCCGAAGGCGCAAAGATCACCGTAAAAAAACTGACGAAGGAAGAAGCCCGCAACCTGCTTATAAAATGCCGCGGCCGGATAGATACCATCACCGATAAGATAAAAGACGCGCCACATCACAGCAAGTTTAAACATTCGCGTTTCGGGATGATGAACGCCGCGCAATGGTTTAAATTTATACTGGTTCATTTAAAACATCATTTACGGCAGGTAGACAGGATCAGCAGTAAACTTGCGTAAGTTTTTATCGCCTTCAAATTAAGAAAATGTTCTGTTTAGTTTAATTTTAAATAGCTCATTTTCAGTACAAAATGTGGAATAAGGGTGTAATGTGTATAAATAAATAACCCCCACTAATGAAACCTTTTACATTTAATGCAGTCTTAACCTTAAAATAACGTTGTTTGGCGACGTTTGTACAAATACATTAGGTTATGCATTTTGAGTACGGATATATGGTTGTAATAATTCTCCTGTTTTTGGTAGGGGTATTTTATTTGAGTCCATATGAACTTACAGTTAATGAAGAGGAAAGCGAAGATTAATCGTTTATCCCTAAATACGCGCTTAATTATTACCGGTAAAATTACCGGACGGAACATTATCCCCCAAAACTTTCATGGCAAAACGCGAGGTTGATATCGTAATTATATCTGATGTGCATTTGGGTACTTATGGCTGTCATGCCAAAGAGTTGCTTAAATATCTAAAAAGCATTAAACCCAAAATGCTGATCCTGAACGGCGATATCATTGATATCTGGCAGTTCAGCAAGTCATACTGGCCCGAAACGCACATGAAAGTGGTGCGCCGCATCATGAAGTTTATTACCGAAGGCATCCCGGTATATTATCTTACTGGTAACCATGACGAAATGCTGCGCAAATTTGCCGATTTTGATCTGGGGTCTTTTAAATTACAAAATAAGGTAGTACTCAATATCGACGGTAAAAAAGCCTGGATCTTTCATGGCGATGTGTTTGATGTTACCATGCAGCACTCAAAATGGCTGGCCAAGCTAGGTGCGGTAGGTTATGATACGCTGATATTATTAAACAGCCTGACCAATTGGTTCTTAACTGCTATAGGCCGGCAAAAAATGAGCTTCTCGCAAAAGGTGAAAGCTAAGTT
>JAZKBL010000069.1:33235-33826 GCA_040388665.1 Chlamydiota bacterium
ATTTAAGGATGCGGTAAAGTTTATTAACCAGTTTGAGCAAACCGCTGCCGACCTTGCCGTGGCAAAGGAATACCAATACGTAATATGCGGGCATATTCACCATGCCGAAATACGGGAAATGACTGCCACGGATGCGCCCGGCACGGTACTTTACCTAAACAGCGGCGACTGGGTAGAAAGCCTTACTGCGCTGGAGTATAACGAGAAGAAATGGGAGATCTTTAAATATGATCCTGCTAAGTTCAATACCGATGTGGATGAGGACGACAAGACCGATGCCGAAGACCTGGATGCTAAACTGGATGTGAATTTGTTGTTAGAAAGATTTAAGCAAGAAGCGTCTTAAAATTTTTCATCAAGTGTTATTTTAGTTTTTTTGATTGCAACCATTATTTATATTGCGGCCAAAACAAACCTAACAATAACACAATGAAAAAAATCATTCTATCTGCAGCGGCAGCATGTATTGCTGTATTAACAACTATTGGCCACGCTCAGGCACAAAATTCAAAACCAATTTTCGGTATTAAAGCAGGTGTTGACCTGATGACCCTGGGTTCTCTCAATCAGAACGGAGTTTCAGTAAATTAT
>JAZKBL010000070.1:0-224 GCA_040388665.1 Chlamydiota bacterium
TCTTCTTTCGCTTTATTCTAGATCAATTTTTGAAACATTCGTGTCTTTTGAATTTCTCTACCGCTTCGCGCTGCGTTCAGTATCTCCTACTTTTCTCTCAAGCTTACCCACAGCTCCTGCTATCGCCTAAAACTAACTATAATTTATCCACAGGCTCTTATCAATGCTATTCGTCGATAAAGCGGAAGAGGGCTTCCGCACGGCGTTGTTGCATAATTATCTTC
>JAZKBL010000070.1:234-1536 GCA_040388665.1 Chlamydiota bacterium
GAAGTCGTGACTTAACCAGTCTCGTGAGCTATCGCCAAAAACATCTCTTAATTGCGCACAGGTACTTGGCAAAATGATTCGTTGCAAAAGCGGAAGAGGACTTCCGCACGGCGTTGTTGCATAATTATCTTCAGATTAATTGTGAGAAGCTACAAGGAATTCGTGTAAATAAAAAATGCATGAGATAGTCTGTTTTTTACCACAAAAACAAAGGATTACCTCATGCAAAAGTCAAAATATCAAATTCAAAACTGGTCTGATTATAATAGAAGTCTCATTCAAAGGGGAAGCATAAATATTTGGATTGATGAGGCCAGTTTGCACAAATGGGTATCATCCGATCATACGGGAAAGGCAGGAAGGCCTGCAACATATTCTAACGAAGCTATCCTCATGCTATTAATTATTAGAGAAAGATTCAGCCTCCCTCTAAGAGGACTGCAAGGATTTGTCCAGTCTTTGTTTTCTTTAAAAAATTTAGAGTTAGTTGTTCCTTGTTATACTCAAATTGGTCGGAGAGCTAAGACATTATCTATAGACATCGATTGCCTTTGTAAAGGATCCCCAAAACATATTATCTTAGATTCGACAGGTCTCAAGGTTTATGGTGAAGGCGAATGGAAAGTTAGAACACATGGTAAAAGCAAGAGACGTATTTGGAGAAAATTCCATATTGGAATCAATGCAGAGACGCAAGATATTGTTGTGTGTGAGTTGACAGGGAATGATGTAGGAGAGGCTGCATCGGCCGTAAGGATGTTAGATAAGATACCTGGGAAAATAAAAACAGTTCGTGGAGATGGAGCATATGACCCCAACGCAGTAAGGGCGAAGATTTATGAAAAAGGAGCCAGAGCTATCATTCCTCCTCCGAGGCATGCTTCTATCAAGGGGGCAACTGGAGGGTGGATAAAAAACCGAGATGAAGATATAGCCACAATACGTTCTTTTGGAGACAGGGAAGTAGGAAGGAAACCTTGGAAACAGTTGACAGAATACCACAAGAGGTCACTAGTAGAGACGGCAATGTTTCGAGTAAAAAAAATGTTAGGTGATCAGTTAAAGGGCCGCATAATGGAAACACAACGTGCCGAAACGTTTTGTAAGTGTTTAGTAATCAATAAGATGAATGAATTAGGGATGCCTAAGGGGAAATGGGTAAAAGCAGCTTAAACGGTAGGCAAAGCGGTACATGCTGGATGGATTTTTTTTTAATCCCTATTATGCAACAACGCCGTGCGAAAGTCCTCTTTCGCTTTATTCTAGATCAATTTTGGAGACATTAGTGTCTTTTGAATTTCT
>JAZKBL010000071.1:0-11822 GCA_040388665.1 Chlamydiota bacterium
AAAAAAAGGGCCTTTTAATTTCAAATATGACGAGTGATGAAATCATTTTGAAATATGAGAGAGAGTGTCAGGAGATCGATAAATTTATTAATGTTGAATGTTTTGATAAGGAAGAGATTGTTTATTTAAAAGATGTGATTTTTAATCTAAAAATGAAGTTTTCAGAATTGAAATTTTACTTGAATCGTTCCAAAGTTGCATTTTCTGTTGTCAGATTTTTTCCAGAACTTGTTTTAGAGACAGATGCAAAAGAAAGCGATTTTGGGAATTATTTCAAAATTGTTCATGATCTTTCATGTAAATATTCCAAATTCATTAAGATGTTTGAAAAAAAATCGGATTCAAACATTTTAGAAAAACAAAATGTATTGAAGATATGCGGAAGCTCAGTTGCGTTATTGGGCAATGATGTTATCAATAGCTTGGAAGATAAAGAAAAACATGATGCTATTAAAACATATAGTGAAAAATTTAAAAAAACAAAGCAAGAGATATCAGAGCAAGTTTGGGATTTGTTAGTTAATATTGCAATAAGCATTAAAGATGAAGAAACGTGTGTAGAAGCAGTCCAAAGTCTTTACTTTCTAGGTCTCCCAAAGCAATATGCTCCAACGATCATTGAAATAGCTAAGTCGTTTAAAGAAGAAAATGTAGCGTACCTGTTTCCCCGCATTAATAGCGTGCCGGAAGAATATATTCCGTTTTATATTGAGGTCATTAAAGGGTTAGGTGAGGATGTAGCAGTGGAATTTTTTGATTCATTTGTTTCTGAAGGGTTACCAGAAAAGTATTTCTCTAATGTAATTGAAGCTGTTAAAGATTTTGCAGAAAATAATAGAGCAGCCGTTCTTGCAGCATTTTGTCAAATCAAATTGCCAGAAGAGTATTTCCCGATCGTTATCGAGACTATCAAGAATTTTCGGGAAGAGAATGCAGTGGCTCTTTTTGGAATACTTTGTATGTACGGGCTGCCTGAAAAATATTTTCTAACAGTCATTGAATCCATCGAAAATTTTGAAGAAAACCATGCATTTGAGGTTTTTCGACAACTATGTGTGCGTGATTTACCAGATGAATATTTTCCAAAGATCATTGCGCGGATTAAGCATTTTCAAGAAGCTCATGTAGCGTCTATTTTTGAGTGTTTTTGTGATAATAAAAAAAATCCCTCGGAAGAACATCGCGCCGCTATAATAGAGCTGATTCAAGGGTTCCAAGAAAATAATATGGCAAACGTGCTTTCTGCTTTTTGTAAAAGGGAGATTTCTAAAGAACAGTTCTCAACTGTTATCACATTGATTAAAAGCTTTAAAAACAAGATTCATGTAGCGCAGGTTCTTGTGAAACTTTGTAAATTCAAACTTCCCACAGAACATCGTAAGATGGCAATTAAAATGATGAAGAGCTTTAAAAAAGGCGCTGCGCTAAATTTTTTTAAAGAGCTTTCCGAAGTAGATTTGCGTAAGGAATATCTTCCAATTTTTTTTGAATCGATTAAACAGTTTAAAGAAAAACAGATCATGGAAATTCTTACGGAGTTTTGTTCTTCAAATCAATTTAAGAAGAATGAAAAAGTCGTTAAAATGTTATTTGAATTAATTAATAAATTCAAAGATGACCGCTGTGTTTTTCAGGTTTTTCGTGTGTTTTGCAGACAAAAAATTTCAGCGAAATACGCTCAGGATGTATTAGCAAGTATTAATAATTTTAAGTCAGAAAGCATGAAGATGCGCACTCTCAGGAATCTTTGCGAGAACCGCCTTTTAGTACAAGATACCTCAAGAGTATTTGAGTTTATTAAAAACTTTGCACAAGAACAGAATTTCGTAATGGCTTTTGAGGTGTTTTGTAGTAAGAACAAGTTGTCAGAAGAAAATTTGATTGCTGTCATCCAGCATACTGCAGGTTTTAAAGCGAAGAATGCGGCAGCTGTTGTTAATGCTCTTTGCAAACACGGTGTGCCCTTAGAAGCTATTCCGACTTTAGTTCAATTTGCTCAAAAGCTTCAGCCTTCCGAAAGGGAATTGGCTGTACGCATTTTCCAGCTTGTTTTTACAACACAGCTGGGGATTCAGACTGTATATGAATGTCCTATAATTCTAGAAAATCAAGAACTAGAAAAAATTGCCGATGAGGCTTTTGATAAGGTTCTTAAAGGAGGAAAATACACATCAGAGTGCCTTAAGTTTCTCCATAGCCAAGCTTCAGCTTTTATGCCGCTAAGCGCTGTTCTTAAACATTTGAAAGGTGTTTTGCGCCTTGTGATGGATTTTAAAAAGGAGCGTAATGCACTGCGTGTTTTACAAACTCTGATTGAATTAGGTGTGCCGGAAAAGGGGATACCGCTTGTAATTAGGGTGGCTAAACGATTATCACCTCCTCTTGCAGCACAGTTTTTTGAAGAGCTTATTGGAGATGAATTGCCTTTAAAATATATCCGAGAAATTGTGGATTGCGTTGAAGGATATCCATTGAATTTGAAGCTAAAGCTTCTTAGAAAACTCGCTATTGCGGTTTCTGTAGAAGATAGAGCAACAATCCAATTGACGGTGATGCAGTTAATTGGAGATCAGCCCGAGCACATGGAAGAAATCCTGGCTCTACATGCCGGAACTCAGGGGTCTTATGTTTTTGGAGATAACATTATTTTCGAGAAAAATGCATAACTCTTTTAGAGAGAAAAAAACGAAAAATAAGAAAAGTTGCCGTAAAAAATCGTTTTTCTGAATATGATCCCCCTATTTTTTTAGCAGAGGCTCGATGATGTTATCTTTTTGGTAAGGTAATTGCTGGAGTTCGAGGAGGCCTTCGTTCATATGCTCATGGTTGTAGGCATCGATTTCGTGAATGGAGAGAAATAGTGCGCGGCGAGTGGAAAGATGGTTGGGCATTAGGGTGAGAACTTGGGTCTCGGATGAGAGCTCTTTGCAGCCAAGGATCATTTCCTTTTTGTAGGCGTCCCAGCGTACTTTTATCCATTCGTACAGTTTGAGATCCCATTCATGTTTTTGTAGCAAGGTGTTGGCGAGAGGGGGTTCTAGTTTTTCCATGACCTTTTGCTCAGTAATTTGCATGGGTGCGTAGGCAATAGGGCCCCATTGTTGTATGCTTGCTAGGATTTGGAAAAAAACATCCACATCGTCTGTTGGGGCAGCGAGTAAAAAATCGCGCTCAATGTTTTCTTGTGCTTGGGCTAGCGTTTTTTCTGTACAAGGGCCTGTCATGTATTCTTTGCCGGCAATCAAGCGCACCTGTGGATTATCGATCATCCGTTCTGTCAGGTAGGTTTTAAATTCTTTAGAGTCGATGTATCCACGTTGATAAGCAAAATTAGCGTCGGAGAGTTCTCGTTTAAGGGGATGGCGTATTAGGGTTACGTATTTAGAAGGTTTTGTAAAATGGGTATGTAGCCCGTAAGGAAAGTGTCCTGTTAAGAAAAAAAGGTTTGGTACGGTATCGAGTAAGTTTGGATTGTTTTCTAGTTGCTGTAGGCCTCCAATCCAGCCGGGAGTCATCAAATTTGGTGGCTTACCTGGGATACGCGGGATGGGTAATCGTTGATAATGGAAGTTACCGCTAAGATCGCTTATCGCGTGTGCAATGTTATCAAGATTGGTTCCTGCTGTTTTAGGAATGTGCAAAAAGATAATCCGCTCTACAGGTTCTATGTCTTGGATAATAAGTTCTTTCAAAACGTGGATTGATTGTTGTGTAAAGGAAAGGTGGGCGTGCCGCTCAACACTTGCAATTGATGAGGTAAGAAAAATTAAGGACAAAAGAAGTTTATTCATAGGTTTAGAGCTCTACCGAGGGATTGGCCGAAGAGGGCTTTTGTTTCGAGGCGTCGGTGGGAGGCTTCCATCAGGTCTTGGTCGAATTCGATGCGGAAGGGTTCGAAGAGGAGGATGATGCAGGAGCCGCCGAAAGAGAAATAGCCTTTTTCGTCTCCTTTTGAATAGTGTTCACCTGGGGTGAAGGTTTGGTGGATTGAGCCAACAGCCGTAGCTCCCACTTCGATGAATTGGATGGTTCCGAAGGTTTTTGTGAGAAGAGGCGTAATCACCCGTTTGTTTTCAGAGAGGATGTTGATGTTGCGTTTCAGCGCAATGGGGTTTACAGAAAAGAGGTGGCCATTGATGAGCTGGGTTTTTTCTGGCATGCAGTTATAGGGAAAGTGAAATCTGTGATAGTCGGTGGGGCAGAGTCTTGCAATCACCATGGAACCTTGTTCGTATTTATGAGCAAGAGCTTGACTTTGTAGGAGTTTTTCTAGGCAAAAGATCTTGCCTTTTATCAAAAAACCGTCTGACTTTTTTATATTTTGGAAGCAGAGGTAACGGCCGTCAGCGGGGAGAACAGCGACATCATGACCATTTGCGATAGGGCGGCAGGAGGGTTTTAGTTTGCGGATGAAGAAGTCGTTAAAGCTTGCAAAGGAGTCTACGTTATCCTGAAATTCTGAAGCATCGACGTGAAATGTGCCGATAAAAGGACGTACTTTTTGTTTGCTTTTAGGTCTTTTTTGTAGATAACCGTAAATTTTTGACACAAGTGAGAATTTAGCAACAAGCGGTAGAATCGTTCTTGCTAAAAGATGAGAAAGAAGGCTTGTTCCATAGAAAGCTTCAATGAGCTGTTTTCCATAGACTTGTTCAGTTTCTTCTTGTTTTGTCTGTCTGTCAATGTAGCGGATGGTATGCATGGATAATTTAAGGTCTGCTTGGCGCACTCTTTCTTGCTATAGAAGAGAACAATGCCAATTCTTCTAAATATTGTGAAGTAAACAAATATTGTAGACGGTGTTCTTTAATGATTTCATAAACTTCTAGTGCTGTATGAACCATGCGGCTTGCATGTTGTTTGTTCTGCTCTCCTAGGATAAAGCGCTCTTTTTGTTCAGAAAGAAGGAGAATTTTTTCTCTAAGATTTTTTTGCGTGGAAAGATTTTTTTGAGTGGATTCAATGAGATATTCCATAACGGCTACCTCATCTTCTTTAGGATAGGCCGCACTTGTTATAAGAAGGAGCAGGGTAAAAACGCGCATAAAAACTTATTTTATGCTGGCCTTAGACGGCGCTGCTTTTTTCTTATTTGCTAGTGATTTTTTGATCATGATGAGTATCAGGCTAAGCGCCAAGCAAAAGCTCCTAATTTTCTATACTAACCTATATCAAAATATCTATTTTCTTGCTCAAGAAAAAAAGTTGTACTGATCGAAATGTTTGAATTTACTAAAGAATCTGCTATTCTTATGAGGAAAATCAAAAGGGGAAGCAACATGATTGGTCTTATCAAGAAATTATTTGGTACTGCTCAAAATCGACTACTTAGAAAATATCTTAAGACCGTCACCGTGGTGAATGAGTGGGAAAAGCGTTTTCAGGCGTTATCTGATGAGGAAATTCAAAACAAGACCTCTGAATTTAAAGAGCGCATTGCCCAAGGGGAGTCTCTTGATAGCCTGCTTCCAGAGGCGTATGCTGTTGTTAAAAATGCTTGTCGCCGTCTGTGTGGTGTCGATGTACATGTCTCTGGATATAACCAAAAATGGGACATGATCCCCTACGATGTGCAGGTTTTAGGTGCCATCGGGATGCATTATGGGGCAATTTCTGAAATGCAAACGGGAGAGGGAAAGACTCTTACGGCATCTATGCCCCTTTATCTTAATGCGTTATCCGGAAAACCTGTTCACCTCGTTACTGTTAACGATTATCTTGTGCAACGTGACTGCGAGTGGATCGGATCTGTCTTCCGCTTTCTTGGATTGACAGTAGAGCCTCTTACGAATGCAACGCCACCACATAGCCGCAAAGCGGTCTACGCGGCTGATATCGTGTATGGAACAGCCTCAGAGTTTGGTTTTGACTATTTACGAGACAATTCGATGGCTGAATCGCGCGAACAGATCTGTCAGCGCGGCCATTTTTTTGCAATTATCGATGAAGTTGACTCGATTTTAATCGACGAGGCGCGTACGCCATTGATCATTTCTGGACCCTCTGGCAACTCACGCCAAATGTATGATGAGCTTAAAAATGAAGTTGCAGCTGTTGTCAGATTACAACGGGATTATTGTAACCGTATTGCAACAGAGGCGCGTAAAACTTTAGAAGAGACAGGGCGCTTTTCTGATAAGAAAGATGACGTGAAATTGACAAAAGAACAAGAAGCTGCAGAGAAAGAGGCTTTTCGTAAGCTGTGGCTTGTAAGCAAGGGAGCTCCGAATAATAAAGTTCTTAAAAGAATACGGGAAAATCCCGATATGCGTGCTGATATCGACAAATGGGATACCTATTATTACGCAGAACCCAACAAGGAAGAGCGAGGGGCAGCGCTTGCAGAACTCTATATTATTGTGGATGAGCGTGCGAGCGAATATGAGATTACAGATAAAGGGATCCTTGCGTGGACAGAGGGAAATGCAGAAAAGCAGAATGACTTTTTGATGCTCGATCTCGGTGGTGAATATGCTGAAATTGATAATCACTTAGAGCTTAATGAACAACAAAAATTAGATGCAAAAATCGCTCTTAGAGAAGAGGACGCTAAGCGCAAAGAGCGTGCTCACAACTTAAGACAGTTATTCCGAGCTCACCTTTTGATGGAGAAGGATGTCGATTATATCATTGAAGAGGGCAAGATTATCATCATCGATGAAAATACAGGACGCCCTCAACCTGGACGACGTTTTTCCGACGGTCTACATCAAGCGATTGAAGCGAAAGAGGGTGTTGCAATTCAGGGGGAAACGCAGACGTATGCGACGATCACGTTGCAGAATTATTTCCGCATGTATGAAAAGTTAGCTGGAATGACAGGAACTGCGATGACAGAAGCAGGAGAGTTAAAAGAGATTTATAAGCTTGAGGTCTTAAGCATTCCAACGCACCGCCCTTGCCAGAGAAAAGATTGTGATGACGAGATTTATATGACGGAGCGGGACAAATATAATGCAATTCTGAAAGAAGTCCAAGAAGTCCATGGACAGGGAAGGCCGATTCTTATCGGTACAGAGTCAGTAGAGGCCTCAGAGAAGCTCTCTCGCATTTTGAAGCAGAATAAACTGGAACATACAGTGCTTAATGCGAAAAATCATGTGCGCGAAGCGGAGATCATTGCTGATGCTGGAAAACGGAGCGCCATCACGGTTGCAACAAATATGGCAGGTCGTGGTACAGACATTAAGTTGCAAGAAGGTGTAGCTGCGTTAGGCGGCCTTCACGTTCTTGGAACCACGCGTCATCAATCCCGCCGTATCGATAGACAGCTAAGAGGAAGGGGCGCGCGTCTTGGAGATCCTGGAACATCAAAGTTTTTCGTTTCCTTTGAAGACCCTCTTATGCGCCTTTTTGCATCGCCGCGCATCACTTACTTTTTACAGCGCTTCCGCCCTCCTGAAGGAGAGCCGATTTCTGCTAAAATGCTCAATAAATCGATAGAAACGGCGCAAAAACGTGTTGAGCAGCGTAACTACACGATCCGCAAACACACATTAGAATACGATGATGTGATGAATAAGCAGCGTACGGAAATATACGCTTTTCGCAATGATGTCTTGCATAATGAAAATAGCGTCGATTTAGCAAAAGAGCTTCTTGAGAATTTATGCGTAGAGATGAGTCATCGATTTTTTATTGGCAGATCTGTTGAAGGCGGCTGGGATCCCGAAGGGTTCCGTGCATGGCTTGTGACTAACTTTCCTATCACATTTGAGAGTGAAGAATTTGATGATGATTATATCACCATTGAAGAGATTGAAAAAAAGGCTTCAGAAAAAATTTGTCATGCTTTTGAAGTGAAGATTGCTCATGAAGCAGAAAATATTCGTAAAGCGCAGGCTCTTTTTGGAGGGAATTCCCACAAAGTGGATGCAGAGAGTATCTTGTTAGGTGTTGTTTGCAATATTCTTATTCGCAATATCGACAGATTGTGGCAAGAGCATCTTTTAAACATTGACCATTTACGTGCGGAAGTGGGCTTGCGCTCCATTGGACAAAAAGATCCTCTCACAGAATTTAAACACGAGGCGTTTAGCTTATTTGATACGCTGAGTTTGAAACTGAAAGAAGAGATCGCGCACGCCCTATTTAAGTTTGCGATGATGGTTCCTGATACAAAGAGCACTTTACAGACTAAAAAATCTGCGCCTAAATTGCCGCCTCAGATTGAGCCGCCACAACGTATGCCCTTCCGCACTGATCTTTCGCTCATTCCAGAGCTTGGGTAGCTGAAATAGATGTATTTTTTTTGTGTATATAAACCTTGAAGGAGCTTTTATGATCAGTATGTATTATGCGCTGACCAAGCCGGGAATTGTGTTAGGCAATATTGTGACGGTAACCGCAGGGTTTATTCTAGCCTCCAAAGGAGTGATTAACATCCCGCTGTTTCTAGCAACTGTTTTAGGCATCGCTTTTGTGATGGCATCTGCTTGTGTGTTTAATAACTATTTTGACCGGCATGCAGATCAAAAGATGGCGAGGACGAAAAATCGGGCTCTTCCACAGGGACTCATTTCTTTAAAAAGTGCGCTTACATTTGCTGCATTGCTTGGACTTTGTGGGATTGCTGTTCTGTTTTTTTATACAAATACGCTTACTGCGTTCATTGCATTTTTTGGCTTCTTTTTTTATGTGGTGATGTACGGGATTTGGAAATATAAATCTGTCTATGGAACTCTTGTGGGAAGTGTTGCAGGAGCGGTTCCGCCCCTTGTCGGTTATTGCGCTGTGAGCAATCGTCTTGATGCTGGAGCGATCATATTATTTTTAATTATGGTCTTGTGGCAAATGCCGCACTTTTATGCGATTGCCATGTACCGGTTTGATGATTATGCAGCCGCATCGATTCCTGTACTTCCCGTCAAAAAAGGGATGTATGTTACGAAAGTACACATGCTTCTTTATATCATAGCATTCATGATTGCTACATGGGCACTCATTGCCTTTGGCTATGTTGGCTACGCGTATTTAGTTGTTGCGACCTTAGCTGGCGCCACCTGGCTTATTTTAGGATTTAAAGGGTTTTCAGCAAAAAATGACAAAATATGGGCACGTCAAATGTTCCGCGTCTCCCTTGTCGTCGTCATGGCGCTATCAGCCATGATCTCTTTTGACTGGGTTTGATTTTTTTTCTACTAGAAATCGGCAATTCCGTTGAAATTACGATATTTTTTTAGCTGTTTTTCTCTTCATAGAACATTCTAACACGGTCTTTTGAAAAGCTGTTGTTTGGGAAACAGATCTTCGAGTATAAGTACATGGCTAATACTCACCAAAAACTGTAGTCATGTGATAACACAAAAAAATGTAATCGATCCACTTAACATTTTAGCTTCATTAGGTTGGAGTGAAAATGATGATTTAGAATTTAAATCTGCGAAAGGAGGGCTACCTCAAAGCTTGTGGGAAACCTATAGCGCTATGGCAAATACCAAAGGTGGAGTCATTTTACTTGGAGTCGAAAATGATGGAACTGTTAGCGGTTTAATGGATACGGAAAAAATGAAGAGAACTTTCTGGGATACCATTAATAATAGAAGCAAGGTTAATATCAACCTTCTTGGAAATAACGATATTCAAGAAATTGATCATCCGAATGGTCGAATAATTGCCATACATGTCCCTAGAGCATCTCGTTATCAACGCCCTATATTCACAGGGCAAAACCCGCTTACAGGTGTCTATAGACGTTCTTACGAAGGGGATTACCATTGCTCAGAGCAAGAGGTCAGTCGAATGCTAGCGGATAGGTCTGAAGAACCTGCAGATAGTCGCATTTTGGAACATTTTGGGATTGATGATTTAGATCTTCAGAGCCTTCAACAATACCGACAGAGGCTAGCATCGCATAAACCCACTCATCCCTGGTTAAGTGAGAATGATAAAGGGTTACTTATAAAACTTGGGGGATGGAAATTATGTCGTACAACAGGACAAAATGGATTGACAATTGCAGGGTTGCTTATGTTTGGTCG
The DNA here is from genome assembly GCA_040388665.1 of Chlamydiota bacterium. Classification (GTDB taxonomy): domain Bacteria; phylum Chlamydiota; class Chlamydiia; order Chlamydiales; family Rhabdochlamydiaceae; genus DAHVFY01. The sequence goes on from JAZKBL010000071.1 coordinate 9,981, forward strand.
AGAAGAAACACTCCGTGAAGCTATGCCGCAATATTCTGTAGATTATCGTGAAAAATTCTCTGATGATCTCTCTATTCGTTGGACTGACCGCGTGACCCTCGATGGTACTTGGTCTGGGAATTTATTTCAATTTTATGTGCGAATAGTTCAGAAGCTTTCTATCGATCTTAAACTCCCCTTTCAACTAAATCCAGGGTTATTCCGCAAAGGAGAAACAATAGTTCATGAGGCTATTCGTGAAGCGTTAGTTAATGCGTTAATTCACGCTGACTATTTAGGACAAGGCGGGGTGCTCGTCGAAAAATATAAAGATCGTTTTGAATTTTCTAATCCTGGATCTTTACTTATTTCATTTGATCAACTAATGCAGGGCAACATAAGTGAATGTCGCAACAAGTCTTTACAAACCATGTTTACCATGATAGGTGCTGCTGAAAAAGCAGGATCTGGGGTAGATAAAATTCGACGAGGATGGAGCTCCCAACATTGGCGTTCTCCTATGATTAGAGAACGTATGCAACCAGATCGCGTGTTTTGGAGCCTACCCATGATCAGCCTGATTCCAGATGAGTCACTTGCTCGACTAAAACAGCGATTTGGGACGAAGGTCGCAAAATTTACAAGTTTAGAAGTGCAGGCATTAGTGACAGCCGATTTAGAAGGGTGGGTAGACAATGCACGCATGAGGCAAATTACTTCTGAGCATGCTGCGGATGTGACCAGAATTCTTCAAAATCTTGTTAGGAAGGGAGTTCTAAGTCAGGAGGGGCAAGGACGATGGACTCGTTATCGAGTTTCCTCTGAAATTGACTCCGTATATAAGAAGGACGACTCCATACATATGGAGACCGACTCCATACATATGGAGACCGACTCCATACATAAGGCTGAAATATCTAATAATGAATGGGATGAGTTAGTTAAATTGTCTGAATTTACTAGGAAAAATAAGAGGTCTTCAGGTAAAGAAATGGAATCAACGCTCCTGAATTTGTGCGAAGGACGTTGGCTAACAAGACGACAATTGGCCGAGCTAGTAGATAGGAATGCCGATGCATTGCGTTTTCGTTTTTTAGCTCCAATGGTGGAACATGGTCTTCTTTGCTTACGCCATCCTAATAAGCCAAATCGGATAGATCAAGCTTATACTAAAAATACGGAAGAGTTAAAGTTTTTAGAAAAAAGGTTGCAAGATCAGATTGAGTCGGAATTTTAAGTGGTTTGTTTGTAGCCGAAGTAGCACATCGGGAGGCCAAGGAAGCAATAGAAGAACCAATAGCTGCTGTTCCATTCAAGGGCGAGCAGGCCATTGGTTGAAAAGAAAAGTTGCAAGAGCCCGATTGTAAAAAGATTTGTTCCTATGACAAGCAGAAATATCGGAAGAAATTTAGATTTAACATCCTCTTCTGTTTCCTCTTCAATGGTAGAAGCTGTGGCTGCTAGAGGGGGCGGTGTCCTTTCTTGTTCAGAATGGCTTTGATTTCTTGTGCTGTAAATGGGGGCGTAGAGGGAAGAAAGGCTTTCTTGAAGGGATTGTTGTTTGAAAAGGGGCGTTTCTGATTGCTCTGGCTGCTCGGCGCCGCAATAAATGCATTCTTTGGCATTTACGGGGATCCTGCCATCGCAGTTAGAACAAATTTTTTGACGGTCCATTGACTTCATAATTACACCTTAATTCTCATCGTCTCACATTATGGACAAAACTTTCTATGTTTTTTTCTTCAAACGTGTAAAATGGAGGACAGTCACTTGGATGGAGAGAAAATATGCAGAGAGAAAAAACGGATATAGCAATTATAGGATCGGGTCCCGGCGGTTATGTGGCGGCGATTAAGGCAGCTC
>JAZKBL010000072.1:0-1629 GCA_040388665.1 Chlamydiota bacterium
TCTATTTTAGAATCTCGAACCTGATTGAAGAGTTCGGTGTTCTGTGCTTGAATTGCAGAACGCTCTTTTTCATAATCTGCGGCGCGTTGTTTTTGATCTTCTAGATGAGCCTGTATGTTTTTTGCATTCTCTGCCATTCCTTGCGCCTGAAGTTCAGCATTTTTATTTATTCCGCCCTGAATCTGTCTAAGTGCCTTATCAAAATTACCCGTAAGATTTGTTCCCACTCTTGGATCCTGGGGCATCTGCGGTTGACTTTGTTGAGGAGATAAAGAAACCTGGCTTTGTTGTGGCACAACCTGCATTTGAGATTGGTCTACTTGGGGCGAAGGAGTTAAGGGAATTTGTGGTAGTCCTGCTTGCATTCTAACTTGATTATCAGCTTGAATTTTTGCATTTTGGTCCTGCACGGCTTGGGCAGTAAGCGCTTTTTGGGCTTCTTCACTTTGCATAGCCTTAGACATTTGTTCTTGATCTTGCGCAGCAACATTTGTTTCTGCTTGAGTTTGAAATTGGTTTACAGGAAGAGGACTTGCTGTAGCAGGAAGAATATTATTATTGTCTATGTTTTCTGGGGGCATGGCAGTAGCATTTACAGCTAAATTTTGCTTTTCTGCTTCTACACGATTATCAAAATCTGGTGGAAGTCCGCTAGCAGTTCCGCCAACATCAAAATGTTGTACTTGTTTTTCTTGAAAATTATCCATGCTACCAAGCTTATTGTGCCACTCTTTGGGATATTCTTGTGGTGTATTTAAATGTTTGGTCTCTTCTTCCATTTCTTTTGGATCAATATTATGACCGGGCATTCCTGGAACTTCTCCGCCGGAAGCATATTTATTGTCTGAAGAGGTGCTGGGCACGGGCTTTTTCATTCGATTAAAGAAATCAGTAGCCGTTTTTTCTAAGGGGACGTCGCCTCCATCAGAATATGTATCTGACATCATAGAGGATCTTTGTCCTGATGCGCGTTCAGTGTTTTCTTTTCGGATCCGTGCATAATGCTCTTCTTGAGTTTCGGGCACAGGTTTTGATTTAGGGGGAACTTTTAGGGCAGAACGAACTTTTCCTTCTAGATAATCAAGGGGTCCATCTTCAGCTTCTCCGCCATCAGCAAAGCCCTGGATTTTCTGTACCATTTCTTGGTCAAGACCTTTTTTAGCAACATGGAAATGAGAGTTTCCTTCTCTCATGATAAAATGATCTGGACTTTCATGGACTAATTTTATCTTTTTAAAGTTCATATGATTTTATTTCCTTTTTTCCTGTTTTCTTTTTGTGTCAAAACTTGCAAATTCCAGGGAACATGTAGACCCCGCACATTTTTTCCCTGCAGTGGGATTATGTGATCCACTTCATGTGTATACCGGTCATGGAGGTAAGATAATTAGCTCTTTCATAAAAAGCTAGAATTTCTTCATGCTGATTTTCAGTAAGCCACACAGGAGTAGCCTTAAGTTTGACTGCTCTATATTTTGCACATCTAGCCACAGAACGATGTGGATTATTTTCTCTGTATGCTTTATTACGAAGTTTTTCTTGTTCTAAGTTATCCCAATATCGAATTCTACTTTTAAAATTTATTGCTTCTGCATTATTTTTACGATATTTTAAAGTTGCTTGTTTATT
>JAZKBL010000073.1:0-4474 GCA_040388665.1 Chlamydiota bacterium
AATTTAAAAGGCGCGATTCATCTCGGCCTTGAAAGACCGAGTTTTCTCGCGTCCGCTGGATAAATGAGACTCGACAATTCGAGTCAAAAAAAAGCGGCGACGAGTCGCCGCACTCCAAACCACCTGATCGGCGGCGTTTAAGAAAAATTATTTCTTTGTTTCTTGCGCACGTTTTTTGATCATGTAATGCGCTTTAAAATGGATTTTTGGATGAGCTGTGTTGCGAAGGAGCTTGGAAGGAAATAACGGGCGATGAAGGTCATGATCCGGTATCTGGCATCGAAAATATGAACCGGCTTTTTGTGCTGGATTTGCCAGAGGATTTCATGGGCTGCTTTTTCAACGGTCATCGTGTAGCTATCCTGTTGTTGTGGGTGACCTGATGCTGCTCTATTACGGAAGTTGGTGTCGATTTGACCAGGACATGCTGTGAGGATGCGAATGCCGTGAGGTTTTAGCTCTTTGTCTAGTGCTTGTGAAAATTGATTAACAAAGGCTTTTGCCGCCGAGTAGACAGCAAAAGAAGGGGACGCAAAAAAGGCGGCAGCGGAAGAGACGTTTAAGATAATTCCTGGTTTTTGTGCTTCTTGTAGGGTTCTTGCGGCTTCTAAAGAGATTTCTAAAACGGCACTGCCGTTAACTTCAAGGATTTCTAGCTGTTTTTCTGTTGTGTGGGTGAGGGCATCGCCATAGAGTCCAAAACCTGCATTATTGATGATGAGATCGGGCTGCATGGTATGGATGAGATTAATAAGAGTCTGTCTTTCGCTTTTGTTTGTTAGATCTGCTGTTTGGCAGGTGACGTCTACAGGAAGGTTTTTTTTCAGACTCTCAAGTTCTAGAGAATTTCTGCCTGAAATAATGAGGGGAATTTTTTGCTCGGCAAGTAGGTGGCAGAGAGCTTTTCCAAGCCCTGACGTGGCGCCAGTAATTAGAGCGAGCATAGTTTTTTGACATTGAGTAAAAGGGTGTCGAGGTATTCATCTGTTGCGCTTTCACCTTGTACTTCAGCGTAGATTTTGATTTTAGGTTCAGTTCCTGACGGCCTGATGATGAGTTTACTTTTATCAGAAAGGCGGAAAAGGAGAACATCTGAAGGGGGAAGTCCATCGTTTCCTTTTTCGTAGTCAGTAAATTGAATGACTTTTTTTTCTAAAATCGATTGAGGAGGATTTTTACGTAAGGTATTCATGACTTGCAGCATTTTTTCCATCCCTTCTTTGCCGGGATCGAAATTGACAGAGAGTTGTTTTTCTTTAAAAAGCCCAAACTGTTTATAGATTTCGTTTAAGACGTCGACAAGTGTTTTTCCCTTAGATTTTGCAGAAAGCGCAATTTCAGAGATAAGGCATGAGGAGATGGTCGCGTCTTTATCGCGTGCATGCGTGCCTCGTAAAAAACCGTAAGATTCTTCTGCGCCGAAAAGAAACTCATAGGCGCCGTCTTTTCCAAGCTCCCAAAGATGAATCTTTTCTCCAATGTATTTAAAGCCTGTTAGCACTTCAAAACAGGGTTTTTTGTAATGAGATGCGATGATTTTTTGAAGCTCTGTACTGACGATCGTTGTGATGAAGGCGCCTTTTAAAGGCATTGCATTTTGAGAGGTGAGAGTTTCTGAGAGATAATGAACACAAAGAGTTGCAATCTGGTTGCCTGTTAAGATGATAGGGGTGTTGTGGTGCATGACGACAATGCCCATCCTATCGGCGTCGGGATCGTTTGCAATTAGGAGATCAGAGTTTGTTTGCACAAGAAGATCGATTCCCATCTGAAGGGCTTCTTTGTATTCAGGGTTGGGGAATTTGACGGTTGGAAAATCGCCGTCGGGTTTGATTTGAGCCTCAACGTAATGGATTGATGTGAATCCCCAGTCTTTAAGAGCCGCAGGACATGTTGTAATGCCTGTTCCATGTAAGCTTGTGTAGACGATGTTAAGCGATTTACCATTTTTTTTGTTTTCTTCAGGAAATAGCTGTAAAAGACGGAGTGCGCTGAGATATTCTTGATCAAGAGGGCCTACATCTGTTTTTTTGATGAGGGGATCGTTGAGAGGGGATAGTTTGACATCCGCAATAGAATGGATGGCATGTACTTCATCCATGATGCCTGTATCGTGCGGAGAAACTACTTGCGCGCCATCTTTCCAGTAAACTTTATAGCCGTTATAAATGGCGGAGTTATGAGACGCTGTGATCATAATGCCGGATGTGCATTTTAGATGTCTTGTTGCAAAAGAGATGTAGGGTGTAGGACGCATTTCATTAAGGAGGTAAGCTGTAATTCCATTTGCTGCAAGAACGCGTGCTGTTTCTTCTGCAAAAAATAGGGAATTGTGTCTTGAGTCATAGCCGATGAGGACGCTTGGATGACTTTCTTTTTGCTTGAGAATATAATTAGCAAGGCCTTGTGTTGCCATCTGAACGGTATAACGGTTCATCCGGTTTGTGCCAACGCCCATGATACCGCGCAAGCCCCCCGTTCCAAAAGAAAGATCGGTATAAAAAGCGTCGATAAGATCTTCAGGTTTTTTGCTGCGGATGAAGGCCTTTGTTTCTTCATCGTAGGGGCCGTCTAACCACGTTTGTAATTTTTTCTGAACAGCGTTGTCTATTGCCATAAAAGAAATGTAAGAAAACAAAGAAATTTAGTCGAGGGCTTTTCAAAGACATCCTGAGTCATTTGAAAACCCGATACTTGTTTTTACTTTTTCAGTATCTCTGAGATGTTTTCTATTTTTGCATATACCTGAATCGGTCATGGAATTGTCCCTGTGTATATTCAGCGTTTAAGATGTGGGGGTATCGTTTTCTCTTCATATTGAAGTGCATCATTTTTAATTTGTGGGATGTAAAGTGTATTAGCTACACGGTAATCAAATACGAGTTTGCATTTTTTGTAGCCAACTAAAGATTCTGTTTCTTCTAATAGTTCAGATGCTCTCTTTCCTATGAGAGAATCTATAATGACGGTCAGTTCTTTGTCGTGGAAATAGCTTACGATTACTTCAGGTTCAATGCGGTTACCTCGTAAATCTATGAGATCTAAACTTGTAAATTCTTTAAGATCGGAAGGAATAGAGGTTAAATAAGATCCTCGCAAGTCAATAGATTTCAAATATTTATGAGCATTATTGTTGTAGATTTCTTGCATGAGCGTATCCTGAGTACTTGGATAGATATTGGGATAGATACCGTTAGAGAATTTTTGTGGATTAATTTGTGTAGCTCTTATGTAGGCACATGCATATAAAACATGGTTTGGTTGCATATACTGATAATCTTGAGATAAAGAGTTGTAGAATTTTCCAGGTCCAAGTACAGCCATGATGATTCCTTTGTTTAAGATGAACAAGAAATCGAAAATTGTATCTTGTAAAGTTTATTTGTTCAAATTAAAAAGATTAAGGAAATTTAGTCGAGGGCTTTTTGGATCTCTTCAAGGGAGATGAGAGGAGCATCGGGTGCATTTACACCTTCGCAGCGTTCAGCTGTTTCTTTCCAACTTTCAGGAGATTTGAGATTATCATCCCACCAAGGGAACGTGCGGCATTGCTTGGGGCGCGCACCATAGACAGAACACCTGCTATTTTTGAGAAAGACACAGTCGTAATTTTTGCTGTGTTCTAATAGAGAATATTTGCCGCCTACTCTTCGTGTGTAGTGTTTCATGAAATCGGCTAAGGTGATTCTTAAAAAGGCTGCCATGGCGTGCATTTCCTCTTCGCTTACCCAAACAAAACCTGGGCTTCCTGTGCAGCATTTACCACATTGTGTGCAGCTAAAACGGAGACCGTCTTTGTACCAAGGAAGATCAGACATAAAAGGAGACCTCTTGAGAGGAATGCCAGCTTTCAGAAAAACGGAACACTTTCACGTTATAGCGCTCCTTTTCCATTTCGATGATGTGGAAGGCTCCGGTTTCTTTATGAGGTGTGCATCCGCAGTCTAAAATGATCGGTAAATGACTTTCCCGTAAATCAGCAATGCAGTGCGCATGAGTATGTCCATGAAGATAAAAAGTGATTTGGGGATATTTTAGAATGAGCGCACGTAAGTTGTTTGAGCGTCTAAGCGATTTGCGTGGGCTTTCTTGGTCAAAGAGGGGAAAGTGGTTGGCTAGAATGATTTTAGCGTCTTTTGGCATCGCTTGCAATGCTTGTTCTAGATGTTTTTCTATTTTAGGAGAAAAGTACCCGTGGGAAGAGACAAGTGATGTGGCAAGGGTTGTGTCAAGCGTGATCAGCCAAAAATTAGCGCTCAAGAATTTTATAGAAATGCCGGTGTCTTTTGAAGGGGTATTAAAAAATTGATAAAAGGTTTTTTTTGCAAAGTCCCTTTTCGTGTAGTTATCGTGATTTCCAGGAAGGGTATGAACGCTTATCCCTAAGCTCTCTATTTTTGTTAAAAACTGCTTTGCGCTTGCAAATTCTTTCGGGTGGGACGTTGTGCTCAAGTCTCCAGTTACTACCAGATGG
>JAZKBL010000073.1:4484-19529 GCA_040388665.1 Chlamydiota bacterium
TTCCCAAGATTGATCTCAAAAGTGGAGACGGCTTCGTCTCTGCGGCGAGCAACAAAAAGTAGTCCCGATTTCGAAGGGCGGACCAAGCACCACGGTCCGCTCTTTTTCTTCTTTCAAAAGAGGGATAAGAGACAAGAGCCTTTTTTGGCAAAAAACCTTATTGCGTGATAAAAAAGCATTGAGATTGCCCAGCCAGCGTTTGGAAAAAAGTTGGAGAGGATTGAAATCTGGCTCGGCAAAATGCAAATCTGATATTTGAGCGATGCGTAATGGATGCATCCCCAAAATTATAGCATAGTTCACCTTTTCGATAAACGCTTGGTAAGGCTTTTTCTTTTAAGAAGATTTTGTTTGACAAGCGTTTTCATCCATCTTCCGCCCTCTACATGGATACTTTTAGGAGGTGATTCAGCATCAACACCTACATTTGTTCTTTTAGAAATTTTTCTTTGTTTTTTTATCTTCTTGATAGCCAGTTGTTTACGTAATGTGGCAAGGACAGCAGCTTTTTTCTGCGCATTTTTTGTCGGGTACTTTTTTAAAAGATCGAGGGGTTTTAGTGTGTCGCTTTTAAGGGGTACGTCTACAGGTTGAGGACGTTGTGCTAGGCGTATAGCCTTGCGGCCTAACTTAAGGTCTTGCTTGGCAAGAGGGCGCTTAGATCTATTCATAAAATTCCTCCGGTAAACTTAATTGTGCTTGTTGTAATAATTTATTTTCAATACCCTGTCTTGCAGGTAATTATTTAAACTATTATGATTAGCCGAGTTATGCTAAAAGAATTTATTCCTAAATCTGTGAGCTGTTTTAAAGAAGGGTATACTTTCTTTCTTTTTAAAAAGGATCTTTTTGCGGGTTTAACTGTCGGCATTGTCGCGCTTCCGCTTGCACTCGCATTTGCGATTGCTTCGGGGGTAGGTCCTGAGCGCGGGCTATATACTGCCATCATTGCGGGGTTTCTTATCTCTTTTTTAGGAGGAAGCCGGGTTCAGATTGGCGGTCCGACAGGGGCTTTTGTCGTCGTTGTTTATGATATCATTTCAAGGCAAGGATATGAGGGTCTCGTTGTTGCGACACTCATCGCTTCTGTTATGCTCATTGTTTTAGGAATCGCGCGTCTTGGTAACTTAATTAAGTATGTTCCATATCCTTTAGTAACCGGGTTTACAACGGGGATTGCTGTGGTGATTTTTTCAACGCAGATGAAAGGTTTTTTTGGTTTCCAGATAGAAAATGTGCCCTCCAATTTCATAGGGCAGTGGCATTCTTACTTTATAGCGTTTCCAACGTTTCATGGACCCACATTGCTTGTCGCTTCAAGCACTCTTGCGATGATTCTTTTGATTAAACGCTATTTTGTGGTGCTTCCTTGGGGCGTGCTTGCCATTGTTCTTTCTACTTTTGTTTGCTTTGCTTTTAATATTCCTGTTGCTACAGTAGCCTCTCATTTTGGAGAGCTTCCACGCAGTTTACCTTCCCTTGCATTTCCTCAATTTTCTTTAGCTTGGGAAGATTTGACACCCCTTATGCACGATGCGATCACAATAGCGCTTCTAGCGGGTATTGAATCCCTCCTTAGCGCGTCGATTGCAGATGGCATGACAGGATTTAGACACAGGTCAAACTGCGAGCTTATAGCACAGGGGATCGCCAATTTTGGGTCTGCGTTATTTGGCGGCATACCGGCAACGGGCGCGATTGCTAGAACTGCAACGAATGTAAAGACGGGAGCTAGGACCCCCGTTGCTGGAATGATTCATGCGGTAGTTTTATTTCTGATTCTGCTTTATCTTGGCCCCATCGTCAGTTTAGTACCGCTACCCGCTCTTTCTGCAGTGCTTGTCATGGTGGCGTGGAATATGAGTGAGGTGAATCATTTTTATCGACTGCTCAAGGCTCCTCTTGGAGATGTTGCGATCCTTCTGACTGCTTTTTTCTTAACCGTTTTTGTTGACATTACGGTTGCTGTTGAACTTGGAATGATTTTAGCAGCGTTTCTTTTCATTAAGAGAATTGTCGACTATTCGAAAATTGCAAAAGTTTCTTCTCTTCTTGAGAACGAAGAAGAGGTTGTCGATAAAGATGCGCTGTCAGATAAAGACATTCCTTCAGGTGTTGCGGTTTATGAGATAAATGGCCCCTTTTTCTTCGGTATTGCAGATAATTTGAACGATGTTCTTCATCATCTTGAGCGCCCTCCAAAAGTGTTTATTTTAAGAATGCGTTATGTTCCGGCAATTGACACGACAGGCATTTATGTGCTGCAGCAGTTTTATTCAAGGTGCGCAAAAGAACGTACACATCTTATTTTATCTGGTGTCCGTGGTAAAGCAGCTGAAAGCATCAATAAATATGGCATAGCAACGCTTGTGGGGATAGAAAATATTTTTCCTCACATTGACGCGGCTCTACAGCATGCAAATACACTCCTTACAACCAAATAATAATGACTACTAAAAAAATGCCTCCGGAAAGTCTTACTCACTTCATTCTGAGATTCATGCTTTTACAGAAGTGGACATTTTTTTTTATTTTTCTTTTCACTCTTGCTTGGCCCCTGGATGCGACAGTGTGGCCTTATCTGTTAAGACGTGTTGTAGATATTCTCACACAATTTGACCTAAATCGTGCGGCATCATGGCCAGCATTAAAAGGAATTCTTTTTTTTGCATTTTCGCTTTGGATTACTGTAGAAACTGGATTTCGTGCGAAAGACTTTTTATTAGCAAGAGCCATCCCTAAACTAGAAGCTGCGATGCGGCTTGCGATGTTTGATCATATTCAACATCACTCTCCCCATTATTTTAATAAGCATTTTTCGGGAAGCTTATCGAATAAAATCAATGATATGACAAATCAGGTGACCAAGATCCTCTTGAACATTTTATTGTTTTTTCCAGCTTTTGTCATTTGCATTGTATCCATTGCTTTTTTTTCTCAGATCAACGCTGTTTTTGCTTTTATTCTTGGTGGGTGGGTAGTTCTGCACACGGGTATTTGTATCGCGTTTACTCCAAAGTGCGCGCATTATTCTCATATTCATGGAGAGGTACGGAGCTCTTTAATGGGTAAAATTGTCGATAGTTTATCGAATAATTTTGCGGTGAACCTTTTTTCACGATTTTCATATGAAAGGGCACGCATTGAGAAGAGTCAGAAAGAGGAACAGAAAAAAAATTACCTTTCTCGCTATTACGCAGCGTGGATGTTGACCGCTTTGTCTGCGATTTTTGTTGTAGGAGGAATTTTTCTTAATGGTCTTGTAATTTTTTATTGGATGCAAGGAAAAGTCTCGACTGGAGAGATCATTCAGATTGTTAATACGACATGGAATGTGGTTTTTGTTCTCTGGTTTGCAGGTAGCGTCCTTCCTGAATTTTTCCAATCGATAGGCATTGCGCGCCAAGCATTGAGTGTCATGCACGACCCTCAAGATGTGAATAACCTGTCTGATGCAGAACCTCTTGCTTCTAAGCATGGGGAAATTATTTTTGAAAATGTCTCTTTCCATTATGGAGAGAAGAAGCTTTTCACAGGTAAAAATGTGCATATTAAAGGAGGGGAGAAAGTCGGGCTTGTTGGATACTCAGGTGCTGGAAAATCTACCTTTGTGAATTTAATCCTGCGTTTTTATCCAGTAGAGCAGGGACGCATATTGATTGATGGTCAAGATATTGCGCATGTGACGCATGAATCTTTGCACGCCCAAGTGACTTTAATTCCTCAAGACCCCGTTCTTTTTCACCGTACGTTAGAGGAAAATATCCGTTATGGCCGTATTGAGGCAACAGAAGATGAAGTAATAGAGGCTGCAAAACTGTCTCATGCGGATGAATTTATTAAAAAATGTCCGAACGGATATGACTCTTTAGTCGGGGAGCGGGGAGCTAAGTTATCTGGCGGGGAAAGACAAAGGATCGCCATCGCGCGCGCGATGCTTAGCACAGCTTCCATTTTGATTTTTGATGAAGCAACTTCAGCTCTTGACTCTGTTACAGAGAGATATATTCAAGATAGTCTAGAAAAGCTTATGGAAAATCGAACAACGATCGTGATTGCACATAGGTTATCGACACTTTCTAAAATGGATCGCATTCTTGTTTTTGATCATGGCAAAATTGTTGAGGAAGGAGCGCACAACACCCTGATCGCTAAGGGAGGACTTTACGCGCGCATGTGGCAAATGCAAGCCGGCGGCTTTTTACCCGAATAAAGCAATGATCTTGAAAAAGCACTAGAGCGTCACACCGCCCAAAGCGAAAAAAGATGGGTTTATTTTCCCGCTTACGGACATAGAGCCGATAAAACAGGCTTTAAATGTTGTTTGGGTTGATTTCACACAAAGCTTCTTGCAGAGCCTCAAAAGCGTAAATCTTCATCTACAGCAATTTCTCGGCATTTGCAAGAAACTTATTCAACTTATGAAAACAATATAGAGCTTTCAGCTGGGTGATCTTTTGTTATCCCAGATTATGCTACTTCATTAAATGAAAAAACTTTTAATCCAATTAATGATCATATTAAAAATAGATTTATTTTCTTCTTTTTTTAAAACATCTTTTTTAATATCATTCTTTTTTTCTTTTGAAACTTTTACGAATATTGTTTTTGGTTCAGTTGGTTTGATTGTTTCATTTTTGTTATCAAATTCTTTAAAAAAATTTTCTGTGTTTAATTTGCTTTTTTCTCTATTTTCCCTCATTTGTTTAATGCTGTTATCAAATGCATTTATTTCGGGTTCATACTTAGCGTTTATCGTATCTAATTGATCTTTGAAATTTCTTACTTCTTGACGATAAAATCGAACAAGAGATGGCGCGTCTTGTTCTGCGTTCATATTTCCTTCACGGCTATTATGCATATTGTGCATAGCGTGATATGCATTTGAATATTGTCCGCTTATTTCTTTTACCATATGGGTACCCTTCTTATGTGGTTATAATTTTACAATAGCGTCACCGATTTTTTTAGCAGCTCTTATTAAGAAGCACTCCTCTTCGGCCGGTTGAACGACAGGTGGTCGCGTTTGGGGTCGTCTTGGGAAAAAATCACTGTCAGAGTCGCTATCACTTGAAGTTTCAGATTCTGATTCACTGGAGCTTGAGCTTTCGGAATCAGAGGAATAGATATATACAATTTTAGGCTTTTCATTAAGCTTCTGTTGCAGAATATTTTTTTCATGATTGAGTTGGTTCATAAGCTCTTCGTACTTGACTTTTTCCATTTCTTTTTCTTTATTTAATTTGTTATATTCGTCTTGCAAAATGTTCTTTTTACAAATCAAGTCTGAAAATAATCTATCCGTTTTTTGAATAGATTTTTTCATTTCAATTGCGACATTTTAATGCCGATGTTGGGATTATGCATTTCATTGTTCTTTACAACAAGTGTTTTTTCATGTAATCTTGTTGGATTTTTCACCAGATTTTAATGAATTATTTCTTAAAAATTTACTATGCAATACTAGTTGAAAGTAATCTCGTAACCGTTTTTAAGGGCATTTTTTAAAAAGTAAACAACTCTTGTTTTACTCGCTTAAAATAGATCTGAAATTCTCAGAAAAAGAGTATTTCTTTATGTAGAAATTTTATTTTTTATTTAAAGCAAATGTGCTTTAGGACATCAGAAAAAACAGTACTGGTAAGCGGGAAAATAAACCCATCTTTGCAAGATGCGTTTATTTTCCCGCTTACGATTCTAAGGATTAAATCCAAAACTTAGCTGACTAGAATGAAGTCATTGAGAGCGATGCCAAGAATGGTTTCATCTTTTTGTACAAGGTTGCGCATTTTGAGGTGCTCGATAAGTTGAGTACGTGTTTTTTGATCACGGACAACGATTCCTTGAATCATGGAAGGGGGGATGCGCTCTTTGATCATGACTTCGTTGCTGGAAAGGGTGTGTTCATTGCATGCCTTTGTAAAGTCGAGAATGCCAGGTCTTTCGGGGTAGCTTGAATACGTGGCTTGTGGCTTGCGTTCTCCAAAAGTATCGCTTGTGTACTGATACGTCCCTGTTTCTAAAAGGTCGAGAGAAAAAAGAAAACGGATATCTGCTCTATAAGGAAGATGCTTGAAAGGCTGCCCTAATTCGTAGTTTTTTTGCGTAACCATTTGGGTAAAAACGCTGTCAGCGCTTCCTAAAAAGAAATCGAGTTTAGAGCTTGTGCCGCTGATGAACATTCCGTTACTAAATCTTGTTTCTGAAGAAAGCATGCCCATTTTTAAGATCGATGCTGTTTGATCGAACATCTCTTGTTGAGAATAGGCTTTTCCAGAAAGTCCTGACGTCAACATGGAGGCTCCTAAGCTGCGTGCTTTTTCGGTAAGTCCGGGGACAGAGTAGCGCACTTTACCAGGAAAGATTTCTAGAGGCTGCATTGAAGGAAGTGTTTCTTGAAAAATAGACTCCATGTCAGGCGCTCGACTGATCATTTCTGTTTTTAGTGCATTTAAGGGAAGATTGAAAAAATCTTCTGAACGCTCAAGAGGAAAGGCTTCTTTTGGAAAAATTGTGCGAAACAGATGCCCTATTTTTAATCTTTCGATATCATCAGGTGTTGATTTTCGAATAACGTCATTCAGATTGACAAACGATAAGAGCTCATGGAGATCATACAGATTTTTTCCAGGGTTTAGATTGACGGTGACCTTGTCGTATAAGGTCGGGTAATCTATAGAGGCCCCGACAGATAAAGAACCTAGGCCTTCAAAATCGATCTTGTAAGCATTTCCAAAAGGTTTTTCAGAAAATAAATTCATCGGGATTGTTTCTACTTTGATTCCTTTGACATGAGCATGAGAAAACGCGAGAACGTTTGCAAGATCCTCTTGTGGAAGAGGCTTAATATTTTGAATTGCTGTCTCTAGAGCGTCTCTAAACACATGATTGATTTTGAATTCTATCTGTGTCATTTCTTTGCCATCGATAACGGATGTGCCCAAGTTAAGATTAGCACCTTTTACAACACCTTTACCATGCCCATGCAAGTAGGCTCCAAAATTGTATTCCTGATCTTGTGCATCAGAAAGAATTACAGTGTGTTCTTGTATTTGACCTTTCATATCATTAAGAGGACTATCAATCAGATGAAAAGCTTTTTTTGCATTTTCGGCGCGTTTACGCATTTCGTTAAATTGAATCAGAGAAAAAAGAAAATTTCTTTTTTGAATTTGATCTAATGTTCCTTTAGCTTGGTAACAACGCACCATACCCATCAGCAGTTTTGCTGCCCATTCAGGATATTTTCCTGCAGCAAATTCATGGCGTGCTTGGTAAAAAGAGAATAGCGCTTGAAATAGAAGCGAGATCAAAATGATTTCTAGATTGCCGCTTGCAAGAATTAATAAATAAAAGGCGCAAGAAAGCAGTTGGAGGAAATCTTCAAAAGCTTTCGTATATTCTTTGTTGATTACATGTTGAATGAAGCTAACTCCGCTCATGACAGAATCTGCAGCTGTTGTGACGATTAAACCGAGAGTAAAGTTCAAAATGGTACTGGCAAGAGCGATAGCGCTAAGGCCTGCAAGAGAGAGGTAAGCTATAGCTGGTGCGATATGGCGCGTTTTTCCTGCTTGAAATAGATGGGTGATACAACGGCAGCTGCTCATGACTAAAGAGATCGATTTACCAAAGGGTTTGTAAAGACTTAAAAAGGGGATTACGATCAGTGCTGCACGCTCTGCAACGCTTAGCCATCCTGTTGTTTCTTCAGAAGGAAGATCATTTTTGTAATTACGTTGATAATAAGAAGGGTCAACAGTAATATGATTTAAATAATTTACAATATTATTCATAATACAAAGATAGTATCATAAAATCAGTAAAATATAACAACAAAATAAGTGTCTAATTAATTTTTTTATTTATAACATGATAATAACGATAGTAATGGTAAAAAAAGAGTTGATATATTAAATTTTTTGTTATCTTAAAGAGTTGTGCTGAGGCGGGAGAAGGTGCGCAGCACCTTGGTCGAGGAGATCCAGCATTTCCAATGTTTTTTGCGCAAGCGTAGAGGCTTGAAGTTGGGTAGGAGAAGCGAGGGGGTGATGACTGCCCCTAGTCGCCAGGCGGGACGCCAGAGGCGCATTCTTTTTTCATCGTTGGCGATGATAAGCGTTGGCAGATGCATATTAGAGGCCAAGTGGCCAAGAAGAGAGTCGTTACCGACGAGATAGCCTGACTCGTAAAGGAAAGTTGCTAAAGCAGATAAATTAGAGAAGCTTGGAAGAGAAAAGCCTTCTTGTTCCACATCTTTCCAGTCCTCTTGTTCACTAAGGCTTGTAGCAAAGACGGGTTCGTATCCTTTTTTTCTTAGAACATGCGCAACAGAGAGAAATTTTCGTTTAGGCCAATTTTTTTCCGCATCATTGCTGCAGGGGTGCAGAACGATCCGTTTTTCATGGTGTCGAAAAGAGAGATGAGAGGGTGGTAAGAGACCGTTATCTTTAGAAATGCCAGGTAAATGCAACAAATTGGCAATACCGTGTGCAATATTGTCCACCATGGGTAGATCAGAATTAAAGACTTGATCTAAAGCAAATAGCGGGCCGTGTTTGTCCGGAGAATAGGTGGGATAGAAAACGCTGCCGTTGAGTAGTTTTTGTATTCTTTGAGAATTGTCGTTTTCAAAAATGACAAGATCAAAATGGAAAAAATCACTTGGCGGGATGCTCTCAAAATGATGGCCGGGAAACCAACTTTCAAGTTCCTTCATTTGAGGATGAAATGTTGTTACTTTGTAACCCGCTTTTAATAAATGGTGGGAGGCAATCATCATGAGAAGGGCATCACCGATGCCCTTCGCGGGAATGACAGCAGCTGACCTACTTGCCATCATTTCTCGTCTTGTTCTTCTTTTGCATTACCGATAAGCACTTCTGAAAGAAGAACGATGCCGGCTGAGGAAACTGCAAATTTAAGAGCATTTTTTACAACTTTAGCAGGATCGAGCACTCCTGCTTTTAGAAGATCTTCGACATTTTCCGTAAGAGCGTTAAAGCCAAAATTAGGACCTTTTACGCTTGCTTGCTCAAGGATGATTAGGCTGTCAAATCCTGCATTGGACACAAGCTGATGGAAGGGAGCTTCACAAGCCTTGACGACGATATGCATGCCAAGAATTTCTTCACCTTGAAGATTTAGCTTAAGAGCTGCTTTGCTTGCAGTAAGAAGAGCGATGCCTCCACCCGTTACAACCCCTTCTTCAAGAGCGGCTTTTGTAGAGTTAAGGCTGTCTTCAAACAGCTGTTTTTTTTGTTTCATTGCAGGTTCTGTTGCAGCGCCCACTCGAATAACAGCAACGCCACTCTTAAGCTTCGCTTTGCGTTCTTCAAGTTTTTCTTTATCGTAGTTGCTTGTTGCGATTGTTTTTTCTGCATCGATTTGTTTGACGCGCGCTTCGATGGCGGCAGGAGATCCTTTACCGCCGATGATAGTTGTTTTATCTTTTGTGATCGTCACTTTTTCTACATTGCCAAGAAGTGAGGCTGTCGCGTCCTTGAGATAGATGCCTGTTTCTTCTGAAATAAGTGTTGCTCCTGTTAAAATGGCGATATCTTCAAGAAGCGCTTTTCTGCGATCTCCAAAACCTGGAGCTTTGATTGCGCATACTTTAAGCGTGCCGCGCAATTTATTAACAACAAGAGTGGAAAGAGCATCTCCTTCAAGGTCATCGGCAATGATGAGGAGCTCTTGTCCTGAGGAAGCAATTCCTTGAAGGATAGGAAGGATTTCTTGGATTGATGAGATTTTTTTGTCGGTAACAAGGATGCGTACATCATTCATAACAGCTGAAAGAGTCTCTGCGTTCGTTGTAAAGTAAGAGCTTAGGTAGCCTCGATCTAATTGCATGCCTTCAACAACTTCAATGGTTGTTTCTGTTGCTTTTCCTTCTTCAATGGTAATAACGCCTTCTTTTCCTACTTTTTTAATGGCTTCAGCAATGATTGCAGCAACGGTCTCGTCGCTTGAGGAAGATGCGAGTGCGATGTTATAGATTTCCTCATCTTCTTTGATAGTGATAGCAAAGCTGTCGACTTCTTTAAGAATAGTGTCTAATGCTTTATCCATACCTCTTTTAATGCCGATGGGGCTTGAGCCGGAAGCGATGTTTTTAACGCCATGTTGAACGAGGGCGCGCAAGAGTAGAATGCTTGTTGTTGTGCCATCTCCGCAGACCTCTTTCATCTTAGCAGCAACTTCTTTGCCTATAGAAACGCCCATATTGGCATACTGATCAGAAAGTTCGACATCTTTAACGATGCTATTGCCATCATTTGTCACTGTAGGCGCACCATAATTTGCTTGAAGGCCCACGTTACGCCCTTTGGGTCCGAGAGTAACACCGATGACGTCGGCAAGTTTGTCTATTCCTTCGCGCAGTTTATTACGTGCTTCTTCTTCGAAGATCAGTTCTTTAGGTGATGTGGACATGCAGTTCTCCTTTTTTCTTGATGAATAAGTCATTTTAAAGTTACTTTCAATATACCGCAACTGCTTTAAGTTTGATGAATGAAGGTATTTAAGACCATTTTTTTTCTTGCGCTTGTTTTTGCGTACATTATTTTTTTAGGCCGCGAGCATTTATGCGCGCCATGCATTTATGACTGTTTTCTTTTCTATAACGAGTATGATCTTCTTGAAATGCGTTTAGAGGAAATGTATCCGGTTGTTGATAAGTTCATCATTGTAGAAGCTCGTGAAACTTTTCGGGGTAATGAAAAACCTCTTAATTTTTTAGATCATCAAGACCGGTTCCAAAAGTTTGCTGATAAAATTACTTACATTCCTGTTAAAGAGCATTTTGAAACAGATAATCCTTGGCTGCGAGAAAGATATCAAAGAGATCAGATCATGCGCGGACTTAAGAGTTGTAAGAAAAAGGATATCGTTTTGATTTCTGATGTCGATGAAATTGTACGGGCAGAAAAAATGTTAGAGATTGTTTCTTCCCTTGTTTCTAAAAAATTGCAAGCTGTCGTTTTAGAGCAGAAGATGTATTTTGGACACTTAAATCGATTTCAGGGGCTTTGGAAAGGAACGATTGCGACGACATATGAGCACATGACACGTCTTTCTCCTAGAATTGTGCGTAAGATGCGTCATATGAAGTCAAAACGTTTACGTACAAGCTCTATTTCAAGGATTTGTCTGATTGAAGATGGGGGATGGCATTTTTCATCTATTGGCGGAGTGGATCAGTATCTTGATAAGATCCGTGCTTTTTCACACCAGGAGCTTGATACCGAAGAATTCACGCGTGCAGAAAATCTGATGAAAGTTTTGCAAAGCTGCCCAGTAGTTCCTATTGACAGCTCTTTTCCTGTATTTTTACAAAGCAATCTGCTCTATTTCAAAGAAATCGGCTTCATTGATTAGACCTCTTACATAATTCTTTTCCCTGCCCCTGCCCATGCCCTATTCTATTTTTGCATAAATGACCAAGAGATTTTGAGAAACAAGGTTTTATACTAAAAAATAAAATAGGGCAAGGGCATGGGCAAGGGCAGGGAAAAGGAAAGGAGTCACATGTGTACAAAAAAAGCCGCTCTTACAGCGGCTGTTTTAAGTTGGATTCATTTTAGATTTTGTTCCAATTTGAGGGAATGATGTTCGATGAATCTTTTTCGACGAATACATCATTTTCGAGGGTAAGAAATTTGTTTGGCGCGGTTGTTAAAATTGTACAACGCATAGTTCGATTGCTTTCGTTTATAAAAGACTCTACGGCATCAAAAAGAGATTGATCAAGAGCTATGTCTATATCTTTGTCGCAAAACGTGTTGATGATTGTTTGAACAGTCAGATTATTGTATCTAAGATCTATTGATTTTAAATTTTTAAAATAAAAAATCTCTTCCGGCAACGTATTTAAAAACGCATTGCTTAAATCAAGGCTTATTGTTTCTTCATCATAACGTTGATTTGCAAAGTTGATTTTGATGAAATCGGCAGTAATCTGTTTTTCTTGCAGAATTTTATTAAAAAAAGATTCTGCCTCTATAACGGGGTCTGGCGCAGCATTTATGACGTTTTCGCCAAATAGGATGTTATATCCGTAAGAGATCATATTTGTTAGCGCTTCTGATGCATCTACAAGTGCACGTCCTCCTGGAAGACTCATATCTACTCCTCTGTTAAGGATTAATAAATTTTTAATTTTAACATGATGTAGAAAATATGTCATGAACAATATTGTAGAGTTCGCGCTTAGAGGTATTTCTTAAGGAAGAAGCAATTTTAATCGCGTCTTGAAGTGTTATTCCATATTCCTTTTGTAGGAATTCCACATGCTCTTTGGGTGATAAGTGGTTGTAATCTTGATTGCCTTCAGCAATAAGAAGGACAATCTCTCCGCGCGGTGGTATTTGTAAAAAATGGGAGAGAACTTCCTCTGCAGTTCCTTCGATACATTCTTCGTAGATCTTAGTCATCTCTCTGAGTACAGCAACTTTGCGTGTTTTAGGAATCTTTTTTAGCGTTTCAATAAGTCTGTGAGGACTTTCATAGCAGATTGTCGTGCCTTTATAATGGAGGATTTCTGCAAGTAATCTACGCAATTCTGAAGAACCCTTAGGAAGAAATCCGACGAATTGAAATTTTTCAGAAGAAAAGCTAGATAGGGTGAGCGCTAAAATGAGAGCGCAGGGGCCGGGGGCTGCACTGACAGGAATGTTTTCTTTTCTGCATGCTTGAATTAAAATGGATCCTGGATCGCAAATGCCGGGTGTTCCGGCGTCGCAAATAAGGGCGATGTCCAGGCCTTGCTTTAAATCAAAAATGAGATTGTCTAAACGCGTATTTTCATTGAACTTGTGATAGCTTTTAAGTGGTTTATGGATCTCGTAATGTTTAAGAAGAACGCTGCTTGTGCGCGTGTCTTCGCAAAGGATGTAGTCTACTTTTTTTAAAATTTCAATCCCTCTAAATGTTATGTCAGAGAGATTACCAAGAGGGGTTGCGACAAAATAAAGCAAAGGAAATTCTTTTAATGTAAAGGTGGCACCCAGATTTGAACTGGGGATGGAAGCTTTGCAGGCTTCTGCCTTACCACTTGGCTATACCACCGTTATTCAAACCTCAAGATTATGAAACGTCGGTTAATATCTTGTCAACTGAAGAGTTTTGGGATCTATTTTTCTAGAAGACAAAGGTTTAGTCGTCTTATACTCCGAGATGGGGGAAAAAAATGGACTTAAGCGAGCTGCAGGATAGGATTGATAATAAATATTTTTCTGGTGCGGCGATTGACAGTCGTCAGATTAAGGAGTCTCAAGTTTTTTTTGCTTTAAAAGGAGAGAAAGTGGATGGACACTTGTTTCTTCAGGAGGCAAAATGCAAGGGTGCTGAGGCAGCTGTCGTTTCAAAGGGGTACCTGGGCGATGATTACGGGTTGATTTTGGTTAGAGTGGATGACGTTCTTCAAAGTTTGCAGACACTTGCTAAAAAAGTTTTTAAAAAAAGAAATACAAAGGTCCTTGGTGTTACAGGATCTGTCGGGAAAACGACAATCAAAGAATTTATTGCAACGCTTTTAGAAGAAAAATTTTGTCTTATGAAGACGCCTGGCACTTATAATTCACAAGCGACGTTTCCTCTTTGTATTGTGAATTCTCCAGGGGAAGAAGAGTTGTTTGTTATGGAAATGGGGATGAGCTTGCCCGGAGAGCTTGCGCGTCTTGTAGACATTGCGCCCCCTGATATTGCATTTGTTGGCAGGGTTGCTTTAGCGCATGCAGCTTCTTTTTCTGATGGGCTTGAAGGGATTGCTCGTGAAAAAGCGCAAATTCTTTCTCACCCTAAAACAAGAATAGCTATTCTTCACGCAGAAACAAGCAGGTTAACGCCATTTTGTAAGACCCAAAAGAGAGAGACCTTTGTTTATGGCGATGAAGAGTTTTTTTTGGAAGCGTATGATAATGGATGGAGGGTTGTAGAAAAAGGTATGTATTCTCCTGTATTTTCCTTGCCTTTTGTTGCAGCTCATTTGCGGGAAAATTTTCTTGGTGCAACAGCTGTTGCGCGTGCATTGGGAATGCAGTGGGAAGAGATTTTATCTCGTATTTCTCAACTTAAGCTTGTGTCGCGTCGCTTTCAAGAGGTAGAAAAAGAGGGTGTTCTCTATATTAACGATGCTTATAACGCAAATCCCGCATCGATGCGCGCGGCTCTTGAAAATCTTCCTCGGCCTCAAGGAGGAAAAAAAATAGGAGTTCTTGGTGAAATGCGAGAGCTTGGGCGTTTTTCTAAAGTGTCGCATTATGAGATTGGGGAATTGGCTTTAAGTTGTGTGGATGAATTGCTTTGTTTTGGAGAAGAGTGTCTTCCTATGGTTGAAGTTTTTGCTAAAGAGGGGCGTTCTGCGCAGTTTTTTACTGATTTAGTGGAATTAAAACGTGCATTAGATTTTATGGTAAAACCGGGCGATGTTGTTTTGATTAAAGGATCTAATTCTAAGCAGATGTGGACGCTACTGGAGTAAATGAATGCTGCTCTTATTATTTGAGTATCTCAAAGCACTTGGTGTGAAAGTTCCTACAGCTTTTGCTTATTCTTCGACAAGGATGCTTTTTGCTGCAATGACGTCTCTTGTAATGACGATCTTGCTCGGACCTTTTGTAATTAATAAATTATACTCTCTAAAAACAGGACAATCGATTCGTGTTGAAGATTGTCCACTTCTTGCACAGCTTCATGAGAAGAAAAAAGAAACGCCTACCATGGGAGGGATTCTTATTTTGTTTTCCATGGTAGCCTCTCTTTTTCTTTGGATGGATCTTAAAAGTCCTTTTACTTTGATTCTTTTTGTAACGACAGTATGGCTTGGAGTACTTGGTGGTTATGATGATTATTTAAAAATGCGCTATAAAAATTCAAAAGGGCTTTTAGGTAAGAAGAAGCTATTTTTGCAACTTCTTTTGGCTGCGTTGATTGGTGGATATCTTCTGTTACCCTCGGTAACTGAGTTTTTTCATGTTGGTGATTGGTTTATCCCTGCATTTGCTAAACAGAATGCTTCCGTATTTTCTATGCAAGAATTTA
>JAZKBL010000073.1:19539-25672 GCA_040388665.1 Chlamydiota bacterium
CATGTTCTACACGCAGGCATCACAGGCGGCTGCGGCTGAATCAAAGAAGAAGAAGGCGTGAGGACTATGCTTCTCCTCAGGTTGTTTGGTTTTCTCGGTTTTTGTTTTTCAGTCCGTTTTTTTATTCTTCTTCCTTTTTTTAAAGATCCTTGGGTTTTGATAAAAGGTGCTGGATTTATTTTTGCGTTTTTTGTGATTCTTTTTGTGCTTACGGGGAGTTCTAATGCAGTAAATTTAACTGATGGACTCGATGGTCTTGCAGCAGGGTGTCTTGTGATGACCTCTCTTGTTTTGGCTCTTGTTGCTTTTTTATCGAACAATAGTGAAATAGCAAGATACCTCAATATTCTTTATATCGAAGGAAGCGGTGAGGTAGGGATTTATTTGTGTGCACTTATTGGCGCATGTTTAGGTTTTCTTTGGTATAACGGCTATCCAGCTCAGATTTTCATGGGAGACACAGGATCGCTTGCATTAGGCGGTGTCATTGGTGTTTCAGCAATCCTTTTGAGAAGAGAGCTATTACTTGCTATCGCTGGTGGAATTTTTGTTGCGGAGGCTCTTTCTGTGATTTTACAGGTGGGGAGCTATAAGTTGCGTAATAAGAAAAGAATTTTTTTGTGTGCTCCCTTACATCACCATTTTGAATATAAAGGCTGGCCTGAAACAAAAGTGGTATTGCGCTTTTGGCTTATAGGGCTTATTCTAGCGATTATCGGAATTGTTTCATTAAAGTTGCAATGAAAACTCTAATTATTGGTTTAGGTAGTAGTGGTAAGGCTGCGGCTGCTCTTCTTCTCTCTTTAGGTAGAGAGGTGATAGGCGTTGATAGCAACCTTTCTGTTGTTTCAGCTGAGACAACTTTTCCTGTTTTTTCTGATGATACGTGTATTGATTTTTTGGAAATTGAGCAGGTGATCGTCTCTCCTGGAATTTCAAGACAACATCCGTTTTATGTTAAGGCTTTAGATTTAGGTATTGAGGTCATCGGTGAAGTAGAGCTTGCTCTTCGCCATTTGAAAGGACGTCTTATTGCTGTTACGGGAACAAATGGAAAGACAACAGTAACACTTCTCATAGAACATCAACTGCGCCTTTTTGGCATTCAAGCACAAGCTTTTGGCAATGTGGGGACACCTTTGACATCGTATTGTCTCTCATCTGCAGATGAAGACGTTCTTGTGATTGAGCTGAGTTCTTTTCAGCTTGAAACGATGTCAACGCAAAGTTTTGAAAGTGGTTTGATTCTTAATATTACTCCCGATCACCTTGACCGGTACGCTTCCGCAGAAGAGTATGCCTTAGCGAAGTGTCATTTACAGCAGTGTTTGAAATCTAACGCTGATCTTTATGTCCACGGAGATGTTCTTCGTGACTACGGTCATCTTTTGGATGAAAAAAGGGTAGTTCGTTATGATCTTTTAGAAAATTTTAAAGATGGTTTTTTTGATTGCGACCGGATGAACATACTCGCTGCATGGGCTGTTGTAAAGGGATTTGGACTTAATTTTGATCAATTTTGTGAGGGGCTTAAAACCTTTAAAAAACCGCCTCATCGGATAGAGTTTGTTGCAGAGATCGATGGTGTTTCTTACTATGATGATAGCAAAGGAACAAACGTTGATGCGGTTCTTTCTGCGGTTAGCGCAATGAAAGGGAATGTTGTTTTAATCGCAGGGGGCGTGGATAAGGGCTCTTCTTATGCTGTATGGAAAATGGCTTTTTGTGGGAAAGTAAAAAAAATCATTGTCCTTGGCCAGGCAGCTGATAAGATGATGGAAGAATTGCAAGATAGCTTCGAGATGAAAAAAGTAGATTCTTTGGCCTTGGCAGTAGCCGAATCTGCTTTGTTTGCAAAAGAGGGAGAAAATGTTTTGCTATCTCCTGGTTGCGCGAGCTATGACATGTTTTTAAGTTACGTTCATAGAGGAAAAGAATTTAAACGCCATGTTGATGATCTAAAGATAAGGAGAATAAAAAGATGAGCCGCAGAGATACAATCATCATCGCGGCATTATTAAATGCCGGTTTGCTTGTTGTCCTATTTACAACAGCGCTAAAAACAGATACACATCCTCCCGCGGTTGCTGCTGCAGAAGGGTTATTAGATTCTAAAAAAGTTATAGAGATACAGACTCGCAAAGAGCCTTTGATTAAGCCTCAAGGAGACGAGGTAGATCAGGTTCTGCGCGATTATGGAAATACGCAGTCTTTAACACCATCTTCTGCTACTGCATTAAGTTTTGTTGATGAAATTAATGCGATCACACAACCGGCTCTTGAAACGTCAAAAGCTAAAGCAATGACATCGATAGAAGTGGTCGTTGCTAAAGGAGATGTTTTGGAAAAAATTGCTAAAACGCACCATACGACAGTAGAAGAGATCATGAAACAGAATAATTTGACAAATAGCAATTTGCGTATTGGACAAGTTTTAAAAATTACTCCAAAAAGTGGATTTTCTTCTGTAATAGCAAAAGCTGAAACTTCACAAGCTTCAGGATCAGAATCTACTGGGAAGTATTACACTGTAAAAAGCGGGGATAACCCTTGGACGATTGCAGTAAAGAACCATATGAAGGTAGATGAACTTTTAAAGCTCAATAATCTTGATGCAGAAAAAGCGCGTAGACTTAAACCCGGAGATCAACTTCGTATTAAGTAAATACCCTTTATGCGTACTTATGTTATTGCTTTTTTGACGTGCATTGCTGTGATTTTTGCTATGGGTTTACTCATGGTTTTTAATACAACTGCAGCGGAAGTTTTAGATCGCTCTTTAGAACGTAGCACTCATCATGCTTTGGTTAAACAGATTCTTTATGCTGTTGTAGGAGGGGTTGGCGCTGCTTTAGTTTCTTTTTGTGGATATCGGCAGATATTGCGGTTAAGTCCTTTTTTTTTAGCTATTGGAACAGTTTTGCTGATCCTTGTTTTTATCCCGGGGATCGGACAGCAGATTAATGGTGCACGCCGTTGGGTTGGTGTGTTTGGCAACTCGCTGCAACCCTCAGAATTTGTCAAGTATTTGATTCCCGTATATTTTATTCATGTTGTTTGCCAAGCTACGCAACCTATAAAGCTTGGTGTTTTTTTAAGATTGATGGGGACTCTGTCTATTCCGATTGGCTTGATTTTAATCGAGCCGGATAATGGAACTGTTGCGATCATCATGACAACGCTTGTTGCTCTTTTTATGTTAACTAAAATCAAATGGTCTTATTGGATGCTTCCCTTATCTTTATTCGTGTTATGTGGAGTAGCTATTGCATCTCAAATGCCTCATGTGTCTAGTAGAATTCAGATTTATCTTGACCCGGAGCTTGATTTAAAGGGAAAGGGACATCAGCCGTATCAAGCAAAAATTGCTGCAGGTTCTGGAAAATTATGGGGAAAGGGACTTGGCGAAAGCTTGCAAAAGCTTGATTACCTTCCGGAAGCGCGCAGCGATTATATTGCAGCCATCTATGCAGAAGAATTTGGATTCATTGGAATGCTAGGATTGCTTTTTGCTTATATGCTGCTTGGACTTTTAGGGTTTTTTATGGCGCAGAGAGCCGTTGATTTGCATGGGTTTTACTTGATTGCAATTCTTGTTTTTTTAATTAGCTTTCAAGCTTTTTTAAATTTGGGAGTTGTTTCTGGACTTTTACCAAGCAAAGGAACAAACTTACCCTTTTTCAGCCAGGGGGGATCTAATCTTTTAGCCTCTTTTATGGCCGTCGCTTTGATTATTAATGTCACGCGGGAAAAAAAATATGTCTAAAAAAGTGCTCATAGCGGCTGCAGGAACTGGAGGTCATCTTTTTCCGGCGCAAGCGCTAGCGCAGGAGTTACAAGCACTTGGGCTAGAAGTGCGTTTTGCAGGTCATGGCCTGAGTTCCAATCGCTATTTTAATAAAGAAGAGTTTACTTATGATGACGTATCGAGTGCAACGCCTTATAACAAAAACGTGCTTAAAGCGGCATTCGAAATTAGCAAAGGGTTGAAGAAAAGCTTAAAAATTGTGCGCTCTTTTAAACCGGATATCGTTGTTGGTTTTGGAAGCTTTCATTCTTTTCCTGTGCTTTTAGCGACTTTATTTTTTAAAGTTCCTGTTGTTGTTTTTGAAGCAAATTCAATACCGGGAAAAGTTAATCGCTTCTTTTCTAGATTTGCGTATCTTTCTGCTGTGCATTTTCCAGAAGCGGGGTTAAAGCTTTTTGGGAAAATGAGAGAGGTTGCTATGCCCCTTTGGAAGGGGGTACGTTCGACGCAAGAAAGAGCCCGAGATTATTTTTCTTTGGATGTAAAAAAAGACACGCTTCTTGTATTTGGAGGCTCTCAAGGAGCGCTGTCAATTAACACTCTACTCTTTGAAACAGCTCCTCATTTTGCGGGAGAATTTCAAGTAATCCATTTTACAGGAGATAAGAACTCCCTTGAAGAAATGAAACGGCGTTATGAAGAGTTAAACATTTCAGCATGTGTTAAAGAGTTTGAGCCGCGTATGGATCTAGCATGGCAAGCAGCTACTATGGCTGTTTGCAGATCAGGCGCTGCAACACTTGCAGAGCTCATTGAATATGAAGTTCCTGCCATTCTTTTACCTTATCCTCACGCTGCTGATGATCATCAAAGAAAAAATGCTGAGTGTATGGAGAAAACAGGAGGCGCTTTTTGTTTTAGAGACACAGAGAGCTTTCTTGATATTTTCATACGTTGTAAAAAAGAAAATAGCATCATGCAGCAAGCAATTCGAGCTTTTAAACAAGGAGAAAATAAATCATCATTGTCTTCTTTAATTAATGAGGTTTTATGTATGAAGAGCACATCCATTTCATAGGAATTGGCGGAATCGGCATGAGTGCACTCGCTCACGTTTTGGTAGATAATGGCATATCTGTGTCCGGCAGCGATATCGCATTTTCTTCTGAATTAGACAGATTGAAAAAAAAGGGTGTGCGGATTTGCATTGGTCAGGAAGAAAAAAACAGTAAACATGCAACAACTGTCGTATATAGTACAGCTGTTGTTATGCAAAACCCAGAATGTAGAGAGGCTTTGCGGCAAGGCGTTCGTTTGATTCATAGATCGCAATTGCTTGCAGAGCTTATGGACGGAAACACCGCCTTACTTGTTGCCGGAACTCACGGGAAGACAACAACGTCAGCTCTTTTAGCTCATGTTTTTATTAATGCTCATTTTGATCCCTCTTATGCCATTGGCGGCATTGTTCGTAGCTTAGGATCCAATGGAGGTGGAGGAAAGGGAAGTTTCTTTATCGCAGAAGCTGATGAGAGTGATGGTTCGTTTTTAAAATATCTCCCAACAGGTGCAATCATTACCAATATTGATAACGATCATCTTGATTACTGGAAGAGTGAAGATGAATTATTAAAAGGGTTCCAACAATTTGCTCATCAAGTGACTCGAAAAGAGTCCTTGTTTTGGTGTAAAGATGATGATCGTTTAAGCTCTTTAGGTCTTGGTGGGTGTAGCTATGGATTTAGCGAAGATGCAGACCTTTATATTGAGAATTATCATCAGGAAGGTTGGGAAAATGTTTTTGATTTTAGATTTAAGAATAAATCTTACGAGGAAGTGATCATTCCTTTAGTTGGAGCGCATAACGTCCTAAATGCATCAGCGGTTTTTGGCATCGCCCTTCAGATGGGAATTCCGGAAGAGGTTATCCGTTCTGGACTGAAGAGCTTTTCTGGTGTGGGAAGACGTGCTGAAAAGAAAGGAGAGGTTAAAGAAATCACCGTTTATGATGATTATGCACATCATCCAACAGAAGTTGTTGCAACGCTAAGAGCTATGAAAGCGGCAATTGGAGAAAAAAGGTTAATAGCTGCTTTTCAACCTCATAGATACACGCGGTTACGCGATTGTATGGAGCAATTTCCTCAAGTTTTTGACCATGCAGATGTTCTTGTTTTGACCGATATTTATAGTGCACGAGAAGAACCTATTGAAGGCGTTACTATCGACATTCTTTTGGAAAAAATTCAAAACAGGTCGCTTGCAGAAGTTCATTACGCTTCAAGAGAGCAACTCGTCGATTTTTTTGTGCAGATACTGAAACCAGGAGACGTTCTTGTTACGATGGGAGCTGGAGATATCACAAAAACGGGAGAAGAGTTGTTA